>NZ_JBICSL010000002.1:0-82283 GCF_043197045.1 Micromonospora sp. NPDC049282
GCCGGCCGCATCCCGCTGGGCCGCGCCGGCGAGCCCGACGAGGTCGCCGGCGCGATCGCGCACCTGCTCGGCCCCGACGCCTCCTACACCACGGGCGCGGTCCTGCGCGTGGCCGGCGGCCTGTAGAGAAGCGGCGGCGGCCCGGGGGAGAACCCCGGGCCGCCGCGCGT
This sequence comes from Micromonospora sp. NPDC049282, assembly GCF_043197045.1. NCBI lineage: Bacteria > Bacillati > Actinomycetota > Actinomycetes > Micromonosporales > Micromonosporaceae > Micromonospora > Micromonospora sp. NPDC049282. The sequence continues at coordinate 171 of NZ_JBICSL010000002.1, forward strand.
GCGCCGCACTCAGTGCGTGAACAGCTTCGCCGCCGTGATCAGCGTCTGCACCACCCCGTAACCCAGCAGCACGGCCACCACCAGCCACGACACCACCAGGCGGACCTGCTGCCCGCCACCGCTGCGCTCGTTCACGATCCACTCCTGTCCGCCGTCACCAGCTGCCCGTCCGCCATCTCGTCCCGGCCCGACGCCGGCTCGTGGAACCGCTGCGGCACCGGCCGGATCAGCAGGTTCGCCACCAGCCCCACCGCCAGCACCCCGACCATCGTGAACAGCGCCGGCCGGTACGCCGACGCGGTCAACGTGCCCGGCTCGCCCTGCGCGTCGAGGAACGCGTTGACGATCAGCGGGCCGGCCACCCCCGCCGCCGACCACGCGGTCAGCAGCCGGCCGTGGATCGCGCCCACCTCGAACGTGCCGAACAGGTCCCGCAGGTACGCCGGCGCGGTCGCGAACCCGCCGCCGTAGAACGACAGGATCACGCAGGCCAGCAGCACGAACAACGCCGTCGCGGTCTGCCCGAACAACGCCAGCAGCAGGTACGTCACCAGCCCGACGCCCAGGTACACCAGGTAGATCGGCTTGCGGCCGATCACGTCCGACGTCGAGGACCAGACGAACCGGCCGGCCATGTTGAACAGCGACAGCAACCCGACGAAACCGCCGGCCGCCGCCACCGACACCGCCGAGGTGCCGTTGTCGCGGAAGAAGTCCTGGATCATCGGGCTGGCCTGCTCCAGGATGCCGATGCCCGCGGTCACGTTGCAGAACAGCACCACCCACAGCAGCCAGAACGAGCGGGTCTTCACCGCGTTCGCCGCCGACACGTTCGCGGTGGTCACCAGCGGTTTCGCCGCCACGCTGGCCGGGTCGAACCCGGCCGGGCGCCAGTCCGGCGCCGGCACCCGCACGTTGAACACCCCGAACATCATGATCACGAAGTAGCCGACACCGAGCGTGACGAACAGCCAGACCAGGGCCGAACCCGACGCCGTCGACCCGCTGTTCGACGGGTCGTACCCGGAGTCGAAGAACGACAGCAGCTGCCGGGACAGGGGAGAGGCCACCATCGCCCCACCACCGAAACCCATGATCGCCAGACCGGTCGCCAGGCCCGGCCGGTCCGGAAACCACTTGATCAACGTGGAGACGGGGGAGATGTACCCGATCCCCAGACCGATGCCGCCCAGCACCCCGTACCCCAGGTACAGCAGCCACAGCTGCGAGGTCGCGATGCCCAGCGCGCCCACCAGGAACCCGGCCGCCCAGAAGCACGCCGAGACGAACATCGCCTTGCGCGGCCCGTTCGCCTCCACCCAGGTGCCCGCCACCGCGGCCGACAGGCCCAACATCACGATCGCGATGCTGAAGATCACGCCGATCGCCGTCTGCCCGGTGTCGAAGTGCGCGATCAGGGAGTTCTTGTACACGCTGGTCGCGTACACCTGCCCGATGCAGAGATGGATCGCCAGCGCGGCCGGCGGGATCAGCCAGCGGCTGTACCCCGGCGGCGCGATGGTCTTCCGACGATCGAGTGCGGAAAGCATCCGTGCTTCCTCCGTCCAGATGGCGAGAACCCCTCGTTCCATGCCCCCACCGCACGCTGCGCCCAAACAGGCCACGCGCCCGACGGTCGAACCCTGAGCCGAGCGGTCGACGCTACCCCCGCACGTCGCCCGACGACCACTGAGCGTGACCACCGGCGGGGATGCGACCATGAGCCGGTGAAGATCCTGTCCATCCAGTCCTCGGTCGCCTACGGCCACGTCGGCAACTCCGCCGCCGTGTTCCCGCTGCAACGCCTGCGGCACGAGGTGTGGCCGGTGCTGACCGTGCACTTCTCCAACCACACCGGCTACGGCGCCTGGCGCGGCCCGCTGCTCGCCCCCACCGACGTCGCCGAGGTCATCGCCGGCATCGCCGACCGGGGCGTGCTCGGCACCGCCGACGCGGTCCTCTCCGGCTACCAGGGCGACCCCGCCGTCGGCGCGGTGATCCTCGACACCGTCGCCCGGGTCAAGACCGACAACCCCGCCGCCCTCTACTGCTGCGACCCGGTCATGGGTGACGTCGGGCGCGGCATGTTCGTCCGCCCCGGCATCCCGGAATACCTGCGCGACACCGTCGTACCGTGCGCCGACATCGTCACGCCCAACCAGTTCGAGCTGGAGTTCCTCGCCGACCGCCGCACCGACACCCTCGACGACCTGCTCGCCGCCGTCGACACCGTGCGGGCCACCGGACCCGAACACGTCCTGGTCACCAGCGTCCTGCACGGCGACCTGCCCGAGGGCCACCTCGAGGTCGTCGCCGTCTCCGGCGAGGGCGCCTGGGCCGTCACCACCCCGCTGCTGCCGATCAGCCCCAACGGCTGCGGCGACGTCACCGCCGCGCTCTACCTGGCCCACCTCGCCACCACCGGCTCACCCGAGACCGCGCTGGAACGCACCACCAACTCGATCTTCGCGGTGCTGGCGGACACCCTCGCCGCCGGCACCCGCGAACTGCAGCTCGTCGCCGCCCAGGACGCCATCGCCGACCCGCCCACCCGCTTCACCGCCCGCCGGCTGCGCTGACCGTCCCCACGTCTGCCGTCGAAACGCCGCCCCAGAAGGTGGCCGACACCCCGACCCACCAGCGAAGATGCACCCGTGCAACCCGACGACCCCGCATTCGCCCAACGCCTGCGCGACCTCACCCGGCTACGCCGGGTCCGCGACCGCATCGACCGCGAACACGCCCAACCCCTCGACGTCGAAGCGCTCGCCCGCGGCGAACACATGTCCGCCGGCCACCTCAGCCGCCAGTTCCGCCAGACCTACGGCGAATCCCCGTACGCCTACCTCATGACCCGCCGCATCGAACGCGCCATGGCCCTGCTGCGACGCGGCGACCTCAACGTCACCGACGTCTGCTTCGCCGTCGGCTGCCAGTCACTGGGCACCTTCAGCACCCGCTTCACCGAACTCGTCGGCGAACCACCCAGCGCCTACCGCGCCCGCCACGCGCCCCCCACCGCCGAACCACCCCCGTGCCTCACCAAACAGGTCACCCGACCGATCAGGAATCGAGAAGCCCGACCCGAACCACCCCCGCTAGCGTGACCACCATGACGATCACCATCCACTACGCCTTCCTGCCCCACACCGACGCCGACGCCGCCATCGCCTTCTACCGCGACACCCTCGGCTTCGAACTCCGCAACGACGTCGGCCGCGGAGACACCATGCGCTGGCTCACCGTCGGCCCACCCGAACAACCCGAGACCGGCATCGTCCTGCACCCCCCGGCCGCCGACCCCGGCATCACCGACGACGAACGCCGCACCATCCTCGAACTCATCGCCAAGGGCAGCTACGGCGCGCTCACCCTCGCCACCGACGACCTCGACGCCCTGTTCGACCGTCTCCAGGCCAGCGGCGCCGACGTCGTCCAGGAACCCACCGACCAGCCCTACGGCGTACGCGACTGCGCCTTCCGCGACCCCACCGGCAACCTCATCCGCATCAACCAGCGGCACTGAACCCGCGCAAACGCCCCGCTGCCCACCGAACGAGGGGAGCGGTTCGCCACCCGCACCGGCTTCGACCCCCGTACCCTGACGCCCTACCGCTGGTACCGCATCACACCCCACCGCGTCCAAGCCTGGCGCGAGGTCGACGAGATGCCCGGCCGCACGCTCATGCGCCACGGCCGCTGGCTGGACTGAACCCCACCACCGGGACGGAGACCCCATGACCACGGCCCACGCCGACAGCCACGACGTCATCCGCGTACACGGCGCCCGCGAGAACAACCTGCGCGACGTCGACGTCGAACTGCCCAAACGCCGCCTCACCGTGTTCACCGGCGTCTCCGGCTCCGGCAAGAGCTCCCTGGTCTTCGGCACCATCGCCGCCGAGTCGCAACGCCTCATCAACGAGACCTACAGCGCCTTCGTCCAAGGCTTCATGCCCACCCTGTCCCGACCCGAGGTCGACATCCTCGAAGGCCTCACCACCGCCATCATCGTCGACCAGGAACGCATCGGCGCCGACCCACGCTCCACCGTCGGCACCGCCACCGACGCCAACGCCATGCTGCGCATCCTCTTCAGCCGCCTCGGCCAACCCCACATCGGCCCACCCAACGCCTACTCGTTCAACGTCCCCTCCGTACGCGCCACCGGCGCCATCACCGTCGAACGCGGCGCCGGCAGAACCCAGACCAAGAAAGCCACCTTCACCCGCCTCGGCGGCATGTGCCCCCGCTGCGAGGGCCGAGGCAACGTCACCGACTTCGACCTCACCGTCCTCTACGACGCCGACCGCACCCTCAACGAAGGCGCCATCACCATCCCCGGCTACAGCATGGACGGCTGGTACGGCCGCATCTTCCGCGCCAGCGGCATGTTCGACCCGGACAAGCCCATCCGCGACTACACCAAGCGGGAACTGCACGACCTCCTGCACAAGGAACCCACCAAGGTCAAGGTCGAGGGCATCAACGTCACCTACACCGGCCTCATCCCCGCCATCCAGAAGTCGATGCTCGCCAAGGACGTCGACGCCATGCAGCCCCACATCCGCGCCTTCGTGGAACGGGCCGTCACCTTCACCACCTGCCCCGACTGCGACGGCACCCGGCTGAGCCCCGAAGCCCGCTCCTCGAAGATCAACGGCATCAGCATCGCCGACGCCTGCGCCATGCAGATCAGCGACCTCGCCACCTGGCTCCGCGCCCTGCACGAACCCTCCGTCGGCCCGCTGCTCGCCGCACTGGGGGACACCCTCGACTCCTTCGTCGAGATCGGCCTCGGCTACCTCAGCCTCGACCGCCCCGCCGGCACCCTCTCCGGCGGCGAGGCCCAACGCACCAAGATGATCCGCCACCTCGGCTCGTCGCTCACCGACGTCACCTACGTCTTCGACGAACCCACCATCGGCCTGCACCCGCACGACATCGCCCGGATGAACAACCTCCTGCTGCGCCTGCGCGACAAGGGCAACACCGTCCTGGTCGTCGAACACAAACCGGAAACCATCGCCATCGCCGACCACGCCGTAGACCTCGGCCCCGGCGCCGGCGCCGACGGTGGCACCATCTGCTACGAGGGCACCGTCGACGGGCTGCGCACCAGCGACACCACCACCGGCCGCCACCTCGACGACCGCGCCACCCTCAAGGACACCCTGCGCACACCCACCGGCACCCTGCCCATCCGCGGCGCCCGCACCCACAACCTGCGCGACGTCGACGTCGACATCCCACTCGGCGTGCTGGTCGTCGTCACCGGCGTCGCCGGCTCCGGCAAGAGCTCCCTCATCCACGGCTCACTGGCCAAGCGCGACGACGTCGTCAGCGTCGACCAGACCCCCATCCGCGGCTCCCGCCGCAGCAACCCGGCCACCTACACCGGCCTGCTCGACCCCGTCCGCAAGGCCTTCGCCAAGGCCAACGGCGTCAAACCCGCCCTGTTCAGCGCCAACTCCGAGGGCGCCTGCCCCACCTGCAACGGCGCCGGCGTCATCTACACCGACCTGGGCATCATGGCCGGCGTCGCCAGCACCTGCGAGGACTGCGAGGGCAAGCGGTTCCAGGCAGCCGTGCTCGACTACCACCTCGGCGGCCGCGACATCAGCCAGGTCCTCGCCATGCCGGTCAGCGAAGCCGAGAAGTTCTTCGGCGCCGGCGACGCCCGCACCCCGGCCGCCCACGCCGTCCTCGACCGCCTCGCCGACGTCGGGCTCGGCTACCTCACTCTCGGTCAACCGCTGACCACGCTGTCCGGAGGGGAGCGGCAGCGGCTCAAGCTCGCCACCCGGATGGGGGACAAGGGCGGCGTCTACGTCCTCGACGAGCCGACCACCGGCCTGCACCTGGCCGACGTCGCCCAACTGCTCGGCCTGCTCGACCGGCTCGTCGACGCCGGCAAATCGGTGATCGTCATCGAGCACCACCAGGCGGTCATGGCGCACGCCGACTGGATCATCGACCTCGGCCCGGGCGCCGGGCACGACGGCGGCCGGATCGTCTTCGAGGGCACCCCGGCCGACCTGGTGGCCGCCCGGTCCACGCTCACCGGCGAGCACCTCGCCGCCTACGTCGGGGCCTGACCTCGCCGGACGCGGGGCGGCGGGGTGCGGCACCGACCCCGCCGCCCCGACCAACCCACGTACGCGATTCGATAATCTACATTATGTCAAGTAAACCGGATCCTGGCCTCCCCGGACCTCATTCCGCCACCGGATCGTCCAGCACCGCGCCGAGCACCCGCGCCTGCTCCTCGCCCGGCCCCACCCCGTGCGCGAGCGTCACCAGCGCCTTCCACAACGCCCACCCGCGCGCCCGCCGCCACGCGTCGGCCGGCAACCCGACCGCGTCCCGGAACACCGCACGCTCCACGCCGACGCACCACGTCCACGCGGGCACCAGATCGCAGGCCGGGTCGCCGACCCCGCACTGCCCGAAGTCGATCAGCGCAGTCAGACGCCCGTCCGCGACGAGCAGGTTCCCGGCGGAGACGTCGCCGTGGAACCACACCGGCGGGCCCGGCCAGGCCGAATCTCCACCACGGGGCCCAGTCTGCGGGCACGGCAACGCGTTTTCCGGCCGCTCTCCCCCGGCGCGGCGGCCTGGCGGGAACGCGAAAATCATGCATAATATCCCTTATGCATGACAAACCGGACGAAGCGGTAGGAACGTTGATCGAGGAGTTCCTGACCGCCCGGGCCACCCGCAAGCCCTCCCCCCACACGCTGGCCGCGTACCGGCGGGACCTGAACGCGGTGGCGGCGCTGGTCGCGGCGGACGGCGACGACGCCACTCCCCTCCCCTCGGGCCGGCTGCCGATCGGCGCCCTGTCCCCGCGGGTGATGCGCGCGGCGTTCGCCCGCTTCGCCGCTCCCCGCGCCGCCGCCTCCGTCCACCGTGCGTGGTCCACCTGGAACAGCTTCTTCACGTTCCTGGTGGCCGAGGGCGTCGTATCCGGGAATCCGATGCCGGCGGTGGGGCGGCCCCGCACGCCGCTCCCCCGGCCCAAGCCGCTGCGCGGCGAGGACACCCCGGAGGAGTTGCTGGCGGCGGTGGCGCGGGCCGAGGGCCGGCAGCGCGACCCGTGGCCGGAGCGGGACCTGGCGGTGCTGGCGCTGGCGTTGTGCGCCGGGTTGCGCCTGTCGGAGCTGCTGGCGTTGCGGGTGTCGTCGGTGGCCGGGCGGGACGGCGAGCGGCGCGTCGACGTGGCCGGCAAGGGCGGGCGGCCGCGGACGGTGCCGATCGAGGCGGGCGTGGACCGGGTGTTGGCCGGCTATTTGGAGAGCCGGCGGTTGCGGTTCGGGGGGCGCAGCGTGCGGCCGGACGGGCCGTTGCTGGTGGACCGGGTGGGTGAGCCGTTGCGTCGGGGTGGCCTGCAGTATCTGGTGGAGTCGTGTTACCGGCGGGCGGGCATCGGTGACCGGGTGCCGCGGGGGGCGCGGTTGCACGCGTTACGGCACACGTTCGCGACGCGCCTGGCGGAGGACGGCGCGGGCGCGGCGGAGATCATGCGGTTGCTGGGGCACGCGTCGTTGGCGTCGTCGCAGACGTACATCGAGGTGACGGCGGGTCAGCAGCGGGCGGCGGTGGCCGCGAACCGCACGAACCGGGCGGTGTCGGGGTTGTCGGTGGACCGGCGCTGAGGCGGGCGTCGAAGGTCGCCGCGCAGACCACCGCGCGCCGTGTCGTTCGGCCGATCCGTCCGCGTCATCAGCTTCTGAGCGCTCGCGAAGATGAATCCATCGGTGGCGGTTGTCCGACCGGTCGGGCGCGGCGCTGGCAGGATCGGCCGGATGCGGGTGGGTGCGGCACGGGCGGTGGCGGTCGACTGGGTGCGGGAGCGGATGCGCTCCGATCCGTCGGTGGAGGGGGCGTTGTTCAGCGGGTCGACGGTGGGTTTGCCGGACGACGCGGTGTTGCCGGCGTCGTCGGACGTGGACGTGCTGCTGGTGCGGGGCTCCCCCGGCGCGAAGGTGGGCAAGTTCGTCCGTGGTGGGGTGCTGCTGGAGGTCAGCACGGTGACCTGGGCGCAGTTGGGTGGCCCGGAGGACGTGTTGGGGTCGTGGGTGTTCGCGCCGATGTTCCGTACCGATGGGGTGATCGCGGATCCGTCGGGGCGGTTGGCCGTGGTGCGGCGGCGGGTGGCGGCGGGGTTCGCCGATCGGGTGTGGGTGCGGCGGCGGTGCGCGGGCGTGCGGCGGCGGGTGGAGGACGGGTTGCGGGTGCTGGACGCGGGGGCGCCGGTGGCGGATCAGGTGTTGGCGGTCTGGCCGGCGGTGGCGGGGTTGGTGGATCCGACGGTGCGGCGGCGGTACGTGCGGGCGTCGGAGGTGTTGGCGGGTCACGGGTTCGGTGGGTGGTATCCGGAGTTGTTGGCGACGTTGGACGGCGGTGGGGTGGGCGCGGGGCGGGTGCGGGAGCATCTGGCCGGGTTGGCGGTGGTGTTCGAGGAGGTGGCGCGACTGCCGCGGGAGGGTTTCGCGTTCGGGGCGGATCTGGGCGTGGCGGGGCGGCCGGTGGTGTTCGGGGGTGCGGCGGAGCTGGTGGCGGCGGGGCGGCATCGGGAGGCGATGTTCTGGGTGCTGGTGACGTACGCGCGGTGTCATGCGGTGTTGGCGGCGGTGGCGCCGGAGCGGGGGCGGGCGGCGTGGCCGGCGTTCGAGGCGGTGTTGGCGGATCTTGGGGTGGCGTCGGTGGCGGATCGGCGGCGGCGGGCGGATGCGGTGCTGGCGTCGTTGCCGGCGTGGCAGCGGGTGGTGGATGCGGTGTCGCGGCGGGTTGTGGCAGGCTGAGGGGGACGCGACTGGCGGCACGGGGATGGGTGGACCATCGGGGAGCTCGTCGTGGGGGTCGACCGCCTGGGCCTCCGCGGGCGAGGTGTCGCATGTCTTCTTCTTCGGTTTCCGTGGTGTCCGGTGCGACCGCGCGGTTGTTGCCGGGTGGGCCGGTGGCGGATCAGGTGTTGGCCGAGGTGGCCGCGTCGGTGGCGCGGTTGCGCGCGGCGGGGGTGACGCCGGCGTTGGCGACGGTGCTGGTGGGTGACGACGACGCGAGCGCGGGTTACATCCGGATCAAGTCTCGGCAGGCGGCGGAGTTGGGGTTCGCGTCGCCGCACGTGCATCTGGCGGCGTCGGCGTCGCAGGCGGATCTGCATGCGGTGCTGGCGGATTTCAACGCCGACGCCGGTGTGCACGGGGTGCTGGTGCAGCATCCGATCCCGGGGCGGCTGGACTACGACCGGGCGTTGGCGGAGTTGGATCCGGACAAGGACGTCGACGGGATGCATCCGGTGAACATGGGTCGGTTGGCGTTGGGGTTGCCGGGGCCGTTGCCGTGTACGCCGGCGGGGATCGAGGCGTTGTTGGCGTTCCATCAGGTGCCGGTGTCGGGCCGGGAGGTGGTGGTCCTGGGTCGGGGCGCGACGTTGGGGCGGCCGTTGGCGATGTTGTTGGCGCAGAAGCGGCCGACGGCGAACGCGGCGGTGACGGTGGTGCACACGGGGGTGGCGGACTGGCCGCGCTATACGCGGCGGGCGGAGATCCTGGTGGCGGCGGCGGGGGTGCCGGGGATCGTGCGGCCGGAGCATGTGCGTCCGGGTGCGGTGGTGGTCGGTGGTGGGGTGCGGTACGAGGGGCGGCGGTTGCTGCCGGACGTGGCCGAGTCGTGTGCGGAGGTGGCGGGGGCGATCACGCCGCGGGTCGGTGGGGTGGGTCCGACGACGGTGGCGATGTTGTTCCGTAACGCGGTGCGGGCGGCGGAGCGGCAGGCCGGCTTGGGGTGAGGTTTCTCAGCCGAGGTCGACGACGAGGGGCCGGTGGTCGGAGATGGTGGACAGCGGGGTGTCGACGGCGGTGACGGGTGGGAGCCGGTCGAGGTGGTGGGGGTCGGCGAGGACGTGGTCGAGTTGGACGCGGGGTTGCCCGGCCGGGTAGGTGGCGCGGCGGGCGAGGGGTCGCCAGCGGGTGAGGGCGGCGGCGGGGCCGGCGGGGAGGTTGAGGTCGCCGAGCAGGATCCGGGGGGCGGGCAGGGCGCGTAGGGCGCGCACGACGCGGCGTAGTTGCCAGATGTTCCAGCCGGGGACGAAGGACAGGTGGGTGGCGGCGACGGTGAGGGGGCCGTGGGGGGTGTCGAGGACGGCGGCGAGCACGACGCGGGGTTCGTCGCGGAGCAGGACGAGTCCGCCGCCGGGGCCGGGTACGTAGATGGGTGAGCGCACGGGTGCGGCGCGCAGCCGGGTGACCTGCCAGGTGCGGACGGGCAGGCGGCTGATCAGGCCGACGCCGTAGAGGGGTTCGCCGTGGCCGTCGTCGTCGTGGGTGAGGGGGCGGAACTGTTCGCCGGGGGTGCCGACGACGGCGGCGGCGAAGCGGTGGTGCTCGGCGTTCAGGGCGCGGGCGGCGAGGGCGGTGAGGTCGAGTTTGCCGCTGCGGGTCTGGTCGCGGTCGACTTCCTGCAGGGCGAGGACGTCGGCGTCGAGGGCGGTGACGGCGGCGGTGAGCCGGTCGGGGTCGACGAGCCCGTCGGTGAGGGAGCGGCCGTGCAGCAGGTTGAAGGTGGCCAGGCGCACCTGCACACCCTACGTCGCTCTGGCAGGCTGGCCGGGTGCTGAAGCTGCTGTGCTGTTCGATGCTGGTGTTCGTGGCGGTGGCGTGCGTGGGGGTGTGGTTGCGGCGGCGTCGGGGCCGGTGAGGCTGGCCACAGGCGTTTTCGTCGGGGGTGGCGGGGTGGGCAGAATGCGCGGCGTGGATGTGGGGGCGTTGACGACGTTGCTGGCCGTGGCCGCCTTGGCGGGCTGGGTGGACGCGGTGGTGGGTGGCGGCGGTCTGCTGTTGTTGCCGGCGTTGTTGGTGGCGGCGCCGGGGGTGCCGGTGGCGACGGCGTTGGGGACGAACAAGTTGGCGGCGATCTTCGGTACGTCGACGGCGGCGGTGACGTATGCGCGGCGCACGAAGCTGGACTGGGTGGTGGCGGGTCCGGCGGCGGGCCTGGCGGTGGTGACGGCGGGGTTGGGTGCGGCGTTGGCGGGGGCGGTGCCGGCGGGCGCGTACCGGCCGGTGGTGTTGGTGGTGTTGGTGGCGGTGGCGGTGTTCGTTCTGACCCGGCCGCGGTTGGGGGTGGTGGCGGCGCCGTCGCGGCGGACCCGGGCGCGGGTGGTGGCGGCGGTGGTGGTGGCCGGGTTGGGCATCGCGTTGTACGACGGGTTGATCGGGCCGGGCACGGGGACGTTCCTGGTGTTGGCGTTCACCGCGTTGGTGGGTGCGGATTTCGTGCACGCGTCGGCGATGGCGAAGGTGGTGAACGCGGGGACGAATCTGGGCGCGTTGGTGGTGTTCGGGGCGAGCGGGCACGTGTGGTGGGCGTTGGGTGCGGCGATGGCGGTGTGCAACGTGGCGGGGGCGGCGGTGGGCGCGCGGATGGCGTTGCGTCGGGGCGCCGGGTTCGTGCGGGTGGTGTTGCTGGTGGTGGTGTTGGCGTTGGTGGCGCGGTTGGGCTACGACCAGTGGACGGCGCGCTGAGGTGGCGGTGCGGGCGGAGCACGACCGGTCGGTGTTGGCCGGCCTGTTGGGTCGGGATCCGGTGTTGCACGCCTACCAGTTGGGTGATCTGGACGATTTCTTCTGGCCGTACACGTCGTGGTTCCGCTGCGGCGACGAGGTGGTGTTGCTGTATCACGGGGTGGAGCCGCCGACGTTGTTGGCGTTCGCGGCGCCGGATCGGGTGGCGGCGTTGTCGGGGTTGTTGACGCGGGTGGCGCCGGTGTTGCCGGCCCGGTTGTACGCGCACCTGTCCCCCGGGCTGCTGGGAGCGTTGGCCGGGTCGTTCCGGTGTGCCCCGGGTGGTCGGCACCATCGGATGGCGTTGACGGTGCCGGGGCGGTTGGCGGGGGTGACGCCGGCGGGCGAGGTGTTGGGCGCGGCGGACCTGCCGGGGTTGCGGCGTTTCTACGAGCGGGCGTATCCGGGTAACTGGTTCGACGCTCGGATGGTGGAGACCGGGCAGTACGTGGGGGTGCGTGACGGCGGTGAGCTGGTCGCGGTGGCGGGGGTGCACGTGTGGTCGCCGGTGTACGGGGTGGCGGCGTTGGGCAACGTGGCGACGCTTCCGCGGTGGCGGGGTCGGGGTCTGGGTGCGGCGGTGGTGGCGGCGTTGTGCGCGCGGCTGCGCGAGCGCGTCGGGCACGTCGTGTTGAACGTGAAGGCGGACAACGTGGCGGCGGTGCGGTTGTACGAGCGGGTGGGGTTCACCCGGGTCGCCGACTACGACGAGTTCTCGCTGGTGGCCCGGGTGGGGTCAGCGGCCGCGGCTGGGTGAGTCGAAGCGTCCGGCGCGGATCTCGCGCAGCGCGCGGCGGCGGGTGTCGCCGCGCAGGGTGTCGACGTAGAGGCGGCCGCGCAGGTGGTCGGTCTCGTGTTGCAGGGCGCGGGCGAGGAAGCCGCTGCCGGTGATGGTGAGGGGTTCGCCGTGCTGGTCGTGGCCGTGGGCGGTGGCGTGCAGGGCGCGGGGGGCCGGGAAGTAGAGCCCGGGGATGGACAGGCAGCCCTCGTCGTCGTCCTGTAGTTCGTCGGACAGTTCCAGGGTGGGGTTGACGAGGTGGCCGCGGTGGCCGTCGGCGTCGTAGACGAACACCTGGGTGTTGACGCCGATCTGGGGTGCGGCGACGCCGGCGCGTCCGGGTGCGCCGAGCAGGGTGTCCATCAGGTCCCGCACGAGGGCGCGTAGTTCGGCGTCGAAGGTGGTGACCGGTTCGCTGGGGGTGCGCAGGACGGGGTCGCCGATGATCCGGATCGGGCGCATAGTCATGCCCGGAAGGTTATCCGTTGCTTACCGGGGGCGGGTGTCCGCCGGCGGGTGGGAGCAGGCCGGTGTCGGCGATGCGCTCGCGTAGCGGGCGGCGGCGCAGTGCGGTGAGCACGGCGTGCAGCTCGTCGGCCAGGGGTACGGGTAGTTCGGTGTCGAGCCGGCGCATGGCGGCGGTGGTGGCGGCCCATTCGGCTTCGACGGCGGGCAGCTGGGCGCGGGCGCGGTCGGTGAGGGTGACGATGCGGTGGCGGGCGTCGGTGCCGGGGGTGAGGGTGACCAGGCCGGCGTGGCGCATGCCGGCGACGGTCTGGCTGGCGGCGGAGTGGGTGACGCCGACGCGGGTGGCCAGGTCGCGGATGGGCAGCGGCCCGTCGGTGACGAGGACGCGCAGCACGGGTGAGTAGCGGGGCCGGTAGTCGGTGAGGCCGAGGCGGTCGTGCACGGCGGCGACGTCGGCGTCGAGGGTGTCCAGGACGTGGCGCAGCAGGGTGCCGAGGGCGTCGCGGTCGGGGGCGGTCACGTCCGCTAATGTAACAGCGCTGTTGTATTCGTTGTGGTGGGAGGGTCGCCGTCATGTATCCGCCGATCGAGCCGTACGCGTGGGGCCACCTGGACGTCGGCGACGGCCAGCGCGTCTACTGGGAGACCTGCGGCAACCCCGGCGGCCGGCCGGCGCTCGTGGTGCACGGCGGCCCGGGCTCCGGCGCGGGCGCGTCGTGGCGGCAGCTGTTCGACCCGCGGGCCTACCGGATCGTGCTGTTCGACCAGCGCGGCTGCGGGCGCAGCACCCCGCCGGCCGCCGATCCGGCCACCGACCTGTCGGTGAACACCACCGCGCACCTGCTGGCCGACATGGAGCTGCTGCGCGCGCACCTGGGCGTGGACCGGTGGTTGCTGTGCGGCGCCTCCTGGGGTTCGGCGTTGTCGCTGGCGTACGCCCAGGCCCACCCGGCTCGGGTCACCGCGCTGGTGCTGTTCAGCGTGGTGGCCAACACCCGCCGGGAGATCGAGTGGGTGACCCGGGACATGGGCCGGGTCTTCCCGCAGGAGTGGGCGCGTTTCCGCGACGGGGTGCCCGAGGGCGAGCGTGACGGTGACCTGGCCGCCGCGTACGCCCGGCTGGTCGACGACCCGGACCCGGCGGTGCGGGACCGGGCGGCGCGTGACTGGTGCGCGTGGGAGGACGTGCACGTCTCCCTCGCGGGCGGCTACGCGCCCAGCCCCCGCTACGCCGACCCGGTGTTCCGGTACGGGTTCACCCGGCTGGTCACCCACCACTTCGCGAACCTGGGTTTCCTGCCCGACGGTCAGCTCCTGCGTGACGCCGGGCGCCTCGCCGGCATTCCCGGGGTGCTGGTGCAGGGCCGCCTCGACGTCAGCGGGCCGCCGGACATCGCCTGGCGGCTGACCCAGGACTGGCCGGACGCCCGGCTGGAGATCGTCGAGTCCGGCGGGCACGGCGGCGGGCACGGCATCGGCGAGCGGGTGGTCGCCGCCCTGGACGCGTTCGCCGCCGCCCCCTGAGCGCCCGGCGGGGTCGGGTCAGCCGGCGGCGAGCAGCGCCCGGATCGGGGCGGCCTTGGCGGCGGCCTCGGCGACCTCGGCGGCCGGATCGCTGCCCCAGGTGATGCCGCCGCCGGCCCACAGGTGCAGCCGGTGGGCGTCGGCCGCGGCGGTGCGGATGGTCAGCCCCAGGTCGAGGCGGTCCGACGCGACCCAGCCGAGCGCGCCCATGCCGGCGCCCCGACCCACCGGCTCCCGCGCGGCCACCTGGGCCAGCGCGGCGTGCTTGGGCGCGCCGGTCACCGAGCCGCCGGGACACACCGCGCGCAGCAGGTCGGCCAGGCCCAGGCCGCCGGCGGGCGCCGCCGACACCGTCGACTCCGCCTGCCACAGGTCACACCAGCGGCGTACGGCGAACAGCTCGTCGACGCGCACGGACCCGGTGCGGGCCATCCGGGCCAGGTCGTTGCGTTCCAGGTCGACGATCATCACGTGTTCGGCGCGTTCCTTGGCCGAGGCGAGCAGCTCGCGGCGACCGGCGGCGGTGGCCGGGCGGGTGCCCTTGATCGGCCGGGTGACCAGTCGGCCGCCCTCGACGGCGATCAGCGTCTCCGGGGAGGCGCAGCCCAGCGCCCAGCCGGGGCCGGTGAGGGTGCCGCCGTAGCGGGCGCCGGGCAGCGCGGCGAGGCGGGCGAGCGCCGGGCGGGGATCGCCGGCGTACCCGGCGGCGGCGTGCCCGACGAGGTTGACCTGGTAGACGTCGCCGCGGGCGATGGCGGCGCGCACCGCCTCGACGGCGGCGGCGTGCGCGGCGGGGGTCCAGCTGTCGCGCCAGTCGGCCAGCGACCAGCCGGGCGTGGTCGCCGGCCGCCGCGGCGGCGGGTCGGCGTGTCGGTAGACGACCACCACCAGGTCGGGCAGCGCGGGCGCCGGGGTGGGCGCGCCGGTCGGCGCGCCGATGGCGTACGCGCCGGCGGCGGCGGACAGGAACAGCGCCGCCCCGCACACCCCGTCGGGTGTGTGCCGGCCGGGTCGGGCCAGGTCGTCGACGCGTACGCCGTGCGTGGTGAGGAAGCGTTGGGCCAGGTCGGCGGGGTCGCCGCCGTCGCCGAGGCGCCACTGCAGCCGGGCGGTCTCGACCAGCCGGGACCGGCAGGACCGCGGCGCGCCGGGCACATCGAACGGTACCTGTGGGAGCGCTTCCACGACGTCCGGGTGGTTCCGGCTCATCCGTTCAGCCCGTTCTGGGGGAACATGACACATCCATGCTCGATGCCGCGCGGTTTCGCTTGGTACTGTGCGTCACTGGTCATGTGAACCATGACACAGTGCCCCCACAGTGCGGAGAACCCGATGTGTCAGCACCAGCCCACCTGCCCCTCCGCCGACGCGACCGACCGCGAAGCCGCCCGCGTCCTCGCCTGCTTCCCTGAGCAGGGCTGGAGCCTGCTCTGCAACGGCGTCATCGTCTTCGAGGACACCGGTGAGCTGCTCCCCGACGGGCGGACCATCGCCCCGCACCGGGGACCGGCCCGCCACGCCCTCGTCGCCTGAGCGATCACGCAGCGTCAGTGAGCGTACGCGCCGGCGCAGACCGCCGGCGCGCCGGCCGGGGCGGCGATTCCCCACCGCCCCGGCGTGAGCGCCCTCAATCCTCGAACGCCTCCGGCGCCGGGCACGAGCAGACCAGATTCCGGTCGCCGTACGCGCCGTCGACCCGCCGCACCGGCGGCCAGTACTTCCCCGCCCGCACCACCCCGCCCGGATAGGCGCCCACCGACCGCGGGTACGGGTGCGGCCACTCGTCACCGGACACCATCGCCGCGGTGTGCGGCGCGTTCGCCAGGGGGTTGTCCCCCGCCGGCCACCGCCCCGACGCCACCTCGTCGATCTCGGCGCGGATGGCGATCATCGCGTCGCAGAACCGGTCCAGCTCGGCCAGGTCCTCACTCTCGGTCGGCTCCACCATCAACGTGCCGGCCACCGGGAACGACATCGTCGGGGCGTGGAAACCGTAGTCGATGAGCCGCTTCGCCACGTCGTCGACGCTCACCCCGCTCGCCTTCGTCAACGGCCGCAGGTCCAGGATGCACTCGTGCGCCACCAGGCCCTTGTTGCCGGCGTACAACACCGGGAAGTGCTGCCGCAGCCGCACCGCCACGTAGTTGGCCGCCAGCACCGCCACCCCGGTGGCCCGGACCAGCCCGGCCGCGCCCATCATCCGCAGGTACGCCCACGGGATCGGCAGGATCCCCGCCGACCCGTAGCGGGCCGCCGAGATCGCCGGCCGCCCGTCGACGTGCCCGCCGCCCGGGTCACCGGGCAGGAACGGCGCCAGGTGCGCCCGCACCGCCACCGGGCCGACCCCCGGGCCGCCGCCGCCGTGCGGAATGCAGAACGTCTTGTGCAGGTTCAGGTGCGACACGTCCGCCCCGAACTTCCCCGGCTTGGCGAACCCGACCAGCGCGTTGAGGTTCGCCCCGTCGACGTACACCTGACCGCCGGCGTCGTGGACCTTCGCGCACAACTGCGCGATGCCCGTCTCGTACACCCCGTGCGTCGACGGGTACGTCACCATGATCGCGGCCAGGGCGTCCCGATGCTTGTCGACCTTCGCGTCGAGGTCGACCGGGTCGACGTTGCCGTCGGCGTCGCAGCCGACCACGACCACCCGCATCCCGGCCATCACCGCCGACGCGGCGTTGGTGCCGTGCGCCGACGACGGGATCAGGCACACGTCGCGGTGCCCCTCGCCCCGGTCGCGGTGGTAGGCGCGGATCGCCAGCAGCCCGGCCAGCTCGCCCTGCGATCCGGCGTTGGGCTGCACGCTGACCGCGTCGTAGCCGGTCACCTCCGCCAGCCAGCCCTCCAACTGGGCGATCAGCTCCCGGTAGCCGGCGGTCTGCTCCGCCGGCGCGAACGGGTGCACGTGCGCGAACTCCGGCCAGCTGATCGGTTCCATCTCGGTGGTGGCGTTGAGCTTCATCGTGCACGACCCCAGCGGGATCATGCCCCGGTCCAGCGCGTAGTCGAAGTCGGCCAGGCGCCGCAGGTAGCGCAGCATCGCCGTCTCGGAGTGGTGGGTGCGGAACACCGGGTGGGTGAGGATCTCCCCGGTGCGGGCCAGGCCGTCCGGCAGCGCCGCGTCCACGTCGCCGTCGACGCCGTCGACGCCGAACGCCGCCCACACCGCCTGAAGGTGCGCCGCCGTGGTCGTCTCGTCGCAGGACACGCCGACCCGGTCGGCGTCGACCAGCCGCAGGTTGACGTTGCGCGCCGCCGCGGCGGCCACCACCTCGGCCGCCCGCCCCGGCACGGTCGCGGTGACCGTGTCGAAGAACGCCACGTCCGCGACGTCGACGCCGCCGGCGCGCAGGCCGGCCGCCAACCGGGCCGCCGCCGCGTGGGTACGCCGGGCGATGGCCCGCAGCCCGTCCGGGCCGTGGTAGACCGCGTACATGCCGGCCATCACCGCCAGCAGCACCTGCGCGGTGCAGATGTTGCTGGTCGCCCTCTCCCGCCGAATGTGCTGCTCGCGGGTCTGCAACGCCAACCGGTAGGCGGGGTTGCCGTCGGCGTCGCGGGACACCCCGACGAGGCGGCCCGGCAGCATCCGCTCCAACCCGGCGCGCACGGCCAGGTAGCCGGCGTGCGGCCCACCGAAACCCATCGGCACGCCGAACCGCTGGGTGGTGCCGGCGGCGATGTCCACGCCGATGTCACCCGGCGGGCGCAGCATCGTCAACGCCAGCAGGTCCGCCGCGACGGTCACCAGGGCCCCGGCGGCGTGCGCGGCGGCGACCAGCGGGGCGTGGTCACGCACCGCGCCCGACGCGCCCGGGTACTGCAGGTGCAGGCCGAAGAACTCCGCCGGCAACGCCTCGACGTCCAGGTCCACCACCCGCACCTCGATACCCAGCGGCTCGGCGCGCCCGGCGATCACCGCGACGGTCTGCGGCAGCGCGTCGGCGTCCACCACGTACACCTGGCTCTTGACCTTGCTCGCGCGGCGCGCCAGGGTCATCGCCTCGGCCGCGGCCGTGCCCTCGTCGAGCATCGACGCGTTGGCCGTGGCCAACCCGGTCAGGTCGGTGACCATGGTCTGGAAGTTCAGCAGCGCCTCCAGCCGCCCCTGGCTGATCTCCGGCTGGTACGGCGTGTACGCGGTGTACCAGGCCGGGCTCTCCAGCACGTTACGGCGGATCACCGCCGGGGTGTGCGTGCCGTGGTAACCCAACCCGATCATCGACACGGCGACGGTGTTGCCGGCGGCCAGGGCGCGCAGCTCGGCGATCGCCTCCCGCTCCGAGGCCGGCTCCGGCAGGTCCAGGACGCCGTGCCAGCGGATCACCTCGGGGATCGCCGCGTCCATCAGCTCGTCGACGGAGCTGTAGCCGACGGCCTCCAGCATCCGGCGCTCGTCGTCCGGCTCGGGGCCGATGTGCCGGTCGGCGAACTGCTCTGCGGTCATGCGCTGCGCTCCTTGCGGGGGCGAGGTCGACGGGTCGGCCTCCCCCTGAGTCGCGCTGACGCGCTCCACAGCGCCTGCCCACGTGGTCCTTTTGCCTGAGAGGTTCCGGGGAGAATCTGCCCCTTCGGCGCCGCCTGATCGACGGTCTCTCCCACGTGGGTGGTACCGGCGACACCAACGCTACCAGCGGCGGTGTTTCCGGCTCATGTCCCGGGGGTGATCACACCGGCGCGGGCGCCGGCGCGGCGAGCCGCGCCGCCACGGCGGTGAGCGTGGCGCCCAGCGGCGCGTCGAGGCGCAACGCCGCGTAGCCGTCGCCGCGCGTCGCCCCCTGGTTGACGATACCCACCGGGATGCCGTGCTTCGCCGCGCGCAGCACGAACCGCCGACCCGACATGACCGTCAACGACGAGCCCAGCACCAGCAGCGCCCGGGCCCGCTCGACCAACGCGAAACAGTCCGCCACCCGGGCGGCGGGCACCGTCTCGCCGAAGAACACCACGTCCGGTTTGAGCATGCCCGCGCCGCACACCGCGCAGTCGACGGTGCGGAACCCGCTCACCGCCTCGTCGGGCAGGTCCACGTCACCGTCGGGGTTGACGTGCGCCACGGCCGCGTCGAACCCGGGGTTGGCCTCGTCCAGCCGCCGGTGCAGCTCCTCACGGCCGGTGGCGTTGCCGCAGTCCAGGCACGTCACCTCGTCGAGCCGCCCGTGCAACTCGATCACCCCGCTCGCGCCGGCCGCGGTGTGCAACCCGTCGACGTTCTGGGTGATGACCCCGCCCAGCAGCCCGGCGCGCTGCAACCGGGCCACCGCCCGGTGCCCGTCGTTGGGCACGGCCCCGGCGATGGTGCGCCACCCCAGGTGGCTGCGCGCCCAGTAGCGCCGCCGCGCCTCCGGATCCCGGGTGAACGCCTGGTAGGTCATCGGGGTGTGCCGCCGCGCCGCGCCGCTGGGCCCCCGATAGTCCGGGATGCCCGACTCGGTGGACAGGCCGGCGCCGCTGAGCACCACCACGTCACCGGCGGCCACCAGCGCCGTCAACGCCTGGAACGCATCTTCGCTCACCCCTCCATGGTGCCTCGCCCGCCCCGGTGCGCGCCCCTGCCGCCGGTCGACCGGCGCGGACACCCGCCGCGGGCTACGTTGACAGCATGCGCGTCGTCATCGCCGGAGGCCACGGAAAGATCGCCACACTGCTGAAGCGGGAACTCGCCGGGCGCGGCGACACCGCCGTCGGGTTGATCCGCAACCCCGAGCACGCCGCCGCGCTGCGCGCCGCCGGCGCCGAACCGGTCGTCTGCGACCTGGAACACACCGACGTCGACACCCTCGCCGCCCACCTCACCGGCGCCGACGCCGTCGTGTTCGCCGCCGGCGCCGGGCCCGGCAGCGGCGCCGCCCGCAAGGACACCGTCGACCGGGGCGCCGCCGTGCTGCTCGCCGACGCCGCCGTACGCGCCGGCGTCCGCCGCTACCTGCTGGTCTCCTCGATGGGCGTGGACAACCCGCCCGCACCCGACACCGACGACGTGTGGGCGGCCTACCTGCGGGCGAAGAAAGCCGCCGAGGACGACGTCACCGGCCGCGACCTCGACGTCACCGTGCTGCGCCCCGGCCGCCTCACCGACGACGAACCCGCCGGCCGGATCACCCTGGCCCGGCCCGTCACCCCCGGCGCGATCAGCCGCGCCGACGTCGCCCGGGTGGTGCTGGCCCTGCTGGACGCGCCCGGCGCCGCCGGACACACCGTCGAACTCGTCGCCGGCGACACCCCCATCGCCGACGCCGTCGCCGCGCTCGCCCGCTGACCCCACCCGAGGAGGGGCGCCGGGGTGGGGGCCCCCGGGGGGGGGCGGGGGCCGCCGGGGGGGCCCCCCGGCGGCCCCCCCCCCCCCCCCCCCCCCCCCCCCGCCCCCCCCCCCCCCCCCCCCCCCCCCCCCCCGCGGGGCCCCCCCCCCCCCCCCCCCCCCCCACCCCCGGCGCCCCTCCTTGGCCTCACCGCTGGTGACGCGGCAACGCCGGCTGAGCCTCGCCGCCACCGACCGGCGGCGCCTCCCGGGAGATGCGCTCCATGGTGCGCGCCAACTGCTCACTACCGTCGTCGAGATGCCGCGCCGCCGCCCGCATGTGCGACATCATCATCTCCCCGAAGATCCGCAGCGCCTCCCGGGTGGCCACCGAATCGTCCGCGCTCTGACCGGCGGCGCTGCGATACTCCATCACCGCCCGCTCGGCCTCCTGCTTCGCCTCCTCCGCCGCCGCCCGCAGATAACTCTCGTACTGCGTGCGGGCGTACTCGGCGACCCGCCGGGCGTAGTCGTGGGCCTGCGCGATGATCTGCTCGGCCTCCCGCTGCGCCGCCGACAGCAGGTTGACCTCCTTCGCCGCCGGCATCGCCGGCTTGTCGGCGCTCGGGATCACCCCGTGCCGGTGCAGCTCCAGATGGTCGTTGAGCCGCTCGTTCTCCGCCCGCAGGTTCGCCACCTGCGCGGCCAGCAGATCCAACTCGTCGGCCACCTGCATCCGGAACCGGTCCACGTCGGCCTGCTCGTAGCCACGGCGGGTGAACGCCGCCGACCCGAACTCCCACCGCCGCACCCGATCCGAGGTCAACCGCACCTGCACCGGCCCGGACACCTGCTGCGCGTCGTACCTGCTGATCGGAGTCGCACTCATTGGAAACCTCCGTCAGGGGTGGTCACGGTACGCCACGTCGGCCCGTACCAGTGCTTGCCGAAGCCCTCGTGGTGCAGCTGACCCGGCTGGTAACCGGCCTCCGTCAACGCCGCCACCGAATGGCCCACCATCTCGTCGGACCCGCACACGTACACGTGCCGCGACCGCCAGTCCCCGTCGGCCAGCACCCGATCGGCGATGCGCTGCACCTCACCCGGGCGCCGCGGATCCGACCCGGCCACGTACGACACCCGCAACCACGGATGCGACGCCGCCACCTTGTCGATCGCCTCGCTGTCGTAGAACTCCGTACGCGAGCGAGCCCCCACGTACAGGTCCACCCGCCGCCCCGAACCCTCCGCCGCGACCTGCTCCACCAACGCCTTCACCGGCGCCCAGCCGGTCCCACCGGCCAGCAGCAGCAGATCCGACGACCCGGCCGGCCACAACGTCAACCGGTCCCCCACCGGCGCCGCCAGGTGGATCTGGTCACCCACCGCGCACCCGTACACCAGCCGCGACGACACCGCCCCGCCCGGGGCGGCCCGCACGTGCAGCTCCACCGTGCCGTCCGGGCGCGGCGCGTTCGCCGGCGAGTAGTACCGCCACGACCGCACCGCCGGATGCGACACCCCGATCGACTGGCCCGGGACGAACGGCAACAGGTACTGCGGCCGCACCGTCAACACCGCCACGTCGAACGTGCGCCGCTCGTGCGCCAGCACCTCCGCCACCCACCACGGCGGGGAATGCGCCTCCGCCGCCTGCGCGGCCTCGGTCATCACCTGCGCGACCAACCCGTACGCGGCCGCCCAGTCCGCGGCCAACTCGTCGGTCCACGCCGCGCCGCTGAAGTGCCGCAACGTCTCCAGCAGCGCCTCACCCACCGCCGGGTAGTGCTCGGCGCGCACCGCGAACTTGCGGTGGTCGCCGCCGAGCTGCTGCAGGAACCCCACCAACCGGTCCAACTGGTCCACGTGCGACACGATGTGCCCCAACGCGGACACCAGACGATCCCGCTGCCCGGCCATGTTCGTCGGGAACATCTGCCGGGTCTCCGGATGCGCCAGGAACAACGTCGAATAGAAGTAGAGCGGCACCTGGTCGCCGTGCCCGGCCACCAGCGACCAACTCTGCTTGAGCCGTGCCGCGTCCACGCTCAGGCGTTCCTCGCCGACACGACCTGATCCCGCACCTGACCGAGCACGACCTGCACGTCAGCGATCACATCCGCCGGCACACCCAACTCCACCAACGTCGCCGTCAGATGCTCACCGACCTTCGCGTAGTGCGCCCCCGGAATGTCCAGCGGCTGATGCGCCTCGGCCAATCCCCGCCCCGCGTACTCGTTCGGGCCGCCCAACACCACCGCCAGCATCAACGCCAGGTGCCGCCGCTGCTCGACCATGTCCACATCGGCGAAGTAGCCGGCGAGGTCGCCATCCGCCAGCACCTTGTCGTAGAACAGCTCCACCGCGGCCTTCACCGCCGCCGCGCCACCGATGCGCTCGTAGTGGGAGATCGGGGTGGTCTCGCTCGTCACCGTCATGTTCGGTCCTTCCGCCAGGGGTCCGCGGCAGCGCCGCGGCAGGGGCATCGCCAGCCGGTGCGGCGTCACACACCGTGACGTCGACACGCCGACGACCGAGACGGACCATAGCGCGCCCGCCGACACCGTTCACGACTGCCCTATCAGGATCCCGACAACCCTCAACTACGGACGGTCAACACGACACCCCACTCAGGTGGACGCGGCGCACCCACGCGACCACAGCCGGTCAACACCGGCCGCGTACCGTCTCTTTCGGATACTGCGCGGCCACCCAGCGCGACCTGCACACACCCGCCCCGACGCCGGCCCGGCCCCCGCGCCCACCGCCGGCCCCCCACCACGCTCACAGACAGTCACCGAAACGACGAATCGCGCCGGACCGGAAGGCCACGACGCGATTCCGTGCACGAGACGCCAGCCGATCAGCCGGCCCGACGCCGCGCCCGACGCGCCGCCAACTCGTCCCCCACCGAATCCACCTCGGGCTCCGCCGCCGGGGCGTCCCGCTCCGGCCCACCCGCCGGCTCCGCCGGCAGGTGCGACAACGAACCCTGGATCTCCTTGAACGCGCCACCGATCGCGATGCCGAACACCCCCTGGCCACCCTGCAACAGGTCGACCACCTCCTCCGGCGACCGGCACTCGTACACCGTCGTCCCGTCGGAGATCAACGTGATGCCCGCCAGATCATCCACCCCACGCGACCGCAACGCCTCGATCGCCTTGCGGATGTTCTGCAGCGACACCCCGGCGTCCAACAACCGCTTCACGACCTTCAACACCACCAGGTCGCGGAACGAATACAACCGGGACGTCCCCGACCCCGACGCGTCGCGCACACTCGGCACCACCAGAGCCGTCCGCGCCCAGTAGTCCAACTGCCGGTAGCTGATGCCCACCGCCGAACACGCGGTCACCCCCCGGTAGCCCACCTCACCGTCAGCGGCCTGCTGTCCCCCACTCGGACCAGGATCCTGCGGCTCGTGCATCCGGACCAACCTCCCCGCCCGTGCGGCGCCACGTCGACTTCCCCGTACGCGCACCCCTCGACACGGCAACCCTAACGCCGGGGAGCGGACAACACCGGCAGGAGACACCCGACACGCCGCGCCACCGACCCGCCACAGCACACACGGCGGCCAGTCGCCACCACCGTGACCACCACCGCCGCGCACCCCGGCCGACCGACCGGCCACCGCTCAGCCCGCGAAGTCCTCCGGACGCACCTGGTCCAGGAACTCCCGGAACTTCTCCACCTCGTCCTCCTGCTCGTCCGGGATCACGATCCCCGCCTCGCTGAGGACCTGCTCCGCACAACGAATCGGCGCACCCACCCGCAACGCCAACGCGATCGAGTCACTCGGCCGTGCCGACACCCGCACCCCGTCACCCAGCAGCAGATCCGCGTAGAAGACGTTCTCCTTCAACTCGGTGATCTCCACCGCCCGCAACGGCGCCTGCACCGCCGCCAACACATCCCGCAGAAGATCATGCGTCAACGGCCGAGCCGGCTTGACCCCCTGCTGCTCGTAAGCGATGGCCGTCGCCTCGACCGCACCGATCCAGATCGGCAGGTAGCGGTCCCCCTCGACCTCCCGCAGCAGGACGATCGGCTGGTTGCTGGGCAACTCCACCCGAACTCCGACCACGCTCAGCTCGCGCACCGCCGCCTCCGTGTCGTCGTCACCTTCGCACCGCGCCTTCCCTGCACGGTACACGGACCCAGGACACGCAAGTCCCACGCGCTACGTGCACCACGCCCTCGACAGACGGGCTTACCCCGGCAAGCCTACGACACGCCCACGCCGACCGAACGGCGCGCGCCCACCCACGACGAAGGGCCGGACACCCCACGGCGCCCGGCCCCTCACCCACCACCTCACCGACCCAACGTCGACCGCAGCCCCACCCGCACCAACGCCGCGTGCAACTGCTGCGACAACGCCATCAACTCCCGCGCCGTCTCCGCCGCACGCGCCCGCGCCGCCGGATCACTCTGCCGCGCCAACGGCGCCACCAACTGCGCGAACAGGCCGACCTCACGATCCGCCGCCGACCGGTACGCCCGCAGATGCCGCGGCTGGAACCCGTACGCCGCCAACCCCGCCACCGCACTCGCGATGATCAACGCATCCGCGTCATACCACCCCGGCGGATCCGACACCAGCACACCGAGCCGCTCCAACTCGACCAACGTCGACTCGTCGACCCCGCTGCGCGACAGCAACTCCGACCGGCCCAACCGCACCTCGGACGACTCGACCGGCTCCACCGACTCCCGACCCGGCACCTCACCACCCGGACCGACCGCCACCAGATTCGGCCGCGACCGCCCCGACGGCGCACCCGACGAATCCCACTCCGCCAACTGCTCCCGGATCACCCGCAACGGCAGATACTGATCCCGCTGCGCGGTCAGCACGAACCGCAGCCGCGCCACGTCGTCCCAGCCGTACTTTCGGTAACCCGCCGGCGTCCGCTGCGGCTCCACCAGGCCCTCGGCCTCCAGAAACCGCAACTTCGAGATCGTCACGTCCGGAAACTCCGCCCGCAACTGCGCCAACACCTCGCCGATACTCATCAGCCCAGGTGAGCGCGCCGCACCGGACGGCGTCGAAGCCGCAGGCTCGTTCACCCCCGGCCGGCCTCCTCCTCCGGGCGCGGACCGGCGATGAACACCACCCGGAACTTGCCGATCTGCACCTCGTCACCGTTGCTCAACGTCGCCGCCTCGACCCGCTCCCGGTTCACGTACGTGCCGTTCAGGCTGCCCACGTCCCGCACCGTGAACGTGCCGCCGTCACGGTGGAACTCCGCGTGCCGCCGCGACACCGTCACGTCGTCGAGGAAGATGTCACTGTCCGGGTGCCGCCCACTCGTCGTCACGTCGTGGTCCAACAGGAACCGGGCACCCGCATTCGGGCCCCGGCGAACCACCAGCAACGCCATTCCCGGCGGCAACGAACCGGACATGCGGCTCGGCACCACATCGGTGTCCGGCCCTTCCAGCACTTCGTCGAGCGAACCGAGATTGAGCGTCGAAGTGACGTCGAGCGGGGGGAACTCGTCGTCTGGGCGCGTCATGGGACCACCTCACGGATCTGTTCGGTCGGCGTCGGGGAATGGCGGGTCTGGCCGCCGGGCGAACCCACACCCGGCGGCTGGCTCCCCGTGCCCGGGAAGGCGCACTCCGCAACGCTCAAACTATTGGTTCTCGGTCGACTGGGCGAGCCTAGCCAGCGCCGAAATGCAGGGCAACCGGACGCGCGGAACCAACCGCGTCGCCCGGAACGACACGAACTCAGCTCTCGGTGAGCTCGCGGTACGCACCAGCGGTCAACAGACCCTCGACCGCCGCCGGATCATCCGGAGTGATCTCCAACAACCAACCCGCACCGTACGGATCCGTGTTGATCACCTCCGGCGTGTCGGCCAACGCCTCGTTGCGCGCCGACACCGTGCCACTCAACGGCGCGTAGATCTCCGACACGCTCTTCGTCGACTCGATCTCCCCCAGCGACTCACCCGCCGCCACCACCGCACCGGAGTCCGGCAGCTGCACGAACACGATGTCACCCAGGGCGTCCTGCGCGAAGTGCGTGATACCGACGCGGACGACACCACCGTCACCACCGACCACCCACTCGTGCTCGGCGGTGTACCGCAGATTCTCAGGAATCACCAACTGCGTCCTTCGTCATCGGCGCACCGGGGAAACCGGCGCGGCCGCGACCGGTCAGGAGACCGGCCGGGCGTGGTCCAGCCTGATCGGCGCGTGCAGCTGCGAAACCTCCACAACCTCACGATCCTCGGACGCCACGTTACCGCCGTTGTCCCGCACCGTTGAGACCACCCCGCCCGGAATGTTCAAGGCCGTACGCATGGTCGCCGGATCACCGATCACCAGGATCGTGTACGGGCCACCCAACCGACGCCCGTCCACCACCAGCCCGCCACTCGACCCGTCCACGAAATACGTCGACGCGATGATCCGCACCGCGGTGCCGTCCGCACCCTGGATCTGCATCGCCTCCGCGCCCGCGCCCCGCAACTCCTGCACCGCGTCCAGGATCCGCGTCGACGACATCGCCTTGCCCGACCCCGAGAACCGCACCTCCAGGCCCGGCCCCACCGCCGGCAGCGTCCCCGCCAGGATGCCCAGCTCGTCCGCACGCCGCGTCGCCTCCTGCAACGCCGCCTGCCGACCCTGCTCACCCGAACGCAACTGCCGCTGGCTCTCCTCCAACGCCTCGATGTCCTGGCGCAGCCGCCGCTCCCGAGAATCCAGATCCGACGAGATCCGCACCAGGTCCTCCTCCCGCGTCGCCGCGAGCGTCGGATCCGTCGACGTCGTCTTGAACTGCACCACAAGCGTGAAACCCAACAACGCCAGCAGCACCCCGATCATCGCCCCCGCGGACGTGAACCGCCGTGCCACCGGCGCCCGCTCAGGCTCCGCCGCCGCCCCCGGCTCCTCCGCCGGCGCCGGCACGTCCTCCCGCTCGGCGGGCTCGGCGGGCTCGGCCGGCTCGACGGGCTCGGCCGGCGCCAACGGGCTCAACTCGTCCGGATCCGGCGCGTCCGGACGCGGATCCGGCTCACCCGCCGGACCCGACGGCCGCCCCGGCACCGCCGGCTGCGGCCACCCCGTGCCCGTCTCCCTGTGCTCCTCGCTCATCGCCACCAACCTACGCCCGGAACAGGTGCCGGCGGATCGCCGCCACATTCCCGAAGATGCGCACCCCGAGCACGACCACCACACCGGTGGACAACTGACCGCCCACACCCAACTGGTCGCCCAGATACACGATCAGACCCGCCACCAGCACGTTCGAGATGAACGACACCACGAACTGCTTGTCGTCGAAGATCCGGTCCAGCTTCGCCCGCACCCCACCGAACACCGCGTCCAACGCGGCCACCACCGCGATCGGCAGATACGGCTGCAACGCCGCCGGCACCGTGGGATCCAGATACACCCCCAGCACCACACCGGCGAGCAACGCCAGCACCGCGATCATCGGCCACCTCCCGAGGGACTGGAAGAAACACCCGAACCGGACGGCCCGGGACTGGACGAACCCCCGACACCCGAACCCGACGGGCTCGGGCTCGCCGAGGGCTCGGCGTAGCGTAGCCGTGGCTCAGGAGCGGCCGGGAGGGTGAGGTCGTCGACCTCCTTCACCCCGAACGACAACCCCGTCGTCCGCGCCACCTCGCGCATCAACGCCGCCGCCCGGCCGTCGTCGAACGTGTCCCGCATCGACCCCGGCCCGATCGCCTGCACCTCGTACGGGCTCGTCACCGGCCGGTAGTCCACCAGGATCGCCTCACCGGCCTGCCGGATCGTCGACGTCGCCGTCAACCGCTGCCCGTTGATCGACACGGCCTCCGCACCCGCCGCCCACAGGCCGTTCGCGACCTTCTGCAGGTCCGAGTACAACACCTGCGACTCCGCCGTGTCCGCGCCCGTCACCGCGTCCTTGTCCCGCGGCGCATCGGCCAACCGCACCACCACACCGTCGCCGCGCACCCGACCCAGGCCGGTGCCCGCCTCCAGGTTGCGCAACCGGGACGCCTGCGAGCCGCTCAGCGCCGCATCCCGCTGCCGGCCGACCTCCTCGCGCAACTGCTCCGCCCGCGCGGTCAACCGGTCCGTCTCCGTCTCCCGCTGCTTGATCTCGGCGATCAAGCCGGCCCGCGCCGTCGCCCGGCTCGGCTCCTCGGCCATCGTCTCCCGGTAGGCCACCGCGAACAGGAAACCGATCACCGCCAGCACCACCAGGCTCACCGGCCGGCCCAGCACCTCCCGCACCCGCGACACCGGACCCACCGCCCGCCGCGCCGCCGCGTCCGCGTAACCCGGATCCAACGGGTTGCGGAACAGCTCGGTCAGGAAGTCCGGCGCGTACACCCGCGCCGACGGGTCCCGCTCTGCGTCCCGTGGCGGCGCCGCCGTCACGCCGTCGCCCCCGCGCGCCGCGCCCGCATCTCCCGGACCAGCCGGCGGGCCTGCACCACGTACATCGCGCCGGCGACCCAGTAGAGCACCAGGCCCCACCAGGCCAGGCCCCATCCGATCGCCCCGGCGGCGGTGGCCACGCCCGGCGCGGCATCGGCCAGCAGCAGGACCGGGAACGCCGCCAGCAGCAGGAACGTCGCGGTCTTGCCCACGTAGTGCACCGGCGGCGGGCCGTAGCCGTAGCGGCGCAGCACCCCCAGCGAGCCGAGCAGCAGCAGCTCGCGGGCCAGCAGCGCGGCGGTGAACTGCCAGGGCACCACCTCGCGGGCGGTGAAGGCGAGCAGGGTGGCCAGGATGTAGAGCCGGTCGGCCAGCGGGTCCAGCAGCTCGCCCAGCCGGCTCACCTGGCGCATCCGGCGCGCGATCCAGCCGTCCACCCAGTCGCTGGTGCCGCCCACGGCCAGCACCACGACGGCGATCACGTCGGCCCGGACCACCAGGAAGAGCCAGAGGAAGAGCGGCACGCCCAGCAGCCGCACGAAGCTGATCAGGTTGGGCAGGGTGAGGACGCGATCGGCGGCGACCGTCGAACCATCCCCCGGGTGCTCCGCCGGAACCGGCCCACGCGACACCCCAACCCCCCTTCGCAGCACGGTCCGGCAGCCGTACGAGCGGCCGCCGGAGGAACGTGCGCGTTGCCGGCCGGTCAGACGCCGGCGCCCTCCCCGATGCGGCCCACCATCGAAGCGATCATGGGCCGGCCAGTTGCGCTGCCACTATATCGGGCTTCCCCGCCCGTCCCGGCCGCTGCGCTGCGTCGCTGCTCAGTGTCGTGACCGTGTCTACCGTCACAATCGCTACGGCATCCTAGGATACTAGTTGAATGGGCCGACGCCGGCACGGAGGTCCGCGGGGTCAGGCGGTGCGGGCGGTCGAGTCGGAGCCGGTCTGCGGCGCCGTCGTGGTGGCCGCCTGGCCGAACGCGAGCAACGCCAGCAGCAGCTCGTGCTGCACCCGGTTGGGCATCCGGTCCAGCACGGCCTGCACCGCCCGGTGTCGCCGCTCCTGCAGCTCGCGCAGCAGCGACTCCGCCGCGTTCGTGGGCAGCAGGCGCACCTCGCGGCGGTCCCGAGGGTCGGCCACCCGGCGCAACAGGCCCACCGCCTCCAGCCGGTCGCAGAGCCGACTGGCCGACGACGGCACCACGTCCAGCAGCTCGGCCAGGCGGTTCACGTTGGTGTCCGGGTGCGACACGATCAGCGACAGCACCCGCAACTGGGTGGGCGAGACGCTGACGGTGTCCCGCGAGGTGGCGGAGTCGAGCACACCGATGAGCGCCTCGGCAGCCGCCTCGACGGCCGCGGCAAGATTCGGAGGTCGCTCCACCCGCTGTCCCCTGCGATCGTCCCGCTCGTGTTCGCTCCGCCGCTCCGGTCACTGCCCGGTGACGTCGTCCGGCCGGTTTGAACCGCGCCAGTCCAGGCAGACGACGACCGCGTCGTCGCGGAGATCCGCGTCGGCATGATACGCGTGCAGTTCGCGCATCACCGTACCAACTGCCTCGGTCGCCGGCTGCAACCGAGTGGACCGCATCGCCCGCGCCATCGCCCGGTTGCCGTAGGGCTCCTGCTCGTCCGGCTCCGCCGCGTAGACCCCGTCGCTGACCACGAACAGCCGGTCCCCCGGCTCCAGAGCGAACTCCTGCACCGCGTAGCGGGTCTCGGCGAACATGCCCAGCGGCAGCTGCTGCTCCAGCATGACCGGCGTGACCCGGCCACCGCGCAGCCGCAGCACGTGCGGGGACCCGGCGTCCACCGCCCGTACCACGCCACGCCGGTCGTCCAGCTCCAGCAGCAGCGTGGCCACGTGCCGCTCCCCCCGGTGCTGGTAGAAGATCGTGTCGGAGGCCAGCTCCGCCTGCTCGACCAGGCTGCCGCCGGACCGGCGCGCGTTGCGCATGGCGTTCACGGTCACCGCGGTGAGCAACGACGCGGACAATCCGTTGCCGGCGCCGTTGAGCACCGTCACGGTGAGCCGGTCGCCGTCGACGGACCAGTCGAAGTGGTCGCCACCCACCGTGTAGGCCGGTTCGAGCTGCCCGGCCAGCAGCACGTCGCCGTGCCGGACACTGCGCCCGGGCAGCAGGTCCCACTGCATCTCCGCGGCCATGCTGAGCCGTTCCCGGCGGCGCGCCCGGCGGTAGCGGTCGGTCTCCCGGTCCGCCGCCCGGATCGCCAACGCCAGGTCGCCGGCGGCGTCGCGCGCGGCGGCCACGGTGGCCGCGTCCGGGGTGCCGGGCAGCTCGACCATCAGCACGCCGAGCCGCTCCCCCCACACCGACAGCGGCAGGTAGGCCCGGCAGCGGCCGTCGTCCGCGGTGTCCAGCACCGGTTGCTGGCTGCTGAAACAGCGCTGGGCCACACCGTGGGAGCGGAGCGGGCCGCCGTCCGGGCGCGCCGGGTCCAGCACCGGCCAGAGGCCGCTGGACCGGTAGTCGGCGACGAACACCTCCGCCCGTACGGCGCCGAACGTCTGGCGCAGCACCGCTTCCGCGGTCTCCGCCAGCTGGTCGGGTGGCGCCGTGCGCAGGGCACGCGACACCGGTCCGGACGCCTCCGGCATGTGCTCATCCTCCGATGACGACTATTGCTACAGGGCAAACATCATACGGAGGACCACCGACACCGGACGTGGGGTGGCCGTCAGCCCGCCGGACCCCCCTCCCCTGGACGCTGGCCGCCAGGGTAGCGAGCGGTCGACTCGGCGGTATCAGCCCGACGGGGTCGCGCCGGCCGCGATACTGACGCGGAGCGGCCGGCGACGGGAGGTACGGGGGTGAACTCGGCGAACGGCGCGGCCGTGGTGGTGGGCGTGGACGGCTCGGAGCCGGCGACCCGGGCGGTGCGCCTGGCGGCCCGGGAGGCCGGCCGCCGCAGCCGCCCGCTGCGGGTGGTGCACGCCTTCATCTGGCCCCTGCTGCGCGTGCCGGTGTCCGCGCCCGCCCAGGCGCCACCGGGCGCCGGCCTGCGCAACCAGGCCGAGCAACTGGTCGGCGACGCGGTCGGGGTGGCCCGGGCGGAGTGCCCCGGACTGCGGATCACCGGCGAGATCATCGACGGGGAGGCCGCCGCCGTGCTGCTCGGTGAGTCCCCCACCGCCGCGCTGGTGGTGCTCGGCGACCGCGGCCTCGGTGGCTTCGCCGCGCTCGTGGTCGGCTCGGTCGCGGTGCAGGTCGCCTCGCACGCCGACTGCCCGGTGCTGATCGCCCGCGGCGCCGCCCACGACGCCGGCCCGGTGGTGGTCGGCGTGGACGGCTCGCCGCTGTCCCGCGACGCGGTCGAGTTCGCCGCCGGCACCGCGTCGTCACGCGGCGCCCGCCTGCACGCCGTGCACGCCTACACCCACCCGACCTCGCGGGAGCCCGGCGACATGCAACCCCTGGTGTACGAGGAGGGGCGGCTGCGCGGCGAGGAGGACCGGGTGCTGGCCGAAATGCTGGCCGGGATCGAAGAACGCTGGCCGGACGTGCCGGTGACCCGCGAGGTGGTGCACGCCCGGCCGGTCACGGCGCTCACCGCGGCCTCCCGCGACGCCCAGCTCGTGGTGGTCGGCCGGCAGGGTCGCGGCGAGCTGAGCGGGCTGCTGCTCGGCTCGGTCAGCCAGGCGTTGCTGCACCGGGCCGACTGTCCGGTCGCGGTGGTGCGCGCCCCCGACTGAACGGTTGTCCGCGCCCCGGGCGGGTAGACGGTGCCGACAGCCGAAGCGACCGGAGGAGGCAGCGATGCCAGGACCACGGCCGGGCAGCAACGCGTACGACAAGCAGCGGGCGCGCCTGCGCGATCGCGTCGAGCAGTCCGGACGGGCCGCCGACCAGGAGGCGAACCAGGTGGCCAACCGGATCCTGCAGGACGATCGGGGTCAGCGTGGCGTCGTCCGGGGCGAACGGACCTACGGGCCCAAGGGCGAGCGCGAACCGGGCGACCCGAAGTGAGGGCGGCACCCCTGGTCGACGGCGCCATCGCGGGCGCCGTCGGCAGTGCCGTGCTGAACGTGGTGAGCTATCTCGACATGACGGTGCGGGCCCGCCCGGCCAGCACCACCCCGGAGACGACCGCCGGGCGCCTCGCCGACGTGGCGCACGTCGACCTCGGGCCGGTGGAGGAGGCGGCGAACCGCCGGGCCGGCCTCGGGCCGGTGCTCGGATACCTCACCGGGATCGCCGCCGGGGCCGCGTTCGGTCTGCTCGCCGCCCGCCGGCGGGTGCCGCTGCCGGTGGCCGTGACGCTCCTCGGCGGCGGGGTGATGGCCACCTCGGACGGCTCGATGACGCTGCTCGGCGTGACCGACCCGCGCACCTGGCGCCGGATCGACTGGCTCTCCGACCTGGTGCCACACCTGGCGTACGGGCTGACGGCCGCAGCCACCTGGCGGAGGCTGCGGCCGTCGTCGTGACCCGCTCAGCGGTCGCTGGCGTCGTCGGCCACCGGCTCGCCGGCCGGGCCGTACGGCGACGTCTGTCCCTTCGGCACCGGCCGGCCCGTGTCGGCGTTGGACGTGCCGCCGCCGCGCGAGCGCCCACCGCCGGTCAAGGCGGACTTGCGGCTGTCCTGGCTGGTCGCGCCGAGGTCGTTCCGGCGAAGCTCCTCCTGCTGCGGCTTGACCACGGGTTTCTCCTTCCGCTGGGAGCGCACGGCCGTCGACCGCGCCGCTGATCGGGATACCCGCCGCCGCCCGGCGCATTCCGACGCCGCGACGGGGTCTGGGCCGGCTCCCGGTGGGTAACCGGCTCGAATGCCGGACGATCGGAACGTGGCGCGGGCCCTGCTGGACCGGCAGTCCCGCACGTACGCGGAGGAGGCCGGGATCACGCTCGCGGACCGGCCCGGCCCGCTCTACCAGTTGCTGGTGCTCACCACGCTGCTGAGCACCCGGATCCGGGCGAGCGTGGCGGTGGCCGCGGCGCGGGAGCTGTTCACCGCCGGCTGGCGGACCCCGCAGGCGATGGAGGCGGCGAGCTGGCAGGAGCGGGTGGACGCGTTGGGCCGGGGCCACTACCGGCGCTACGACGAGCGGACCGCCACCATGCTCGGCACCGGCGCCCGGCTCTGCCTGGACCGGTGGCACGGCGACCTGCGCCGGCTGCACCGGGAGGCCGGTGCGGATCGGGCGGTGCTGCGCCGGCGGCTCACCGAGTTCCCCGGCATCGGCCCGACCGGCGCGGACATCTTCCTGCGCGAGGCGCAGGCGGTCTGGCCGGACGTGCGTCCGTACGCCGACCGGCGGACCCTGGCCGGGGCGCGGCGCCTCGGCCTGCCGGCGAACCCGCGCAGCCTGGTCGGCCTGGTCGGGGAGGCCGACTTCGGGCGGCTGGCGTCGGCGCTGGTGCGGGTGGCGCTCGGCGAGGAGTCGGCCGGCGAGGTGAGCCGCACCGCCGCCTCGGCCGGCTGAGCCGGTGCGGCTACTTGGCCGGGCCGGGCCGGGTCAGGTGCCAGGCCAGCAGCGAGGCGAGCAGGGCGAGCAGCACCACGCCGCCGGAGATGCCGCCACCCTCGCCGCCGCTGGCCCGGTGTCCGGTGGCGCCGAAGTAGATCACGGCCAGCCCGGCGAGCACGGTGACGAACGTACGCATTCCTCGGTCCTTCACGCCCCGCACGGTAGGGCCGGCGGCGACCCCGGCGGCCCGTTTCGCCCCGGTTGTCCCCCGTCCGGGGTCAGTCGGTCTCCAGGTCGTCCAGGGAGACGGCGTGCGTCATCAGCCACCGGGCCAGCGCGGCCATCCCGAACAGCCACAGCGGCGCCGACTCGGTGGTGCCGTTCGTGGCGAAGATGGCGAACCGCAGGTCCGGGGCCCGGTACGCCTCGATCCGCCACCTGTGGTTCTTGTCCCGCCAGACCGCGGAAGGGTCCATGGCGTCACGGTAGGTGACCGGGCCGGGCCGCCGTCGCCGGTTGGCTCACCAGTTCGGCACGACGTGGTCGCCGAGCCCCGCGCCGAGCCCCGCCACCACGAGCGACACCCCGATACCACCGACGATGCACCAGCCCAGCCCGCTCCAGCCGGAGCGACGCGGGCCGGTGGCGGGCACGTCCGCGCGCCAGCACTCCCGGTACGCCCAGGCGAGCACGCCGACGCCGAGCGGCAACAGCCCGATCCAGAACCAGTACCAGCGCGTGCCGAGCACCGGCGGCGGCGCGGCGAGCAGGGTGATCAGCCAGGCGGCGCCGATCACCATCGCGATCATGGCGGCCGCGGTCGCGAGCGCGTCGGCCCCGGTATCGCCGAAGTGGGTGGTGGCGTCGAGGGCACGCGGGTCGGCCAGCGGGTCGGTCCACGGGTCCCGGAACGGACCGCCGTCCGGGTCCGGCGACGCGCCGGTCGCCGCCGGGGACGGGGACGACGAGCCGGGGTCCGCGCCCTGCTGCGGATCCGGGTCGGCGCCGTCCTCGTCGTCGGTCCCGTCGGACACCGGCGGAGGCACGTACGCGTAGTGGAACCGGCCGTCGGGGCGGGCCCAGACCACCGTCGAGCCGCCCTCCGCGTACCGGGGCTCCGGGCGGCGGCCCCAGGGGCCGGAGTCGTCCCACCCGTCGGCACGGGTGATCGTCAGCACCCGGCCGGCGGCGAGGTCACGCTGCAGGCCCGCTTCGTCGTCGGCACGCGGCGCGGTCCACCAGGCCAGCGCCGCCCAGACCAGCCAGCAGGCCAGCAGCGCCGCCGGCAGCGCCCGCCGGCGCAGCCACGCCAGGTCGACGGGACCGGCACGACGGATGTCGATCATGCCGACACTCTGCCATCCGTACGCAACCGGTCAGCCGGGCCTGCGGACCACCTCGCGGGCGTCGTCGGGCAGCCGCCGGGTGACGCCGCGACGGTCCAGCAACTCCAGCAGCGGCACCGCCACCCGGCGGGTGGTGCCCAGCGCCTGCCGGGCGGCGCTGAGCGTGAACGGCTGCGGCAGCCCGGCGAGGACCCGCACCGCGTCGTCCGGCGCGCCCGGCAGCAGCACCACGTTCTCCGCCAGCCGGAGCAGCGCGCCGGCCCGCACCGCGGCGCCGATCTCCTTCGGGCCCAGACCGAGACCGGCGAGGTGGTGCGTCTCGGGGGCCTGGAACGGCCGGTCGCCGTACTCGGCGCGGACCCGCGCCACGGCCCGGGCCACCGGTTCGGGCAGTGCGCCGGCGGAGGCGGCGGTGACCAGGCCGTCGCGCAGCCGCAGCGGCGGGCGCAGCAGCGCGGTCACCAGCGCCCGGTCGGGCAGGTCGAGGCGGTGGCGCAGCACGTCCACCGGTACGCCGGCGGCGAGCGGCTGCTCGCCGGCGTAGCGGGTGACCTCCTCGGTGAGCCGGCGGCCCAGGTCCCGCCAGTGCTCCGGGTCGGCCAGCCAGTCACCGGCCACCGGGGTGCCGGTCGCCGGCACGCCCATCCGGGTGAGCTGCCCGGCCCGCACCAGCCGCCGGCGGCGCAGCTCACCGGCCGGGTCGGGTCGCCCGTCCAACCCGGCCAGCACGCCGGCCCGGGCGGCCGCCGCGCCCCGGCGGCGCAACGGCGGCGGGTCCACGTCCAGCACCGTCACCCCGCCGGCCACGTGGCGCCGGCCCGGGTCGCGCAGGAGCGCCCGGTCGCCGATCACCAGCGGCAGCGCGCGGGCCAGGCGCAGCCGGACCGTGTCCGGGCCGAGCGGCCGGACCCGGACGGGCACCGCCGCGGAGCCGACGTGCAGCATGAGGGTGGCCGGCAGGTCGGCGGCCGGATCCCCGGTCAGGCGCACGTCGAGCAGGTCGGTGCGGCCGAACCGGCCGGGGCGCAGCAGCGCGTCGCCGCGACCGATCCGGTCCCGGGACAGGCCGCGCAGGTTCACCGCCACCCGGGCCACCGCGTCGACCTCGGACCGGGCCGCGCCCAGGGAGTGCAGGCCGCGTACCCGCACCGGCTCACCGGTGGTGGCCAGCTCCAACTCGTCGCCGACGCGCAGCCGGCCGCCGCCGAGGGTGCCGGTGACCACGGTCCCGCTGCCGCGCACGGTGAACGCCCGGTCCACCCAGAGCCGGACCGGCGCGTCCCGGGCCGGGTCGGGCAGCCGGGCGACCAGGCGGTCCAGGGCGGCCCGCAACCCGGGCAGGCCGGCGCCGGTGACCGCGGAGACCGCCACCGCCTCCACCTCGCCGAGCGACGTGCCGGCGATCTCCTCCCGGGCCCGGGCCATGGCCGGCGCCGGGTCGGCCAGGTCCGCGCGGGTCACCGCCAGCAGCCCGTACGACACCCCGAGCGCGTCCAGCGCGGCCAGGTGCTCGGCGGACTGCGGCATCCAGCCCTCGTCGGCGCCGACGACGATCAGCGCGGCCGGCACCGGGCCGACCCCGGCCAGCATGTTCGGCACGAACCGCTCGTGCCCGGGCACGTCGACGAAGGCCAGGGTGCCGCCGGAGGGCAGCGTGGTCCAGGCGAAACCCAGGTCGATGGTCATGCCCCGGCGGCGTTCCTCCGCCCACCGGTCCGGTTCCATCCCGGTCAGCGCCCGGACCAGTGTGGACTTGCCGTGGTCGACGTGCCCGGCGGTGGCCACGACCCACACCGGCTCAGCCCTCCACGCGCAGGATCGCCGCGCGCACGTGGTCGTCGGCGGTCTCGGGCACGGCGCGCAGGTCCAGCAGGAGCCGGCCGTGCAGCACCCGGCCGAGGATCGCCGGCTCACCGGTACGCAGCGGCACGGCGTACCGCTCGGGCAGGCTCAACGCCCAGGAGTCCAGCTCCACCCCGGGCGCGCCGCCGCCGCCGACGACCGCCGCCGCCGGCACCACCTCGGCCTTGCAGCCGTCGGCGCCGAGGAGGTCACGCAGCCGTTCGGTCCGGGCGCGCAGCCGGCCCGGGTCGGCGTGCAGCGCGTCCCCGGTCGGGGTGGCGGGCGCGTGCAGCGTGGCGGCGAGCGCGGCGAGGGTGAGCTTGTCCACCCGCAGCGCCCGGGCCAGGGGGTGCCGGCGCAGCCGCTCGACCAGGTCGGTGTCGCCGAGCAGCAGGCCGGCCTGCGGCCCGCCGAGCAGCTTGTCGCCGCTGGCGGTGACCAGGTGCGCGCCGGCGCGCAGCGTGCTCGCCGCGTCCGGCTCGTCGGGCAGCAGCGGGTCACCGGCGAGCAGCCCGGAGCCGATGTCGACGACCACGGGCACGCCGAGCGTGGCCAGCTCGCCGACCGGCACGGCCGAGGTGAAGCCGGTGACCACGAAGTTCGACGGGTGCACCTTGAGCACGAAGCCGGTGTCCGGACCGGTCGCGACGGCGTAGTCGGCCCGGGTGGTGCGGTTGGTGGTGCCCACCTCGCGCAGCCGGGCGCCGGTGCTGGCCAGCAGGTCGGGCAGGCGGAACCCGTCACCGATCTCGACCAGCTCGCCGCGGCTGACCACGATCTCCCGGCCGGCGGCGAGCGCGGTGGCGGCCAGCACCAGCGCGGCGGCGCCGTTGTTGACCACGTGCACGGCGGCCGCGTCGGGCACGGCGGCGGCGAGCGCGTCGAGCGCCTCCCGGCCGCGCCGGGCCCGCCGGCCGGTGGCCAGGTCGAGTTCCACGTCGGTGTGCCCGGCGGCGGCGACCAGCGCGTCCACGGCGGCCGGAGCGAGGGGGGCCCGCCCGAGGTTGGTGTGCAGCACGACGCCGGTGGCGTTCAGCACCGGGCGCGGCGTGCGTCCGGGCAGCGCGGCCAGCGCCGCGTCGCGTACCTGCTCGGGGGTGATCTC
Organism: Micromonospora sp. NPDC049282; assembly: GCF_043197045.1. Lineage (NCBI taxonomy): Bacteria > Bacillati > Actinomycetota > Actinomycetes > Micromonosporales > Micromonosporaceae > Micromonospora > Micromonospora sp. NPDC049282. Next base: position 38,881 of record NZ_JBICSL010000002.1, read on the forward strand.
ACCGCGGCGGGCCCGCTGCTGGGCGGCGACGATCGCGGCCTTGACCCGGTCGCGGCCGAGCGTGCCGGCGGCGGCCGCCAGCGCCGGGTCGGCGAGCAGCGCGTCGGTGCGCGGCACCCGCCGCCGCGGGTCCACCTCGCGCATCGACGCTCCCCCGGACGGTTTGGCGGAGACGGACGGGAATCGAACCCGCCTGGCCCGGGTCCCGGACCACACCGGTTTTGAAGACCGGGAGGGGCACCAGCCGCCTGAACGCCTCCACGCAGCAGTCAATCACAGCGGCGGACGCACCGCCCGGCGAGGTGTCAGCCCCGCCGATCTGCGCGTTCGCGTTGCGGGACGACCGTGTACCTCGGGTCGCGCGCCGAGGCGACGCCGCCGTGGAAGATGCCGAAGCGGGTGCAGACGGAGGCGGCGAGCAGCGCGCCGCCGGACACCGCGGACAGCAGCCGGCTGCGGCGCCCGAGCCACGCGCCGGCCACCCCGGCGGCGGTGAGCGCCCGGCCGGCGCGCAGCAGCTTCCCGGGGGTGCCTTCGGCGTAGGGCTCGCTGAGCAGGCCGAGCCGGTTCTCCACCCGGTGCGCGCCCCACAGCTCCAGCGCCGCGCCGGCCACCGCGAGACGCCGCGCCGGCCCGGCCTGCCCGGGCGGCGCGGCCAGCAGCCCGACGCCCGCGCCGCTGGCCAGCGCGCTGCCCGCGAAGATGACCGGCAGTTCCGGGTACGCCTCGTGCCACGACGGCACCGCCGTGTCGGCCAGCAGCACCCCGGTGTACGTGGCCAGCGCCGGCGCGGTGACGGCGGCGACCAGCCCGGCCGCGTGCCCGGTCGGGGGCAGCAGCCGGCGACCCAACCCCAGCACGCCGTGCTCGGGCAGCCGGGGCGCCACCTCGGCGATCGCGGCCAGCCCGGCGGCCGGGCCGAACGCGCTGAGGATCCAGGTGCCCACCGACATCGGCGAGGTCACCTTCGCCACCCGCAGCATGTGGTGGAACCGGCTCGGCCGGCCCAGGTCGTTGATCAGGAAGTACGCGCTGGCGCTCACCGCCGCCAGCGAGGCGACCCGGCCGGCGCGGCGCAGCGCCGGCCGCCCGGTGAGCTGTCCGCCGGCGGCCAGCATCGAGGAACCGGCGGCGAGCCCGCCGGTGAACAGGTAGGCGGCGATGTCCCACTTCCACACCGGCGGCTTCAGCACCGGCCGGCCGTAGTAGGAGGTGAACTCCGCCGGTGGCACGTTGAGCTGCTCGCCACCGCCCTTGCCGGCACGGCGGCGCCGGGCGGTCGGGGCGGTGTCGCGGGCCGGGTGCGGGGCCAGGCCGGCCTCGCGGGCGCCGGCGTCGGTGCGGCCCACTCCCGGGCCGGGGCCGGTGGCCCGGCTGCCGGACTCCGGCGGCACGCCGCCGTCGGCGGCCAGGCGCTCCCGGAAGCGACGGAACAGGGCACCCACCGGACGGTCCGGGCTCACGACGATCCTCCGACGAACGCGGCGACGGTCGCCGCCGCCATGGCCAGCGCGGCCAGGCCGGCCCGCTTCCACATCTTCGGCAGGTCCCGGGTGGTGACCACCGGGTCCGGCGGCAGCCCGTACACCTCGGGCTCGTCCAGCAGCAGGAAGAACGCGCCGTCCCCGCCGACCCCGTCGGTCGGGTCGTGGCCGTAGAGCCGGGCCTCCGGCACGCCGCGCTCGTGCAGCGTGGCGACCCGCTGGGCGGCGCGGTCGCGCAGCTCGTCGAGCGGCCCGTACTGGATCGACTCGGTGGGGCAGGCCTGCGCGCAGGCCGGCGTCATGCCGGCGCCCAGCCGGTCGTAGCAGAGCGTGCACTTCCACGCCCGACCGTCGTCCTTGCGCTGGTCGATCACGCCGTACGGGCAGGCGGAGATGCAGTAGCCGCAGCCGTTGCAGATGTCCTCCTGCACCACGACGGTGCCGAACTCGGTGCGGAACAGCGAACCGGTCGGGCAGACGTCCAGGCAGGCCGCGTGCGTGCAGTGCTTGCAGACGTCGGACATCATCAGCCAGCGGAAGTCGGTGCGGCTCTCCGCGCCGGTGCCCCGACCGGGCGGCTGGGCGCCGGGCATGCCGAGGAACTCCGGGCCGGCCGACATCCGCGCCGCCGGCTCCGGGCGCCCCGGCGGCAGGCCCGGGTTCGTGCCGGTGTCGGTGGCCGTGCCGGCGCCTACCGACGCCGACACCGGGCTGCTGCTCGCCGGGCCGGTCGGGTCACCGGCGAACGGCGGCGTACGGTGCCCCGCCGGGCGGGGCTGCTCGATGAACGCCACGTGCCGCCAGGAGTTCGCGGTCAGCGCGCCGGTGTTGTCGTAGGACATGCCGAGCAGGTCGAAGCCCGAGTCCGGGACGCCGTTCCACTCCTTGCAGGCGACCTCGCACGCCTTGCAGCCGATGCAGACGCTGGTGTCGGTGAAGAAACCCATCCGGGGCGGCGCTGACTCCCAGCCGGCGTCGGGGGCCGGGTCGAGCGGTCCGTACAGGCTGTTGGCGTCAGGCATGACCGTTCCCGTCCTGGTGCGCGGCGGCCGACCGCTCGTCGGTGCCGCCGCCGGCCGCGTCGGTGGTGACCATCGGCACCTTCCGGTCCGGGGTCATCCCGGCCCGCCGCTGGTAGTCGCCGACCAGATCGAGCAGGGCCGGCCCGGTGGGCCGGCGTCCGGACCGGATGTCACAGGTGCCGATCTTGCTCTCCTGGATGAGCACGTTCGGGTCCAGGGTGATGCCGAACAGGTCGTTCGCCGAGTCGCCGGTGACCAGCCCTTCGGTGCCGAAGTGGTAGGGCAGCCAGACCTGGTGGATGATCCGCCCGTCCACCCGCAAGGGGGTGAGCCGGTCGGTGACCAGCACCCGCGCCTCGATCACCGCCCGCCCGCTGATCAGGTGCGCCCACCCGAGGTGCGCCAGCCCGACCTCGGCGGCCAGCTCCGGGGACACCTCGACGAACATCTCCGGTTGCAGCTCGGCCAGGCGCGGCACGGTACGGCTCATCCCGCCGGCGGTGTGGTGCTCGGTGAGCCGGCTGACCGTGAACACGTACGGGAAGACCTCGCTGTGCGGCTCCGGCGGGCTCGGGTTGATCCGGTTCACCGGGTGCTCGTAGATCTTCCGGGTCGGGTTGGCCTGCTGCCCGTAGAGCGGGTTGCGCATCGCCGACTCGGCCGGCTCGTAGTGCGTCGGCATCGGGCCGTCGAGCACGCCGCTCGGCGCGTACAGCCAGGCCTTGCCGTCGCCCTGCATGACGAACGGGTCGTCGCCGGCGAGCGCCTCCGGGCCTGAGGCGTCCTTCGGCGGCCGGTACGACGGCGGCTTCGTCTTCTCGAAGTCGGGCACGTCGTACCCGGTCCACTCGCCGGCGTCCGGGTCCCACCAGACGTACTTCTTGCGCTCGCTCCACGGCCGGCCCTCCGGGTCGGCGGAGGCGCGGTTGTAGAGCGTGCGCCGGTTCGCCGGCCAGGCCCAGCCCCACTCGGCGGCCACCCAGTCCTGCTCGTGCCGGGACTTGCGGCGGGCCGCCTGGTTCACCCCGTCGGCGTAGACGCCGGTGTAGATCCAGCAGCCGACGGCCGTGGAGCCGTCGTCCCTGGCCTCGGCGAACGCGTTCAGCGGACGGCCGGTGGCCACGTCGAAGCCGTTGATCTCCTTGAGCACCGCCTCGGCGCTCGGCTCGGCGTGCTCGCCGTGCGTCGGGTAGTCCCAGGCCAGGTCCAGCAGCGCCCGGTCGCGAGGCTTGGTGGAGGCGGCCAGCTTCTCCCGCAGCACCCGGCCGAGGTGGTAGAAGAACCACAGCTCGGAGCGGGCGTCGCCGGGCGGGTTGACCGCCTTCTCCCGCCACTGCAGCATCCGCTGCGTCTGGGTGAACGTGCCCTCCTTCTCCACGTGCGAGGCCGCCGGCAGGAAGAACACCTCGGTGCGGCACTCCTCCGGCACGATCTCCCCGGTGGCGATCTCCGGGCTGTTCTTCCAGAACATGGCGCTCTCGATCAGGAACAGGTCGCGGACGACCAGCCAGTCCAGGTTGGCCATGCCCAGGCGTTGGGCCCGCCCGTGCGCCGAGCCGACCGCCGGGTTCTGGCCGAGCAGGAAGTAGCCCTTCACCTTGCCGTCGATCATGTTCAGGACCTGCTGGTAGGTGCCGTGGTCGCCGGTCATCCGGGGCAGGTAGCCGTAGCCGAAGTCGTTCTCCGGCGTCGCCGCGTCACCCCAGTACGCCTTGAGCAGGCTCGCCGCGAACGCACCCGAGTTGCCCCAGAAGCCCTTCTGACCCGGGTGCCGGATGCTGTCCACCCACTTGTCGAACGTCGGGTGGTCGGCGTGGTGCGGCATCGGCAGGTAGCCGGGCAGCAGGTTGAACAGCGTCGGGATGTCGGTGGAGCCCTGGATGCTGGCGTGCCCGCGCAGCGCCATGATGCCGCCGCCGGGCCGGCCCATGTTGCCCAGCAGCGTCTGGATGATCGCGCCGGTGCGGATGTACTGCACGCCGACGCTGTGCTGCGTCCACCCCACCGAGTAGACGAGCGCGCCGGTGCGCTCCCGGCCGGAGTTCTCGGTCCAGGCGCGGGCCAGCTCGAGGAACTTCTCCTCCGGGATGCCGCAGACGCGGGCCACCATCTCCGGGGTGTAGCGGGCGAAGTGCCGCTTGAGGATCTGGTAGACGCAGCGCGGGTGCTGCAACGTGTCGTCGCGCGGGGTCTGCGCCGGCACCGGCTCGCCGTGCGACTCGTACTCCAGCCCGGAGGCCGAGTCGCGCTCCTTGCCGGTGCCCCGGATCTTGGTGTGGCCCTCCTGCCCCTCGTACTGCCAGCTGGTGTGGTCGTAGGAGCCGGTCTCCGGGTTGTAGCCGGAGAAGAGGCCGTCCAGGTCCTCGGTGTCGGCGAACTTCTCGCTGACGATGGTGGCCGCGTTGGTGTAGGCCAGCACGTACTCGCGGAAGTCGAGCTCGTTGTCCAGGATGTAGCGCACCACGCCGCCGAGCAGCGCGATGTCGGTGCCCGCCCGGATCGGCAGGTAGGTGTCGGCGAGCGCGCTGGTGCGGGTGAACCGCGGGTCGACGTGGAAGACCTTCGCGCCGCGCTTCTTCGCCTCCATCACCCACTGGAAGCCCACCGGGTGGGCCTCGGCCATGTTGGAGCCCTGGATGACGATGACGTCAGCGTTGGCGAGGTCCTGCTGGAAGTCCGTCGCGCCGCCGCGACCGAAGCTGGTCCCCAGACCGGGGACGGTGGCGGAGTGTCAAATACGCGCCTGGTTCTCGATCTGGAGTGCCCCCATCGCCGTGAACAGCTTCTTGATGAGGTAGTTCTCCTCGTTGTCCAGCGTCGCGCCGCCGAGGCTGGAGATGCCGAGCGTCCGGTTGAGCGGGCGGCCCTCGTCGTCGACGTCCTCCCAGGTCTCGTCGCGGGCGGCGAGGATCCGGTCGGAGATCATGTCGAGCGCGACGTCGAGGTCCAGGTCCTCCCACTCGGTCGCGTACGGCCGGCGGTAGCGGACCTTCGTCTGGCGCAGCGGGCTGGTCACCAGGCTCTTGCTGGCCGAACCCTTCGGGCAGAGCCGGCCCCGGGAGATCGGGCTGTCCGGGTCGCCCTCGATCTGGGTGACCCGGCCGTCCTTGTGAAAGACGCGCTGCCCGCAGCCGACCGCGCAGTAGGGGCAGACCGACCGGGCCATGCCGTCCGCGGTCTCGGTGCGGGCGGTCAGCTCGGCGGAGCGCGCCGACTGCGCGGCGGCGCCGCGCCCCAGCGGGTCGGTGCCGGTGAGTTGCCGGTACACCGGCCACCCCTGGATGAACGTCTTCAGACCCACCCGGGCACCCCTCCACGCGGAGAACGGCTGACCTCCTGCACACTAGGCCAGCCGTCTGGCGTCCGCGAGTCGAGCGGAAAACAGCGCCGCCCCGACCGGATGGCCGGGGCGGCGCTGGGCGTCGGTGTGCAGGTCGCCTCTCGGCGAGTGGCGCGACGCGGCTCCAGCCGAACGGTATTCCGCGAAGGCAATTTAGGTGAGGCCCGGGGACACTGGTCACACCGACGCTCTGCATAACCGTACCCGCGGGCCCGTTCTTCCGCGGGGCGTCGTGACGCCGGTCACCGACCTTGGCGCCCCGAGCGCCGGGCAGGGGTTACCCTGATGCCATGTCGGCCACCGCCAGCGCGTACCTCGCCCGGCCCGGGCGTCCCGCGGTGGTGGCGCGCACCCTGGACGAGCTGGCCGGGCCCACCGCCTGCATCGTCGAGCTGCCGGTGCGCCTGATGTGGAGCAGCGAGCGCGCCTTCGACCTGGCCGACCCGGACGAACTGCTCTGGATGTACGAGAACGTGCTGCGCGAGACCAGCCGGGTGGAGGACCTGCGGGAGCTGATCCACGCGGGGACGCTGCGCCGGGTCTGGCCGCTGCTCAACCTCCCCCGGGGCGTGCGCCTGGCCTGGGAGGGCCGGCACCGGAGCCTGCGCGCCGCGTGACGCACCCGCACGACTTCTACCGGGAGGTGGCCCGGGTGGCGCTGGCCGCCGCCGGCCCGCACCGCTTCGTGCTCGGCGGCGGGGTGGCGTGGGCGGCGCACGGCCTGGTCACCCGCCCCACCGAGGATGTCGACCTGTTCGCCGACGTCGAGGGCGCCGCCGCCGCGGCGGCCGCCGACGTGTGTGCCGCGCTGCGACGAGCCGGCTACCGGGTGGACGAGGCGGACCCGGGTGGGCTGGGCGACGTGTTCGACGGCTACGACCGCGACCTGCGCGACTTCGTGGTGAGCCGGGACGGTCGCGAGATCCGCCTCAGCCTGGCCCGCCTGGACCGGCACCGCAGCCCGGTGGTGATGGATCTCGGTCCGGTGATGGACGTCCGGGACCTGATCGCCAACAAGACCGCCGCGCTTGTCAACCGGCGGGAGGTACGCGACTACATCGACGTGGCCGCCGCCCTGGACCGGTACGCGGTGGCCGAGCTGCTGGAGCTGGCCCGCCAGGTGGACCCGGCGCTCGACGACACCGACGTGCGCGCGGCCGGCCGCTACCTCGACGGGCTGGCCGACCGCCGGTTCACCCGCTACGGCCTGGACCCGGCGCGGATCGCCGAGGTGCGCCGCCGCATGTCCGTCTGGCCCCGCTGACCGGACGGGACCGGACGGGCCACGGCCGGGCGGTCACTTCGTCGGCCTGCCGCCGGTGACGCCGAGGATCTCGCCGGTGACGTAGCTCGACTCCTGGGAGGCGAAGAAGACGTACGCCGGGGCCAGCTCGGCCGGCTGCCCGGGGCGGCCCATCGGCACGTCCGTGCCGAACTGCTTCACCTTCTCCGCCGGCATGGTGGCCGGGATCAGCGGCGTCCAGATCGGGCCGGGCGCGACCGCGTTGACGCGGATGCCCCGGTCGGCCAGGTTCAGCGCCAGCGCCTTGGTGAAGTTGGCGATGGCCGCCTTGGTGGTGGCGTAGTCGAGCAGCTGCGGCGACGGGTCGAACGCCTGGATTGAGGAGGTGTTGATGATCGCCGAGCCCTCCTTCAGGTGCGGCACCGCGAACTTGCTGAGCCAGAACATGGCGTACACGTTGGTCTTGACGACCCGGTCGAACTGCTCGGTGGTGATGTCGTCGATGCCATTGTCCTGCGACATCTGGTAGGCCGCGTTGTTGACCAGGATGTCGATGCCGCCGAGGTCGGCGACCGCGCGGTCGATCAGCTCGCGGCAGTTCGCCTCCTCGCGCAGGTCGGTGCGGACGGCCACGCCCTTGCGGCCGGCCTGCTCGACCAGGCTGACCGTCTCGCGGGCGTCCGCCTCCTCCTCCTCGCCGAGGTAGGAGACGAGCACGTCGGCGCCCTCCCGGGCGAACGCGACGGCCACCGCCCGGCCGATCCCGGAGTCACCACCGGTGATGACCGCCCGCTTGCCGGTGAGCCGGTCGGCGCCCCGGTACGACTCCTCGCCGTGGTCCGGCTTCGGGCCCATCTCCTGCTCCGTGCCGGGGGTGGACTGCTGCTGCGCCGACTGACCCTGCTGCTGCCCGTACTGCTCGGTGGGGTTCTGCTGGGTGTACTGGTCCTCGGTCATGACTGCGCCCTACCCCGGCCGGTCCGGGGAAAACAGCAGCCGGTGACCGTAGGGAAAACATCTCGGGGGGATGTGGCGCCTGTGACACCTGGTGGTTATGGTGCGCAACGGCGCCCACGAGGCGCCTACCCCCATGGAAAGGCACCGCATTGACCTCCTCCTCCGGCGCCTCGCGGCGCCAGGTGCTGGCCGTCGCCGCCGCCGCGGCGACCGCTCCCCTGCTCGCCGGCGCGCCCGCCGAGGCGAAGCCGAAGCCGCCGACGCAGCCGAAGACCTGGGACCTGACCGTCCTGGGCACCTCGGACACGCACGGCAACGTCTACAACTGGGACTACTACAAGGACGCCGAGTTCGACGACAGCAAGCACAACGACGTCGGCGTCGCCAAGCTGGCCACCCTGGTCAATCAGATCCGGGCCGAGCGCAAGGGCAGGGCCACCCTGGTCCTGGACGCCGGCGACACCATCCAGGGCACGCCGCTGGCCACCTACTACGCCAAGCAGGAGCCGATCACCAGCACCGGTGAGACGCACCCGATGGCCAACGCGATGAACGTGCTGAAGTACGACGCCGTCACGCTGGGGAACCACGAGTTCAACTACGGCCTGCCGCTGCTGGCCACCTGGATCAAGCAGCTCGGCTTCCCGGCCCTCGCCGCCAACGCGATCAACGCGAAGACCGGCAAGCCGGCGTTCCTCCCCTACGTGATCAAGGAGGTGCGGCTCGGCGGCCACGGCGCGCCGAAGCTGCGGGTGGGCATCCTCGGCCTGACCAACCCCGGCGTGGCGATCTGGGACAAGGCCAACGTCGAGGGCCGCCTGGTCTTCGCCGACATGGTCGCCACCGCCGCGAAGTGGGTACCGGAGATGCGCCGGCGCGGCGCGGACGTGGTGCTCATCTCCGCACACGGCGGCGACAGCGGCACCTCCAGCTACGGTCCGGAGCTGCCGAACGAGAACCCCACCGCGCTGATCGCCGAGCAGGTGCCCGGCATCGACGCGATCCTCTTCGGGCACGCCCACAACGAGGTGCCGGAGAAGTTCGTCACCAACCTGAAGACCGGCAAGGCGGTGCTCACCTCCGAGCCGTCGAAGTGGGGCCAGCGGCTGACCCGGATGGACTTCACGCTGACCCGGGAGAAGGGTTGCTGGAAGGTGGTCGACTCGTCGGCCACCACGCTGAACACCAACACGGTGGTCGAGGACCCGGCGGTGCTCGCGGCGGTCCGCGGCCAGCACGCCAAGACGGTCGACTACGTCAACAGGGTCGTCGCGCGGTCGAGCGTGGAGCTGTCCGCCGCCGAGTCGCGCTACCAGGACACCCCGATCCTGGACTTCATCAACCACGTCCAGACCGAGGTGGTCACCGCGGCGCTGGCCGGCGGCGCGTACGCCGGCCTGCCGGTGCTGTCGATCGCCGCGCCGTTCAGCCGCACCGCGGTCTTCCCGCAGGGCGACGTGCGGATCCGCGACGTGGCCGGCCTGTACGTGTACGACAACACCCTGGAGGCGGTCGTGCTGACCGGCGCCGAGGTGAAGGCGTACCTGGAGTACTCGGCGAAGTACTTCGTCACGGTGCCGGTGGGCGCTCCGGTCGACCCGGAGACGATCAGCGACCCGGCGGTGCCGGACTACAACTACGACGTGTTCTCCGGCGTCGACTACGACATCGACATCGCGAAGCCGGTCGGCCGGCGGATCACCCGCCTGGTGCTGGCCGGCACCGACACCCCGGTGGCCGCGGACGCCCAGTTCGTGGTGGCGGTGAACAACTACCGGCGCAGCGGCGGCGGCAACTTCCCCGGCATCGTGAAGACCCAGGTCTACAACGCGCAGCAGGAGATCCGCCAGCTGCTCATCGACTGGGCGCAGGCCAAGGGCGTCATCGACCCGGCCGACTTCTTCGTGCCGAACTGGAAGCTGGTCCGCGAGGGCGTCCCGGTCTTCTGATCCCCCGAGGGCCCCGGCGTCCTGCCGGGGCCCTCGTCGCGTCCGTCGAGGTCCATCCGACCCTTCCGATGCCTTCGCCGGCGTCGGGCCGGACTCGGGCCGCGCCGGACGGACCGTCAGCCGCCGGCTCTCAGGTGCCACTCCGACTCGCCGCCGGTCGGATCCGGCCGGTCCGGTCGGATGTCGGTCTCGGTGGACTCCGCACGTTCCTCGGGGCGTACCGGGGGCGGCAGCTCGCCGAAGCGGACGTGCCGCAGGAACGCGTACTCCTCATCGGTGAACGACTCGACCGGTTCGCTCATGCCCGCATTGTGCGCCACGGGCGCGGCGACAGCCATACCGTTCCACCCGCGGGCTGGGTGGCGCACGAGTGGAACGACATGGGTGTCAAGACGGGCCCGAGGCACCCATGGTGTTCCACTCGCCGGCCGGATGACCCGCGACTGGAACGGTATGGGTGTCTCCGACGCCCGAAGACAACCACCGTGCTCCACTCGCGGGCTGGGAGCCCGGACGGACAGACGCGGTATCAACAGGGGCGGGACGGGTATGCCGTCGCGACGGCCGTCGGCGACGAGGTGGAGGACGACATGCGCGCGGTACGGATGACCGCTCCCGGGGTGCTGGAGCTGACCGAGGCGCCCACGCCGGAGCCCGGGCCCGGCGAGGTGCTGCTGCGTGTCGGCGCGGTCGGCGCCTGCCACTCGGACCTGCACATCCTGGACGCGGCCGCAGGGGTGTTCCCCACCCCGATGACGCTCGGCCACGAGATCGCCGGCACGGTGGCGACCGCCGGCCCGGGCGTGGACGGCTGGGCACCCGGGGATCGGGCGGCGGTCTACGGGATCATCGGCTGCGGCCGGTGCCGGGCCTGCCTGCGCGGCGAGGAGAACCGCTGCCGGGTCGTCCCGCTGGGCGGCATCGGGCTCAGCCGCGACGGCGGGCTGGCCGAGTACGTGGCGGTGCCGGCGTCCCGGCTGCTGCACGTGGGCGACCTGGACCTGACCCAGGCGGCCCCGCTGACCGACGCCGGGCTGACCCCGTACCACGCGGTGGAGCTGGCCCGGCCCCGGCTGCGTCCCGGCACCACCTGCGTGGTGATCGGCATCGGCGGGCTCGGGCACATGGCGTTGCAGATCCTGGTCGCCACCACCGCGGTGCGGATCGTCGCGGTGGACACCAGCGTCGCGGCGCTGGACCTGGCCGGCCGCCTCGGCGCGCACCACGCGGTGCCGGCCGGCCCGGACGCCGTGGACAAGATCCGCGAACTGGTCGGCCCGCCGCCGGACGGCGCGGACGTGGTGCTGGACTTCGTCGGCGCGCAACCCACCCTGGACACCGCCCGGCAGGTCGTCGCCACCGGCGGTCAGCTGCTGCTGGTCGGCCTGGCCGGTGGGACGCTGCCGGTCCGACCGGTCGCCGACGAGCCGCCCACGGTGCCGCTGGAGACCGGGGTGGTGGTGCCGTTCTGGGGCACCCGGGCCGAACTCCAGGAGGTGATCGCGTTGGGTCGGGCCGGCCGGCTGCACGCCGACGTGCAGACGTTCCCGCTGGCCGAGGCGCCCGAGGCGTACGAGGCGCTGCGCCGGGGCGACGTCCACGGCCGGGCGGTCATCGTGCCCTGACCGGCGGCAGCCGGTCGAGCAGCGCGAGCCCGGCCCGTACCGGCCGCCGGTCGAGCGCCTCGGCGAAGCTGACCCGGCCCTGGCAGAACCGGACGAACATCCGCCAGCCGGGCGGGCTGGCCAGCATCGCGTGGAACACGTCGGGCCGCCGCTCGAACACGTCCAGCAGCCGGTGCCCGGCGCGCATCTCCGGCACCAGCCGCCGCCCGACCTCCCGGGCGTACGCGTCGAGGTCGCCGCCGGCCACCGCGGCGCCGGCGAGGCGGCCGGAGCGCAGCGCGTAGCTGATCCCCTCCCGGCTCCACGGCTCCAGCAGGCCGGCCGCGTCGCCGGCGACCAGCACCCGCCCGTGGCGCAGCGGGGCGTCCTCGGCGCGGCAGCGGGTCAGGTGGCCGGAGTCGTGCTCCGGGGCGATGCCGGCCAGCCCCAGCCGGGCCACGAAGTCCCGCAGGTAGGCCCGGGTCCGCTCGCCGTCGCCGCGGGCGGAGATGACGCCCACGGTGAGCCGGTCACCCTTGGGGAAGACCCAGGCGTACGAGCCGGGCACCGGCCCCCAGTCGAGCAGCACCCGCCCCCGCCACCGGTCCCGCTCGGCGGCGGGCACCGGCAGCTCCAACTCCAGCCCCAGGTCGACCTGGCGGAAGCGCACGCCGACGTGGCGGGCGGTCACGCCGGAGGAGCCGTCCGCGCCGACCACCGAACGCGCGCGCACCACCTCGCCGTCGGCCAGCCGCAGGCGTACCTCGTCGGGGTCCTGCTCCACCGCGCGCACCGCGACGCCCTCGCGGACCTCGGCGCCGGCGGCGACCGCGGCGGCGCGCAGCCGGTCGTCGAACTCCTCCCGGCGGATCATGGTGACCAGCGGCGCGCGGTGGCGGCGGGTGAACGCGCGTCGTCCGTCCCGGGTGAAGGTGACCCGGTCGACGCGGTCGTGTGCGGGCACCTCGACCAGGCCGTCGACCTCGGCCAGGGAGGTGCCGACCAGGCCGCCGCCGCAGGTCTTGTACCGGGGATGGGTGGCCCGCTCGACCACCAGCGTGCGCACACCGGCCCGGGCCGCCGCGTGCGCGGCGGCGAGTCCGGCCGGTCCGCCACCGAGCACGACGAGGTCCCAGACGATCACTGGTGCAGCCTAGGGCACCGCCGGACCGGGCCCGCCGGTACGACCCCCGATCGGGTGGGCATCATCGCCGGCCGCCCGGGTAACCGCCGGTCGCCGGCTGTCCATGATCGGGCGGCCCACGCCGAGGAGGAGCGATGCCTCAGGTCCAGCTGTCCGCGGTCGAGGAACGGGTCTACCAGGCGGTGACCGCGCTGGAGGTGCGCGGCCACGTCCCCTACCCGGGCCTGATCGCCGAGGAGACCGGGTTGACCGAGGAGGAGGTGCACGAGCCGCTGCACTCGCTCACCCAGCGGGGGCTGCTGCACCGGGAGGACTCGCCGATATCGGGCCTGGACTTCGGGCCCCGCTGGTGCGCACGCCAGACGGCCTGATCGCGTCGTTTGCCCCACCGGGGTCCGGGTAGCGATCGGGGATGCGTGATCGACGGTCTGTGGGGGGCACGATGAGCGGTGACCGGTCGCCGGCGCCGGACACCGGGTACGACGACCGGCGCCGCTGGCAGGCGCTGAGCGTCGGCCTGGTCGCGGCGTTCATGACGCTGCTGGACGTCAGCATCGTCAACGTGGCCGTCCCGTCGATCGACCGGGCGCTGGACGCCACCCCGAGCGACCTGCAGTGGGTGCTGTCCGGGTACGCGTTGACGTTCGGCCTGGTGCTGGTGCCGGCCGGCCGGTTCGGTGACGCGCGCGGCCGGCGGACCGCGTTCGTGGTCGGGGTGGGTCTGTTCACGCTGACCAGCGCACTGGCCGGACTGGCCACCTCGTCGACCTGGCTGATCGTCGCCCGGCTCGTGCAGGGCGCCGCCGCCGGTGTGGTCAACCCGCAGGTCAGCGGCATGATCCAGGAGCTGTTCCGGGGCGCCGACCGGGGTCGCGCGTTCGGGCTGCTCGGCGCGACCATCGGCATCTCCACCGCCGTCGGGCCGCTGCTGGGTGGCCTGCTCATCCAGCTCGGCGGCGAGGAGCACGGCTGGCGGTGGGTGTTCTTCGTGAACATCCCGGTCGGCATCGTGGCGATGGTGCTCGGCTGGCGGCTGATGCCGGCCCGGGCCGAGGGCCAGCCCGACCGGCACCGACTCGACCCGGTGGGCGTACTGCTGCTCGGCGCCGGGGTCACCGTGATCCTGCTGCCGCTGGTGCAGCGGGAGCAGTGGCAGGGCTCGGCCAAGTGGCTGCTGATCCCGCTCGGACTGGTGCTGCTGGCCGGCTTCGCGCTCTGGGAACGCCGGTTCGCCCGACACGCCACGCCCCTGTTCGACCTGCGGTTGTTCGGGCTGCGCTCGTACGTCCTCGGTTCGCTGATCGGGCTGATCTACTTCGCCGGCTTCACCGCGATCTTCTTCATCTTCACCCTCTACCTGCAGATCGGCCTGGGCTACAGCGCGCTGGTGGCCGGCCTGGCGATCACCCCGTTCGCGCTCGGCTCGGCGCTGGCCTCCGCGCTCGGCGGCCGGGTGGTCACCCGGTACGGCCGGCCGCTGGTCGCGATCGGACTGCTCGCCGTGGTGGTCGGCCTGGTCGCGACCGACCTGGTGCTGACCGGTGGGCCACACCGGAACGTGCCGCTGCGCACCGCGCTGCCGCTGCTCGTCGCCGGGCTGGGCAGCGGCCTGGTGATCGCGCCCAACCAGACGCTCACGCTCTCCGAGGTGCCGGTGCCGATGGCCGGCAGTGGCGCCGGCATGCTCCAGACCGGGCAGCGGATCGGCACCGCCGCCGGCATCGCGGCGGTCGGCGCGCTGTTCTTCTCGACCCTGGCGCAGAACCAGAACGACTGGGCGCTGGCGTTCCGGCACTCACTGCTGCTGGCCGCCGGCATCATCGTGCTGGCGCTCGGCGTGGCCGTGGTGGACATCGTCGCCGGCCGTCGCCGGTCCTGATCGGTCCGGACCGGCCAACCCGGGCGGAAGTCCCGGCGAACTTCGCGCGACCGGGGCAGCGCCAAGCACGTCGACATTGATAGATACAAGGGCATGACGAACACCCTCGACCGTCGTGCCCTGCTGCGCCTCGCGGGCGCCTCCGCCGGCACCGCCGTCCTCGCCGGCGCAACCCTGGCCGGCGCCTCCCCCGCCGGCGCGGCCACCGCCGCGTTCCGGCACGGCATCGCCTCCGGCGATCCGCTGCCGGACGGGATCCTGCTCTGGACCCGGGTCACCCCCACGCCCGACGCGCTGCCCGGCTCCGGCGCCGGCCCCGACGTCGAGGTGCGCTGGCAGGTCGCCACCGACCCGGACTTCACCGCGCCGGTCGCGGCCGGCACGATCGCCACCGGCGCGGCCCGCGACCACACCGTGAAGATCCCGGTCACCGGCCTCGCCCCGGCCACCACCTACTGGTACCGCTTCGGGTACGCCGACGCCTGGTCGCCGACTGGCCGCACCACCACCGCGCCGCCCGCCGACTCGGCGGTGGACCGGCTGCGGCTCGGCGTGGTGTCCTGCGCGAACTGGGAGGCGGGCTACTTCTCGGCGTACCGGCGGCTGGCCGACCGGGACGACCTGAACCTGATCGTCCACCTCGGCGACTACCTCTACGAGTACGGGACCGGCGAGTTCACCGCCGCCGGCCGGGTGGTGCGGCCCACCCAGCCGGCGCACGAGGTGCTCACGTTGGCCGACTACCGGATCCGGCACGCGCTCTACAAGACCGACCCGCACCTGCAGGCGCTGCACGCGGCGGTGCCGTGGATCATCACCTGGGACGACCACGAGGTCGCCAACGACGAGTGGTCCGGCGGCGCGGAGAACCACACGCCCGGCACCGAGGGGCCGTTCGCCGACCGGCTGGCCGCCGCCCGGCAGGCGTACCTGGAGTGGATGCCGGTGCGCGTCGGCGCGGACGGGGCGATCTACCGGCGGTTCCGCTTCGGCCGGCTGGCCGAGCTGTCCATGCTGGACCTGCGGTCGTACCGCTCGGCGCAGGCGTCCGGCACGGCGGTGGACGACCCGGCCCGGACGATCACCGGCGACGCCCAGATGGCGTGGCTGAAGGCGGGCCTGTCCGGCTCGAGCGCCCGCTGGAAGCTGGTCGGCAACCCGGTGATGATCGCCCGGGTGGACGTCGGCGCGCTGCCCGCGTGGCTGCTCGGTCCACTCGGCAAGCTGCTCGGGATCCCGGAGAACGGCGCGGTGCTCAACGCCGACCAGTGGGACGGCTACAACGCCGACCGCAACGAGCTGGTCGACCACCTCCGGGCCACCGGCACCCGCGACGTGGTGTTCCTGACCGGCGACATCCACACCTCGTGGGCCAACGAGGTGACCACCCGCGCGACCGGTTCGGCCGACCCGGCCGCGGTCGAGTTCGTCGTGCCGTCGGTGACCAGCGACAACATCAACGACTTCCTGAAGCTGCCGGCCGGCAACCCGCTGAGCCAGCTCGGCGCGGGCCTGATCCGCTCCACCAACCCGCACGTGCGCTGGACCGAGCTGGACGGACACGGGTACGGGGTGTTCGAGGTGACGCCGCAGCGCTGCCGGATGGACTGGTACCACCTCGCCGATCGGACCAGCAGCACCAGCGGCAGCCGCTGGGTGGCCGGCTGGTCGGTGGCCGCCGGTTCGTCCAAGCTGCGTGCCGAGGGCGCCCCGGCCTGACCCCTTTCGGGTACGCGTGAAGGCCGGCACCCCTTACCCTGGGGTGCCGGCCTTCGGCGTGGTGCTCACTTGGTCCAGTGCTGGTCGACGAGGTCGGTGGCCTGCTTCTCCCACTGCGCGTACGCATCCGGGTAGGCCGACACCTGCACGGTCTGGGCGGCCTTGGTCAGCGGCATGTCCTGCCAGCCGTCGACCTGCTTGAGGCCCTTCAGGAAGGCGAGCGTGGAGTACTCGGGGTCGGTGATCTGCTCCGGGCTACCCCAACCCGAGGACGGGCGCTGCTGGAACAGACCCAACGAGTCGTGGTCGTTGCGGTCACCGAGGTGACCCAGGTTCTCCAGCTTCGACTCCTGCAGCGCGGTGGCGATCGACACGACCGCCGCCCGCTCGGGCAGACCGGCCTTCTTCGTCGCGGCGATGATCGCCTTGACGTTCGCGGTCTGCTCGTCGTTCAGGTTGATCGTCGACTGCTCGCCCTGCACCGTGGCGGCAGCGACGGGCTTACCGGCCGTGGCGTGGGCGGGGGTGTCGGCGTGCGCGGCGATCGGACCGGCGAACACACCACCGGTGAAGGCCAGACCAGCGATACCCAGAATGCTCTTACGCAGGATCGTGTTCATGGTGGGGGCTCCGTTCGGGGGTCGACACACCGGGGGGTGTGTGGGCACCGTCAGGCGCTCAGGAAAGTCTTCGGGGGATCCGGCTGCTCGCGGGGCGCGGGGGCCTCTACGCGGCGCCGGACCATGTGTAACGACCGGCCGCCCACCGTCATTCCCGGGGGGCGCGGGTCGGCGGCGCGGGGGTGCGCTCACCTTCCTCGGTCGTTCACCCGGTTACAACGCCGCGCACCCCCCGACGATTCCGCCGCCAGCGTGCCACCCACCACCCCGGAACCGGACACCACGCCCACCCGGGGACGGCCCGCACACCACGCGCGCCCAAGCACCCACGGCGTTCCACCCACCGCACATCAACGCCGTGGGTGGAACGCCATGGGTGTCTCACGCCCCTCACAGACACCCATGGCGTTCCACCCACCGCCTACGGACGCCGCGAGTGGAACGCGTGGTTGTCTCGGGTCATGGGGTGCCTCGGAGTTTGCCCGACCCGGTCCACCAGGCCGTGGTGATGTGGGCGGGCTCCAGACGTGCAAGACCCGCGCGGGGGCGGGACCGGCCGGCCCCGAGGTCGGGGCCGGCCGGATCGCGGGGTCACCAGAGCTGCTGGACGATGTCCGCCGCCTGCTCCTCCCACTGCGCGTACGCGTACGGGTAGGCGGACACCTGGACCGTCTGCGCCGCGCTGGTCAGCGGCAGTTCCTGCCAGCCGCCGACGTTCTTCAGCGCGCCGAAGAACGCCTTGCTGGCGTAGTCCGGGTCGGTGATCTGCTCGGACGAGCCCCACCCGGACGACGGGCGCTGCTGGAACAGGCCCTCCGAGTCGTGGTCGTTGTACGTGCCGAGGTGACCCAGGTTGTAGAGCTTCGACTCCTGCAGGGAGGTGGCGACGCCGATCACCGCGCCCCGCTCCCCCACGCCGGTCTGCTTGGCCGCCTTGACGATGGCCTTGGCGTTGCCGAGCTGCGCGTCGTCGAGCGGGATACGCGACTGCGCGCCCTCGACGCCGTGCGGCATGAGCTTCTCCCGGGTCGGGCGGTCGGCCTTGGTCGGCACCCTGTCGCTGCCGGTGGTCAGGCCGGACTTCGCCGCCTCGGTGCCGGTCCTCTTGCCGGTGGCCAGGTCGATGGCGGCCACGGCGCCGGCGTGCGGTCCGCTGGTCACCGGGGCGGCGACGGCGGTGGGGGCGAAGGCCAGGCCACCCAGGGCGGCCACCCCCGCGACGGTCAGCGCGGCGCGGCGGTTCTGGGCGACGGTGGTGGTCCTCGCGTAGGCGGTCTTCGCGACGGCGGGGAGCCATCGGGTGACGTGCTGCTTCACGATGGTTGCCCTTTCGATCGTTACGACGCGCTCCGGGGTGAGCGCCCCTGGGGGTGGCCGGCGACGCGGGTTTGGATGCCGGCGGTACGGGGGACACAACCAGCCGGACCTGTCACCCATTCCGGAAATGTCAGGCGGGCCGCGGGCTGCGGTCCAGGTCACCCGGAGCACCGGACAGCCGGCGCCTACCCGGGGAAACGGGACGATCGGGCCGGACGGCCGAACCACACCAGGACGTGCCAGAGCTGCTTGAGGTGTTGCCAGGTGACCTCGGTCGGTCCCCGATCGGCCCAGCGCTCGGGCTCGCGCACCAGGGAGGCGGCGGCACGGCCGATCAGCGCCGCGTGCAGCGGCTCCCCCGGCCGGCCGAACTCGGCGTGCACGCGGGCGGCCAGCGGCGGGATGTCCGGGCCGCGGAAGTCGGCGTCCACGCCGTCGACGGGCAGCTCGAAGCCGGCGTGCCAGTCCAGCGCGAAGCCGTGCCGCCCGGCGATCGCGGCGAGGCGCCGTCCGGCGTCGGTGTCGCGGAACGACGGGTCGACCACCACGGCCTCGACGTCGCGGGCGAGGCTCAGCTCGCCGTGCACCTGCGCCTCGATGTAGTCGTCCAACGATCGGCCGGCCCGCTCGGACGCCCGTTCCCGGCGGGACAGCAGCGCCCGTGACAGGGCGCCGGTGTCCATCCCGGACACGCCCAGGCTGACGCCGGTGCCGGCGGTGGCGTCGAGCAGCGCGGCGAGGACCGGCTCGAAGACGGTGACGGTGCCGACCTCGGTCGGGCCGAGGTGGCTGTCGCCGAAGGTGAACGTGGCCCGGGTCAGCACCTCCGAACGCAGCCGCAGGTGGCACGAGCCGAACCGGGGGCAGGCGCCGTCGAGGTGGTCGAGCAGGTTGAGGCCGCCGTACGTCGGGCGCTCCGCGGGCAGCACGCCCGGACGCTGGTACGCGCCGCCGAACATCGCCTTCTCCCAGACGTCACGGTCACCGCCGGGAAACGCGGTCAGCCCGCCGTTGGAGATGCCGGTGGAGAACTGGCTGCGGTAGACGCCGTCGGCGTCGAGCGCCTCGGCCACGGTGCGGCCGTCGCGCAGCAGCCGGTCGGGGTGGAAGTTGAGGGTCAACCGGCCGTGGCCGGTCACGGCCGCGACCAGTTCCTCGTACCGGATTCCGGTGCCGGAGCCGGCGAGGTGGGCCGCGATCACGGCGAGCGCCGCCGGCCGGTCCCGCAGGGCGACGTCCCGCACGTGTCGCAGGGCGGCGGACTGCGCGGCGGTCAGGGTCGGTTCGGGCATCGGGCGAGTATCGCGGGTCCGGGGCCCGGAGGCCAGGCGGTTACCGGTGATCGACCGCGCCGAGGCGGGCGAGCAGGTGCGCGGTGGCGGCGAGTTGGCGCAGCAGGTGGTCCAGGGTGGTCTGCCGGTCCAGCGTGGACGGCGCGGCGGAGGCGCCGCCCTTCGTTAGAGTGAGGCACCTGCCGCACCGGGAAGGCCCGTACCGTGACTGCTACGACCGTGGTCGACCAGGTCGAACTGGGCGATCACGTCTGCTGGATCCACGACGACGACGGCGACGCGCTCGACACCGTCGGCCGCTTCGCCGCGGTCGGCCTGCGCCGCGGCCACAAGGTGGTCTGCTTCACCGAGACGTCGACGCCGCAGGCGGTCCGCCTCCGGGTCGACGCCGTGGGGGTCCCCACCGAGGCCGCCGTGGCGGCGGGACAGCTGCGGATCCTGCCGGCCGTGGAAGCCTTCCTGGCCGGCGGCCGGCCCACCCCGACCATGCTCGCGGACGCGGTCCGCCACGAGGTCGACCAGGCCCGGCACGAGGGCTATCCGGGGATACGCCTCAGCGGCGACATGACGTGGGTGCTGGGCACCGGCGTCACCCTGGACGAGCTGCGACGCTACGAACTGGCGCTCAACCCGCTCTTCCCCGACGGCCGGGTCGCCGGCCTGTGCCTGTACGACCGGCGCCGCTTCCCCGCCGACCAGCTCCGGCTCCTCACCGCGGCCCATCCGGGCACCGCCGACCCGCACACGCCCCGCACCTGGTCGCCGCTGCTGCGGGCGTACCGGGTCGGCGATCCGCTCGGGTTGCGGCTGGTGGGACAGGTGGACCGGAGCAACCGGGACGCGCTCGTCGCGTTGCTGGCCGACCTGACGGCCGACCGGTGGGCGGCGGCCGTACCCCCGGTGCTGGACCTGACCGACCTGAGCTTCGCCGACGCGGGCGCCGCCACCGAGCTGGCACGGGCCGTGCGGGCCGGCCGCGCGGGCGTCCGGTTGGTGGGCTGCCGGCCGACGCTGCGCCGGCTGCTGCACGTGCTCGGCGGCGTCACCGCGGGACCGCCGGCGTGACGACGGCACGCCCGTCATCGACCTCGAACCGGTGCTCGACGACGAACGCTGAGCCGCGCCCTCAGTGGCCCCGGGCGATCCACTCGTCCAGGTGCGGCGCCTCCGCGCCGATGCTGGTGTCCTCGCCGTGCCCGGTGTGCGCCACCGTCTCCGGCGGCAGGGTGAGCAGCCGGGTGCGGATCGACTCGACGATGGTGCCGAAGTCGCTCCAGGAGCGGCCGGTCGCGCCCGGACCGCCGGCGAAGAGGGTGTCGCCGGTAAAGACCGCCTCCAGTTCCGGGGCGTGCAGGCTGCACGCTCCCGGGCTGTGGCCGGGCGTGTGCAGGACCCGTAGCGTGGTGCCGCCGACGGTCACGGTCTGCCCGTCGGTGAGGTCACCGTCCGGCGGCGTGTCCGGATGGACCTGGTCCCACAGCACCCGGTCGGCCGGGTGCAGCAGCACCGGCGCGCCGGTGGCCCGGGCCAGTTCGGGGGCGACCCGGACATGGTCGTCGTGGGCGTGGGTGGCCAGGATCGCGACCACCCGGCGGTCGCCGACGACCGCGAGGATGGCGGCCACGTCGTGCGGCGCGTCGACCACCACGCACTCGGCGTCGTCGCCGATCACCCAGACGTTGTTGTCCACGTCGAACGTCTGCCCGTCCAGCGAGAACGTGCCGGACGTGACGGTGTGGTCCACTCGGGCGGTCACGGGAAGACCACCACCGAGCGCAGCACGTCGCCGTGGTGCATCCGGGTGAACGCCTCCTCGACCCGGTCGAGGGCGATCTCCTCGGTGACGAAGGCGTCCAGGTCGAGCCGGCCCTGCCGGTACAGCTCGGTGAGCATCGGGAAGTCCCGGCTGGGCAGGCAGTCGCCGTACCAGCTGGACTTGAGCGCGCCGCCGCGGCCGAACACGTCGAGCAGCGGCAGGTCGACGGTCATCTCCGGGGTGGGGACGCCGACCAGCACGACCGTGCCGGCGAGATCACGCGCGTAGAAGGCCTGCTTCCAGGTCTCCGGGCGGCCCACCGCGTCGATCACCACGTCGGCGCCGAAGCCGCCGGTGGCGGCGCGGATCGCCTCCACCGGGTCGTCCTCGGAGGCGTTGACGGTGTGGGTGGCGCCGAACTGCCGCGCCCAGTCGAGCTTGCGGGAGTCGGTGTCCACCGCGACGATCGTGGTCGCGCCGGCCAGGGCGGCGCCGGCCACCGCCGCGTCGCCGACCCCGCCGCAGCCGATCACCGCGACGGAGTCGCCCCGGGTCACGTTGCCGGTGTTCATGGCCGCGCCGAGGCCGGCCATCACGCCGCAGCCGAGCAGGCCGACGGCGGCCGGTCGGGCCGACGGGTCGACCTTGGTGCACTGGCCGGCGTGCACGAGCGTCTTCTCGGCGAACGCGCCGATGCCGAGCGCGGGCGTCAGCTCGGTGCCGTCGGTCAGGGTCATCCTCCGCGTCGCGTTGTGGGTGGCGAAGCAGTACCAGGGCCGGCCGCGCCGGCAGGCCCGGCACTGCCCGCAGACGGCCCGCCAGTTGAGCACCACGAAGTCGCCGGGGGCCACGTCGGTGACGCCGTCGCCCACCTGCTCGACGATGCCGGCGGCCTCGTGGCCGAGCAGGAACGGGTAGGCGTCGTTGATGCCGCCCTCGCGGTAGTGCAGGTCGGTGTGGCAGACGCCGCAGGACTGGACGCGGACCACCGCCTCGCCCGGCCCCGGGTCGGGCACCACGATCGTGGTGACCTCCACCGGCGCGCCCTTGCGCCGCGACACGACTCCCCGGACTTCCTGGCTCAAGAGATTCTCCTTCGTTCGGTCCCCTCCGCCGAACCTACCGCCGATCATCACCGTCGGCCCGGCGTCGCCGAACCGGAATGCCCCGGTCTCAGCCGGGTACCCGCGTGCGGGTCCTTCGACGTCGAACGGGAGTGATCATGAGGTTGACGCATGCGCCGCTGCGGGTCGCCGTCGGCGCGTACATCCTGAACTCGGGGCTGTCCAAGCGGACCCTGGAGGGCGAGGCCGCCGCCGGCGTGCACGGCATGGCGGTGGGCGCGATCCCGCAGCTCCGGCAGGTCCCGCCGGACCGGTTCGCGGTGCTGCTCTCGCGCGGCGAGATGGCCCTCGGCGCGGCGCTGCTCGCCCCGTTCGTGCCGTCGCTGCTGGCCGGCGCCGCGCTGGCCGCGTTCGGCGCCGGGCTGGTGCAGCTCTACCTGAAGACGCCCGGCATGCGGGAGGGCACCAGCCTGCGCCCCAGCCAGGCGGGCATCGGACTGGCCAAGGACGTGTGGCTGGTCGGCGCGGGAGTGACCCTGATGCTGGACTCGCTCACCCACGGACGGCGCCGCTGACCGGCCTCCGCGCTCAGGCCGCCGCCGGCACCGCCACCGTGGCCCGGTCGTCGGCCCACCGGCGGCGGGCGGCGTTGCGGTAGCGCAGCACCTGCACCGCGCCGAGCGCCCAGAGCAGATACTGCACGGCGAACGCCCAGCGGAACGCGGACAGCGGCGGGGTGCCCTGCCCGGCCGGGGTGGCCAGGTCGAGCACGACGCCGACGGCGAGGATGAGCACGATCGAGGCGACGAAGCCGCCGACGTTGACGATGCCGGTGGCGCTGCCGATGCGGTGCACCGGGTTGAACGTGCGGGCGTAGTCGAAGCCGATCACCGAGCCGGGGCCGTTGACCGCGAGCACCACCACCAGCGCCACCAGCAGCCCGTGCGGGGCGCGGCCGGGCCAGGCCAGCACCACCGCCCAGACGGCCGCGGTGGCGGCGGTGATGGCGAAGACCACCACCGAGCGGTGGAACGGGTGCCGGGCGCACAGGTGCGCGATCACCGGGCCGCACACCAGCGTCACCACGGTCATCAGGGTGAGCAGCCCGGCCGCCGCGGTGGGCGAGAAGCCCTGCCCCTGCACCAGGAACGGATAGCCCCAGAGCAGCGCGAAGACCGAGCCGGAGAACTGGGTGACGAAGTGCGTCCACAGGCCCAGCCGGGTGCCGGGCTGACCCCAGGCGTCGGCGAGCTGCCGGCGTACGGTCGCCAGGCCGGGGGTGGACGCGGTGACGTGCTCGGCGCGCGGGGTGTCGCGTACCGCGGCGAGGACCAGCAGCAGCACGGTGACGCCGAACGCCGCCGCGGTCAGGAACGCCGGGGTCCAGCCCGCGCGGTGCAGCAGCGCCACCAGGGGTACGGCGCCGAGCACCGCGCCGAGCTGGCCGACGGTGCCGGTGAGCTGCACCAGCAGCGGGTTGCGCCGGCCGGGGAACCAGTACGCCACGATCCGCAGCACGCTGATGAACGTCATCGCGTCGCCGAGGCCGACCAGCACCCGGGCGGCGACGGCGAGGCGCACGTCGACGGCGACCGCGAAGACGATCTGCCCGGCCACCATCAGCGCGCCGCCGGCCAGCAGCAACCGGCGCGAGCCGTATCGGTCCAGCAGCACCCCGACCGGGATCTGCATGGCGGCGTAGACGGCGAGCTGGGCGACGGAGAAGGTGGCCAGGGCAGCCGCGTTGATCCCGAAGCGGTCCGCCGCGTCCACCCCGGTCACGCCGAGGGAACTGCGGTGGAACACCGCGGCCACGTACGCGGTGACGGCCACCGCGTACACCAGGGCGGCCGGCCGGCGGGGGGCGCTCACCGCAGCACCCCGAGCATGGTGGCGGCCGTGTCGATGTGGCCGGCCACCGCGTCCCGCCATGCCTGCGGGTCGTCGCCGTCGAGCGCGGCGGACGCCAACTTCATGATCAACCAGTCCGGGCGGCGGGGTGACCGGGCCAGAAGGCGCGGAGCAGGGATTCGACCTCGGCGGTTCGCTCGATCTGGGGCATGTGGCCGGTGTCGCGGAACAGGTGGGCCCGAGCCCGCGGCAGGCGGGTTCGCGCGTACGCCAGGTGGGCGGCGGGCAGGATCAGGTCGCGGTCGCCCCAGATCAGCAGCGTGGGCAGGTCGAGCGCGGGCGGCAGCGCGACCGTCACGCCGGCCGTCCGGGCTCCGGAACGACCGCCTCGCCAACCGGCCGCGCGGCCGGTGGAGTCGGCCCGGCGGACCCGGCCGGCGGGGTCGGCACCCGGGCCGGGCGCGAGCGCATGGCCAGCGCCAGCACCCGGCCGTACCCGGCGGGAGCGACCCGGGCGAGCAGGTCGGGCAGCTTCGCCGACCAGCCGATCAGCACCCGGCCCCGACGCCGCCGCGCGCCGCGCAGAATCACCTCGGCGGCGGTCGCCGGGTCGATGGTGAGCAGCTTCTCGAACTGCCGGCGGCCGGCCTCGTACTCCTCGACCGGGACGCCGCTGCCGACCCGGGCGCTGGCGGCGATCCGGGTCCGGATGCCGCCCGGATGCACCGAGGTGACACCGATCCCGTCGTCGACCAGCTCGTGCCGCAACGCCTCGGTGAACCCGCGGACGGCGAACTTGCTCGCCGAGTACGCGGCCTGCCCGGCGGGGGCGATGAGGCCGAACAGGCTGGACACGTTGACCAGGTGGGCGCCCGGCTCGGCCTTGAGCGCGGGCAGCAGCGCGTGGGTCAGCCGCACCACGGCCCGGAAGTTGATCTCGACGACCCAGAGGAACTCGTCCAGCGTGACCTGGTCGAACCGGCCACCCAGCGCCACCCCGGCGTTGTTGATCAGCAACCGGATCCGGGGATGGGCGCGGTGGATCTCGGCGGCGACCCGGTCGGTGGCCTCGGCGTCGGCGAGGTCGACCAGGTGGGTCTCGACCCGCCGGTCCGGGTGGGCGGCGCGGATCGCCTCGACCACCGCGGCGAGGCCGTCGGCGTCCCGGTCGAGCAGGACCAGGTCGGCGCCGCGCCGGGCCAGGCCGTGGGCCAGCGCCGCGCCGATGCCGCTCGCGGCGCCGGTGAGCACCGCGACGCCGCCGCGGACATCGAGATCACGCATCGGTGCCTCCCGAGGTGGACACGGCCGCGGTGGCCGGTGCGCCGGCCCGGGCGAACCGCACGCCGTCGGTGAGCGGCCCGTGCCGCATCAGGCGTACGTCCCGGGGATAGTTCTGGTGCAGCCGCCACGGCGCGCGCGGCCCCTGCTTGGGCAGCTGGTCGACGGCGCGCAGCACGTACCCGGAGCGCAGGTCGATGATCGGTACGAGGTCGTCGGTGTCCGGGGCGTCCGGGGTGACGATCTGCTGCCCGGTGTCGTCGAGGTGGCGCAGCAGCCGGCAGACGTACGTGGCGACCAGGTCGGCCTTCAACGTCCAGGAGGCGTTGGTGTAGCCGATCGTCATGGCGAAGTTCGGTACCCCGGAGAGCATCATGCCCTTGTAGGCGATGGTGGCGGCGAGGTCGACGTCCGCGCCGTCGACGGCCAGCGTCATGCCGCCGAGCGCGAGCAGGTTGAGGCCGGTGGCGGTGACCACGATGTCGGCCGGCAGCTCCTCGCCGGAGGCGAGCCGGATGCCGTGCGCGGTGAACGTGTCGACGGTGTCGGTCACCACCGTCGCGCGTCCCTCGCGCAGCGCGGTGAACAGGTCCCCGTCCGGCACCACGCACAGCCGCTGGTCCCAGGGGTCGTAGCGGGGCGAGAAGTGCCTGTCGACGTCGTACCCGACCGGGAGCCGGCCCTTCGCGGCCCGGCGCAGGAACCGCTTGACCAGCCCCGGCGTGCGCCGGCTGAGCTGGAAGTTGGCCACCCCGAGCGCGACGTTCTTCCACCGGGCCACCGCGTACGCGGCCTTCGGCGGCAGCCAGCGCCGCGCGGCGTCGGCGAACGCGTCGCGCGACGGCAGCGAGATCACGTACGTCGGTGAGCGCTGGAGCATGGTGACGTGGGCGGCCCGTTCGGCCATGGCCGGGACCAGCGTGACCGCGGTGGCGCCGCTGCCGATCACCACCACCCGCTTGCCGGTGAAGTCGAGCCGCTCCGGCCAGTGCTGCGGGTGCACAAGCGTGCCGGCGTACCGTTCGACGCCGGGCAGCCGGGGCGTGTAGCCCTCGTCGTAGCGGTAGTAGCCGGCGTTGGTGAACAGGAACGCGCAGGTCAGCGCCGTGTCCTCGCCGGTGTCGTCGCGATGGACGTGCACGGTCCAGCGGGCGGTCGCGCTGTCCCACTCGGCGCGCACCACCCGGTGGTGGAAGCGGATGTGGTCCTGCACGCCGTACTCGCGGGCGGTCTGGCGCACGTAGCGGCGGATCGACTCGCCGTCGGCGATGGCCTTCGGGTCCGTCCACGGCTTGAACGAGTAGCCGAGCGTGTACATGTCCGAGTCGGAGCGCACGCCCGGGTAGCGGAACAGGTCCCAGGTGCCACCGATCGCGCCCCGGGCCTCCAGCACCGCGTAGGTCTTGCCGGCGCACTCGCGTCCCAGGTGGACGGCGGCGCCGACGCCGGACAGGCCGGCGCCGACGATGAGGACGTCGACGTGGTCGGAGGCCATGGCTTCTCCCGTTCTCGCCCGGCGGTGGATCGGACACTATCCACCGCTCTCGACCCGAGTCAACACCCTGTCGAGTCGGATCGACAGGGTGTTGAGCGGGTGTAGCATCGGCCGACATGAGCCCCGCCCGTACGCCGACCGGCGCCGCGCCGAGCCGCGGGCGGCGGGCCGGCCGCTCCACCGGCGACGACCGGGAGGTGGCGATCCTGGCCACCGCCGAGCGGCTGCTGCGCGAGCGCGCCTTCGGCGACATCTCCATCGACGACCTGGCCCGGGGCGCGGGGATCTCCCGCCCCACGTTCTACTTCTACTTCCCGTCCAAGGACGCGGTGCTGCTGACCCTGCTCGACCGGGTCACCGAGGAGGCCGACGCCGCCGCCGGCGACGTGCTGGACCGGCTCGCCGAGGACCCGCGCGCCCGGTGGCGGGAGCTGATCGCCCGGTTCCACGCCACCTTCGGCGGCCACCGGAACGTGGTGCTGGCCTGCGCCCAGGTGCGTGGCACCAACGCCGAGGTCCGGCGGCTCTGGGCCGAGGTGCTCGAACGCTGGGTCCGCGCGGTCCAGGCCGCGATCGAGGTGGAACGCGCCCGCGGCGCGGCCCCGGACGGGCTGCCCGCCCGGGACCTCGCCATCGCGCTGAACTCGATGAACGAGCGCGTCTGGTACGCGACGTTCGCCGGCGACGGACCGGCGGTGGCCGAGCGGGACGTGGTCGACGTGCTGCTCGACGTCTGGCTGACCGCGATCTACCGCACCACCACGCCCCCGGTCACGCCGCCCGGCTGAACTCCATGATCCAGTTGGTTTCCCAGGTGCGCTCGCCGTCGACGGAGAACGCCTGCTCCCAGCGGCACGAGGTCGGGGTGACCGCCGACCAGAGGAACCGGCAGCGCACCGGCCGCCCCTCGTCGGCGTCGTCGGCGAAGAACGTGCCGACGCCGTCGGTGAACCGGCCCACCACCGGTGGCAGCTCGAGCACCCCACGCCGGCTGTTCATCCAGTAGATCGACCACAGGCCGGTCGCCGGGTCCAGGACGCGCACGGTGGACCCGGCGAAGCCCCGGCTCGGGCAGCGCATCTCGTCGAAACTGCCGGCCCCGTCGAAGAACGAACGCGCCTCGCTGGTGCCGGCGAACTCGTCCCAGTCGTCGCTGCCGACGTGGCGCTCGCGCAGCCGCCGGTTGGCCACGTCCCAGGTGCCGACGAGGAAGTCGAAGTCGCCCATCAGCGCCCCACCGGCCCCTCGGCACGGGTGTCGGCCAGATAGCCGGCCAGGTCGGGCCGATCCGGCGCGAGCATGTGCCGGACCCAGGCGGCGCGCTCGTGTTCCAGCACGCCCAACTCCCACACGCAGCCCACGCCGGGCCGCCGGAGGTCGACGAAACGCGCCGGGTCGTCGTCCGGGCAGTCGAGGGCCGGCTGCCCGGCGACCGCGATCCGGCACTCGACGACGTTGTCGAAGAACCAGCTGTACGCCAGCAGGTACGCCCCGGTGTCCGCGCCCCGGTGCAGCACCACCCAGCTCGCCGGCGGGGTGCCGCCGTCCGGGCCGGGCAGCAGCGACGGCAGGTACGCGTACCCGGCGTCGACCACCTCCGGTTCGAGGCGGCGTTCCGGCTGGTCGATGTGGTAGCGCTTGACGTGCCGGCCGGCGACCTCGACGGTTCCCGGCACGGTCAGCTCCTTGTCGTGAAAAGCCATGCCGGGACGGTAGGACCACTTCCCTGACAGCTAGTGTCAGTGGATGCGGGCCAGTCGACTCCTGTCCATCCTGCTGCTCCTGCAGGCCCACGGCCGGCTCACCGCCGCCGACCTGGCGACCCGTCTCGAGGTGTCGGCGCGCACCGTCTACCGGGACGTCGAGGCGCTGCACGCCGCCGGCATCCCGCTCTACGGCGAGGCCGGGCACGCCGGCGGCTACCGGCTCGTCGACGGGTGGCGTACCCGGTTGACCGGGCTGACCGGCGAGGAGGCCGACCGGCTGCTCTTCGCCGGGCTCCCCGGGCCGGCCGCCGAACTGGGCTACCAGTCGGTGGTGGCGGCCGTGCAGCTCAAGCTGCGCGCCGCGCTCCCGGCCCCGCTCGCCGACCGGGCGGCGCGCCTGGAGCAGCGGTTCCACCTGGACACGCCGGGCTGGTACTCCGACGGCGACCCGTCGCCGCACCTGGCCGCGGCGGCCGAGGCGGTGTGGCGGGAACACCGGGTACGGGTGCGTTACCGCGGTTGGCGCGGCGAGGTGACCCGGGTGCTGGAGCCGTACGGGCTGGTGCTCAAGGGCGGCCGTTGGTATGTGGTCGCGGCCCGGCCGGACCGCGCCGAGCCGGCCACCTACCGGGTCAACCAGATCCTCGACCTCGCCCCGTTGGACGAGCCGTTCGACCGGCCGGAGTTCGACCTGCCGGCGTGGTGGCGGGCGCACGTGGTCGCGTTCCGGGCCGGGCTGCACCGGGACGAGGCCACCGTCCGGCTCTCCGCGCGCGGCCGGGAACGGCTGCGGGAGATCGGCAGCGACGTGGTGGTCGCCTCCGTCGAGGCGACCGCCGGCCCGCCCGACGAGGCGGGCTGGGTGCGGGCCGTCCTGCCGATCGAGTCGCTCACCCACGCGCACGGCGACCTGCTCCGGCTCGGCGCCGACGTGGAGGTCCTCTCCCCCGCCGCCCTCCGCGACCGCCTGGCCGGGACCGCCGCCGCGCTCGCCGCGCTCTACCACCCGGCCGAGCCGGGGCGTCCGTGACCGGCAGCGGTTCGGGACACGGTGAGCGTCACCGTGACTCTTCGCGTTCACACCGTCCACTTAGGGTTCTCGACGGTCCGGCTCACACGACGTTCCGGACCGCCCACCGGCCCCACCCGGGCCCCGACGGAAGGACCACCCATGCCCTTCGCCCGACGTACCGCCGCCCTGGCCCTGGCCGCCGCGCTCGGCGGCCTCGCCGCGGTGGCCGTCCCCGGCGCCGCCGGCGCGGCGCCCCGCCCCGGCCCGGAGACGCCCTCGGTGCTGCTGCTCACCGTCGACGGCGGCGGCGCCGACGTGCGGGCCACGGTGCTGGTCTGCGGGCCCGCCGGCGGCCTGCACCCCGACCCGGCCGCGGCCTGCCGGCTGGTCGCCCGGGTCGACGGCGACCTCGACGCGCTCGACGTGGACGCCGACCCCTGCGCCGCCGTCCACGCCCCGGTCGTCGCGCGCGCCG
This sequence comes from Micromonospora sp. NPDC049282, assembly GCF_043197045.1. Lineage (NCBI taxonomy): Bacteria > Bacillati > Actinomycetota > Actinomycetes > Micromonosporales > Micromonosporaceae > Micromonospora > Micromonospora sp. NPDC049282. Next base: position 69,091 of record NZ_JBICSL010000002.1, read on the forward strand.
TGGGCATCTGGCAGGACCGCCCGGTCCGCTACGCCCGGACGTTCGACAACCGCTGCCTCCTGACGCGCGCCACCGCCAGCCTCTTCGCCTTCTGACACCCCCCTGGTCGATCATGAAGTTGGCGGTGCCGTACGTCCGGTCGAGGCCGCCAACTTCATGATCGCCGGGGCGGGTGCGGGGCCGGGGCGGGGGACGGCGGAGAATGGTGTGTCGGATCAGGGAGGGCGTGGTGGTGGCGGAGCGCGGGGCGGGCGACGGGTGGGAGCTGCGGGCGGACTGCGCGCGCTGCGCCGGGGTCTGCTGCGTCGCGCCGGCGTTCGCCGCCTCGGCCGACTTCGCCATCGACAAGCCGGCCGGGCGGCCCTGCCCGAACCTGCGCGCCGACTCCCGCTGCGGCATCCACTCCGAGCTGCGGCGGCGCGGCTTCCCCGGATGCACCGTCTTCGACTGCTTCGGCGCCGGCCAGCACCTCACCCAGGGCACCTTCGCCGGTCGCGACTGGCGCGCCGATCCGGGCGTCGCGCGGCGGATGTTCGACACGTTCGCGGTGCTGCGGCCGTTGCACGAGCTGCTCTGGTACCTCACCGAGGCGGTCCGGATCACCCCGCCCGGCGGGCTGCGCGACGACCTGACCACGATCCTGGACGAGACCGGCCGGCTCACCGACGGCACCCCGGAGGAGCTGCTCGCCGTCGACGTCGACGCCCACCGGGACCGGGTCAACCGGCTGCTGTCGCGCGCCGGCGAGCGGGCCCGCGCCGAGCGGGCCGGGCCGGACCGGCGGGGCGCGACGCTGATCGGAGTCGACCTGCGCCGCGCCTCGCTGACCGGGGCGAACCTGCGCGGCGCCATCCTGATCGGCGCCGACCTGCGCGGGGTACGGCTCGGCGCCGCCGACCTGACCGGGGCCGACCTGCGCGGGGCGGACCTGCGCGGCGCCGATCTCGGCGAGTGCCTGTTCCTGCACCAGTCCCAACTCGACGCCGCCCGCGGTGACCACCGCACCGTCCTGCCGCCCGGGCTGCGCCGTCCCGAGCACTGGTCCCGCACGATCACCCCACCCCCCACCCCCCTCCCCCCACCACCGCTCCCACCGCTCCCGGTGATCAAGGAGTTCGCGTCTCCACCAGGCGGCCACTCGACGCAAACCCCTTGATCACCCGGCCGGACCCCCGGGCTCCGGCGTGGCCGGCCGGCGGCGTGATCAAGGAGTTCGGGTCGGGGCGAACGCCGGTCGTGACGCGAACTCCTTGATCGGGCGGCAGGACGTTGGGTGGGTAGTGGGGTGGGTGGAAGTGGGGTGGGTGGGTTTCGGGGTGGGTGGAGCGGGTAGGCGGCGCACGGCCGGTCGAGGTGAGACGGGAGGCGGACCGATGGGATATCGGGCACGCGACGGCGAGGAACCGGTCGACCCGGCGCACGCCGAGGACGCGGCCGGTCAGGCCCGGCTGGTGCAGGTGCCGGCGGACACCGACGTGCCGGCCCCCGCGCCGGACGCGCCGCGACCGGACGAGGTGACCGAGGACGACGGATCGGGGATGGCCGGCGGGGCCTCCGGCAGCAGCTCGGGCGGCTCGTCGATGCCGACCCATCCGGACGCGTCCCGCTGAACGTTTGCCGCCACCCGATGCGGGCAGGAGTGCGACATGACCAGTGAAGAGTCCTTCGGCCGCGCCCCCGGCGACGAGCCCGACGGCGCCACCGCGTACGAGGCGTCGCTGCGCCCGCCGGGCGAATCCCTGCACACCACGGACGACACCGGCGACGACTTCGCCGACCTGCCCGCCGAGGACCGGCGCTCGGCGCGGGACACGAGCCGAGCCGGCTACGACGTGGACGCCGTCTCCGGCACCGCCGACCCGGCCGACGGGCCGGAGGAGATCGAGGAGGGCCGCCCGCTGCGGTGACCCGACGACGCGCGCGGGGTGGCTGGTGCGCCGGCGCCCCGCGCCTCGGTCATCCCCCGGTTGGCCAGCGCGTCGGCGCGTTCGTTCTCCGGATGCCCGTTGTGGCCCTTGACCCACAGCCAGGTGACGTCGTGCCGCGCGCACGCGGCCTCCAGTCGCTGCCACAGGTCGGCGTTCTTCACCGGCTGCTTCGCGGCGGTGAGCCAGCCGTTGCGCTTCCACGCGTGCAGCCAGCCGGTGATGCCGTTGCGCACGTAGGTGCTGTCGGTGTGCAGCCGCACGGTGACCGGCCGGGTGAGGCTCTCCAGCGCCCGGATCGCGGCGGTCAGCTCCATCCGGTTGTTGGTGGTCGGGGTCGCCTCGCCCCCGCACAGCTCCCGCTCACGCTCGCCCCAGCGCAACACCGCGCCCCAGCCGCCCGGCCCGGGATTGCCGCTGCACGCGCCGTCGGTCCAGATCTCCACGACCCGGCCGGTCTCCGCCTCCGCCATGCCCGGCAACCTACCGGGTACGCCGCCCGGCGGGGCCATGCGACCCGGCCCGCCCGGAGCACCGGCCCGCCACGGCGGCCCGCTCGCGGTCCGGCGGGACCACCCGCGCCGCGCCGCCCGGCTACTGTGCGGTTCCATGACCGCACCCCCGCCGTTCAGCACCCTCTGCAACTTCCGCGACCTGGGCGGCTGGCGCACGGCCGACGGCCGCACCGTGGTCCGGGGACGGCTCTACCGCTCCGACTCCCTGGCCAAGCTCGCCGGCGACGACCTGGACCGGTTCGCCGCGCTCGGCGTCCGCACCGTCATCGACCTGCGCTATCCGTGGGAGGTCGCCGAGCGCGGACGGGCGCCGGAGAACGTGACCTGGCACAACCTGAGCATCGAGCACCGCTACTACGTCCAGGCCGACATCGACCCCGACGTCGACCCGTGGCGCTACCTGGCCGACCGGTACGCCGAGGTGGCCGAGGACGGCGTGGTGGAGTTGCGCCGGGCGCTGGAGGTCATCGCCCACGACGAGCATCCGCTGGTGTTCCACTGTGCCTCCGGAAAGGACCGCACCGGGCTGCTCGCCGCGCTGGTGCTGGCCCTGCTCGGCGTGGACGACGACCAGATCGCGGCGGACTTCGCACTCACCGAGCGGGCCACCGACCGGCTGGTCGACGAGTGGCGGGAACGCAACGGCGGCGCGACGCCGGGCTGGCCGGCGTACGGGCGGGCGCCGGCCGAGCTGATCCGGTTGGTGCTGGCCGAGTTGGTCGCGGCGCACGGCTCGGTGCGCGGCTACGTCACCGGGCGGCTCGGGGTGGGCGAGGAGACGATCGCCGCGCTACGCGCCCGGCTGCTCACCGACGAGGAAAAACCGCACGACGGCGACGGGGCGCTCTGGCAGGCTTCCTGATCATGGACACTCGCTGGGACGGCCTGCGGGCCGAGGTGCGCGCCGCCGTCGACGACCTGGTCACCTCCGGCCGGGAGGCCGGCGTGCAGGTGGCCGCCTACCTCGACGGGGCGCCGATCGTGCAGGAGCAGGCCGGCCTGGCCGACACCGACACCGGCCGGCCGATGACCGCCGACACCCCGGTGCACGCGGTCTCCACCGGCAAGGGCCTCACCGCCACCGTGGCGCACGTGCTGGCCGAGCAGGGCCGCCTCGACATCGACCTGCCGCTGGCCCGGGTGTGGCCGGAGTTCGCCCGGCACGGCAAGGACGGCATCACGCTGCGCCACGTGCTCACCCACACCGCCGGCCTGCCCGCCCTGCCCGCCGACGTCACCCCGGCCGACTTCACCGACTGGGAGCGGATGTGCGGGCTGCTCGCCGACGCGACGCCGTTGTGGGCGCCCGGCGAGCGGCTGGCCTACCACGCCTGGACGTGGGGCTGGCTCGTCGGCGAGGTGGTCCGCCGGGTCACCGGCAAGCCGATCTCGCAGGTGCTCGCCGAGGAGGTCGCCGGGCCGCTCGGCGTCGACCGGGAGCTGTTCCTCGGCGTACCGGAGGCGGAGCTGCCCCGGCTGGCCCGGCTGGAGGACGCCGGCCTGTCCGCGCTGATGACCTGGGCCGGCGCCAACCTGCCGCACTTCGACGCGGTGGCCCCGCCCGCCGTCCGCCCGGACACGGTGATCGGCGGCGACCCCGACGTGCTACGCGCCGACGTGCCGTCGGTCGGCACGATGAGCGCCCGCGCGGTGGCCCGGATGTACGCGGCGCTGCTCGGACCGGTCGACGGCGTGCGGCTCATCTCCCCCGACCGGCTACGCGCCGTCTCCGCGCCGGCGGTCCGCGCGCAGGAATGGGTGTTCGGGCAGGAGAGCACGTTCGGCCTCGGCTACGCGGTCGACGACGACGGCTCGTTCGGCACCGCCGGCAGCGGCGGCAGCCTGGCGTTCGCGTACCCGGGACTGGGGTTGACCGTGGCCGCGGTGCGCAACCGGCTCGGCGCGGGCGACGGCGACCCGATGGAACGGCTGCGGGTGCTGGTGCGCGACCGGGTCGCCGCGACCCTAGGCGGGGCGCAGCCGGGCGCGTAGCCGGCCGGCGGCGTCACCCAGCACCGCGCCGGTCATCGGCAGCAGCGGGCTGGACCGCATCACCGCCAGGTCCTCGGCCGGGCTGGTCCCGCCGTCGAGGAACCGCAGCACCCGCTCCGGCGGGTTGCGGTCGAACAGCCGCTCGAAGAACTCCACCCCGTCCACGTGCCCCCGGTCCAGGGCGCGCAACGCCACCGCGTCCATCCACCGGTGCCGACCCGGGTACGCCGGCGCGGGCACCGGCGGGCGGCCCGCCGCGACCGCCCCGGCCAGCTGGTCCGCCTGGCGGAGCATGGCGGAGAAGGTGAACCCGGTGGACGGGCGGGTCGCCCCGCCGGCCGTGCCCAGCCGCACCACCCGGGGGCTCGGGCGGGCGACGAACGGACCGTCGGTCATCGGGATCACCCCGTTCTCCACCTCCGCCACCCGCAGGGCGGTCAGGTCCAGCCCGAGCAGGCCGGCGTAGCCGCGCAGCGCCGCGTCGTACCCGGCGTCGTCGAGCAGCGCCGGCCCGAACTCGGTGTACTCCACAAGCGCGAACCGGTCGTCGACCGGCAACACGTAGCCGAACGACACCCCGCGCTCCGGCTGCCGGGTGCGGAAGTCCATCAGCACCGCCCGGCCCGGGTCGAACGTCGGCCGGTCGGCCGCCAGCCACCACCCCCGGAAGTGCTGCAACCAGCTGGTCCGCCCGGGCCGCGCCGGCGGGCGGGGACGCGAGTCGAGCACCCAGCCGGCCCGCACCAGCACCCGGCCCTCCGGGTCGCACACGGTCACCCGGTCGCCGTCGTCGCGCAGCTCCCCCGCCGGCGCGCCGATCCGCACCGCGGCCAACCGCCGCTCCGCCTCGGCAGCCCGGTCGTAGACCGGGGCGGAGCGGAGCATGGCGTACCGCAGCGGGTCCAGCGGCAGGACGCGGCGGCCCGCCGCCGTGACCACCTCGACCCGCGACCAGCTCGCGCTCAGCAGCGGTTCCAGGTCGCCGCCGGGGGTGCCCCAGAACGCCCAGGTGCGGTCCTGGCCGCGCTTGTGCACCGGGTCCACCACGGCCACCCGCACGCCGGTGACCCGGCGCCGGTCCAGGGCTGCCAGGACCAGCGAGGCGGCGCCGCCGCCGCCGACCAGCGCGAGGTCGACGTCGACCGGGGAGGATGCGGGCACCCGCCCACGCTGTCACACCGGCGGGGAGCGCCGCCGGGGACCCCACCGCCCGCGCCGACGCGCCGCGTAGATTCGGCGGCATGACGGGCGCGCCGCTGCGGGTGGGGTTGCTGGGGTACGGGACGGCCGGGCGGGTGTTCCACGCCCCGCTGATCGCCGCCACCCCCGGGCTGCGGCTGGACGCGGTGGTGACCCGCGACCCGCAGCGCCGCGCGCAGGCCGACGCCGAGCACCCCGACGCCCGCCTGGTCGACGACGCCGAGCAGCTCTGGTCCGCCGCCGACACGCTCGACCTGGTGGTGGTGGCCGCGCCCAACCGCCAGCACGTGCCGCTGGCGCGGGCGGCGGTCAGCGCCGGGCTGCCGGTGGTGGTGGACAAGCCGGTGGCGCCGGACGCCGGACAGGGCCGGGCGCTGGTGGCCGAGGCCACCGCCGCCGGGGTGCCGCTGACGGTGTTCCAGAACCGGCGCTGGGACGGCGACTACCGCACCGTGCGCCGGCTCGTCGAGGCCGGCGAGCTGGGCCGGGTGACCCGGTTCGAGTCGCGGTTCGAGCGGTGGCGCCCGGCGATCAAGCCGGGCTGGCGGGAGAGCGGCACCCCCGGCGAGGCCGGCGGCGCGCTGTTCGACCTCGGCGCCCACCTGGTCGACCAGGCGGTACGGCTGTTCGGGCCGGTGGAGCGCGTCTACGCCGAGCTGGACCGCCGGCGGCCCGGCGCCGAGGTGGACGACGACGCGTTCGTCGCGCTCACCCACACCGGCGGCGTGCGCTCGCACCTGTGGATGGGCGCGGTGACCGCGCAGCTCGGGCCCCGCTTCCGGGTGCTCGGCGACCGGGCCGGGTACACCAGCTGGGGCCTCGACCCGCAGGAGGCGGCGCTGCGTGACGGCCGGCGGCCCGGCGGGCCCGGCTGGGGCGAGGTCGCCCCGGAGCGGTACGGACGCCTCGGCGCCGACGACGACCTGCGTGTCGTGCCCACCGAGGCGGGCTGCTACCCGGACTTCTACGCCCGGGTGGCGGCGGCGCTGCGCGACGGCGCGCCGATGCCGGTCGACCCGGCCGAGGCGGTCGCCGTGGTCGAGCTGATCGAGCTGGCCCACGAGGCGGCGGCGCAGGGCGTCACCCTGCCGGTGCCCCCACTGCGCTGAGGGGTAAGGAGGGCCCCCTGTTAACGCATTCGGTATAGGAGGGGGCCCCGCTTAACCCGCCAGGCCGGCGCCCGGCGAGGCGGTCGAGCAACTCGGCCCGCACGGGCTATCCGGTGACCGGCTCGCGGGCATCCTCGGCGGCCGGCTCGGCGTACGCGGCGGCCACCGTCGCCCGGTCGAACACCCGCCACGTCGCGACGATCACCGCGACCGCCACCACGAAGCCCACCCAGTACGGCGCGGTGATCCCGAACCGGGCGGCCACCACGCCGCCGAGCAACGCGCCGACGCAGTTGCCGCCGGCCGCGATGAACAGCGTGGTGCTGCCCACCCGGCCCATCAGCGCCGGCGGGGTGAGCCGCTGCCGCAGCGAGTTCGCCACGATGTTCCACAACGCGCTGTGCACCCCGAACGCGAACAACGCGACGCCGACCACCGCCGCGCTGCGCGACGCGGCCAGCGCCAGGTGCAGGCCGGCCTCGACCAGCAGCCCCACCCGCACCGTCCAGGTGGCGGTGATGGCGGCGATCAACCGGTCACCGACGACCGAGCCGAGCAGCCCGCCCACCGCCATGCAGGTGAACAGCACGCCGTAGCCGACCGAACCGACACCCAACCGCTGGGTCGCCAGCAGCACCAGCACCGCGATCGCCGCGGTCAGCGTGACGTTGAGCAGCCCGATCAGCATCGTCATGGTGCGCAGCAGCCGCTGCGACAGCAGCCAGCGGAACCCCTCCGCGACCTCCGCGCGCACCGAGCGCCGGTCATCGCGCGCCGGCGCCCCCCGGTACGTTCCGGCGAGCAGGCCGACGAGCACGGCGCTGAGCGCGTACGTGCCGGCGTTGAGCGCGAACGGCGCCGCCGCGGCGAGCACGAACAGGAACCCGCCGAGCGGGCCGGCGACCATGTTCTGCGTGACCTGGGTGCCGCCGTTCAGCCAGCCGTTGGCCCGTTCCAGCCGCGATCGGGGCACCACCGCCGGCAGGACCGCCTGGGCGGCGGTGCGGAACACCACCTCGCCGGTGTTCACCACGAACAGCACCACGTAGAGCAGCGCGACGCCGGCCCGGTCGGTGAGCATCGCGGCGGCCAGCACGGCCAGCGCGCCGACGCGTACCCAGTCGATGAGCACCATCAGCCGGCGCCGGTCCACCCGGTCGGCCAGCACGCCGCCGGGCAGCGCGAACAGTAACCAGGGCAGCCACGACACGGCCGCGCCGGCGGAGACCACGAGCGGGTCGTCGGTGCGCGACGCCACGTACAGCGGGGCGGCCACCGTGGCCGTGCCGCTGCCGAGCGCGGACAGCGTGGTCGCGGTCCACAGGCGGGCAAAGCGCCCGCCGAGTCGTTCCCCCGTCACGACGAGGCAAGCTATCAGCGAAAGCGCCGCCCGCCGAGTGATTTGCGGAAGGCCCCCGCACAACGCCTCCGGTTCTCTCGGGGGCGGGCTCCGCAGCCAGTGCGGCACCCCGCTCAGCTCAGTCGGGCTCGCCAGGGATGGGAATCGGCAACGCGAGCGGGGCCGTCGGACCGACCGCCGTGACCGAGTGCGCGGGTGCCGGCCGGTCCGCCGCCGGTCGCCGCGAGTACAGCCGCCCCTGGCCGGCCGGACCGTTGCGGCGGGACACCTCGATCGTCACCATCCGGATCGGCGCGGGCGGCGCGGCGAACCCTGGTACGCCCCAGCGCAGCCAGATCGGGAGCCGCCCGGCCCCGGCCTCGGCCAGCAACTTCTCCACGGTCCGTCGACGGTCGGTGTGGTCGACCTCGACGACGACCGGCGGACGGTCCGGCCGGGCGCAGGCGACGTCGAGCACCGACTGCCGCCCGGACAGTGGCGGCGGCAACGGCAGCACGCTCGCTGCCCGGCGGTAGACCCGCCAACCCTCACCGGTCGCCCACGCGACCACGGCGTCGACGAGCCGAGTGGTCACCTGGTCGGTGGTCAGATCCTCGAAGGTCAGCCCGTCGAGTCGGTGCGCGAGGGAGGCGGCCACCCGCTCGCCGTCCTCCGCCAGATCCATGCCCGCAGGCTAGCGGGCGACCGGAGCCCACCGTCGAGGACCACCGGCCAGGGTCACCGGGTGTTCAGGCGGGCGGCCTGGCGGATCAGGTGGTCGCGTTCGGGCAGGTTGGTGGCCTTGCCGGCGGCCTCGGCGTAGAGGCGTGCGGCCGTCTCCGGGTTGCCGTCGCGCTCGTGCAGGTACGCCGCCACCGCCGTGTGCCGGGGCAGCGCGTCGTCCAGCGCCGCGAGCGCCGCCAGCCCGGCCCGGGGACCGTCCGCCTCGCCGACCGCCACCGCGCGGTTGAGCCGCACCACCGGGCTCTCGGTGAGCCGGACCAGCTCGTCGTACCACTCGACGATCTGCACCCAGTCGGTCTGCGCGGCGGTGGGCGCGTCGGCGTGCAGGGCCGCGACGGCGGCCTGGGCCTGGAACTCGCCCAGCCGGTCCCGGGCCAGGGCCGTCTGCAGGATCCGCACCCCGTCGGCGATCAGGCCCGTGTCCCACCGGCGGCGGTCCTGGTCGGCCAGCGGCACCAGGCTGCCGTCCTGGCCGGTCCGGCTGGCCCGACGGGCGTGGTGCAACAGCATGAGGGCGAGCAGCCCGGCCACCTCGGGATGGTCGACGGCGGCGGCGAGCTGCCGGGTGAGCCGGATCGCCTCGGCCGCCAGGTCGACGTCGCCGGAGTAGCCCTCGTTGAACACCAGGTAGAGCACGCGCAGCACGGTGGCGACGTCGCCGGGCTGGTCGAACCGAACGGCGGAGACGGTGCGCTTGGCCCGGCTGATCCGCTGCGCCATGGTCGCCTCGGGCACCAGGTACGCCTGGGCGATCTGGCGGGTGGTGAGCCCGCCGACCGCGCGCAGGGTGAGGGCGACCGCGGACGACGGGGTCAGCGACGGGTGCGCGCACAGGAAGTAGAGCTGGAGCGTGTCGTCGGCCTCGGGCACCGGCCCGGGCGCCGGCTCCTCGTCGACGAGGTCCTCCCGCCGGCGTCGGGCGGCGTCGGCGCGGGCCGTGTCGAGGAACCGGCGCCAGGCCACGGTGACCAGCCACGCCTTCGGCTCGCGTGGCGGGTCGGCCGGCCAGGCGCGGAGCGCCTCGACCAGGGCGTCCTGCACGGCGTCCTCGGCCGCCGCGAAGTCGGCTCCGCGGCGGACGAGGACGCCGAGGACGCCCGGCGTGAGGCTGCGCAGCATCGCCTCGTCCATCGGGTCAGGTCACTCCGTGATGGTGGGCGGCGCGGTCATGAATGGGCGCAGCTCCAGCCACTCGTGGATCGGCTTGCCGCCCTGACCGGGCGCGGCCGACAGCTCCGCGGCCAGTTCGAGGGCGCGCTCGTAGCTGTCCACGTCGATCACCATCCAGCCGGCGATGAGGTCCTTCGTCTCGGCGAACGGCCCGTCGGTGACCGGCGGGCGCCCCTCGCCGTCGTAGCGGACGAAGGTACCTTCCGGGGCGAGCGCCTGCGAGTCGACGAACTCGCCGGACTCCTCCAGCCGGGCCGCGAAGTCCGTCATGTACTGCACGTGCGCCGAGAACTCCTCCGGCGTCCACCTGTCGAACTGCGGCATGTCGGTGACCGGGGTCGGTCCGCCGCGGTAGTGCTTCAGCAGCAGGTACTTCGCCATGGTGCTTCTCCTCGGTGCGGGTGCGACCCATTCTGGCCGCGTTCGAACCGGGGACGGAGCCGGTCACCCGTTCTCGACGTCCGCGGCGGGGAAATCTTTGCCGGGGCGCACATCTCCTTAAGCGTCCTAGGAAGATAGGTTCAGGATGGACAGGCAACCGCCAGGGTGCATAAGATTCGAACGGGCAACCAAACGGTTGCCTTTACCGGGAAGTGGGGCGACGGGTGGACGAGGTGTTCCGGGCACTGGGCGACGCCAACCGGCGGGTCCTGCTCGACCGCCTGAACGCCCGCAACGGCCAGAGCCTGCGCGAGCTGTGCGCCGGGCTGGACATGACCCGGCAGTCGGTCAGCAAGCACCTCGCGGTGTTGGAGGCCGCCGGGCTGGTGACCACCACCCGACGAGGGCGGGAGAAGCTGCACCACCTCAACGCCGCCCCCATCAACGCGGTGGCCGACCGCTGGATCGGCCGATACGACCGGGAGCGCGCCCGCGCCCTCGCCGACCTGCGGACAGCATTGGAGCGGCAGCCCATGGAGAGCCCCACGTTCGTCTACACCACCTACGTCCGGACCACGCCGGAGCGGCTCTGGCGAGCCCTGACCGAGCCGGGGTTCACCCGCCGCTACTGGGGCGGGGTCACCCTCGTCTCCGACTGGCGGGCCGGTTCACCGCTGCTCTGGCAGGACACGCCGGACGGCGAGCCGAGGGACCTCGGTCAGCGGGTGCTGGTCGCCGAACCGTACCGGCGACTCGCGTACACCTGGCACGGCTTCCAACCGGAGCACGCCGCGCACTTCGGGTGGTCCGACGAGGAGCTCGCCGCCCGGCTCGGCGAGCGCCGATCGAAGGTCACGTTCGACCTCCTCCCGCAGGGCGGGACCGTCCGGCTGACCGTGGTCCACGACGAGTTCTCGCCGGAGAGCGAGATGCACCGGGCGATCAGCGGCCAGCTCGACGGCAGCGGAGGCTGGCCGGAACTGCTGGCCAGCCTCAAGAGCCTGCTGGAGACCGGCGAGCCGTTGCCGGAGCCGGTCGCGGCGGGCTGACCGCGTGGCCGGGTCGGGGTCGCCCACCCCCGTCGCGGCGGCCCCGGGCCCGACCGGTCAGCGGCCGGCGGTACGCCGCAGGCCGGGCACCAGCACGGCGCCGGCGAGCAGGTGCAGCACCACAAGCGTCAGCGTGGCCGCCCGACCCGCTCCCCCGCTGACCGGCCCGAGCAGGGACAGCAGGAGCACCAGCACCGCGACCACGGTCCAGACCGCCCGCGCCCGCCCGGTGAACCGCTCCAGCAGGGCCAGCAACGCCCAGCCGGCCAGCCCGGCGAGCAGCGTGCTGACCGCCACCGCCACCGGGCTGACGCGCTGCTCGACGCCGCCGCTGCGCGCGGTCAACTCCACCCCGGCGAGCGGCACCGCGACGGCCCAACCCAGCAGCGTGGCCGCGGTGGCGGAGAGCACCGTGAACAGCCGGTGGCGGCGGCGGGCCGAACGGGCGGTGGTGCTCGGGATCATGGTCTCCATCGGTGCGTACCTCCGGTGCGGCGGGATCGACTGCCGGAAACGCTAGGGCGGCGGGACGCCGCGCGGATCGCGCCGGCGACGGGTTCCCGGCTCCGTCGCGGGAACCAGGCACGGGCCGGATCTCCGTCTCGCGGCCGATGAGGGCCGGCGGGCCGGCGGCCTAGCATCCGGGGCATGAGGTGCCTGTCCCGCTCCCGGTCCGTGCTGCTGCTGATCGACGGCGGCATCGCGGCCGCCACCCTCGCCGTGTCGCTGCTCGTGCTGCTGAGCTCCGACTCCGGTCCGGTCACGGCGGGCGGGACCGCCGTCGCGGTCGGCCTCGCCGCGGTGCAGGCCAGTTGTCTGCTGTGGATCCGGCGGCGACCCGGGTACGCGCTCGCGGTGGCCGCGCTGGCCGGCGTCGGCCTGGAGGCGCTCTGCCCGACGCTCGGCTGGCTCGGCCTGGTGGCCGCGCCGCTGTCCTACGTGGCCCGGTTGCGGCCGCCCCGCTTCTCGCTCGTGGCGCTCGGTCTGCTGGTGGCGCCCACGCCGTGGAAGCTGGTCACCGGCGGCTGGCGCGACCTGCTGCTCGCGGTGACCGCGCTCGGCTTCAGCTGGTCGGTCGGCGAGTTGATGCGGGCCCGGGCGCAGCGACGCTGCGAGTGGGAGCGGCAGGTGCGCGCGACCGAACGGGAGCGGATCTCCCGCGAGCTGCACGACGTGGTCGCCCACCACGTGGCGGTGATCGCGGTGCAGGCCGTCGCCGCCGAGGACGTCTTCGACCAGCACCCGGAGCAGGCACGTGCCGCCCTCGGGTCGATCAACGCGGCGGCCCGGTCGGCACTCACCGAGCTACGGGCCATGCTGCACGCGCTGACCGCCGACGACGGGTCCGACCCGGACGGGCCGCAGCCGCGACTGGCGCAGCTCGACGCGCTGGCCGACGCCGTACGGGCGGTGGGTTTGCCGGTGACGATGCGCCGGGAGGGCGACTGCGAGGCGCTGCCCGGCGGGGTGCAGCTGTCGGCGTACCGGATCGTGCAGGAGTCGCTGACCAACGCGCTGCGGCACGGGCACGCCACCCGGGCCGACGTCGACGTCCGGTACGACGGCGGGGTGCTGCGGCTGGAGGTGGTCAACGACGGCTCGGCGCCGGCCCGGCGGCCCGGCACGAGCGGCGGACGGGGCATCGTCGGCATGCGGGAGCGGGCCCGGCTGCTCGGCGGCACACTGGACGCCGGCCCACTGCCGACCGGCGGCTTCCGGGTGCGCGCCGACCTCCCGGTCGGCGCGAACCGGTGAGCGCGAGGAGTGAG
>NZ_JBICSL010000002.1:82379-584725 GCF_043197045.1 Micromonospora sp. NPDC049282
TGCGCCGGGCCTGCGAGCCCCGCAGTCGCGAACGGAGGACGGTCCGGTGAGCGCGAGGAGTGAGCCGGGCCGGCGAGCCCCGCAGTCGCGAACGGAGGACGGTCCGGTGAGCGCGAGGAGTGAGCCGGGCCTGCGAGCCCCGCAGTCGCGAACGGAGGACGGTCCGGTGAGCGCGAGGAGTGAGCCGGGCCGGCGAGCCCCGCAGTCGCGAACGGAGGATGGTCCGGTGAGTGTGCGGGTGGTGGTCGCCGACGACCAGGAGCTGATCCGCACCGGGCTGCGGATGGTCCTCGACGCCCGGCCCGACCTGACCGTGGTCGGTGAGGCGGCGGACGGCGTCGAGGCGGTCGCGGTGGCGACGCGTACCCGGCCCGACGTGGTGCTGATGGACGTGCGGATGCCCCGGCAGGACGGCATCGCCGCCACCCGTGAGCTGGTGGCGGCGGGCAACCCGGCCCGGGTCGTCATGCTCACCACGTTCGACGTCGACGAGCACGTCTACGCCGCGCTGCGCGCCGGGGCGAGCGCGTTCCTGCTCAAGGACACCCGCCCGGCCGACCTGGCGGAGGCGGTGCGGCTGGTGGCCCGGGGCGAGGCGCTGCTCGCGCCGACCGTGACGCGGCGGCTGCTGGACCGGTTCGCCGGCCGGCTGCCCGGCCCGGCGCCCACCGCCGAGCGGGCGCTCGCGGCGCTCACCGCCCGGGAGGTGGAGGTGCTCACGCTGACCGCGCGTGCCCTGTCCAACGCGGAGATCGCCGCTCGACTGCACCTCAGCACCGCCACCGTGAAGACGCACGTGTCCGCGATCCTCAGCAAGCTGGGCCTGCGCGACCGGATCCAGGCGGTGGTGCTGGCGTACGACACCGGACTGGTCCGGCCGGAGCCGCCGGCCCGATGACCGTTCGTCCGCTCTGCACCACGCGCTGCCGGCATGTCCGTCGTGGGTGCCGAGACGGGGAACACCGGACGGCAACGAAGATTTCTCAATTACCCCCAGTGACCGCCGCAACCCTCCTAGTGTTGGCCACACCGGTGCTAGTCACGGAGTTGGCCACCCGAACGACGTCCCACGCAGACAGCGGACGAAAAGTGAGGGAAGACGCGGATGAAGGCACAGTCATTTCTCGGACCGGCGGCGGTCGGCGTGGGCCTCGGCGCACTGCTGCTCCCGGCCGCCGCGCTGGCGGACACCAGAGTCTCACCGGCCACCACCCCGGTCGGCGGCACCGTCGTGCTCACCACGACGTGCAATCCGAACGCCGGTGACGCGATCTTCCGGGTCACCGGACCGGACCGCGACCAGAACGTCCGGTCCACCACGGCCGCGGCCGGCGGCGGGCTGAGCGCCGAACTGTTCACCGCCGGGTTCACGCTCGGCACGTACACGGTCGCCGCCACCTGCGGCGACGGCAGCGACGGCGGCAGCGCCACGTTCGCCGTGACCCCGATCGGCGGCGCCCAGGCCGGCGCCGGCGGCCGGGGCGGCGACACCGGCGTCCTGGTCGCGGGCGGCGCGCTCGCCGCCGGCGCGCTCGCCGGCGGGACGTACGTCCTCATCCGTCGCCGGCGGCGGGCGGGCGCCACCGCCTGAACGGCTCACCGTGCGGATCGCCCGCGCCGGCCCACCGGCGCGGGCGCCGCGTCCACGTCGGACGGAGGTGGAACCGGTGCCCTCGTCGAGCCGCCGGACGGGCGGGCCGTCGCGTGCCCGCACCGCGGTCGTCGTCACCGCCGTCACCCTCGCCGTCGCCACCGGCGTCGGACTGGTCTCGGCCGGCCTCGGCAGCACCTCGGCGACGCCGCCGCAGCCCGGCGCCTCCGCCGCGCCGGCCACCGAGCGTCCCGGTTCCGCCGGCCCGACGCTCCCCCGCTCGGCGCCGGTCCGGATCGCCATTCCCCGCATCGGCGTCGACGCCGACGTCGTGCCGGTGGCCACCGACGACAACGGCGCGCTGGAGGTGCCGCCGCTGGAGCGCCCGGAGGTCGCCGGCTGGTACCGCCCCGGCCCCGCGCCGGGTCAGGCCGGCAACGCGGTGCTGGTCGGGCACGTCGACTCGCAACGCGGACCGGCGGTCTTCTTCGACCTGGGCCGGCTACGCCCGGGCGACACCGTCCGGGTGGTCCGGGCCGACGGCCGGACCGCGGCGTTCACCGTGGACGGTGTGGGGGCGTACCCGAAGGACCGCTTCCCCACCGAGCGGGTGTACGGCGGCGGCGGGACGTCCCGGCTGCGGCTGATCACCTGCGGCGGGCGGTTCAACCCGCGCACCGGCAGCTACCCCGACAACATCGTGGTCTTCGCCACCGCCGCCCGCTGACGCGGGCCCGACACCGCCGGGGCGCCGGCGGGCCGTACGGTAGGCCGTCGGTTTCCCGGCGGGCGGAGGTTGCGGTGGACCGGATCCGGTGGCGGCAGCGGCTGCCCGGCCTCGTCGGGCGGCTGCTGCGACGCGACGGGGCGACGACCGGGCCGCGACAGCGCCGGGTGAACCCCGACGCGGTGGTCGACTGCGCGGTCTACGTCGGAGGACGGCGGGAGCCGGGCCGGCCGCACTACGCCGACGCGTACGACCGGGCGCGCCGCGGCCGGCGTACCTTCGTCTGGCTCGGGCTGCACGAGCCGGGCGCCGCGGTGCTGGCCGCGGTCGGGCGGACGTTCGGGCTCGACGAGGCGGCGGTCGAGCAGGCGCTCGCCGACGGGCACCGGCCCACCGTGCGGCGCTTCGGCGACGTGACGCTGCTGGTGCTGCGCAGCGCCGGCTACGTCGAGCACACCGAGCTGACCGCCACCTCCGAGCCCACCTGGGCCAGCACCTCCGGGCGGCGTTGCGCCTCCTCGCGTACCGGGGCGAGCGCGCCGGTGGCGCCGTGCCGGACGGTCAGCGCGAACCTCTCGCCGAGGAACACCAGCACGTCCCCGGTGTCGACCACCGTGGGCGGTGGCGTACGCGGTCTGCGCCCGGATGGTCGAGCTCTACCTGGAGGTCGCCGAGCACCTGGAACGGGACCTGGACCGGGTCGAGGAGAGCGTCTTCGCCCGCGAGCGCGGCGCCGACATCCAGCACCTCTACCAGCTCAAGCGGGAGGTGGTGGAGTTCAAGCGGGCGGTGCTGCCGCTGACCGCGCCGCTGCGTGCCCTGCTGGACTCCCCGGACGCCGGTCCCCCGCCCGCGCTGCGGCACCGGTTCGCCGCCGTGGTCGACGGGCTGGCCCGGGCGGTCGAGCGGATCGGCGCCTACGACGAGCTGCTCACCTCGCTGGTGCAGTCCCGGCTGGCGCAGCTCGCCGTGGAGCAGAACGACGACATGCGCAGGATCGCGGCGTGGGCGGCGATCGCCGCCTCGCAGACCGCGGTGGCCGGGATCTACGGGATGAACTTCGCGCACATGCCCGAGTTGCACTGGCGGTACGGCTACGGCGGCGCGCTGCTGCTCATGGCGACGCTGGCGGTGACGCTGCACCGGTTGTTCCGCCGGTCCGGCTGGCTCTGAACGGCCGGAGGCTCAGCGGGACGTCCCCGCCCGGAGCAGGGCGGTGAGGCCCTCCTCGAACAGCAGGTCGTCGTTCCACCGGGTGTCGTCGAGGTGGCCGGAGGCGGTCAGGGTCGGGTAGGCGTCGGCGTGCGAGGCGACGTGGTCGCGGGCGGCCGCCCGCACCTCGGGGTCGGCGGTGCGCCGCCACGTGGCCTCGGTCAGCGAGGCGCCGATGACGAAGTTCGCCACCATGCGCGTCACCACGGCCAGCCGACGCCCGTGGCAGCCGCCGCGCACCAGTGCGGCTTGCAGGAACTCCGTGCGGGCCAGGACGTTTGGCCCGAGCATCGGGCGCCCGACCAGCCCCGGCGCCCACGAATGGTCAAGCATGGCGGCGCGCCATCCCCGGGCGAGGACCCGGATGTTCTCCTCCCAGTCGTCGCTCCCGGCCGGGATCGGCACGTCGCCGAAGATCCGGTCGACGGCCAGGTCCAGGACGTCGTCCTTCGTTCGTACGTGCCAGTACAGCGCGGTGGCCGTCACGTCCAGTCGCTCGGCGAGACGGCGCATGGTCAGGCCGTCGACACCGTGCCGGTCGAGCAGGATCACCGCCGCGTCGACGATGTTCTCCCGGGTCAGGGGCCGCCCGCGCCGGGCTCGGCTCGGCTCGGCCCGGAGCCAGACCGGTTCGACGATGCTCATGCCGCCATGATAAACGCTGTACAGCCGCCTTAACATCGGTAAGTAAGGTGTCGTCGGACCGGCCGGTGAGGAGTTCACCACGATGCCCCTCCTGCGCATTCAGCTCGACAGCGACCCGACCACCGCTCGGCGTGTCCTTCTCCTGCACCAGCAGGGCCGCATCCACCACGAGTCCCGGGAGGCCGCCCGGGAGCAGGTGTGGCGTCAGGGCCGCACCCCGGCCGGCGACCCGGTCTTCGTCGGCGTCACGAACGGCCGCCGGCACGTACGGCTGCTCTACGACGTCCGGGTCCATTCCGACACGGTCCCCTGAGCACCCGCCCTGCGCCGTGCCCTTCCCCGCCGTGCCCTTCCCCGCCGGGCCCGCTCAGCGCGCGGGACCGGCCAGGTCGGACAGCTCGGCGTCGAGCAGCTCGGCCAGCAGCGCGACCCGCCCCGGGTCCGACTCCGCGGTGATGGCCCGGCTGGGCATCTCCACGGTCATCAGCAGATAGAGGTGCAGCCGGTAGAGGCCGAGCCGCCGCCGCGCGCCGGCGTCCAGCGGGAACGGCGCCGCCGCCCGGTAGGCCCGCACCAGCGGATCGTCCGGCTCGTCCTCGGCGCGGCGGAACAGCAGCGGCGACACCAGATCCAGCAGCGGATCGCCCCACAGGTGCCGTTCGCCGTCGACCAGGCCGCTGAGCCGGAGCGTGCCGTCCGGCCCGTCGACGGCCAGCACGTTGCCGGCCCAGCCGTCGAAGTGCAGCAGCGCCGGGCGGCGCACCACGTCGAGAGCGACGGCGTGCCGGGCGACCAGTGCCCGGATCCGGGTCGCGGGCACGGGCAGCGGCACCGACCAGTCCGCCGCGTCGGCGAGCAGGTCGTCCACCATCGCGACGTAGGCGTCCCGCCAGGTGGGGGCGGCGGCACGGCCGCCGTCGTAGCCGTACCGGTCGCCGGTGACGGCGTGCAGCGCGGCCAGCGCTCGGCCGAACTCCGCCCGCAGCGGCCCGACGTCCGCGCCGGCCCGGGTCAGGTCCCAGAGGGTACGCCCGGGCAGGCGCGCGGTGAGCAGCCAGTCGCCCAGCTCGGGGTGGCGGCCGTGGTGCAGCAGCGACGGCACCGGCACCGCGGGCGCGTGGGCGGCCACCAGGCGCAGGTAGCGCGCCTCCGCGCCGATCATGTCGCGCTCGTAGCGCAGCAGCGGCACGTGCGGCGGCGGCCCGACCTTGAGCACCACGTCGCGTCCGTCGGCGAGGCGTACCCACCACACCGCGGCGAACCCGCCGCCGGCCAACGGCCCGCAGTCGGCCACCTCGGCGGCCGGGCCGAGCGAGGCGGTCAGGTAACGGCGCACCTGCTCCGGATCGAGGTCGCGCCGCGTCGGGCTTCCGCTCATGGTCCCCGGAGACTAGTGCGCCGATCCCGCCCGCGCTGTCCCCTCGCCCGGGTGTAAGGAGGGGCCCCTCATTAACGCGCTGGGTACAGACGGGGCCCCTTCTAACGGGCTGCGTCAAGCGGGGCCCCCTCCTTGCACGTTCCGGCGGCGGGCGAGAATCGGCGGATGGTGACACGCGACCCGGCCTGCCCGTGCGGTTCCGGCCGGCCGTACGAGGACTGCTGCGCGCCGGTGCACCGGGGCACCGCCACGGCGGCCACCGCCGAGGCGTTGATGCGGTCCCGGTTCAGCGCGTTCGTCCTCGGCGACGCCGACTACCTGCGGCACAGTTGGCACTCCCGCACCCGGCCCGACCGGCTGGAGTTGGACCCGGGCACCCGGTGGACCCGGCTGGAGGTGCTGGAGACCGGGCAGGGCGGACTGTTCGACAGCAGCGGCACGGTCCGGTTCCGGGCCCACTACCGAGAGGGCGGCCGGCCCGGCGTGCTGGCCGAGCGGAGCCGCTTCGTCCGCGAGGACGGCCGCTGGGTCTACCTCGACCCGCTGCCGGAGTGACGCGCTCGGCCGAGCAGTTCAAGAAGGGGCCCCTCCGCTACCGAATGCGTTAACCGGGGGCCCCTCCTTACACCTCAGGCGAGGGTGCGCGCCGCGGCGACGACCGCGTGCACGCCGATCCCGGCTCGGTCGAGCTGCTGGGTCGGGGTGCCGGAGCCGGGCAGCCCGCGCACCGCGAGGTGCTGCACGCGCACCGGCTCGGCCAGGTCGGCCAACGCCTCCAGCACGGCGGAGCCGAGGCCGCCCTCCGGGTAGTGGTCCTCCACCACCACGAGCCGCCCGCCGGTGTCGCGGACCGTCTCCAGCAGGCGTTCCCGGTCGACCGGCTTGATCGAGTAGAGGTCGACGACGCGGGCGTCGATCCCCTCCCGGGTCAGCTCGTCGGCGGCGGCGAGGCAGACGTGCACGGTGACGCCGGCGCCGAGCAGCGCGACGTCGCCGCCGTCGCGCAGCACCCGGCTGCCGCCGATCGGGAACGCCTCGCCGTGGTCGTAGAGCACCGGGTACGCGCCGCGGGTGGTGCGCAGGTAGGCCACGCCCGGACGGTCGGGCAGCTGGGCGACCAGGGCCGCGCAGGAGACCGCGTCGGCCGGGCAGAGCACCGTGGAGCCGGGCACCGCGCGCAGCGCGGCGACGTCCTCCAGTCCCATCTGGGACGGGCCGTCCGGGCCGATCTCCACGCCGGCGTGCGAGCCGACCAGGGCGATGTCGGCGCGGGAGATGCCGGCCATCCGGATGAAGTCGTAGGCCCGGGACCAGAACGCGGCGAACGTGGCCGCGAACGGCCGCCGGCCCCGGACCGCCAGGCCCACGGCTGCGGCGACGAGTTGCTGCTCGGCGATGTACATCTGGAAGAACCGGTCCGGGTACGCGGCGCCGAAGCGGTCGGCCCGGGTGGAGTCGGCGACCTCCCCGTCGAGGGCGACCACGTCCGGCCGGGCGGCGCCCAGCGCGCACAGCGCGTCGCCGTACGCGTCCCGGGTGGCGACCTTCGCCCCGCGTTCGTAGCGGGGCAGTTCCGGCCGGCGGTGCTCGACCGGGTCGGCACGCGGCACGGTGTACGGCCTCGGTGCGCTGACCCGGATCCGCCGCGGCCCGCCGAGCGCCCGCACCGCCCGGTCGGCCAGCTCGGGGTCGAGCGCCTTGCCGTGCCAGGACGGGTCGTCCTCGATCTCGGGCACACCCTTGCCCTTGACCGTGCGGGCCAGCACCACGGTCGGTCCGGTGCCGTCGCGGGCCTGCCCGTACGCCTCGTCGACCGCGCCGAGGTCGTGGCCGTCGATCACGATCGCCCGGCAGCCGAACGCCTCGACCCGCCGCCGGTAGGTGTCCAGGTCCCACTCCAGCTCGGTCGGGCCGCGCTGGCCGAACCGGTTGACGTCGACGATCGCGGTGAGGTTGCGCAGCCCGTAGTGACCGGCCTTGTCGAGCGCCTCCCAGATCGAGCCCTCGGCGGTTTCGCTGTCGCCGCAGAGCACCCAGACGTGCGCCGCCGACCGGTCGAGGTACTGCGCGGCCAGCGCCACGCCCACGCCGACCGGCAGGCCCTGCCCGAGCGAGCCGGTGGCGACGTCGACCCAGGGCAGGACCGGGGTGGGGTGGCCCTGCAGGCGCGAGTCGGCCCGGCGGTACGTCTCCAGCAGCTCCTGCTCGCTGATCGCGCCGACGGCCCGGAACACCGCGTACAGCAGCGGTGAGGCGTGGCCCTTGGAGAAGATCAGGTGGTCGTTGCCGGGGTTGCCGGGGAAGGACCAGTCGTAGCGCAGGTGCCGGGCGACCAGCACGGCGAGCAGGTCGGCGGCGGAGAGGCTGGAGGTGGGGTGGCCGGAGCCGGCCATCGTGCTGCACCGGATGGCGTCCACCCGGAGCTGGGCGGCCAGCTCCGCCAGCCCGGTCAGGTCCTCGTCGCGCAGGGTGCGTGTCGCTTGCAGGGTCACCGGACCCACCGTAGTCGCGAATGCACTTATTGTTCCTTTTTCCGCTGACTCACCCCCGACCGGCGAACAGCCAGAGCGCCACCAGCGGGTACGGCAGCACGGCCACCGCGAACGCGGCCGGGTTGCCCAGCGCGCCGGCCAGCAGGCCGTACCCGCCGTAGAACGCGACGGTGGTCAGGTCGGTGGCCATCCCGGCCAGCGAGGTGACGGTGGCCCGGGCGTCGCCGGTGATCCGCGCCTGCAGCCGCACGTCGGCGAGCACGGTGGCGAGCTGGAACGCGGCGAACGCGAGCGCCAGCAGCAGGAAGCCGGCCGGGTGCCGCAGCAGCGCCCCGCCGGCCATCGCCGCCGCCGCGACCACCAGCAGGCCGGCGTACCCCCGGTGGGACAGCCGCTCACCCAGCGGCGCGAGCAGCCCGCCCACGGTCATCCCGACCCACACCAGCAGGAGCAGCAGCGGGACGGTCACCTCGGCGACGCCGGTGTCCCGGGCCAGCAGCCCGGTGTACTCGTCGAGCCCGCCCCAGATCGCGGCGACGGCGGCGACCAGCAGCACCGCCGCGCGCACGGCGCGGTCGGCACGCACCTCGGCCAGCCCGCCGCGCAGGCTGTCCCACCAGCCGGGTTCGTCGTCGTCCGGCCGCTCCCCCGGCGCGGCGTCCGCACCCGCCGGCGACGAGGACCGGCACTCCGACGGGACGACCGCGGGGGACCGGCGCTCCGGCGGAACGGCCGCCGGCGAGCGGTGCTCGGACGGGACGGCCGCCGGCGAGCGGTGCTCGGGGAGGCGGGCCGCGACCGCGGCCGCGAGCAGGCAGGTCAGCACGCTGGCGGCGCCGACCGCGAGGTAGCCACCGAGCGCGTACACCGGCCCGGCGAGCACCCCGGAGCCGACCGCGCCGAGCACCTCGGCGGTGCGGGCGCGGCCGATCAGCCGGGCGTAGCGGTCGGCCGCGCCGAGGCGGTCGAGCTCGGTGAAGACCAGCGCCTCCAGCGCACCGGAGCGCAACGCGCCGCCGGCGCCCCAGAGCAGGAAGCCGGCGGCGAACGCCGGGTAGGACGGCAGCAGCACCCAGAGCGCGAAGCCGGCGGCCGCGAGCAGCGGCGCCAGGCAGAGCAGCAGTCGGCGCGACAGTGCGTCGGCCCACGCGCCGGAGGGCACCTCAAGCAGGATGCCGGCGGCCGACCAGAGGACGAAGAGCGAGGAGATCTGCCCGACCGTCAGCCCGGTGTCGGCGAACAGCAGCACGTAGAGCGGGTAGAGCAGGACGAGGTCGGTGAGGAACGCGTAGCCGTAGAGCGTCGCCGCCAGGCGGCGGGGCGCGGGCACGCGGGCAGGGGCGACGAGCATGAGGCCTTCCCACGGGACGTGACGGACACCTGTCGCAGTGCACGGTGTCCGCGGCGGCCCGCGGCCTCGTCGTTCAGGCGGGCATCAACATCGCCAGGTCATGCCGACGATCCTAACCGGACCGTGGCCTTGACGGGTACGGCACGGCGAGGCATCCTGTTAATCGATTAACAACGGAAGGAAGGCCATGGGTTCCCGGGTCACGTTGCGATCCGTCGCCGACGCGGCGGGCGTCTCCACGGCGGCGGTCTCCTACGCCTTCAACCGGCCGCAGCGGCTCTCCGAGGAGGTGCGGACGCGCATCCTGGCGGTCGCCCGGGACCTCGGCTACGCCGGCCCGAACGCCGCCGCGCGGTCGCTGCGCACCGGGCGGGCCAACGCGGTCGGCGTCATCCTGACCACCGAACTGGCGTACGCGTTCCGCGACCCGTACGTCCTCGACCTGCTCGGCGGCCTCGCCGAGACACTGGCGGCGGGCCGGACCAGCCTGGTGCTCATCCCGTTCGCGCCGGTCGTCGCGGGGCTCACCGACGCCCAGGTGCGCGAGTCACTCGACGCCGTGCACCGCGCCGTGATCGACGGCGCGGTGGCCGACGGGCTCACCGGCGAACACCCGGCCGTCCGGGCGCTCGCCGACCGTTCGCTACCGCTGGTCCTCTCCACCGAGTCCGCCGCCGCCCGCTGCGTGCTGATCGACGACCGGCAGGCCGGCCGGGCGATCGGCCGGCACCTGGTCGACCTCGGTCACCGCGACCTCGCGATGATGGTCGCCGCGCCGGAGCCACCCGGGCGGAACGTCCCGGCGCCGGACGAGGCGACCCTCTACCCGTACTCCCGCAACCGGCTGGCCGGGGTCCGCGACGCCCTGCCGCCCGGCGCCCGCCTGCGGGTGGTCAGCGGCGGCGGCAACGCCACCGCCTCCGGCCACGCGGCGGCGGCGGCGCTCCTGGCGGGCGGTGACCGGCCGACGGCGATCGTCGCGGACAGCGACGTGCTCGCCGCCGCCGTGGCGCGCACCGCCGAGGACCGGGGTCTCCGCGTCGGACACGACCTCTCGGTGACCGGCTTCGACGACGTGCCGCTGGCGGCGGCGGCCGGGCTGACCACCGTGCGCCAGCCGATCGCCGAGAAGGGCAGGTTGATGGCCCGCATGCTGCTCGACCCGGCCGGCACGCCGAACCGGGTCACCCTCCCCACCCACCTCGTCGTCCGCTCCAGCACCGGTCCCGTGCCGGAGCGTCGAACGGAAAGGACCATGCCGTGACCCGACCACCGGCTCCCCCGCTCGGACTCGTCGACCTGACCGCGCACTGGCCGGTCGACGCGCTGGACCTCGACGCGTACCTGCGTCGCGTCGGCCACCGCGGAGCCGTCGCGCCGGACGGCCGGACCCTGCGCGCCCTGCACCGCGCGCACGTCGCCGCGATCACGTTCGAGAACCTGGACGTGATGCTCGGCCGGGGCGTCGAGGTGGACCTGGCCCGGGTGCAGGACAAGCTCGTCCGGGCCGGGCGGGGCGGCTACTGCTACGAGCACGGCGTCCTCTTCGGCGCGGTGCTCCAGCGCATCGGCTACCGGGTGGACCGGCTGCTCGCCCGCACCGGCGACCCGGCCGAGAGCCCCCGCCCACGCTCGCACCTCGTGCTGCGGGTCGACGACGGCGAGCAGGTGTGGCTCGCCGACGTGGGCTTCGGCTCCGGCCTGCTCGAGCCGCTGCCGCTGGGCGAGGACGACCCGCGGCGACAGGGCCGGTGGGAGTACCGGCTCCGGCGCGGCGCGGACGGCGCGTGGCGGCTGCGGGAACGGACCACGGGCGACTGGACCACGCTGCTGACCTTCACCGAGGAGCCGCAGTACCCGGTGGACGTCGAGGTCGCCAACCACAACACCGCCACCAGCCCGCACTCGCCGTTCACCCGGCAGCGGATCGTCGTCCGCAAGGACGACGAGTCGGTGCGCCGGCTCATCGACCGCGAGTACGCGCGGGAGAGCCCCGGCCACCCCACCCGGTCCCGCTCGCTGACCGACGAGGAGTACGCCGACGCGCTGCACGACGAATTCGCCCTCACCCTGAGCCCCGCCGAGATCCGGGCGCTGCTGGACTCGCTGCCCGCGCCCGACGCGGACGCCGCCGTCGCCCCGGACCTCGAACTCAGGTCCCCGACCGGAGGACACCATGCCTGACCAGCCCGCCCCCTATCCGCTGGCGGTCATCACCGCCAGCGTCCGGCCCGACCGGATCGGCCCGACGGTGACCCGCTGGCTCCTGCGACACCTCGAGCGCCACCCCGCCGCCGCCGTGGACCACATCGACCTGGCCGACCTCGACCTGCCGGGCGACCTGGCCGGCGGCGGCGACGCCGAGGGGTTCACGAAGCGGATCGACCGGGCCGACGCGTTCGTCGTCGTCACGCCCGAGTACAACCACGGCTATCCCGGTCCGCTGAAGACCGCGCTCGACACCGCGTACGTCGAGTGGCGGGCCAAGCCGCTCGGCTTCGTCTCGTACGGCGGCGCGTCCGGCGGCCTGCGCGCGGTGGAGCAGTTGCGGGGCGTCCTGGCCGAGTTGCACGTCAGCACCATGCGCACCGGCGTCATGATCCCCGACGTGCACGAGGCGTTCGACGAGCACGGGGAGTTGCGCCGCCCGGAGCGGGCGGAGGCGGGCCTGGCCGCGATGCTGCGCCAGCTCGACTGGTGGGCCCGGACCCTGCGGCGTGGTCGGGCCGAACGTGCCTACGACTGCTGAACGGCGACCGGGGCGGGACCCGATCGGATCCCGCCCCGGTCGCCGCGCTCGGCTCAGCGGCGGAACTTGTCCGCGTCCGCCGACGGGATGACCATGGTCGCCTCGCTGTCCGCGGCCTGCTCGGCCGTGGGCTGGCGCGGCGTGGTCGGCTGGGTGCGCCCGGAGTCGGCGAGCGCCGGGATGACCTGGGTGGTCTCCCCGGCCACGGCCGGGTCGTCGCCGGCCCGCGTCGGCACCACCTGGGTCGGCTCGGCCGAGCCCGCGTACGCCGGCACCGGCTGGGTGCGGTCCGCCTCGGTGTCCCGGGCCACCGGCCGGGTCAGCTCGGCCTCACGGTCGGCGGCGAGCCGGGCCGCCACGTCACGCCGGCCGGCCTGGTAGGCGCGGGCGTGGGTGGCGATGGTCCGGGACTCCTCCTCGGCCCGGGTCAGCCAGTTCTCCCAGCGGCTCTGCATCGGCCGGACCAGACCGCCGCCGACGCCCACCACCAGGATGCCGCCGACGGTGGCCAGCACCGCGATCAGCACCGGCGTGGTCACCGCGGTGGCGACGCCGATCTGGTTGAGCGCGGCGATGACGCCGAGACCGAGGATGAACACCGAGGCGAGGTTGGCCAGCACCCGGCCGTAGGAGAGGCCGCCGAGGGCGCTGGAGATGATGTCCTTCACCGCCCGGGCGATGGCCGCGGCCACCACCACGATGACGATCGCCACGAACGCCCGGGGCAGCCAGGCGACCACGCCGGCGATCAGGTCGGAGATCGGGTTGGGGCCCCAGATGCCGAACGCGAGCTGGAGCGTGACCAGCAGCACCGCGTAGTAGGCCAGCTTCGCGACGATGTCGCTGGCGTCGTACTTCGAGCGGGCGAGCGCGGTCTTGATCCCGCCGCGCTCGACGGCCCGGTCGAAGTGCACCCGCTCCAGGACCTTGTCCACCAGCTTCAGCACGGCCTTGGCGATCAGCCAGCCGGCGACCAGGATCGCGATGAACGCGACCGCCTTGGGCAGGAAGAGCATCACCGAGCGGAACGCGTCGCCCACCGCGTCACCGAAGTTGTCTCTCATCTAAGGGCCTCCACGCACGGGGTCAGGGGTAGTTCCGGGTGGGCCTACCCTGGGCGACGCGCGGGGAAACGCTCAGCCGCCGGGGCAGCGGTAGCTGACGCGCGTGCCGGCCTGCACCGGCGACGGTTCGACGATGTTGACGGTGGCCGTCCCGGTGGTCGCGCCGACCCCGCTGAACGTCCACCTGAGGGTGAGCGTGGCGGTCCGCTGCCCACCACCGACCCGCTCGCTGAGCAGGGCGCCGGGCGGCGCGTCGGAGCGGAACCACTGGTAGCGGATGGTGCCGGCGTGCCCGTTCGTGCGGACCGTGGCGACGACGTCGACGGTCACGTCGCAGGCCACCCCGGCCGGCCGGGGCACCGCCACCGAGACCTGCTCGACCTCCAACGGCCGCAGCCGCTGCCACAGGTAGAGCCCGACCGCCACCAGCAGCGCGGCGGTGAGCACCGTGGACAGCACCGAGACGACCCGACGCCAGAGCGGGCGCGTCGGCCGGACCGGCGGCGCGACCGGCCAGGCCGGAGCCGGCGGCGGCGTCGCCGGCACGCCCGGGCCGAAGCGCAGCTCGCCGCCGGGCGCGGGCGCCGGGACGCCGCTCACCGTCCGCGCGTCCACCGTCGGCTCCCGGTACGCCCCGGCGGTCGTCCCCGCCGGCGTGGCCCTCGCCTGCCGGTACGGTGCGGCCCGCGGCTCGGGGGCGGTCAGGTGCACGGTCGGCTCCGCTCCCCGGTGGACATCGCCGGCCGGCGAGCCGATGTGCACGGTCGGCTCCGCGACGCCCGGGTCACCCGCGAGGTGCACGGTCGGGTCCCCGCCGGGCCCGGGCCCGGCCGGAGGGCCGAAGCGCACGGTCGCGTCCCCGCCGGGCCCGGGCACCGCCGGAGGGCCGAGGCGCACGGTGTGGTCCGTGCCGGACGACGCGGGCAGGGCGTGGGTGGGCAGCGCCTCGGTGGGCTCCTCCGGCCGGTTCATGCCGGCCGTCCCCGGGTCGGGCTGCGGTGCTGGGCGGTGGGCACGGTCGTACTCCTAGCCGGGGGTGCAGTAGTTGTAGAGCGTCACGTACACCGGTTTCGCCGAGGTGGTCGCGTTGCCGGCGGCGTCGACGGCGGTGACCTGGATCGGGATGCGGGTGCTCTGCCTCGGCGCGGCCAGCGGGCCGAGGGTGCCGGTGAACACGCCGCGACCGGCGGCGGCCATCCGGACCGTGCCGGTGGCGTCCTCCAGCGGGTAGCGGAACGTGACCTTCAGCGCGGCCGGTCCGCTGCGGTCGTCGGTGACGGTGACGGTGACGGTGCTGCTCTGGACCCCGAACGGGCAGCCCTTCGGTTCGAGCTGACCCGGATCGGCGTCGACGCCGCCGACCACCGGCGCGGTGACGTCCGGCGGGGGCGGCGGCGTGGTGCTGCGCGACGGGCCGGGGGTCGCCGCGCCGGTGCGCGCCGGCGGTCGGGCCGGCGACCGGGTTCCGTCCGGCGCGACGGACGGCGTCGCCGCCGGCGGGGTGGCCAGCGTGGACGGCGTGGGGGTGGCGTCCGGGGGCGCGGCGCTCGTCGGGTCCGGTGCGGCCGGGTCGGCGACGGCCGGCGACGGATCGTCGGGAGCCCCGGCGGCGACCGGGGTCTCGCGGGCGGCGTAGCTGTAGCCGGCGCCGCCGACCAGCACGGCGGCGACCAGGGCGCCGGCCACCAGCACGGTGCGCTTGCGTCCCCGCCGGAGCAGGCCGCCCCGGCCGGTGGTGGCGCCGAGCGCCGTGCTGGCCACCACGGTGGCGCCCGCCGCCCGGTCCGGGAACGGCCACAGCGCGGCCAGCAGGGCGGCCCGGCGGGCCAGCTCGCCCAGCCCGCGCTCCTCCCACCCGGGGCCGTACCCGGCGCCGGCCACCCGGTCCAGCAGCTCCAGGAAGACCTCGGCCGGTTGCGGCCGCTCGTCCGGACGCTTGGCCATGCCGTGCCGGAGCAGTTCGTGCACCGGCGCGGGCGCCGGATCGGTCGGGATCGGCGCGGTGGCGTGCTGCTCGCGCAGCGAGAGCAGGTCCGGCCCGTGGTACGGGGGCAGCCCGGTGAGGCACTCGAAGAACGTGGCGGTGGCGGCGTAGATGTCGCAGGCGGGGCTGGCCGGGGCGCCCGTCCACTGCTCCGGGGCCATGTAGCGGGGCGTGCCGGAGACGGTCGTGTCGGTGCCCCGGCCGACCGGCATGGCGATGCCGAAGTCGGCGAGCTTGCTGAGCCCGCCGCCGGTGACCAGCACGTTCTCCGGCTTGTAGTCGCGGTGCACCACCCCGCGCGCGTGCGCCGCGGCCAACCCGGCGAGCGACCCCCGCAGCACGCAGAGCGCCGCCTCGGGTGTGGTCGGGCCGTGCGCGCGCAGCATCTGCCGCAGCGAGACGCCGTCGACCAGCTCCATCACGATGGCCGCGCCCTGCGGGGACTCGACGTACTCGTAGAGCCGACTCACGTGCGGGTCGTCGATCTCGCCGAGCAGCCGGGCCTCGGCGCGGAAGGCCACCCGGAACGACGACTCCCCGCCGAGGTCGCGGACCAGGTACTTGATCGCGACCGGGGTGCCGGTGGCGTCGTGGGTGGCCAGCACGACACTGCCCGACGCGCCGGCGCCGAGCCGACGGACCGGCGTGTAGCCGGACAGTTGCCAGCCGCTCATGCGACCAACTCCACGGCGTTCCAGGGGCGGATGTCGGTGGCCGCCTCGCTGGTCATTCTGGTCGCGCCGGGACGGCCGGCCATCGGCGCAACGGGTGCTTCCGCACGCCGGACGGCGGCCCCGGGCCGGGGACGTCGCCCGATCCCGGTGCCGGGCGGCGGATGGTCGGTAACGGACACCCCGTCACTGGTAGCAGACGCCGGCAAGCGTCAGCCGGTCGGCCGCTCCCGGTCCGCGGCGCGGCCCAGCGCCACCATCCGCTGCGTCTCCTCGCGCCGGCGCACCAGCAGCACCCCGGCCAGGAACGTGACCGGCGGGACGAGCACCAGCATCGCCCACTGGGCGCCGACCAGCGGGATGGTGTGCCCCATGTGGACCGTGGAGGTCGCCCAGCCGGCCAGCGCGCCGTCGATCACCAGGGCGAGGGCGGCGACCGGCGCCAGCAGCACCACGACCCGCCGCCGCACCACCGGGGCCAGCCGGGCCACGGGTACGCCGACCGCGAGGCACGCCAGCGCGAGCCCGGCGAGATAGAGGTACATGACCGGCTCGCTGCCGGTGCTCAGCCCGTAGAAACTCTCGTAGCTCACCTCACCCCCACCGAACAGCGGGCTGGTGACCCGGTTCAGCTCCAGCAGGCCGACCACGGCGACCGGCCCGGCCACCACCGCGGCGAGGCGTCCGCGGCCCAGTACGCGCGCCGCCCGGCGCGGCGGCGCCGCCACCGTGAGCCCGGCGGCGGCGATCACGGCCAGGGTGAACTGGGGGAGCGTGTCCACCACGTATCCGGGCTGGTCGGCCACGCCCGGCCCGACCAGCGCCAGCCAGCCGGCGACCCCGGCCCAGGCGAGGATCGCCGCGACCCGGCGCAGCCCGACCGCGGCGGCCACCGCGACCGCCGCCCAGCCGGCCAGCCGCAGCCAGTCGACCGGGTCCGTCGCGGGCGGCCGGAACGGCGGCGGCAGGGACGGGTCGACCAGGATCTGGTCCAGCACGTTCTTCCCGGCGGCGGCGGCGAGCACCAGCGCCACCAGCAGCCCGGTGACGGCGGCGGCGTCGGCCCAGGCCGGCTCGGTGAACCCCCGTGCGCCCACCCGCAGCCGGGCCCGCAGCCCCGCCCCCACCAGGTCGACCGTGTCGGCGAGGCCGGGGCGGGTCTGCCCCGGCCGCGCGTCGGCCAGCAGCACGGCCAGCATCTCCTCCTCGTAGACCCGGCGGTGGGCCCAGGGGTGGACGGCCAGCAGCCGGCGGTAGCGGCGCTCCAACTCTCCACTCACGCTGCGCCACCTTCCGTTCGCGACTGCGGGGCTCGCAAGACCGGCTCACTCCTCGCGCTCACGAGAAACCCCCCTCGGGCAGCAGGCCGGCGGCGCGCAACCGGCGGCCGGCGGTGTCGGCGTGCCGGCGCAGCCGGTCGACCTCGTCGGCGAGCCGGGTCGCGCCCAGCGCGGTGAGCCGGTAGTAGCGGCGCAGCCGGGACTGCACCACCTCCTCCCGGTCGACCTCGATCAGACCGTCGGACCGCAGCCGGTCCAGCACGGCGTAGAGGGTGCCGGCCCGCAGCCGGACCCGACCGTCGGAGATGCGGAGCACGTCCTCGATGACCGCGTAGCCGTGCCGGGGCTCCTCGGTCAACGCGGTGAGGATCAGGAACGTCGGCTCCCGCAGCGGAGGTTCACTCACGCCGGGAGCATATACCGTTTACCGGCATATGCACATGCCGCGCGCGGGGGTCGGTCAGAAGCGGCGGGACGGGGGGACGCCGTGGGGCGGGGGCCGGCGCAGCAGCCAGAGCGGGTTGCTCGCGGCGACGATGCCGCCGTCGCGGTCACGCACCTGGGTGCGCAGGTACGCGCCGCCGCCCACCCGCACCGGCAGGTCGTGCCAGCCCTCCCGCAACTGCCGCCACGGCACCTGTCCGGTCCGGATCGCCGGTGTCGGGTCCGCCGCGCCGGCCAGGTCGACCTCGCCGGTGACCGCCTCCAGGGTGGCCCCGGCCGGCAGGTCGGTGGCGCGCAGCCGCACCGTGACGGTGTCGTCGGCGACCGTCGGCAACGCGCCCATGGCGCTGCGGCCACCGAGTTCCAGGTCCAGCGCTCCCCGGTAGCCGACCAGGTCGGCGAACCACGCCTGCCCGGCGCGCAGCGCCGCGACCAGGTCGTCGCGGCCGGTCGAGGCGGCCCAGACGGACGTGATCCAGCGGTCCCGCCCGGTCCGCCAGTCGGTGCCGTCGTGGTCGTCGGTCACCCCCACTGCGGTGAGCGGGATCGCGTTGCGGGCCGCCACGTCGTATGCCCAAAGGTGGTCCTCGACCGGCGCCCGTCCGATCTCGATCAGGTCGGCGCCGAGGCCGCGCCGGGCCACCAGCAGCCGGGCCAGCGAGTCGCGCCGTTCCACGTCCAGCGGATGGTTCCAGCAGACCACGCCGCCGTGGGTGTGCAGGAACTCCACCATCCGCTCGGTCGCGCCGGGGTCGTTGTCCCGGTACGGCGGGGACGGGAAGCGCGGCAGCGTGCCGTCACCGCCGAACCAGTTGAGGTGCCGCACCATCGACACCTCGTACGCCCGGTGGTGGGTCACGCCCGGGTAGGCCCCGTCGTAGCCGCGCAGCACCTCGGCGCGCAGTTCCTCCCCGCCCTGCCCGGCCCGGCGCGCCCGGTCGAAGACCAGCCGGTCCACCAGGTACGCGCCGCGCGCGCCACCGGTGACGGTCACGCCGAGACGCAGCCCGCGCAGCGAGTTGTCGCCGGCCACCAGGTCGGGCCAGAGCCGCCGGACGTCGGCGAGCAGGTCGAACGTGTGCCGCCGCCGGACGCCGGCCGGGGCCGGCACGTCGACGGTGCCGTGCCGGCCGTCCGCCGCGTGCCGGACCGTTGCCGCCGCGCCGAGGCGGTAGCGCAGCACCAGTTGGCCGGCGGGCCGCCCGGGCCCGGCCGGGTGGTGGGACAGGGCGACCTCGACGGTGAGCGTGGCGTGCGGGCCGGCCGACTCGGGCCGTACGTCCAGGTGCAACGTGGTGTCGGAGATGTTCCCGGTGTGCGTCCAGTTCCACGCCTTGCCCGCGTACCAGTGGGTGCCGGCGCCGGTGGCGGTGAGGCGCAACGCGCGGCCGGGGCCGTCGGCGGCGTCCGGCGCGGCGACGAAGTCGGCGCTCGATGCGGTGAGCCGGCCCTCGGTGGTCGACGTCCAGGTCCAGGCCAGCCCACCCTCGGACTCCTCCGGGCCGTCGAAGCGCACGACACGGCGGTGGTCGTGCGCGGCCACCCGGAAGTCGTGGTCGGTCCACCAGAGCACGTCGACGGCGTTGCGGCGGGCCTGGTCGAGGTGGGCGGCGTAGCTGGCGACGCCCTCGCTGAACGAGGCGTGCAGGTGCATGGCCATGCTGACCGGCCGGCGTCCGCGGGCCGGCGGCGGGCGGTCACGGGTGACGGCCAGCCCGACCGGTACGCCGATCCCGGCGACCGCCAGCCCACCCGCGGCGGCGAGCACACTGCGCCGGTCCGGTCGCGCCCGTCCGCCCATCCCACTCCCCCGTCCAGTCGTCTCCGCGCCCGGTGTGGGCCAGTCCCCATCGTCCCGGAACCGAACCCGGCCACTCCACCCGCCGCCGACGATCGTGGAGTGGTGGCTCCCGCAATGTCGGTTCAGCCGGATATCGGAGGTGCCACAACTCCTGGATCGACGCCACCGCCGCGTGGGCGGGCAGGGCGGCGGGTCGGCGAGAGGGGGCGGCGACGCGGGGAACGACCCGGGTGGCATTTGTCCTCTGGCGCGCGGCGCGGTTCTGGCAATATTCTCCGAATCGCGCCTTGAAGTTGGAGTTCCTTTACACCACCCGGCGCCGGTCGGGTCATCGAGGAGATGCCATGCACTTCGACCACCCCGAACTGGACCGCCGTACGCTGCTGCGGGCCGGCCTCGGCGCCGCCACCGTCGCGGTCGTCGGAACCGAGCTCGCGCTCCCGGCCGCCGCGCACGCCGCGCCGGGCACGGACCTCGACTGGATCATCAGCTGCGACGAGTGGGCCGCCCGGCCGCCGTCGGGCGCGCTGTCGGTCAGCGCGATCCCCACCAACAAGATCATCCTGCACCACATGGCGTTCCCGAACGTCACCGACTACTCCGAGGAACACGCCAAGCAACTGGCCCGCGACTGCCAGGACCTGCACATGGACGGCAACGGCTGGTCGGACACCGGGCAGCACTTCACGGTGAGCCGGGGCGGCCACGTCCTGGAGGGACGGCACGGCAGCCTGGAGCGGTTGGAGGCCGGCGACCGGCAGATGATCGCCGCGCACTGCCCGGGCGAGAACGGCCGGGCCATCGGCATCGAGAACGAGGGCACCTACGTCACCGAGACGCCGCCGGAGGAACTCCTCGACTCCCTGGTGCGGCTCTGCACCGCGATCTGCCGGCAGTACGGGCTGCACGCGCACGACATCTTCGGCCACTGGGACTTCCGGGAGACCCAGTGCCCGGGCGCGACGTTCTACCGGGAGTTCCCGGCGGTGCGGCGCGAGGTGTTCCGGAACCTGGGCACCCGCCTGGGCGACGTGCCGGCGCGACGCTGGCCGGACATCTGGCGCTTCGTCGGCGGCCCGGTGGTCCGGGTCGCGCAGTACCTGCTCACGTTCCGCGGCTACGCCGTGCCGGTGACCGGCGTGTTCGACGCGGCGACCGTCGCGGCGGTGCAGGACTGGCAGGCCCGCAACGGCATCCCGGTCGACGTGGACGCCACCCTGACGGCGCCCACCTGGGAGACGCTCGCCCCGGAGCTGGACCAGCGCGACACCGGCGTGCCAGTGGTCGCGGCGCAGTTCATGCTCGCCTCCAAGGGCTGGGCGGAGGTCGTCCCGACCGGCGAGTACGACCACCCGACCCGGAGCGCGGTGAAGGACCTGCAGCGCCTGCACGGACTGCCGCCCAACGGCAAGCTCAGCACCACCACCTGGTGCGCCCTGGTGGGGGGCGTGGTGCGCCAGTCGTTCCACAAGCACTGACGGCGCGCCGGCTCAGGAACGCGGTGGGGGGTGGCAACGGCGCCACCCCCCACCGTCGCGTGCACGGGCGGCCGACGGAGCGAAACGTCGGCATTCACGGCTGGTGAACGACGGCTATCCCGAGCGACGGTTCGCCGCCGATCATTGCCCGGAGATAGATATGAGTCATTCTCACCTCCGGGTGGAACGCCCGGGCGCGGAGGGCGAGACGTCGGCACCGACCCGCCGGGCGTACCGAAGGCCCGACTCCGCGTCCCCGGAGGAATCGCCATGCCCCGTCGCCCACTCCGCGCCCGGCTCGCGGCACTCACCGCCGCCGCCCTGACCGCGAGCGTGCTGACCGTCACCCCGCCCTCACCGGCGCTCGCGGCCAGCACGTTCGCCCCGAACGACTACTGCCTCGGCCAGTGCGCCGACATCCTGCCGCCCGGGCAGAACGGCAACGCCACGCTCGTCGCGATCCTGGCCCACCAGACGCTCGGCACCCGCCCGGCGCACTCCAGCGACCAGCTCGACGAGTACGCGAACCTGGTCTACAACTACGCCGGGCTGACCGACGAGCAGATCGCCAGCTTCTACAACGACTCCTCGTTCGGCGTCCCCGCCGCGCAGGTCGAGAGCACCGTCTCGCCCCGCTCGGACGTCACCATCGTGCGGGACAAGGCCACCGG
The DNA here is from genome assembly GCF_043197045.1 of Micromonospora sp. NPDC049282. Classification (NCBI taxonomy): domain Bacteria; kingdom Bacillati; phylum Actinomycetota; class Actinomycetes; order Micromonosporales; family Micromonosporaceae; genus Micromonospora; species Micromonospora sp. NPDC049282. Next base: position 103,918 of record NZ_JBICSL010000002.1, read on the forward strand.
CGTCCCGCACGTCACCGGCACCACCCGCGGCGGCACCATGTTCGGCGCCGGCTACGCCGGGGCCCAGGACCGGCTCTGGGTGATGGACCTGCTGCGGCACGTCGGCCGCGGCAACGTCAGCTCGTTCGCCGGCGGCGCCCCCGGCAACCGGGAACTGGAGCAGAGCGTCTGGGCCAACTCGCCGTACACCGAGGCGGACCTGCAGGCCCAGGTGGACGCGCTGCGCACCAAGGGCGCCCGGGGCCAGCAGCTCTACACCGACGTCGTCGACTACATCGCCGGCATCAACGCCTACATCGACAGGTCGATCGCCGACGACAACTACCCCGGCGAGTACGTGCTCGCCGGCGCCGGCAAGCCGAAGCACTTCACCATGACCGACCTGATCGCCACCGCCGGCGTCATCGGCGGCCTGTTCGGCGGAGGCGGCGGCAGCGAGGTCCGGTCCGCACTGGTCCGGGTCGCCGCCCGGGCCAAGTACGGCGCCACCGAGGGCGACAAGGTGTGGGCGGCGTTCCGCTCCCAGAACGACCCGGAGACCGTGCTCACCCTGCACGACGGGCAGAGCTTCCCGTACGGCGCGACTCCGCCCGGCGCGACCAGCGCCGTCCTGCCCGACGCCGGCACCGTGACGGCCGAGCCGCTCGCCTACGACCAGAGCGGCGGCGCCGCCGCCCGGACCGGCTCCAGCACCGCCACCAAGGACCTGCTCGGCGGCCTGTCCAACCTGCGCGCGCACGGCATGTCGAACGCCGTGGTGGTCTCCGGCCGGCACACCACCACCGGCAACCCGGTGGCCGTGTTCGGCCCGCAGACCGGCTACTTCGCCCCGCAACTGCTGATGCTCCAGGAGTTGCAGGGGCCGGGGATCAGCGCCCGCGGCGCCGCGTTCGCCGGGTTGAACCTCTACGTGCTGCTCGGTCGCGGCCAGGACTACGCGTGGAGCGCGACGTCGGCCTCGCAGGACCTGACCGACACGTACGCGGTGCCGCTGTGCACCACCGACGGCAGCACGCCGACGCTGCGCACCAACCGCTACCTCTACCACGGGCAGTGCCTCGCCATGGAGGCGCTGGAGCAGCGCAACTCCTGGTCGCCGACGCTTGCCGACTCCACCCCGGCCGGCTCCTACACGCTGCGCGCGCTGCGCACGAAGTACGGGCTGGTGGCCTACCGGGGGTTGGTGAACGGGCAGCCCACCGCGTTCACCAAGCTGCGCTCCACCTACCGGCACGAGGCGGACTCGGCGATCGGCTTCCAGGCCTTCAACGACCCGTCGGCGATGGGCAGCGCGGCGGCGTTCCAGGCGTCCGCGGGCAGCGTCGGCTACGCGTTCAACTGGTTCTACGTCAACTCGACCGAGGCGGCGTACTACAACTCGGGCGCGAACCCGGTCCGGTCGTCCGTCACCGACCCGAACCTGCCGGCGAAGGCCGAGCCGGCGTACGAGTGGGTCGGCTGGAACCCGGACACCAACGACGCCGGCTACGCCCCGTCCTCGGCGCACCCGCAGTCGGTCAACCAGGACTACTACGTGAGCTGGAACAACAAGCAGGCGCGGGACTTCGGGGCGGCGGACGGCAACTTCAGCTTCGGCTCCGTACACCGGGGTCAGTTGCTGGACGGCCCGGTGCGTGCCGCGATCGCCCAGCGCAAGCTCGGCCGCGCCGACGTCGTGAAGATCATGGCGGACGCGGCGGTGACCGACCTGCGCGGCCAGCAGGTCCTCGGCGACCTGCTGCGGGTGCTGGACAGCGCGCCGGTCACCGACCCGGCGCTCGCCGACGCGATCGGCAAGCTGCGGGCCTGGCAGCAGGCCGGCTCCCGGCGGGTGGAGACGTCCCCCGGCTCGAAGGTCTACCAGCACGCCGACGCGATCCGGATCTTCGACGCCTGGTGGCCGCTGCTGGCCTCGGCGGAGTTCCGCCCCGTCCTCGGACCGGACCTGTACGGCGCGCTGGTGGACGCCATCGAGGTGAACGAGGCGCCGTCGGGCGGGCAGAACGGCGGGCGCGACGGCGCCGCGAGCTGGGCGCTGCAGGGCCAGGCGCACAAGGGCTCGTCGTTCCAGTACGGCTGGTGGGGCTACGTCGACAAGGACGTGCGCACCGTGCTCGGCGACCCGGTCGCGGGCGGGCTGGGGCGCGCGTACTGCGGCAACGGCAACCTTGCCGCCTGCCGGACGGCGCTGCTCGGTGCGCTCGGCCAGGCCGCCGCGGTGCCGGCCACCACGGTCTACCCCGGCGACAAGTCCTGCTCCGCCGGCGACCAGTGGTGCGCCGACTCGATCGCCCAGTCCGGGCTGGGCGGCATCACCCACCCGCTGATCGCCTGGCAGAACCGGCCCACCTACCAGCAGGTGGTGTCGTTCCCGGCGCGCCGGGGCGACGACGTCACCAACCTGGCCCAGGGTCGCCCGGCCACCGCGTCGAGCACCCAGTTCCTGACCAGCTACACCCCGGACAAGGCGGTCGACGGCAGCCTGGGCAGCCGGTGGGCCAGCAGCTACAACGACAACCAGTGGCTCCGGGTCGACCTCGGCGCGGCCCGTACGGTCAGCCGGGCGGTGCTGCGCTGGGAGTCGGCGTACGGCACGTCGTACCGGATCGAGGTCTCCGGCGACGGCGCCTCCTGGACGCCGGTGTTCGCCACCACCACCGGTAACGGCGGTGTCGACAACGCCACCTTCGCCCCGGTCTCCGCCCGCTACGTGCGGGTGTACGGGGTCAAGCGGGCCACCTCGTACGGGTTCTCGCTCTACGAGTTCGAGGTCTACGGGCGGTGACGCGCACGGCCGGCCGGCGGGGCTCTCTCCCGCCGGCCGGCCGCTGTCCGGGCAGGTCAGCCCGCGCCCACCGAACAGGCGCCGTGACCCCCGTGCGGTGCAGGTGGGTCGCCGCCGGTCCTCGATGGGCGCGCAGCACGCGCTGGGCCGCGAGCCGCACTCCGCCGCCGAGCTGGACGCGGTGCCGGCCGGGCTGGTCGACCGGGTGACCGGGCGGATGCGCGACGCCCGGCGCACCGGCCGGACGGTGACGCTGCGGCTGCGCTTCGCCGACTACACCCGGGCGACCCGCTCGCCCACCCTCGACAAGCCGACCGCGCAGACCGCCCCGCTGCGGGCCGTCGCCCGGGCGCTGCTGCGCGCCGCGCTGCCGCAGATCGAGTGGCGCGGCGTCACCCTGCTGGGCGTCTCGGTGGGCAACCTGGACGGCGGGCACACGCAGCTCACCCTGCCGTTCACCGCCGAGCCGGGGCCGGCGTCGGACGCCGCGGTCGACGCCGTACGGGATCGGTTCGGCTCCCGGGCGTTGACCCGTGGGGTGCTGCTCGGCCGCGATCCCGGCGTGGAGATGCCCCGGCTGCCCGACTGAGCGTCTCCTCCCCCGGTAGGAGACGCGGCTCCCACCGGTGGCCGTGACCGCGGCCTCCGGTCGGGCGCGACCGGCGCCACCGGCCACCAGCATCTACAGGCATGACTACCGTGTGGAACCGGGCGGCCGGATGGCACCGCCCCCTGATGCTCCTCGTGTCCGCGATGGCGGTGCTCACCGTCGTCGCCGCGGTCGGCGTCGTGGCCGACCCCCGGGTGCTCACCGGCGCCCCTGCCTGGCTCAAGCCGTTGAAGTTCGCGATCTCGTTCGTGATCTACGGCGTCACCCTCGCCTGGATGCTGTCCCTGCTGCCGAGACGCAGCCGGCTCGCCGAGCGGGCCGCCACCGTGCTCGTGGCCGTGGCGGTGCTGGAAATGGTCATCATCGTCGCCCAGGTGCTCCGCGGCACCACCAGCCACTTCAACACCACCACCGGACTGAACGCGGCGCTGTTCGACGTGATGGGCGCGGCGATCCTGGTGCTCTTCCTGGCCCAGGCCGTGCTCGCGGTCGTGCTGCTGCGACGGCGCACGCCGGACCGGGCCGGCGGGTACGCGGTGCGCCTCGGCCTCGGCGTGTCGCTGCTCGGCATGCTTGTCGCGTTCCTGATGGTGGCGCAGCGGCCGGCCGGCGCGCCGGCCGGGATCAGCGGCGCGCACAGCGTCGGCGTGCCGGACGGCGGACCCGGACTGCCGCTGGTCGGCTGGAGCACCACCGGCGGCGACCTGCGCGTCGGGCACTTCGTCGGGCTGCACGCGTTGCAGGCGCTGCCGCTGCTGGCGATCCTGCTCGACCGGTTCCTCGGCGCCCGGCTGGACGAGGTGACCCGGGCCCGGTTGGTGCTCGTCGGCGGCGTCGCCTACGCCGCTCTCACGTTGCTGCTCACCTGGCAGGCGCTGCGCGGGCAGCCGGTGTCGCGCCCGGACGGGCTCACCCTGACCGTGGCGGCGGCGCTGGTGCTGGTCACCGTGACGGCCGCCGGTCTGGTGCTGGCCCGCCGGTCCCGGCGCGCAGGTATGGCACTTGTCGGATGAGCGGCACGCTGTTCGGCCTGACGTTCGCCCTCGCCGCCCCGTTCTGGGCGCTGATGATCCTGGTGCCCCGCTGGTCCTGGACCGCACGGATCGTCGGCTCACCGCTGATCGTGGCTCCGGTCCTGCTGGTGTACGCGCTCCTGGTGCTGCCGGCGCTCGGCGCCGTGCTGCCGGTGGTCACCGCGCCCACCCTGGACGGACTGCGGGACCTGCTCGGCACCGCCGACGGCGCGGCGGCGGCCTGGGCCCACATGATCGGCTTCGACCTCTTCGTCGGGCGCTGGATCTTCTCCGACGCCCGGGAACGGGGCATCCCGGCCCTGCTCACCGCCCCGGTGCTGGTGCTCACCATCCTGCTGGGCCCGGTCGGCCTGGCCGTCCACCTCGGACTCCGCCCACGGTGGCGGCGGCCGGTGGCTCCGGCCGCCGCCGTTGCCTAGGCTGGCGTGGTGGGCTGGGTGGGACGGTTGTTCGACGCGCGGGACACGCTCGCGCGGATGCTGCTGCTGGATCTGAGTGGCGTCGGCTACCTGGTCGTCGGCGCGCACGGCCGACCCGGGCCGACGGGAACGCAGTGGCTGCTCGCGCTCGCGGCGTTCGCGGTCGCGCTGCTGTGCCACCGCCGGCCGCTGCTGAACCTGCTGCTCCAGTCCGCCCTGCTGGTGGCGGCGCTCCCGTTGGTCGACGACGTGACGATCAACCAGGTCGGCGCGAGCTGGGCGTTGCTGGAGCTGACCATGCGGGCCGCCCGGCCCCGGACGTTCTGGCTGGCGGCCGGGCTGGTGGCCGCGATCGACGTGAGTCACGTGATCGACGACCCGATCCGGCAGGCGCTCAGCGGCGTGTTCGGACTGGCCGTCACGGTCGGCCTGCCGTTGCTGCTCGGGCTGGTGGTGCGGACCACCCGGGAGTTGGGCCGGCAGGCCGAGGAACGGGCCGCGGCGGAGCAGCGCCGGCGCGAGTCGGAGAGCCGGGCCGCCCGCGCCGACGAGCGCAGCGCCATCGCCCGTGAACTGCACGACGTGCTCGCCCACCACGTCGCGTCTATGGTGCTGCGGGTCGGGGTCGCCCGGCACGTACTGCCGGACCTGGACCCCCGGGTGGGTGAGGTCTTCGACGACGTGCACGGCACCGGCACGGCGGCGCTGACCGACCTGCGCCGGCTGGTCGCGGTGCTGCGTGACCCGGACGGCGTGCGAGGGGACGCGGCGCTGACCGTGATCGAGCCGGCGGCGCTGCCGGCGGCGATCGGCGCCGCGGTGGACCGGGCCCGGCAGGCGGGGGTGGTGGTGGAGGCCGACGTGGACGCGGCCGTCGGCACGCTGGACGCGGTCCGCGGCCAGGCGGTGCTGCGCCTGACCCAGGAGGCGTTGACGAACGTGGCGAAGCACGCGGGCGCGGCGGCCCAGGCCCGACTGACCGTGTCGGTGGTGGACGGCGCGGTGCACTGGGCGGTGTCCGACGACGGGCGCGGCGCCGCCCCGGCCGGCGTGCCGTCCGGCGGCGGCCACGGCCTGGTCGGGATGCGGGAGCGGGTGGAGGTGCTCGGCGGGCGGCTGGAGGCCGGACCGACCGGGTACGGCTGGCGGGTGCGTACCGTCCTGCCGGCGGCCGGGCCGGAGCGGGTCTCGGTCGGGATGCCGGCGCCCCTGCCCCGGCCGGCCACGCCGGAGCCGGCGTGATCCGGGTGCTGCTGGTCGACGACCAGCACCTCATCCGGGCCGGCCTGCGGATGCTCTGCGACGCCCAGCCCGACCTCGAGGTCGTCGGCGAGGCCGACAACGGCCGCGACGCGGTCGACCTGGCCGCCCGCCTGCGCCCGGACGTGGTGGTGATGGACCTGCGGATGCCCGGCGTGGACGGGATCAGCGCGACCAGCCGGATCCTCGCCGACCGGCCCGCCACCCGGATCATGGTGCTCACCACGTTCGGCGACGACGACCACCTCTACCCGGCGCTGACCGCGGGCGCCTGCGGCTTCCTGCTCAAGGACGCGCCGCCGGCCGACCTGCTCGACGGCGTTCGCCGGGCCGCCGCCGGGGACAGCCCGTTCAGCCCGGAGGTGCTGCGCCGGCTGGTCCGGCGGGCGGTGCACGCCCGGGCCGACGCGCCCCGGCGCACGGCCGAGCTGACCGCCCGCGAGCAGGACGTGCTCGGCCTGGTCGCGGAAGGGCTGTCCAACACCGAGATCGGGGAGCGGCTGCACATCGGCGTGACCACGGTGAAGACCCACATCACCAGCCTGATGACCAAGACCGGCAGCCCCAACCGGGTCCGCCTGGCGTTGTGGGCCCGCGGCGACTGAGCCTCACTCCTCGATCGCGCCGCCCACCGCGCGCAGGTGCGCCCGGAACGTCAGCGTCGGGTCGGCCGCCCGGGCGGCCAGGTAGTCGCCGAACCCGACCTGCGTGCGCAGCGACTCGCCGGCCGCGATCCGGTCGGCCTGCCGCCGCTCGGTGTCCCGGATGGATCCGGCCAGGTCGAGCAGCTCGCCGGCGCGGTCCGCGGGCACGAAGAGGGCCCCGTCGTCGTCGGCCAGGACCAGATCGCCGGGGCCGACCGTCCACGGGCCGACCCGCGCCGAGTCCAGGGCCCCGGCCGGCGCGGGGCCCAGCTCCAGCGGGCCGGTCGGGGTGACGCCGACGCTGAACACGGGCAACCCGACCGCCGTCAGGTCCGCGGTGTCCCGGTGCGCGCCCCACACCAGCAGACCGGCCAGGCCGGCGGCCTGGGCCTCCCGCACGACCAGGTCCCCGACGCAGGCCCGGTCGGTGCGCCCGCCGTCGTCGACCACCAGCACGTCTCCTTCCGACGCCCGGTCGATCGCCTCCAGGAACACGTCGACGCTGCCGGTGTGCCGGGCCGGCCGCACCCGCCCGGCCAGGCGCCACCCGGCCCGCACCGGGCGTACGGCGGCCGGGGCGCAGCGGACCGGCACCCCGGCCCGCAGGCAGGCGTCGGCGACGTGGGCGGTGGTCAGGGCGGCGAACCGCCCGGCCGGCGCGGTGTGGTCGATGTCCATGGGCCGACGCTAACCAGCCGGGCCGGCGGTGGCAGGTGCCAGTTGCGCCCCGCTGGCCTGCGGGCCCGACGCCGGCGGACGGGTCAGCGGGCGGCCAGCCTCGCCACGCCGTCGCCGGCGAGGTCGGCCAGCGCCGCCCGGCGGCCGGTCAACGCGAGCAGCAGCGCGTCGCCCGTGCCGCGCACCACCGGCCCGTCCCCGGCCGACCAGCCCAGGTCGGTCGCCTCGAACCGCAGCCCGGCGACCCGGCGGCGGTCGACGAACCCGATCGCCCGGCCGCCGGTCAGGAAGTCCAGCGAGATCCGCAGCCGGTCCGGGTCCAGGTCGGCGGGGAGGCCGAGCGGGCGGCGGATGTCCTGCCCGTGCACCTGCAGGTCGGTGAGCTGGCCGAACCAGCCGACCACGGGCGGGCGGAACCGGTGCTCGGCGTGTGCGCGCAGCGCGGCGGCCAGTTCGCCGGGGGGACGCCGGGACACCCGCCGGGCCAGCCGCGCGTTCGCCACGTGCGGTCGGAAACCGGCGCCCACCAGCAGCGGCAGCAGCCGCCACGGCGGCTCGACCAGCGGCGACACGAGGTGCCCGGCGACCTCGCGCACGGTCCACGCGCCGCAGAGGCTGGGCGTGTCGAGCTGGGCCGGCGTGAGTGAGTCGATCAGGTCGGCCGTGCGGCGCCGCTCGGCGGCGATCATCGGCAGCAGGTGCGCGTCCACCGCACCATTGTGGCCGGTCGGGCCGGCCGGGTCAGCCCCGGAACGTGCGTTCCAGCAGATCGAACAGCGCGCTCCAGTGCCGCTCGGTGGCCCGCTCGTCGTACATCGGGGTGTCGGACTGGGTGTAGCCGTGGTGGGCGCCCCGGTAGACCTCCGAGTGGTAGGTGACACCGGCCGCGTCCAGCGCCTTCTCCAGCACGGCGATCTGCTCGGCGGTCATCGACGCGTCCTGGTCGGCGTGGCCGAAGTAGAGCTCGCCGGTCACCGCCCCCACCCCCAGGTGCGGGCTGTCCGGCGCGTCGGTGACCACCCGCCCGGCGTGGAAGGCCGCCACCGCGGCGATCCGGTCCGGGTGGGCCTCGATCGCCCGCAGCGCGTTCGTGCCGCCCATGCAGTAGCCGGTGATCGCGGCCGGGCCGGGCGCGACGTCCGGCTGGGCGGCGAGGAAGTCGAGGTAGGCGGCGGTGTCGCGGGCCACCGTCTCCGGCGTCAGCGCGCCGATCATCGGCCCGACCCGCGCGAACAGCTCGGCACGCCGGCTGTCGTCGGCCAGGGCGGACATGTCGACCGGCCGGGTCCGGCCGGCGCGGTGGAACAGGTTGGGCACCAGCACGACGTAGCCGCGGGTGGCGATCGTCTCGGCCATCTCGGCCAGCCGGGGGCGCAGCCCGAACGCGTCCATGAACAGCAGGACGCCCGGGAACGGCCCGCCGGAGTCGGGCCGGGCCAGGTAGGCGTCCGCCGTTCCGTCGGGGGTGGGCACGTCCACGATCGTCGGCGGCACTGTCCGGACCTCCTCGCTGCGGGTTCGCGGTGCACGCTACTCCCGGCCGCGCCGCGCGGCACCTGGGGCCTTCCGAGCCGGCCGGCGGTGGGGCATCCTTGGTCGATGGGAGAGGTACGACCGATGCCCGCCTTCGGTGACCTGTTCACCGACCTGCGCGGCGAGGACCGGACGCTGCGGGTCAGCTTCCATCCCGACCGTGGCGCGGTGGTGCTGTCGCTCTGGAGCGGCCCGCGGTGTCGCGGCTCGTTCCGCCTGGCCGAGACGGACGTCGACCGGCTGCTGACCCTGCTCACCGCCGTGCGCGACGACGCCGATCGCGGGTCCGGCGCGGCCCCGCCGGCGGTGGACGCGCCGACCGACCCGGCGGTGGAGCGCACCGGGGAGATCAGCGGCACCACGCACCGGCTGGCCGTTCCGGTGCCCCGGGTCGCCTGAGCCACGCCGCCGGCCCGTTTGCGCCGCCCGAGCGCGGGAATCCCGCTGTCCCGGCAGAGGGAGGCGGCGAGATGGACCAGGACCAGTTCATCGGCGCGGTGGCCACGCGCTGCGGGGCGTCCGCGGAGCAGGCCGCCGCGGTCACCCGGGCCACGTTGACCACGCTGGCCGAGCGGATCGACGGCGGGGAGGCCCGCGACCTGGCCGACCGGCTCCCGGAGGCGCTGCGGGCGTACGCGTTCGGCCCGGCCGAGGCCGCCGAGCCGTTCGGGCTCGACGAGTTCGTGGCGCGGGTCGGCGGGCGCGCGGACGTCGACGCCGAGGCGGCCCGGGACGGGGTGACCGCCGTATTCGACGTGCTGCGCGACGCGCTCGACCCGGCCGCCTACGCGCAGGCCGTCGCCCAGCTCCCGGCCGAGTACGGCGAGGTGGCCGACCGGAGCGCGCCGTTCGTACGGCGCCCGGCGTGAGGGCGGCGCGATGAGCGAGGACGCGCTGCGCCGCCCGCCGGAGGCCGACGCCCAGGAGCAGCGGCAGGACCAGAGGGTCGTCGGCCCGCCCGAGCGGGTGGCGGACGCCGTGCCCGAGGCGGCCGAGGGCGACCTGGCCGAGCAGGGTGTGCTGCGCCCGCCGAGCGGACGCGCCGGCCTGGGCGAGTCGGTCCGCGACGACCTGAACCCGGCCGACGCGCTGGAGCAGAACCAGGAGGTTCCGCTGCCCGACGAGGACCGCCCGGTGTGAACGGTCAGTGGTCCGGGCTGTCCGCCCGGGCCATCAGCCGCAGCGCGTTCGGGTCCAGGCCGATGCGCGCCGGCGTCTGGCCGTACGGCTCGCCGTCGACCTCGATGCGGGCCGGCCGGTCGGTTTCCAGCCAGAGCTGGCGGACGGCCAGGAACGGCTCGTCGCCGAGCGTGCGGCGGCGACCGGCGGTGGCGTTGCGCGCCGTCTCGCGCAGCAGCCCGCGCCGGCTCGCCCCACCCACCGGGTACGCGACCAGCAGTCGGTCGTCGGCGGTGGCGTCGGCGGTGATCGGCCGCCCGGCGTGGAACCCGCCGTTGGCCACGTACACCTGGTGGGTGGTGAACGCGTGGTCCCGCCCCTCGGCGCGGACGGTCACGCGCAGCGGCCGGTGCCGGGCCAGCAGCCCGAGCGCGGTCAGCGGGTAGGCCAGCCGGCCCACGGCGCGCTTCAGCCGGGGCGGTGCGGCCAGCATGATGTCGGCGGACAGGCCGATCCCGACGTGGTTGGTGAACCGGGTGTCGCCGATCAGGCCCAGGTCGACGTCGATCACCTTGCCGCCGGTGAGCACCGCGACCGCCGCGTCGAGGTCGAGCGGGACGCCGACGGTGCGGGCGAAGTTGTTGGTGGTGCCCAGTGGCAGCAGGCCCAGGGCGACGTCGCGGTGGGCGAGCAGCCGGGCGGCCGCCCCGATCGTGCCGTCGCCGCCGCCGGTGACCAGCAGGTCCGGGCCGAGGTCGGCCGCCTCGGCCAGCGCCCGGTCCAGCTCGCCCGGCCGGTCCACGGGATACGCGCCGAGCAGCGTGAACCCGGCCGCGCGCAGGCGCGTGTGGACGGTGTCGTAGAGCCGGCGTCCCCGGCGGGAGTGGGCGTTGACCACCAGCGCCGCCCGCCGTCGTTCCCGGATCGCCGCCGACAGCTCCTGCTTGGTCCGCACGGGACCGACCCTATCCGGGGTCTGCCGGCAACCCGCGGCGGGCGAGCTGGTCGAGGTGCGCGGCGAGCAGTTCGCGCAGCCGTCGCGGCGGCATCCGGTCGGGGTGCAGCAGCGCGTGCAGGGTGAGGCCGTCGAGCAGGGCGTGCAGCCGGGCGGTCGCCGCGTCGTCGGCCGGTTGCTCCCCGGTGAGTAGCGCGACGGCGACCTCGGCGGCGCGGCGTACGCCGTCGTCGGCCTCGGTCATCCGGTCCCGGGCGGTGGGGTCGACCTGGGCCCGGGCGGCGAGCAGCAGCCACACCTCGGCCTCCCGGACGCGCTGCCGGTCCAGCGGCAGCAGCTCCTCCAGCATCCCCTGGACGACGTCGCGGGTGGCGCCGGTGCGGTGGTCGGCGGTGAACCGCTCGGTCGCCTTGGCCATCACGTGTTCCATGGCGAAGACCAGCAGCTCGGTCTGGGTGGCGAAGTAGTGCCGCAGGGCGCTGGGCGACCAGCCGGCCTCGGCGGCGATGCTGCGCACCGTGGCCGCGCCGACGCCGTCGCGGTAGACCACCCGCCACATCGCCTCGGCCAGCTCCGCGCGGCGGGCGTCATGGTCGACGATCTTGGGCACGGGCACCTCCTACGGCTGATGGACGGCGGTTGCTAGGGTTGTTGTCGCACAGCGTACTAAAACGGGGAGGTCAGGTGCTCATCGGAGTCATCGTCGCGTGCGAGGTGGCGTTCTGGCTGTTCCTGGCCGCCGGACTGGTCGCCCGGTATCCGTTGCGCCGGCCCCGCCTCGGCGCCGCCCTGCTGCTCGCCGTGCCCGCCGTCGACCTCGTCCTGCTGGCCGCCACGATCATCGACCTGCGCGGCGGCGGCACCGCCACGTTCGCCCACGGCCTCGCCGCCGCATACCTCGGCTTCTCGGTCGCGTTCGGGCACAGCATGGTGCGCTGGGCCGACGAGCGGTTCGCGCACCGGTTCGCCGGCGGACCGCCGCCGCGCCGGGCGCCGCGCTACGGGTGGGCCCGGGCCCGGCACGAGTGGCGGGAGTGGGGCAAGGGCATGCTCGGCTGGGCGGTCGCCTGCGCCGTGCTGCTCGGCGGCATCGCGCTGGTCGGCGACGCCGAGCGGACCGAGGAGCTGTGGGCGTGGGCCGCCCGCCTCACCCTCGCCATGGCGGCCTGGCTGGTGTTCTGGCCGGTGGCCTACACCGTCTTCCCCAAGCGGGCGCCGCGCGACAGCTGACGCTCACCCCTTGCGCCCGGTAGCCGCGATGCCCTCCACGAAGTGCCGCTGGGCCAGGAAGAACAGCACGATCATCGGTACCGTGGCGATCAGGCCGGCCCACTCCCGGGCGCGCCCCTGCCGGTCCGCGGCGACGGCGACCAGCCGACGGTAGGCGGCCCGGGCCGGGCCGGTCGGGCGATTCGGCCGATCACGCCGAACGGGCGCCGGTCAGTCGCCGGAATCGTCCGGCCAGGCGGCCCGGACCAGCGCGGGCAGCACGTCGCCGGCGCGACCGCGCAGGTTGACCGCGCAGACCGCGTCCAGTGGCGTCCGGTCCGGGTTCACCTGCACCACGGGCGCGCCGAGGCGGGCCGCCACCAGCGGGATCTCGGCGGCCGGGTGGACCAGCGCGGAGGTGCCGACGGTGAGCAGGAGGTCGCAGCGGGACGCCGCCTCGACCGCCGCCCCCAGCGCCTCCTCCGGCAGCGCCTCACCGAACCACACCACGCCCGGCCGGACCGGGGCGGCGCAGCGCGCACAGGCCGGCGGGTCGAGCGGCCCCTCCGGTGGCGGCTCCGCGTCACCGGGCACCGGCGCCGGGTGGGCGCAGGCCGAGCAGCGGGGCGCGAACAGGCTGCCGTGCAGCCGCACCGCGGAGGTGACACCACCCCGCTCGTGCAGGTCGTCGACGTTCTGCGTGATCACGACGGTGCCGGGAAGCCGGGCCTGGATCGCGGCCACCGCCCGGTGTCCCGGGTTCGGCTCGGCCCGGCGCACCCCGTGCCGCCGACCCTCGTACCAGCCCCAGACCAGGGCCGGGTCGGCGTGGAACGCGGCCGGCGTGGCGAGCCGGCTCGGGTCGTACCGCTGCCAGAGGCCGGTCTGCGCGTCCCGGAACGTCGGTACGCCGCTCTCGGCCGACATGCCGGCGCCGGTGAACACCACCGGTCGGGTCGCGGCGGCGAGCAACCGGCCCGCCCGCGCCAGGTCCTCGGCGGTCACACGTCCACCGTCAGCCGGACGTCCACCCGGTCGCCCAGCTCGATCCCCTCCGCCCGGCGCGCCGCCACCCGCAGCGGCACCACGTAGCGTCCGTCCTTCGGCCACAGCGACGTGCGCCAGTCGGTGCCGCCGATCCGGACGCCCACCGGGATCATGCCCCAGCCGTAGGTGACCGACGCGGCGGCGGCCTCCAGCGCCGCGCACTGCTCGTCGGGCACGGTGACGAAGTGGTAGGGCGCCGGGCCGCGCCAGAACCACACCTCGCCGCTGAACGCCAGCTCCACCCGTTCAGGATAGGCGCCGCCGACACTCCCGGAGCACGCGCAGGCCCGCCCACGACACCCAGCCGAACAGCGGCGCGACGGCGAACCGTTCCATGCCGCCCACTCCGATGCCCACGTCGACCCGGGCCAGAAACAGCGCGGTGCCCACCAGCCCGGCCACGCCGAGAACCAGACCGGCGCTCCGCAGGTCGCCCAGCCCGGCCGGGCGGACGGCAGGCGCCGCGGCGAGCAGGCCCACGTTGCCCAGCACGAAGATCAGCACCGCGCCCAGCACGTGCCGGTTCTCGTCCACGTCCGCCGGATAGCAGCCGGCCAGCACGTACCCGCCGGCCGCCGCGAGGACGCACGCCCGGGCCAGGTGCGCGGACCGCCCCCGGCCGAACGCGGTCCGGCCGGCCAGGACGCCGGCCGCGAGCAACACTCCGACGGCGACGAGGGCGACATTCATCGCCGGGTGCCACGGCGAACAGACGAGCCGTGGTCGGCTGGTGTCCCACAGGCCGCACCCGACGTTGCCCAGGTCGCTGATGTTGTGTTCGGTCCATCGGAAGCGGGGCTCCCGCCAGGCCAGCCCGACCACGACGTTGGCGGTCAGGAACAGCGCGGTGGCGAGCAGCCAGCAGGCCGCGGTGAGACGGTCACGAGTCATCCGTCGAGTCGACCGCCGTCCCCCGGCCGCGCGCACGGGGCGTGGCGGGCCGGTCCGGGGTAGGGCCAGGCCCACCCCGATGCGGGGCCTGGACGGCTGGGCCGGCCGGCTGCCGGCTGGCTAGCGTCAGACCATGACTCAGCCGTCGCACCTGGCCGGGGCGTTGCGCCGCCGCCGTTACCCGCTCTCCGCCTGGCCCTGGCGCGCCCTGGCGTACGCCGTGACCACCCTGCCGGTCGCCGGCGTCCTGGCGGTCGCGTGGTCCGTGGTCGCCGCGCCGGTGCTGCTGGTGGCGAGCGCGCTGCGGCGGGGCCGGCCGGTCGACGTGCCGGTGCTGGCCGTGCTCGCCGTGGTGGCGCTGGCCGCGCTCGCCGTCGCCCCGCTGGCGAGCGCGCCGGTGGCGGCGGTCGAGCGGTGGCGGCTCGGCCTGGTCGACGACCGGCCGCTGCCCGGCCCGCTCCGGCGCGGCGTGGTCGCCCGCTGGACCAGCGCCGCCGCGTGGCGGGAGGTCGCGTACGCCGCCTGGCTGGCGACCGTGGTGCCGCTGGGCTACGGGACGTTCGGCCTGCTCGTGCTGCTCGACGTCGCGCTGGTCGCCGGGCCGTGGCTGACCGGTCACGGGGAACGGATCGTGCTGGTCTGGACCACTGTCGACACACCGGCCGCGGCGGTCCCGTACGCCGTCGCCGGCGTGCTCGTGGCGCCGGCGCTGGTCTACCTCGCCGGTCTGCTGGTCGCCGGCCAGGCGGCGGTGGCCCGGTGGCTGCTCGACGGCGCGCCCGACGCCGCGGCGCTGCGCGAGGTGACCCGGTCGCGGGCCCGCCTGATGGGCGCCTACGAGGCGGAACGCCGCCGCATCGAGCGGGACCTGCACGACGGCGCGCAGCCGCGCCTGACCAGCCTCACCCTCCAGCTCGGGCTGGCCCGCCTCGACGTGCCGGACGACTCACCGGCCGCACGGCCGCTCGACGCGGCGCACGAGCAGGCCAAGGAGCTGATGGTGACGATGCGCGGCATCGTCCAGGGCATCCGCCCGCGGCAGCTCACCGAGCTGGGGCTGGCCGGCGCGGTCGGCGACCTGGCCGCCCGGTCGGTGGTCCCGGTCACCGTGCGCGCGGAGCTGTCCCGCCCGGTGCCGGAGCTGGTCGAGACCACCGCCTGGTACGTGGTGTCCGAGGCGCTGGGCAACGTGGCCCAGCACGCCGGGGCGACCCGGGCCGAGGTGCGCTTGACCCGGACCGACCGCCGGCTGGTGGTGGAGGTCGAGGACGACGGCCGGGGCGGCGCCGACCCGGCCCGCGGCACCGGCCTGACCGGGCTCGCCGACCGGGTGGCCGCGGTGGACGGCAGGTTGCTGCTGGCCAGTCCGCCCGGCGGGCCTACAGTCGTGCGGGTGGAGCTGCCGTGCCGTCCGTGACCCGGGTCGTGCTGGCCGAGGACGAGGTCCTCCTCCGCGAGGGCCTGGTCGGCCTGTTGACCCGCTTCGGCTTCGCGGTGGCCGCCGCGGTCGGTTCCGCCCCGGCGCTGGTGGACGCGGTCCGGGCCCACCGGCCCGACCTGGTGGTGACCGACATCCGGATGCCGCCGGAGCACCGCGACGACGGCCTGCGCGCGGCGGTCACGCTGCGCGCGGAGCGGCCGGACCTCGCCGTGGTGGTGCTGAGCCAGCACGTGCAGAGCGGGTATGCGTCGGCGTTGCTGGACAGCGGCGACGGCCGGCGGGTCGGCTACCTGCTCAAGGACCGGGTCGCCGACGTCGCCGAGTTCGCCGACACGCTGCGCCGGGTGGCCGCCGGCGGCACGGCCGTCGACCCGGACGTGGTGCGGCACCTGCTGCGCCGCCCGCGCGACCCGCTCGACGCGCTCTCCCGGCGTGAGCGGGAGGTGCTCGGACTGGTCGCCGAGGGGCACTCCAACGCCGCGATCGCGGCCCGGCTGCACGTCACCGAGGCCGCGGTCGGCAAGCACGTCGGCAACATCCTGGCCAAGCTGGACCTGCCGCCGGACGACGACACCAACCGCCGGGTGCTGGCCGTGCTCGCCTACCTGCGCGCCGGCGGCTGACATCGCGCCCGCTCGGGCGTGAAGATGGGCCGATGAACGCAACGCAGCCCGCCGTCGACCCTCCGCCCGAGCCGGGCCCGGATCACCGCTACCTGCTGGACAACGCCCGGGTCGAGGCGGGCGAGCGGTTCACCTGGTTGGCCGAGCTGTTCGACGGGGTCACGCGTGGACACGTCGAGCGGCTCGGGGTGCGGGCGGGCTGGCGCTGTTGGGACGTCGGCGCCGGCGGCCCCAGCCTCCCCGAGGCGCTGGCCAGGGCCGTCGGCCCGACCGGTCACGTGCTGGCCACGGACATCGATCCGGCCTGGTTGGATCCGCGCGGCGGGTACGAGGTGCGCCGGCACGACGTCGTCCGGGACCCGCCGCCGCAGCCTGGCACGTTCGACCTGGTGCACGCGCGGCTCGTGCTCGTGCACGTGCCCGACCCGGCCCGCGCGTTGGCGACGATGGTGGCGGCGCTGCGGCCCGGCGGGTGGCTGTTGGTGGAGGACGCCGACACCGAGTTGCAACCGCTGGCCTGCCTCGACGAGGTCGGCCCGGCGCAGCGGCGGGCCAACCGGCTGCGGCGCGCGGTCCGGGAGTTGATGACCCGGCGCGGCGCCGATCTGCGCTTCGGCCGTACGCTGCCCCGGGCGTTGCGCACGGCGGGCCTGGTCGACGTGACGGCGGCCGGCTGCTTCCCGGTCGGCGGGGTGGCCTGCGACCGGCTGGAGGCCGCGACGGTGCGGATGGTCCGCCCCGAGTTGCTCGCGGCCGGGCTGGCCGACGACGCCGAGATCGACGCGCACCTGGCCGCCGTCGAGGCCGGCGAGCTCGATCTCACCCTCGCGCCGCTGATCTCGGCATGGGGACGCCGCCCAGGTTGATCCGACGCCTCCCGTCCCGCCGGGCCCGGTCGTCGCGGCGGCCGGGGCGGCTCACAGGCTCATCGGCGCCGGGTCGGCGGCCAGCGCCCGGAACCGCTCTCGCGGCTCGGGCACCAGCCGCCGGGCCGACAGGTCGAGCAGGCCGCCCACCCCGGTCACCGAGGCGACCGGGCTGCCGTCCGGGCGGGTGAAGTCCTGCACGATCCCGAACGTCTTCCCCTCGCCCCAACGGAACTCGCAGGTGACGTCGACCTCGTCGCCGCCGCGCAGCTCCCGCAGGTAGCGCACGGTCACCTCCAGGGCGACCGGCCCGACGCCGCCGGCGAGCAACCGGTCCTGGGCGATCCCGGCGGCGCGCAGGCACTCCCAGCGGGCGTGCTCGGCGTACTGGAGATAGACCGCCTGGTTGAGGTGCCCCTGGGTGTCGAGCTCGTACCCGCGCACGGTGACACGCACCCGGAATGGATCTGCCATGCCGGCAGACTAGCCAGCCGCCTCCGGGGCGCCGGCCTCGACCAGCGTGCCGTCGGCCAGTCGCAGCCACCGGTCCACCCCGATCGCGGCCAGGAACCGCGGGTCGTGGCTGACCACGAGCATCGCCCCCCGATATCCGCCGAGCGCGCTCTCCAGCTGCGCGACGCTGTCCAGGTCGAGGTTGTTGGTCGGCTCGTCGAGCAGCAGCAGCTGCGGGGCCGGCGAGGCGTTCAGCACGCAGGCCAGGGTGGCCCGCAACAGCTCACCGCCGGAGAGCACCCGTACCGGCAGGTGCGCCCGGTCCCCCCGGAACAGGAACCGGGCCAGCAGGTTCATCCGCTCGGCGTCGGCGAGCCCGGGCGCGAACGCGGCCAGGTTCTCGGCGACGGTCCGCGCCGGGTCGAGCAGGTCCAGTCGTTGCGACAGGTAGGCCACCCGGCCCTCGACCCGGGTGGCGGTGCCGGAGACCGGCGGTTGGTCGCCGCTGACCAGGCGTAGCAACGTGGACTTGCCGGCGCCGTTGTCGCCGGTGAGCGCGATCCGTTCCGGCCCCCGGACGATCAGGTCGATGCCGTTGCCGGCGAACACCGCACGGCCGTCGTACTCGGCGCGCAGCCGCTCGCCGTGGAAGACCGTCCGGCCGGCCGGCACGGCGGTGTCGGGCAGGTCGATCACGATCCGGTCGTCCTGGCGGGCAGCCCGGCTGGCCTGGTCCAGCCGGGCCTGCGCGTCGCCGACGCGGGCGGCGTGCGTCTCGGCGGCCCGGCCGGCCGAGACCTGCGCGTCCCGCTTGAGGCCGCCGGCGACGATCCGGGCCAGCCCGGCGTCGGGCAGGTTCCGCGCGGCCGTGGAGGCGCGGCGGGCGGCGCGTTCCCGGGCCTGCTGCAGCTCGCGCCTCTGCCGCTTCAGGTCCTGTTCGGCGCTGCGGACCTGCCGTTCGGCGACCTCACGCTCGGCGCTCACGGCCTGCTCGTAGGCGGTGTGGTTGCCGCCGTACCAGCGGATCTCGCCGGGCTCGAGCGACGCGATGCGGTCCATCTCGTCGAGCAGCGCCCGGTCGTGGCTGACCACCAGCAGGCAGCCGGTCCACCCGCGCAGCACCGCGGTGAGCCGCTCCCGGGCCGCCTCGTCGAGGTTGTTCGTCGGCTCGTCGAGCAGCAGCACGTCCGGGCGTCGCAGCAGCTGCGCGGCCAGGCCCAGGGAGATCACCTGGCCGCCGCTGAGGGTGCCCAGGCGGCGGTCCGGCGCCAGCTCG
The DNA here is from genome assembly GCF_043197045.1 of Micromonospora sp. NPDC049282. Classification (NCBI taxonomy): domain Bacteria; kingdom Bacillati; phylum Actinomycetota; class Actinomycetes; order Micromonosporales; family Micromonosporaceae; genus Micromonospora; species Micromonospora sp. NPDC049282. The sequence goes on from NZ_JBICSL010000002.1 coordinate 122,761, forward strand.
CCCAGCCCCAGCCGGTCCAGCTCGGCGTGGGTGCGCTCCTCGACGTCCCAGTCGTCGCCGACGGCGGTGAAGTGCTCCTCGCGGGCGTCGCCGGCCTCGATCGCGTGCAGCGCGGCGATGGCCCGGTCGACGCCGAGGACCTGTGCCACGGTCTGGTCCACGGCGAAGGGCAGGTGCTGCGGCAGGTAGCCGAGCACACCGTCGACGGTGACCGTGCCGGCCGTCGGGCGCAGCTCGCCGGCGATCAGCCGCAGCAACGTGGTCTTACCGGTGCCGTTGGGCGCCACCAGACCGGTCCGGCCGCCGGGCACGGAGAAGGACAGGTCGGTGAAGACCGGGGTGTCGTCCGGCCAGGAGAAGGAGAGAGCGGAGCTGACGACGTATGCGTCGGACATGATCGACCTCGGAGAGGGAGCGCCGGAGCGCGACTCGGCGCTCGGCGTTGGGCAGGGGACGACGAGGGGGGGGCCGCGGCGACGGCGCGGGATGCGCGCGTCGGCGGCCGTCCGGGGCTCTCACCCGGAGATGTCGTCGTCACCTGCCATGATCACTCCGATTCTCGGGGACACCCCACCTTAACTCGACGCCGGCGGATCGGCGTGCCGGTCAGGCGGGCCAGGCGTGGCCGATCCCGTCGAGCAGCAGGAGCACCCCGTCGGTGGCCGCCTCCCGGTCACGGGCGATCTCCCGGTATTCCGGCGAGGCCGACCAGCGCTCGAAGTCCTCCCGGCTGTCGAAGGACAACAGGACCACCTTGTCGTGCGGCCAGTCGCCGGACACCACCCGCGGGGCGGTGTCGGCGGCGAGCAGCCGGCCGCCGTGCCGGGCCAGCACCGGCAGGAAGGCGGCGACGTACCGGTCGTAGCGCGCCCGGTCGTGGACGGTGAGCTGCGCGAGGGCGTAGACGGTCACCGCGCCAGGCTAGCCTCTACCCATGATCTTCATCACCGCCAAGTTCCGGGTCCGGCCGGCCGACGCGGACCGCTGGCCGCAGATCGCCGCCGACTTCACCGCCGCGACCCGGGCCGAGCCCGGCTGCCTGTGGTTCGACTGGTCCCGCAGCCTGGACGACCCGACCGAGTACGTGCTGGTCGAGGCGTTCCGCGACGACCAGGCCGGCGCGGCGCACGTACAGTCGGCGCACTTCCGCGAGGCGCAGCGCACGCTGCCGCCGCACCTGGCCGAGACGCCCCGGATCGTCAACACGACCGTGCCGCAGGACGACTGGGCGCTCCTGGGTGAGATGGCCGTGCCCGGCGACGACTGAGGCCGGGCACGACGCCGGTCACGGGATGCTCAGGCCGTACGCGGCGAGGATCTCCAGGATCGGCTGGTAGTAGCTGGTGCCGCCGCTGGCGCAGTTGCCGCTGCCGCCGGAGAGGACGCCGATGACGGTGCCGGTCGCGGCCACGTAGAGCGGGCCGCCGCTGTCCCCCGGCTCCGCGCAGATGTTGGTCCGGATCAGCCCGGTGACGCTGCCCTCGGCGTAGTTGACGGTCTGGTTCAGCCCGGTGACCGTGCCGCACCGCACGCCGGTGGTGGCGCCGCTGCGACAGACCGCCTGCCCGACGTACGCGTTGCCGGCGCCGGAGATCGTCACCTGGCCCGGCCAGGTGTACACCGCGCTGGGGTGGGCGACCCTGCCGGTGTAGCGGACCACCCCGTAGTCGTTGGTGGGGAAGCTGCTGCCGGTCCGGGTGCCCAGCACGCTGGTGCGGGCGCTGTCGGCGTACCAGGTGGCGCCGAGGTTCGTGCAGTGTCCGGCGGTGACGAAGTACCAGGTGCTGCCGCTGCGCGCGTTCACGCCGAGCGAGCAACGCCCACCGTCGCCGTAGACCGGCTGGCCACCGGCGATGAGGGTGCGCAGCCGGCCGGGCTCGTGACGCAGCACCGCGCCGGAGCGGGTGGCGGCCCGGCGCAGCGCGGCCAGCTCGGCCCCGCGTACGGTGTCGTCGACGGTGACGGTCAGCCGGCCGGTGGCCGGGTCGTGGCCCCAGGCGGTGCCGGCGGTGCGCACCTCGGCGAGCGCCGCCGGTGCGGGTTGCGGTGCCGCGCCGGCCCGGGCCGCCGCCGGGGTGACGGCGAGCAGCGCGGCGAGCGCGAGGAAGACGAGCGACGGTCGGCGCATCCGGAAGCCTCCTACATCGTCGATAATCGATGTGATGCCAGCATCGACCCCGGGCCGTCCACGCTCAAGCGCCGGCCGCCGTCCGGTGGCGGACAGCGGGCCGGCCCGATCGGGCCCGGGTGCCGAAATTTTCGGAGCCGGCGCGCCCGCTGGTCGCCGCGCGCCGACCGTCCCCGGCCGGCCTGTTCGCCGCCTCGGGCCGTCGCCGTCCAGGACGAATCGAGACATCGAGAGCGTTAAGTTTTCGGAACACTTCCGGTAGGCTCCTGGCAGAGATTCACTTCGATCATTCCACGGTGACGGGGAGTCACTCCCCACCCGCGCGGCCTCCGGGCGGCCGCGTCCGAGCCGACACCGTGGCGGGCGGTGGCCGAGGTGAACCGTCTCCATTGACCAGGCTAGGAGAGGCTTTCAGATGGACAAGGTGTTCGCCCGCACCAGAAACAGCGCGGCAGCCCGGCCGCGCGCCGCGGTGGTGTCGATGCTGGCCGGGGCCGCGGCGGTCGCGGCGACGGTCGCGGTCGCGACCAGCGCCAGCGCCGGCACGACGCTCGGCGCGTCGGCGGCGGAACAGGGCCGCTACTTCGGCACCGCGGTGGCCGCGAACAAGCTGTCGGACGGCACGTACGTCGGCATCCTGAACCGCGAGTTCAACATGGTCACGCCGGAGAACGAGATGAAGTGGGACGCCACCGAGCCGTCCCAGAACCAGTTCAACTACAGCAGCTCCGACCGGATCGTCGCGCACGCCCAGGCCAACGGCATGCGGGTGCGTGGGCACGCGCTGGCCTGGCACTCGCAGCAGCCGGGCTGGGCGCAGAACATGTCCGGCACCGCGCTGCGCAACGCGATGGTCAACCACATCACCCAGGTCGCCACCCACTTCAAGGGCAAGATCTACTCCTGGGACGTGGTCAACGAGGCGTTCGACGACGGCAACGGCGGCCGTCGCGACTCGAATCTCCAGCGCACCGGCAACGACTGGATCGAGGTGGCCTTCCGTACCGCCCGTGCCGCCGACCCCGGCGCCAAGCTCTGCTACAACGACTACAACACCGACAACTGGACCTGGGCCAAGACGCAGGGCGTCTACAACATGGTCAAGGACTTCAAGGCCCGGGGCGTGCCGATCGACTGCGTCGGCTTCCAGTCGCACTTCAACAACGGCTCGCCGTACCCGAGCAACTACCGCACCACGCTGCAGAACTTCGCCGACCTCGGCGTCGACGTGCAGATCACCGAGCTCGACATCGAGGGCTCCGGCAGCACCCAGGCGACCACCTACGGCAACGTGGTCAAGGACTGCCTCGCCGTGGCGCGGTGCAACGGCATCACCGTCTGGGGCATCCGGGACAGCGACTCCTGGCGGGCCAGCGGCACGCCGCTGCTCTTCGACGGCAGCGGCAACAAGAAGGCGGCGTACACCTCGACGCTCAACGCGTTGAACGCCGGCGGCACCACGCCGCCGACCAGCACGCCGCCCACCAGCACGCCGCCCACCAGCACGCCGCCGACCAGCACGCCGCCCACCAGCACCCCGCCGTCGACGCCGCCGCCGGCCGGCGCCTGCACCGCGTCGCTCACCACCAACCAGTGGCAGGGCGGCTTCGTCACCAACGTGCGGGTCACCGCCGGCGGCAGCCCGCTCAACGGATGGTCGGTGTCGCTCACCGTGCCCTCCGGCTCGTCGGTCACCAACACCTGGAGCGCCCAGGCCAGCGGCTCCAGCGGCCTGGTGACGTTCCGCAACGTCGACTACAACCGCCAGGTCGGCGCCGGTGGCAGCACCGAGTTCGGCTTCCAGGGGACGGGCACCGCCCCCTCCGGCACCGTGACCTGCACGGCCGGCTGACCCCTCCCCCTCCCCCTACCCCGCTGTTCACGGAAAGAGTGGCTATCCAGGCTCGGATAGCCACTCTTTCCGTGAACGCGGGCGCCCTGGGCCGCCGTGGTGGGCTCAGTCGTCCAGCTCGGGGCCGAGCAGCCGGATCTCCTCGATGTCCGTGGCCGCCTGGAGCTCCCGCAGCACCGCGTCGTCGATCTGGTTGGTGTTCCGCAGCCGGGTGACCGCCTGACGCTTACGGTCCAGCATCTCGAGCTGCAACCGGCGGGCCAGTTCCCGCTCCCGGTCCGCCTCCTCGCTGCGGGGGTTGCGGACGTCCTCCAGGTGGTCCTGGTAGCCGGCGCGGAGCCGGTCCACGGTGTCCGGCGCGACGCCCAGGTCGGCGGCGACGCCGGGCAACGCCTCCAGCACCGCCTCGGTGGCCCGGATCCGCGCCCGGCGCGCCTCGTCGTCGCGTTCCCGGTCGCCCATCAGGCCCGCCCAGCCGACGACGGCGGGCAGGGTGGTGCCCTGCACCACCATGATCAGCACGATCACCACCACGGTGACGAAGATGATCAGATCGCGCTCGCGCACCCGCGCGCCGTCGTGCATGGTGACCGGAACGGCCAGCGCCGCGGCGAGCGACACCGCGCCCCGGAAACCGGCCCAGCCCGCGGCGGTGCGCATCCGGGCGTCGAAGTACGTCGACCGCCGCGACTCCCGCCGGTCGACGCGCTGCAGCAGGGACACGGACAGGTGCACCCAGCCCAGCCGGGTGACGACCACGACCAGCGCGACCAGCACCGCGATGCCGAACGAGGCGGCGGGCGAGTGGCTCGTGATGCTCCGCAGCGAGCCGGGTACCTGCATGCCGAGCAGCACGAACAGGCTGCCGTTGACCATGAAGGTGGACAGGTCCCAGAACGCGTACGCGGTGACCCGGGAGCGGGCCCGGATCACCCGCGGACCCGCGTACGACAGCAGCAGGCCGGAGACGACCACCGCGAGCACCCCGCTGGCGTGCACCGCGTCGGCGAGCAGGAACGCGACGAACGGGGTCAGGATGCTCAGCCCGCCCTCGCGCAGCGCGTCGTCGACGTGCTTCCGGATCAACACCACCAGCCCGCCGACGAGCAGCCCGGCGGCCACCCCGCCCAGCGACTTGCCGACGAACTGTCCGGTGAGCGAGAACGCGCCGGGTACCCTCCCGCCCGCGATCACGCCGGCCGCCACCGCGAACAGCACCAACGCCGTACCGTCGTTGACCAGGCTCTCGGCGCGCAGCGTGGTGAGGATGCCCCGCGGCATCCGCTTCGCCAGGCCGGCGACGGCGGCGGCGTCGGTGGGTGCCAGGACCGCGCCGAGCACCCAGGCGGCGGCCGGTTCCACGCCGAGGGCCTGGGTCACGTACGCCACCGCGACCATCGTGATGATCACCAATGCCACGGCCAGCAGCACGATCACCGCGAGGTTGGCGCGGATCTCGCGGAGGCTGACCACCAGACTCTCCCGGTAGAGGATCGCCGGGAGGAACAGCACCAGCACCACCTCGGGTTCGAGGACCACGCGCGCGAACGGCGGCAGCAGGCCGAGCAGCGCGCCCATCGAGATGAGCAGCACCGGCGGCGCGACGCTGTACCGACCCCCGATCGTGGTGCCGACGAGCACGGTGGCGCCGAGCACCGTGATCAGCACGAGTGCGCCCACGCCGTACCCCCGTCACCGTCCGCCGGGTCCACCGTGCCGCACGGCACGAGCGGGTGGGGCGGAACGGCGCGATCTCTACTCGAAGCGGGACGGGTCGCCGACTCCCCGGCGCAGGATCTCCGGCTCGGAGCCGGAGAGGTCGACCACGGTGGTGGGTTCGAGCCCGCAGTCCCCGGCGTCGACCACGGCGTCGACCAGGTGGTCGAGGCGTTCCTTGATCTCCCACCCCTGGGTCATCGGCTCCGGCTCACCGGGGAGCAGCAGCGTGCTGGAGAGCAGCGGCTCGCCCAGCTCGGCGAGCAGCGCCTGGGTGACGGTGTGCTTCGGCACGCGCGCGCCGACCACCCGCCGCCGGGGGTCCTGCAGCCGGCGGGGCACCTCGGAGGTGGCCGGGAGCAGGAACGTGTAGCTGCCCGGGATCACGGCCTTGACCTGCCGGAAGACCGAGTTGCTGAGCTTGACGAACTGGCCGAGCTGGGCGAAGTCGGCGCACACCAGCGTGAACGGGTGCCGCTCGTCCAACCGTCGGATCTCCCGGATCCGCTCCACGCCGGCGCGGTTGTCGAGCCGGCAGCCGAGGGCGTAGCACGAGTCGGTCGGGTAGACGATCACCCCGTCGGAGCGCAGCAGGTCCACCACCTGCCGGATCACCCGTGGTTGGGGGTTGTCCGGATGCAGGTCGTAGTACCTCGCCACACCGGCCAGCCTATGCCCGCTCCCGATCATCCGCAGGTTTGGCGGGGCCCGGTTCCGGAAACAGGTCAGGGCCGTTCACCACAGGGGGGATCGACCATGTCCGAATCCAGTACCGACCGCGTCGCCGACCGTCCGGCGGAGGTGACCGACCCACTGCTGTGGGACCTGTCCGCCGCGGTGGCCGACGCGCACCAGCCCGACGCGGAGCGGGCCTGCGCCAGCCCGAGTTGCGCCGGCGCCGCCTGGCCGTGCGCCGCCTGGGACGCCGCGCAGGCCGGATTGACCGTCGCCCGTGGCGGGTCCACCGCCGCCCGGGCCGGGTCCACCGCGACCGGCGCGGCACGTCCCGGCGACACCCTCGCCGCCGCGGCGAGCGGTCCCACCGGCGCCAACCGTCCGACCGCCGACCCGAGGACCGGCGAGGACCAACTCGTCGCCACCGCCGCCTGACCCGCCCACCCGCCCACCCCGCACCGACGTCGATCAAGGAGTTCGTGTCGTCGGCCGACCCGGCCCCCGACGTCAACTCCTTGATCGACTGGCGAGGGGCCGGAACACCCACCCCGTCGTTCCACTCACCGGACCGACGGAGGGTGGTGGGACGCGGTGGGTGCGGGGCGGCGTGGGGGCGAGACGTCCTGGGTGGACGCCGGGGGTAGGTGCTGTTCAGGGACGTCGGTGGGGCTTCGCGTGGGAGCCGTGCCGCGACTGGGAGAGCGCTCTCTTCGGTAACAAGACATTGACGACCGCGTAACCGGAACCTAATCTCGCTTCTCAAGAGAGCGCTCTCTCGATTGTCGGACCACCGTCCGAACACCACCTTCTCCTCCGAAGGGGACCTCCATGACACTCCCCCTGCGGGACGTCTCCCCCGGCGCGGCACCCCCGCCGGCGCCCGTCCCGTCCCCCACCGGCCGGCGTCGCCGGCGGGTGACCGCCCTCGCCGCCGCCTCCGTGCTCGCGGCCGGCCTGCTCGGCGTCGTGGTCGGCGGTGGCGGCACCGCCGCCGCCGGCACCGTCGGCGCGGGCAGCTACACCGAGACGCTGCCGCCCGGCGCCACGCTGCCCAAGGGCTGCGGCACGCTCAGCACCAACCCCCGGATCTTCGCCACGGCGGACGCCCCCGCCGGCGCGATCCCCACCAACGACTGGTGGTCCTCGCTGATCTGGAAGCGCAACAACTGCGGGACCAGCGAGAACCTCCAGGCCCACCCGCTGGCGTTCAAGGCCGAGAACAACGGGCTCGGGCTGTCCTACAACACCACACCGGCGATCAGCGGCACCGCCACCGGCGTCGGCGAATACCACTACCCGTACACCGAGGACGTGCGGGTCGGGGTGGCCGGGCTGTCCGCGCCGGTGGTCAAGGCCGCCGACTGGACGGACTGGACGGTCACCGCCGACTGGAGCGACGGCAGCCGCGGCATGCGCGCCACCATCGGCCACGGGCTGCCGTTCAGCTACTACACCGTCGCCGGCGGCGGCGCCGCGCAGCTCACCGCCGCCGCGACGCCCACCGTGTGGCGCAACTCCGGCGCCACCATCGGCTTCACGGTCAACGGCCACGACTACGTCGGGTACGCGCCGACCGGCGCGACCTGGACCGTCAACGGCGCCGGCATCAGCTCGACGCTGGCCGGCAAGGGCTACTTCTCGGTCGCGGTGCTGCCCGGCGGAGCGGACCGGGCGTCCCTGGCCGACACCTACGGCCGGTACGCCCACGCGCACGTCACCGGCACCCGGATGAGCTACGCGTACGACCCGGCGACCGGCACCGTGCGCACCACCTACGCGTTCACCACCACGCGCCGCGAGGGCACCGAGACGAAGACGGTGGTGGCGCTCTACCCGCACCAGTGGCGCAGCCTCACCGGCGCCACCCCGATCACCCCGACGTACGTCTCGCCGCGCGGCGCCATGCGGGTGCTCGCCGGCGTGCCGTCGTTCACCACCTCGATGCGCTTCACCGGCGTGCTCCCCGAGGTGCCCGCCGTCGGCGACTCCACCGGCGCGGACCTGAGCACGGTCACCAACTACCTCAACGCCGAACTGGCCAACCCGGAGGGGATCAGCGGCCAGGACACCTACTGGGCCGGCAAGGGCCTCGGCCGGGCCGCCCGGATCGCCGAGATCGCCGACCAGCTCGGGCTGGCGCCGGTCCGGGACAAGGCCGTCGCGGCCATGAAGGCCCGGCTCACCAACTGGCTCACCGCCGGCTCCGGCGAGACCAGCCAGCTCTTCTACTACGACCGCAACTGGGGCACCCTGATCGGCTACCCGGCGTCGTACGGCTCCGACGAGGACCTCAACGACCACCACTTCCACTACGGCTACTTCATCGCCGCGGCGGCCACGGTGGCCAAGTTCGACCCTGGCTGGGCCGACGGCACCCGCTACGGCGGCATGGTCGACCTGCTCATCCGGGACGCCAACAACTACGACCGCACCGACAACCGCTTCCCCTACCTGCGCGACTTCGACATCTACGCCGGCCACGACTGGGCCTCCGGGCTGGCGCCGTTCTTCGCCGGCAACAACCAGGAGTCCTCCTCCGAGGGGATGAACTTCGCCAACGCGCTGATCCAATGGGGCCAGGCCACCGGGAACACCGCCGTCCGTGACGCCGGTGTCTACCTGTGGACCACGCAGTCCGCCGCCATCTCGGAGTACTGGTTCGACGTGCACGACGAGAACTTCCCGGCCGCGTTCGGGCACAAGACCGTCGGCATGGTGTGGGGCGACGGCGGGTCGTACTCGACCTGGTTCTCCGCCGCGCCGGAGATGATCCAGGGCATCAACATGCTGCCCATCACCGGCGGTCACCTCTACCTCGGCGAGTACCCGGAGTACGTCAGGGCCAACTACGCGGAGCTGCTCGCCAACAAGGGCGGCCCGCCGACGGTGTGGCAGGACATCCTCTGGGAGTTCCTGGCCCTCGGCGACGGCGACCAGGCGTTGCGGAACTTCCGGGCCAACAGCGGCTTCACCAGCGAGGAGGGCGAGAGCAAGGCGCACACGTTCCACTGGATCCGCAACCTCGCCGCGCTCGGCACGGTGGACACCTCGGTCACCGCGAACCACCCGCTGGCGAAGGTGTTCCGCAAGGGCACCGCTCGCACCTACGTGGCGTCGAACATCACCGCCGCGCCGCTGACCGTCACGTTCTCCGACGGCACCACGCTCGCCGTGCCGGCCGGGAAGACGGCCACCTCGGGGGCGTACGCCTGGAGCGGAGGCAGCGCCACCGGCGGCGTGACGGTGCCGACCGGTCCCCCGCCGACGTCGACGCCCACCCCCACCCCGACCACCGCGAGTCCCACGCCGACCTCCGCGAGCCCCAGTCCGAGCACCAGCAGCCCGTCGACGCTGAAGCCGGTCCGGTACCTGCGCTCGGGCGGCGGGCTGGACGGCACCGCCGGCACCGCCGGCACGGTGAACGTGGCGGCGGCGAACGGCAACCACGACGGCACGCCGACCAACCCGCAGGTGTTCACCGCCACCGGGCTGACCGGCACGTACACCGGCGGGGCGACCGCCTTCGACCTGGCCGTCGACGCGGGCACCGCGGTCGGCAACGGCGTCCAGATCCGCGTCTCCTACGACCTGACCGGCAACGGCAGCGTCGAACGGGTGGAGACGTACCGGTACTTCGCCACCGATCCGGTCCCGGGTGCGGAGCGCTACCGGCAGACCCAGGGTCTGCTCTCGTCCACCGGCACGCTGGGCAACCTGTCCGGCGGCACGGTACGCGTCGAAGTGTGGAACGCCATCGGCGGCGCGCCCACGATCCTCGGCGTCGGCAACGGCTCGACTGTCACGCTGCCGTACGGCTCCTGACCCGCGGTCCCGGCGCCCCGGCCGCAGTGGCCGGGGCGCCGGTTCGCGACCGGGTCACGGCCAGCGGGTGGCGGTGGACTCGAACAGCGCGCTGTCGCTCGCCACCGGGATGACGCACAGCAGGTGCCCGCCCGGCGCGCGCAGCACGTGGCAGTCGAGCCAGCGGGAGACCGGTGTGGCACCCAGTCCGCACAGCCGCTCGACCTCGGCGGTGACGTCGTCGGTCTCGATGTCGAGGTGGTAGCGGGGCGCGTCGCCGACCGACTGCACGGCGGTGACCAGCCCGGGCACCACGTCGGCCAGGCCGGTGAACTCCGGTTCGGCCGGTTCGGTGCGCAGCTCGGAGCCGAGCGCGGCGGACCAGAACGCGGCCGCCTCCCCCGCCTCGTCCCGCGGCGCGTCGATGATCAAAGCGTACAACCGCGATCGATGCATCGCCCGAGCCTAGCCAGGACCGCCCTCACCGGCAGCCCTGCGCGGTCATCTCCAGCAGCGGCGCGAAGGCCTGGATGCCCCTCTGGCACGGTATGCCCGCCGAGCCGTCCCGTGCCGGGGTTCGCCCGGTCAGACCCCGAGCCGAGGTTTCGCCCGGTCAGGCCCCGAGCCGCGCCCGCAACCACGCCGGGTCGGGATTGACCACCGCCCCGTCCGGCAGCACCACCGTGGGAACCGTCTCGTCGCCGCCGGTCACCGCCCGGACGGCGGCGGCGGCCTCCGGGTCGCGCCAGATGTCCACCCAGTACGCGCCCCGGGCCCGCCCGCCCAACCGCAGGCGCAGCCGCAGGCAGTACGTGCAGCCGGGCCGCCAGTAGATCACCGGCCGGCCGTCGTCCGCGCTGCGCAGACGCGCCTGCGCCGAGGTCAGCGACCGGGGGAAGGCCAGCGGCGAGAAGAGCGCCGCCACCGCGGCGAACGCGAGGAAGCCCACCACCGACGACACCGGCGTGTCCTGACCGGCGCCCACCGCCACGCCGACGGCCAGCATCAGCGCGGCCAGCCGCCAGCTGCGCATCACGCGGTCACCTCCGCCAGCAGCTCCAGCAGGTGCCGGTACGGCTGCCCGGTGGCCCGCGCCAGGCCGATCTCGCAGGTGCGGTTCACCGACGCGTACCCGTCGAAGGGCCGCGCGGTGACGGCGGCGGCCTCGGCCCGGGTGGCCGACGCGGTCAGCTCCGGGTGCAGCAGTCCCCGGTCGCCGGCGAAGCCGCAGCACTGCCAGCCCTCCGGGACCACCACCTCGTCGGCGACCGCCCCGGCCACCGCCCGCAGCGCGTCGTCCAGGCCGAGGCGGGTCGACGAGCAGGTCGGGTGCAGCGCGAGCGAACCCAGCCGGCGGCGCACGGTCAGCCGGGGCAGCAGCGCGGTGGCCGCGAACTCCACCGCGTCGACCACCCGCAGATCGCCGGCGCCGGCGAGCAGCCGGTCGAAGCCCTCGGTGCAGGAAGCGGCGTCGCTGACCACCGGCAGCGCGCCGTCGCGGCTGGCCGCGCGCAGCACCGGCGGCACCCGGTCACGCACCGCCCGGTAGCCGTCGGTCAGCCCCTTCGACGACCAGGGCGTGCCGCAGCACAGGTCGCCGACGCCGTCCGGCACGAGCAGGCGTACGCCGGCCCGCTCGGCGAGGGTGAGCAGCGCGGCGGACACCCCGACGCCGCCCTCGGCGGGGGCGAACAGCGTGCCGAGGCAGGAGGGCACGAAGACCGCGTCCGGCTCGCCGGCCGGGTGGGGCCGCCGGGGCGCGCCGCCGCCCGGCAGGTCCCGCCGCCACTGCGGGACGCGCTCGGCGCCGAGCACGGCCCGGGCCGCCCGGGTGACCGCCTCGGGCAGCGCCGGTGGCAGCGCGCCGGCCAGGTCCAACCCGCGGGCCATGCCCCGGGTGGTGGCGCCCCACCGCCGGGCCGCGGCCCGCCAGCCGCTCGCCGCGGCCCGGCCGTGCTCCTCGGCACGCAGCCGCTTGACCAGGTCACCGGTGTTGATCAGGACCGGGCAGGCGGTGGCGCACATCCCGTCCACGGCACAGGTCTGCACCGCGTCGTAGTCGTAGGCGTCGGTCAGCTCCCGGGCCAGCGCCCGGTCGCCGGCGGCCTCGGCGGCGGCGATCTCGCGGCGCAGCACGATCCGCTGCCGGGGCGTGGTGGTGAGGTCACGGCTCGGGCAGACCGGCTCGCAGTAGCCGCACTCGACGCAGCGGTCCACCTCCTCCTCCACGCTCGGCACGGTCTTCAGGTGCCGCAGGTGGACCTCCGGGTCGTCGCCGAGCAGCACGCCCGGGTTGAGCACGCCGTCCGGGTCGCAGAGCGTCCGCAGCTCGCGCATCACGTCGTACAGCTCGTCGCCGAACTGGCGGCGCACGTACGGGGCCATCACCCGGCCGGTGCCGTGCTCGGCCTTCAGCGTGCCGCCGTGGCCGAGCACCAGGTCGACCATCTCCTCGGTGAAGGCGGCGTACCGCGTCGGGGCCTCCCCGCCGGGGAACCGCTCGTTGAGCATGAAGTGCAGGTTGCCGTCCTTGGCGTGGCCGAAGATCACGCTGTCGGCGTAGCGGTGGCGGTCGAACAGGTCGGCCAGCGCGGCGCAGGTGCCGGCCAGCGCCGCCACCGGCACGGCGACGTCCTCCAGCAACGCGGTGGTGCCGGACGGGCGGGCCCCGGCCACCGCCGCGTACAGGCCCTTGCGGATGTGCCACAGCGCGGCCCGGGCCGCCGGCTCGCCGCTGAGCCGGGCCGGGGTGGTCAGCGCCAGGCCGGCCAGCACCGGCCCGGCGGCGGCGACCCGGTCGGCCAGCGCGTCCGGATCGGACTCCTGCCACTCCACCAGCAGCGCGGCGTGCCCGCGCACGGCCAGCCCGCGCAGCGCCGCGTCCGCCTTCGGATCGCGCTGGGCCACCCGCAGGGCGGCGGCGTCGAGCAGCTCGACCGCCGCCGGTCCGGCGGCCACCAGCGCCGGCATGGCCGCCGTCGCCGCGCCGAGGGTGTCGAAGACCAGCAGGCCGGTCGCGGCGTGCCGAAGCACGGGTACGGTGCGGAACGTCGCCGACGCGACGAACGCGAGCGTGCCCTCGCTGCCCACCACCAGCCGGGTGAGCAGGTCGACCGGGTCGTCGTGGTCGAGGAACGCGTTCACCCCGTACCCCATGGTGTTCTTCATCGCGAACTGGGCGCGGACCCGGCGCACCGAGTCGGGGTTGCCGCGCACCCGGTCGCGCAGCCGCAGCAGGCCGGCGTGCAGCGCCGGCTCGGTGGCGCGCAGCCGGGCGTCGGCGTCCGGCGCGCCGGTGTCCAGCACGGTGCCGCTCGGCAGCACCAGCACCAGCGACTCCAGCGTGCGGTAGGTGTTGAACTCGGTGCCGCAGGTCATTCCGCTGGAGTTGTTGGCGACCACCCCGCCGACGGTGCACGCGGCCTCGCTCGCCGGGTCCGGGCCGAGCTTGCGGCCGTGCGCCGCGAGCCGCGCGTTGACCTGCCGCAGGACCACCCCCGGCTGCACCCGCACCCGCCGCCCGTCGTCGAGCACGGTCAGGTCGCGGAAGTGCCGGCGGACGTCGACCAGCAGCCCGTCGGTGACCGCCTGGCCGCTGAGGCTGGTGCCGCCGGAGCGGAAGGTCAGCGGGAGGCCGGCGCGGCGGCTCTGCGCCAGCAGCGCGGCGACCTGGCCGGCGTCGGCCGGGGTGACCACCGCGCCGGGGTGCAGCAGGTAGTGCGACGCGTCGTGGGCCAGCCGCAGCCGGTCCGCGGCCCGGGTGCTCACGCCGCCGGGCACCGCGGTCTCCAACCCGGCCCGCACCGAACCGCTCAGCTCCGTCATGATCCCCTCCCCGGCCCACCCTAGCGGCGGCTCAGCCGGCCTCGACCTGCGCCAGCACCCGGCGCTGGAACGCGCGGGCCGCCGGGCCGGACGGCGGCGGCCCGCCCCGGCGGGCGGCGACCGCGCGGTGGATCAGCGCGGCGTCCGGGTCGTCGGCGGCCACCCGCCGTCCGGCCTCGACCTTGCCCAGCCAGACGCCGTCGCGGCAGCGTACGAGCGCGCGGCAGGCCCCGAGCACCGCGTCCTCGGCGCCCGGCGCCGGCGCGTCGCCGGGCGGGGTGGGCAGCGCCAGCCACCAGCGCAGCGCGTCGACCAGCAGCGCCCGCAGCGCTGCCGGCGGCGGGTCGGCGAACGCGTCGGCGGCGGGCGGGCCGAGCAGGGTCAGGCCGGACTGGCGCAGGATGCTGCGGTCCAGCGCGTACCAGAACCGCCCGTCCGCGGCGGGCCGGTCGGCCGGGTCGTAGGTGGCGCGGAACGGCATCGTGGCGCCGGTGTTCAGCTCCAGCTCGAAGCCCGGCTCGAACGTGCCGGAGGCGGCCACGTCCCGTCGGTAGACGACCAGCTCCAGGCCGCGCGCCGGGCAGGGCAGCGACTCGTGCCGCAGCCGGTCCACAAGCGTCCGCCTCGCCTCGGCGGACGGCGGCCCGGCCACCAGCAGCGCCACGTCCACGTCGCTGCGCCCCGGCTGGTAGGCGCCCAGCGCGACCGAGCCGGCCGCGTACGCGCCGGCCAGGTCGTCGCCGAGCACGTCCCGGGCGCGCCGGACGAGTCCGGCGAGGTATCCGCGTACGTCGTCGCGCATGCCCGCATCCTGCCCGGCGGGTGCCCGGCGCCGCCGCCCGGGTGGCCCGGACGCGACCCCGGCGCGCCGCGCCGGCCGGTGCCGTCGGCACAGGTCGGTTAGCCTGCGAGCCGGGCATGGACACGATCGGCCGAGCAGTCGGAGGCATCGCGTGCGGCACAGCGGAGAGAACGGCGCGGTCCCGGCGCGACCGCGACGCCGGGGGCGGCGCCTGCTCGTCATCCTGGCGGTGTGCGCGCTGCTCGCCGGGTGCGGGCTGGTCGCCGGCGGCTACTACTTCGACAGCGTGCCGACGCCCACCGACCTGAAGCTGCCCGAGTCGACCACGGTCCTCTACGCCGACGGCCGCACGCCGATGGCGAAGTTGGGCGCGCAGAACCGCACCATCGTCCCGTACGGCCAGATGAACGACTCGGCGAAGCAGGCCATCGTGGCGGCCGAGGACCGCACCTTCTGGACCAACCGCGGCATCGACCTCAAGGGTGTGCTGCGGGCGGCGTGGGCGAACGTCAGCGGTGGGCAGCGGCAGGGCGCCTCCACGCTCACCCAGCAGTACGCGCGGGTCGCGGCCGACCTGCGCGGCGTCACCTACTCCCGCAAGCTGCGCGAGGCGGTGATCGCCTGGAAGCTCGACGACAGGTACAGCAAGGAGGAGATCCTCGGCTTCTACCTGAACACGGTCCCGTTCGGCCGGGGCGCGTACGGGATCGAGGCGGCCGCGCAGACGTTCTTCGGCAAGACCGTGCGCCGCGACGCGCCGGCCGCGCAGCAGCTCACCCCGGCCGAGGCGATGGTGCTCTGCGCGATGGTGAAGCAGCCGGAGGCGGACCCGGCCGACCCGCAGGGCGCACCGGGCTACGACCCGCGCCGCAACGCCGTCGCGAAGCAGAACTCGATCGACCGCTGGAACTATATCCGCGACGGCATGGTGAAGCTCGGCTACCTGACCCCGCAGCAGGCGGCGAACCTGGCGTACCCGGACACGGTGCGGCCGATCGACCGCGACGCGGGCCGCTCCGACCTGGACCGGCCGACCGGGCTGGTGGTCAACCACGTGCTGGCGGAGCTGCGGGGGACGGAGCCGTTCCGCGGCAAGCCGGACGAGGTGATCCGCGACGGCGGCTACCGGATCGTCACCACGATCGACAAGCGGGTGCAGGACGCGGCCGAGGCGGCGGCGGACATCCGCCGGGACAGCGCGCCGGCGGCGGTGCGCGGCCAGCCGAAGAACTGGCAGGCGGCGCTGGTAGCGGTGGAGCCGGGCACCGGCCGGGTGCTCGGCTACTACGGCGGGGACCGCGGCTCCGGCGCCGACTACGCCGGCTGGTACACCGACGAGCAGGGCCGGGCGCGCGGGTTCGGCCAGCATCCGCCGGGGTCCTCGTTCAAGGTGTACGACCTGGCCGCCGCCGTCCGCGACGGGATCTCGGTGAAGCAGCGGTTCGACTCGCCGGACACCAAGGAGTTCCCCGAGTCGGGCCGCACGAAGGGCAGCGCGGCCGGGCCGATCCGCAACGCCGAGCACGCGGCCTGCCAGCCGGACTGCGCGCTCTGGGAGGCCACGGTCGCCTCGTTGAACGTCACCTACTTCGAGCTGACCGAGAAGCTGGGCAGCGCCAAGGTGATCGAGACGGCCCGGCAGGCCGGCGTGGAGTCGATGTGGGAGACGGTGCGGGGCAACCCGCGGCCGCAGCGGGTCGACCTCCGCGACGACCCGGCCGACGAGTTGGCGGAGCACTTCTCCGCCGAGGTCGGCATCGGCCAGTACGGCATCACCGTGCAGGACCACGCCAACGGGATGGCCACCTTCGCGGCCGGCGGCAGGCGCGCCGACGCGCACTTCGTCCGGTCGGTGACCAAGGGTGACGACAAGGTGTGGACCGAGCAGCTCCGGCAGACCGACCTCGGCCTCGACTCCGAGGCGGTGAACCAGCTCGACTGGGCGCTGCGCCGGGTCCGGGCGGCCCGGCTGGAGAACGGCTGGGACTCCGCCGGCAAGACCGGCACCTGGCAGGCCGGGCAGAGCACCACCCAGAACGTGCACACCTGGATGGTGGGGTGGACCGGCGCCCTCGCCTCGGCGGTCTGGCTGGGCACCACCGACGGGAAGCCGCTGCGGACCACGGGCGGCAGTTACGAGGTGTACGGCTCGACCGGGGCCGCGCCGATCTGGCGCCAGTTCATGACCCGGGCCACCGCGGCGATGAAGCTCGACCCGGACCGGTACCGCTTCCACGAGCCGGCGTTCCCCGGCGACGCCCCGGAGCCCACCGGATCCGCGCCGCCGGCGACCACCTCGGCGCCGAGCCCGTCCGCGTCGCCGTCGCCGAGCCCGACCTCGTCGAGTCCGAGCCCCGGTCCGACCCGGCGGCCCACTCCGCGCCCGACCCTGTCGCCCTCGCTGACCACGTTGCCCACCGGGCCGCCGACGCGGACCCGGGGACCGCGCTGAACCTCTGTGCACCACCCGCACACCGCGGCAATGCACGCAGATCGGGCACGCTGCCGTCCGCTGCCGACAATGTTCACCCTGATCAGGGGCTATTGAAGATCATGGCTTCCTGAATTCGGGGTGACGGCGGGGTGTCCGGCGACAGTCGGTTGCCCGGGTCACCCATTGCTCACGGCTCCGACGGCGTGTGATCGTGCACCAGCGAGTCGTCGACCCCCGGCGGCTCGGACGGTCGATCTGTCGACCCGGAGCCACGCCGGCAGCTCCGGTGACCGGCCGTCACCCTGCCTCGCACCATCGCGCCGCCCGACCCCACCGGGCTCCGTGCGGCGCGCCCAAGAACAGGAGCGAACCCTCTTGAAGCTCTCACCTCGCCTCGCCGCGCTCACCGGCGCGGCCGCGGCCGGCGTGATCGCCGCCGGCACCGCCGCGGCCGTGCAGGCCGCGCCACCCGGGCCCGCCGCCCCCAACCCCGCCCAGGCCCGCGCGGCGGCCGCCGACTCGACCCGCGCGCTGGTCGCGAACCGTCCCGCCTACCTGCAGGCCGGTTCCGACGACGCGTTCGTGCAGAAGCCGGTCATCTCCTCGGAGGGCACCCAGTACGTGCCCTACGAGCGCACCTACAAAGGACTGCGGGTGGTCGGCGGTGACTTCGTGCTCGCCACCGACTCCGCCGGCAACCTCAAGTACGCCTCCGTCGCGCAGCAGCGGCCCATCGGCGCCCTCGCCACCACCCCCAGGCTGACCTCGGCCGCCGCCGCGAAGACGGCGCGCGCCCAGCTCAAGACCGTCAGTTCCGTCGAGGGCACCACGCTCGTCGTCTACACGCTCGGCGCCGGGTCGGCGCTGGCCTGGGAGACCACGGTGCGCGGCACCGACGCCGACGGCCCCAGCCGGCTCACCGTCGACGTGGACGCCCACACCGGGGCGGTGCTGCGTAAGCAGGAGCACATCGTCAACGGCACCGGCACCGGCGCCTGGAACGGCCCGGCCCCGCTCACGTTGAACACCACCCAGTCGGGCAGCACCTACACCATGAAGGACCCGACCGTCACCAACCTCAGCTGCCAGGACGCCGCGAACAACACCACGTTCAGCGGCACCGACGACGCCTGGGGCAACGGCACCGCCACCAACAAGGAGACCGGCTGCGTCGACGCGCTGTTCAGCGCGCAGACCGAGCACAAGATGCTCAACCAGTGGCTGGGCCGCAACGGCGCCAACGGCAACGGCGGCTACTGGCCGATCCGGGTGGGCCTCAACGACCAGAACGCCTACTACGACGGCAGCCAGGTGCAGATCGGCAAGAACACCGCCGGCCAGTGGATCGGCTCGCTCGACGTGGTGGCGCACGAGATCGGCCACGGCATCGACGACAACACCCCGGGCGGCATCTCCGGCGGCGGCACCCAGGAGTTCGTGGCGGACACGTTCGGCGCGGCCACCGAGTGGTTCGCCAACGAGCCGTCCAGCTACGACGCGCCGGACTTCCTGGTCGGCGAGAAGATCAACCTGGTCGGCTCCGGCCCGATCCGCAACATGTACAACCCGTCCGCGCTCGGCGACCCGAACTGCTACTCCAGCAGCGTCCCGGGTGGCGAGGTGCACGCCTCCGCCGGCCCGGGCAACCACTGGTTCTACCTGCTGGCCAACGGCAGCAGCCCCACCAACGGGCAGCCGTCCAGCTCCACCTGCAACAGCAGCAGCGTGACCGGCCTGGGCATCCAGAAGGCCATCAAGATCATGTACAACGCGATGCTGCTGAAGACCTCGTCCTCGTCGTACCTGAAGTACCGCACCTGGACGCTGCAGGCGGCGAAGAACCTCTACCCGGGAAGCTGCACCGAGTTCAACACGGTCAAGGCGGCCTGGGACGCGGTCAGCGTGCCGGCGCAGTCCGGTGACCCGACCTGCGCCGGCGGCACGCCGACGCCCACGCCGACCACCACGACCACCCCGCCGTCCGGCGGCTGCTCCGGCAACAAGCTGGCCAACCCCGGCTTCGAGTCGGGCAACGTGAGCTGGACCGTCTCGTCCGGCGTCATCACCACGGACAGCGGCCAGGCGGCGCACGGCGGCTCGTACAAGGCGTGGCTCGACGGCTACGGCTCCTCGCACACCGACACGCTCAGCCAGTCGGTCACCATCCCGGCCGGCTGCCGGGCGACGCTCAGCTTCTGGCTGCACATCGACAGCGCGGAGTCGACCACCTCCACCGCCTACGACAAGCTGACCGTCAAGGCCGGCAGCACCACGCTGGCCACCTACTCCAACCTGAACAAGGCCACCGGCTACGTGCAGCGGTCCTTCGACGTCTCGTCGCTGGCCGGCACCACGGCGACCATCTCGTTCAGCGGCGTGGAGGACGCCTCCCTGCAGACGTCCTTCGTCGTCGACGACACGGCGGTCACGCTGAGCTGACCCCGACGCGAGCGGCCGGCCGTCGTCCTCCCGACGGCCGGCCGTTCCGCGTCTCCGGCTCGCGGCTTGCGGGATCTGGTACGGAACGGCCTCTCATAGGGGACTTCCGTACCAAGATCTACATCTTGGCGGGCGGTCAGGCGGAGCGGGCGGAGCGGGCGGTTCGGGACGCGGCGACGCGGTCGCGGCGGATCCGCGCGGCCACCTCGTGCATCGTCCGGCTGAACAGCTCCGCCTGGTCGGGCAGGCCGCCGAGGCGGGCGGCGAGCGCGTCGGTGTCCGCCCGGGCGGAGTCGCCGACCTGCGCGTCCAACTCGCTCAGCGCGTCGTTGACGGCGTCGACCAGGTGTCCGCAGAGAACCTCCAGCGGCAACCCGGCCAGCTCCGGGTCGACGACGACGGAGTGCAACCGGCCACCCTGGACGGCGACCGCCCGGACCCGGCCGCCGACGGCCGCGCCCTCGGCCCGGAGCAGCTCGCCCGGCTCGCCGTCGGCGAGCACGCAGGCCCGGGACCGCATCGCGGCCAGCGCCTGCTGCGTGCGGGTCAGCAGCTCGTCGAGGCTCGCGGCGGCCGAGAACGCATCGTTGGTCATATCCGCGCTTTCTTCACGTCTTAGCCGAGTCTGGTGACCATAGCAACAGGCGGCGACGGAACCTCGTCACCCGCCGCACCAGGCCGGCCGCCGACGCCGGGAGCAGGACGGACGCCCACCACTCCCGGCGTGTCGCGCGGGGGCGAACGCCCGGCCGGACGACCGGCCGGGCGCTCGCGTCGCCTGCCGGCGCGACGTGGTCCCGAGGACTCGCGACCCGGACCCGCAGCACGCGACCGGACCGACGGGACGCGACGCAGACGCGACACGGCGGCCCGGAGCCGGGGATCAGCGCAGGCGCAGCCGCTGGCCCGGGAAGATCAGGCCGGGATCGTCGCCGACCACGCCCCGGTTACACGCGTGCAGGGCGCGCCACCCACCGGCGACGTGCTTCGCCGCGGCGATCTCGGACAGGGTGTCGCCGGGCCGCACCAGGTAGGCGCCGGTGGCCGGCGCGCCGCGCCGCTCACCGCCCGACGAGGTGGCCCTCTTCGTGGTCGGGGCCTTCCTGGACGCGGTGGAGCCCGACTCCTTGCCGGCGTGCGTCCGGCTCGACCCGGCCTTCCTGCCGCTCCACCCGGCCTTCCTGCCGCAGACCGGCCAGGCGCCGATGCCCTGCCCGTCGAGGACCCTCTCGGCGACGGCGATCTGCTCGGAGCGGCTGGCCCGGTCGGCGCGGGCGGCGTACCGCTGGCCGCCGTGGCCGTTCCAGGTGCCGCGCGAGAACTGGAGCCCGCCGTAGTAGCCGTTGCCGGTGTTGATGTGCCAGTTGCCGCCCGACTCGCACCGGGCGACGGCGTCCCAGTTCAGGCTCGCGGCGGCGGCCGGCGCGGCCGGCCCGAGCAGCGCCACGGCGCCGGTAGCGGCGCCGGCTACGAGCGCGCCGATCACGGTACGGCGGCGCCGGGCTGAGTATGCGGTTGACATGTGGATTCCTCCACGCCGACGAGGTGAGCTGTCGGGTTCGGGCCGAGGAGCCCGGCCGCCGGTGGCGGCTTCACCCCGAGGTGACGTGCACCGTGGAACGTGTGGGTCCCCCGCTCCCGCCCGAGGTCCGGGTACCACCGGGCCGGCGGCGGGATTAGGCGTTACCGGCCCGTGGTGTCCGCGACTGCGAACGGAACCGAGGCTAGGGACGATTTCCGACGATCGCCCGCTTCTTGGGACGTTCTTCACCCGCCCGGGCTACCGTGCGACCGCCGCGTCCACGGTGGTCGGGTCCGCCATCACCCGGCCGGTGGTGGGGCTACCGTGGGGCGGGACCGGCAAGATCGCGTAAGGAGCGGGGCGATGACCGACCACGGACACGAGCTGACCTTCGGTGGCTTCCTCACCCCCGCCGCCGGTCGCCCCGACCAGGTGGTGGCGCTGGCCACGCTCTGCGAACAGGTCGGGCTCGACCTGGTCACCTTCCAGGACCACCCGTACCAGCCGGGCTTTCTGGACACGTGGACGCTGATGTCGTACGTGGCCGCCGCCACCGCCCGGATCGGTCTGGCCGGCAACGTGCTCAACCTGCCGCTGCGCCAACCTGTGGTGCTGGCCCGCAGCGTGGCCAGCCTGGACCTGCTCACCGGCGGCCGGGTCGAACTGGGGTTGGGCGCGGGCGCGTTCTGGGACGCGATCGAGGCGACCGGCGGGCGGCGGCTCTCCCCCGGCGCGGCGGTCGACGCGCTGGACGAGGCGATCCAGGTCATCCGCGAGGTCTGGGACACCGAGCGGCGCGGCATGATCCGGGTGCCCGGGGAGCACTACCGGGTGGTCGGGGCGAAGCGCGGTCCGGCGCCGGCGCACCCGGTGGGCATCTGGGTGGGCGCGTACAAGCCGCGCATGCTGCGGCTGGTCGGGCGGGCCGCGGACGGCTGGCTGCCGTCGCTGGCGTATCTGCCGAAGGGACCGGACGACCTGCCGGCGCTCAACGCGCTGGTCGACGAGGGCGCGCGGGCAGCCGGGCGCGATCCGGGCGCGATCCGCCGGATGCTCAACGTCACCGGCACGTTCACCCGCTCGTCCACCGGCTTCCTCGCCGGGCCGCCGGAGCGGTGGGTCGAGGAGCTGGCCGGCCTCACCCTGGAGCACGGCGTCACCACGTTCATCCTCGGCAGCGACGAGCCGCGCGCCCTCCAGATCTTCGCCCAGGAGGTGGCGCCGGCGGTCCGGGAGCTGGTCGCGGCCGAGCGCACCACGCCGGGCAGCGGCGCCCGGGCCGTCGCCGACGAGCAGGCCGCCGCCGGCGGCCCGACCACGCTCGCGGTCACCCCCACCCCCGATCCGGGGGTACGGCTGAGCGCCCGCCGCCTCTGGGACGAGACGACCCGACCGACCGCCCCGCCGCCACCGGCCGGACAGGTCTACCCCGCCCGGGGGCAGGCCGCCGGGCAGCACCTGGTGGACGTGCACGACCACCTGCGTCAGGAGCTGGCCCAGGTGCGCGACCTGCTCGACCAGGTCCGGCGCGGGGCGGTGTCGCCGGGCGGGGCCCGGGCCGCGCTGAACGAGATGACCATGCGGCAGAACGACTGGACGCTGGGCGCCTACTGCGCGGCGTACTGCACGGTGGTGACCCAGCACCACGGCCTGGAGGACGCGTCGATCTTCCCGCACCTGCGCCGCTCCGACGCCGGGCTGGCGCCGGTGCTGGACCGCCTCGAGCAGGAGCACGTGGTGATCCACGGGGTAGTGGAGAGCGTCGACCGGGCACTGGTGGAGCTGATCCGCTCCCCCGGCGACTTCACCGGCCTGCAGGAGGCGGTGGACCTGCTCACCGACACCCTGTTGTCACATCTGTCCTACGAGGAGCACCAGATCGTCGAGCCGCTGGCCCGACACGGCTTCTTCCCCGGCCAGCTGTGACAAGCGGGAGCCCCTCCTATCGCGTAGGCGATAAGAAGAGGCCCCTCCTTGCATCTAGAGGTTGCGGGCGAGACGGTCGGCGAGGATGCGGGTGAAGCGGGCCGGGTCGGCCAGCTCCCCACCCTCGGCCAGCAGCGCCATGCCGTACAGCAGCTCGGCGGTCTCGGTCAGCGCGGCGGCGTCGCCGCCCTCGCCGTGGGCCTTGCGCAGGCCGGTGACCAGCGGATGGGTCGGGTTCAGCTCCAGGATCCGCTTGACCCGGGGCACCTCCTGACCCATCGCCCGATACATCTTCTCCAGCGTCGGCGTCATGTCGTGCGCGTCGCCCACCACGCAGGCCGGCGACGTGGTCAGCCGGGTGGACAGGCGCACCTCCTTGACGCTGTCGGTGAGCGCGCCGCCGAGGAAGGTGAGCAGGTCGGCGTACTCCTGCCGCTCGGCCTCGGCCTTCTCCTTCTCCTCCTCGGTCTCCAGGTCGACCTGACCCTTGGCCACCGAGCGCAGCGTCTTCCCGTCGTACGCGCCGACCCGCTCGACCCACACCTCGTCCACCGGGTCGGTGAGGATCAGCACCTCGAAGCCCTTGGCCCGGAACGCCTCCAGGTGCGGGGAGTTCTCGATGGTGGCCCGGTTCTCGCCGGTGGCGTAGTAGATCTCGGTCTGGCCGTCCTTCATCCGCTCGACGTAGCCGCGCAGCGTGGTCGGCTCGGCCGGGTCGTGGGTGGAGGCGGCGCGGACCAGGTCGAGCAGCGCCTCGGTGTTGTCCGGGTCCTCCAGCAGACCCTCCTTGACCACCGGCCCGAACTCGGTCCAGAACGTGCGGTACGACTCGGCCGACATGTCCTTGAGCGTGCCGAGCACCTTCTTGACCAGCCGCCGGCGCACCGCCCGGATCTGCCGGTCCTGCTGCAGGATCTCCCGGGAGATGTTCAGCGACAGGTCGTGCGCGTCCACCACGCCCTTGACGAAGCGCAGGTAGTTGGGGATCAACGCCTCGCAGTCGTCCATGATGAACACGCGCTTGACGTAGAGCTGCACGCCGCGGCGGCCCTGCGGGGAGAACAGGTCGAGCGGGGCGTGCGAGGGCAGGAAGAGCAGCGCCTCGTACTCGAAGGTGCCCTCGCCGCGCATGTGGATGGTCTCCAGCGGGTCCGCCCAGTCGTGCGCGACGTGCCGGTAGAACTCCTTGTACTCGGCCTCGTCCACCTCGTCCCGCGAGCGCGCCCAGAGCGCCTTCATCGAGTTGAGCGTCTGCTCCTCGCGGGTGCTGGCGCCGTCCTCGCCGGGCTTGTCGACGGTCATCCGGATCGGCCAGGCGATGAAGTCCGAGTATCGCTTGACGATCTCCCGGATGGTCCGCTCGTCGGCGTAGTCGTGCAGGTTGTCCTCGGCGTCGACGGCCTTAAGGTGCAGGGTGACCGAGGTGCCCTGGGGCGCGTCCTCGACCTCCCGCACCGAGTAGGTGCCCTCGCCGCTGGACTCCCAGCGGGTGCCGCCGGCCTGGCCGGCGCGGCGGGTCAGCAGCGTCACCGTGTCGGCGACCATGAAGGTGGCGTAGAAGCCGACGCCGAACTGGCCGATCAGCTCCTGCGAGGCGGCGGCGTCCTTGGACTCGCGCAGCTTGCGCAGCAGCTCGGCGGTGCCGGACTTGGCGATGGTGCCGATCAGCGCGACCACCTCGTCGCGGGACATGCCGACGCCGTTGTCCCGGACGGTGAGCGTGCGGGCGTCCCGGTCGACCTCCAGCTCGATGTGCAGGTCGGACGTGTCGGTCGACAACTCCTTGTCGACAAGCGACTCCAGCCGCAGCTTGTCCAGCGCGTCGGACGCGTTGGAGATGAGTTCACGCAGGAAGACGTCCTTGTTCGAGTAGATCGAGTGCACCATCAGCTGCAGCAGCTGACGCGCCTCGGCCTGGAACTCCAACGTCTCGACCCGGTCGCTCACACCGACTCCCTTCACCGTGGCGGTCCTACGGCGGAAAGGATACGAGGGGTGACGGCAAGGGCACGCACCGGCCGGGCCTCGGCCGGAAAATCCACTGGTCCAACCAGTTGACGGGTTGATGTGTGCCGGACCACACTCGTGGCCATGGCCTTCGTCCCCGCCCCCCGCGCCTCGGTTTCCGACCACGTCTTCGGCCAGCTCCGCGACGCGATCGTGGCCGGCCGGTACCGCCCGGACGAGACGCTGCCCGGCGAACGTGAGCTGGCCGCCGGGTTCGCGGTGAACCGGCACGCGGTCCGGGAGGCGCTGCGCCGGCTGCAACAGCTCGGCCTGGTCCGGGTCAGCCAGGGCGGCGCGACCCGGGTGCTCGACTGGCGGGTGCACGCCGGCCTCGACCTGGCGCTGTCGCTGGCCCGCTCCGGCGACGTGCTCCCGGTCGAGACGCTGGTGCGCGACATGTTGGAGATGCGGGCCTGCGTCGGGGTCGACGCGGCCCGGCTCTGCGCCGAGCGCGCCGACGAGGCCGTGGTCGCCGCGCTGGTCCGGGCGGCCGAGGAGTACGGCACGCTCGCGCCCGACCTGGACCGGATGGCCGAGGCGAACATCCGCATCTGGCGGCTGGTCGTGCGGGGCAGCGGCAACACCGCCTACCAGCTCGCCTTCAACAGCCTGGTGGCCGGCACGTTCGCGGTCGGCGACGTCCCCCCGGACGCCCGCGCCGCCGAGCTGCTCGACGTGGCCGGCCACCGCCGGCTCGCCACCGCCGTCGCGTCCGGCCAGGGCGCGGCGGCCGCCCGGCACGCCCGGGCGCTGCTGACCGCCCCGGTCACCACCCCCACCACCCCCACCACCGGAAGGGAAGCGCGCGCATGATCCCCGCCGTGCTGTACGCCGTCCCGGCGTTCCTGCTGCTGATCGTCATCGAGGCGGTCTCCTACCGTTTCCTCCCCGACGACGACGAGCGCGGCTACGAGCTGCGCGACACCACCACCAGCCTGTCGATGGGCCTGGGCAGCCAGCTCATCGGCTTCCCCTGGAAGCTGCTCACCGTCGGCCTCTACGCGGCCCTCTGGACGGTCGCGCCGGTGCACCTCTCCCCCGGCGACTGGTGGACCTGGGCGATCGTCTTCTTCGCCGACGACCTGGCCTACTACTGGTTCCACCGGTCACACCACGAGGTACGCGTGCTGTGGGCCAGCCACGTGGTGCACCACTCCAGCGTGCACTACAACCTCTCCACCGCGCTGCGGCAGAGCTGGACGCCGATGACCTCACTGCCGTTCTGGCTGCCGCTGGCGCTGCTCGGCATCCCACCGTGGATGATCTTCCTCCAGCAGTCGATCAGCCTGCTCTACCAGTTCTTCCTGCACACCGAGCGGGTGGGCCGGCTGCCCCGGCCGATCGAGTGGGTCTTCAACACCCCGTCGCACCACCGGGTGCACCACGGCTCCAACACCGAGTACCTGGACCGCAACTACGGCGGCATCCTCATCGTCTGGGACCGGCTGTTCGGCAGCTTCGAGCCGGAGCGGGCCCCGGCGCGCTACGGGCTGACCAAGAACATCCAGACCTACAACCCGCTGCGGGTGGCCACCCACGAGTTCGCCGCGATCTGGTCCGACGTACGCCGGGCCACCTGCTGGCGGCACCGGCTCGGCTACCTGCTCGGCCGCCCCGGCTGGCAGCCGGCCCGGTGAGGCGCTCCTGGCTCGCCCTGTTCGGGCTCGTCGCCGTCGTCGAACTGGTCGGGGTCGCGCTCGACTCGACCGTGCTCCAGTGGCTGGCCAAGCCGCTGCTGGCGCCGGTGCTGCTGGCGTACCTCCTTCAGCACCGACGCCGGGTGGACGCGGTGGCGGCCGGGCTGGTCGCGGCCACCACCGGGGACGTGGCCCTGCTCGTGCCGGGACGGACCGCGTTCCTGGTCGGCATGGGGTTCTTCCTGGTCGCGCAGCTCGCCTTCCTCGCCGGTTTCCGGCGTCGCGGCCGCCCGCCCGTGCTGGCCTGGGCCGGTTACCTGCTCGCCTGGGCGGTGGGGAACGCGCTGCTGTGGGGCGCGTTGGGGCCGCTGCGGCTGCCCGTGCTCGGCTACAGCCTGGCGCTGTGCCTGATGGCCGCCGCGGCGACCGGCGTGTCGGCGCGGGTCGGGGCGGGCGGCGCGTTCTTCCTCGTCTCCGACCTGCTCATCGGCGTGGGCGCGGCGGGCACGGAGCTGCCCGGCGCGGGCCTGCTGGTGATGACCACCTACTGCGCCGCGCTGCTGCTGATCACCACCGGCTGGGTGGCCGCGTCACCGCCGGCGGCCGGCCGTCCGGCCGGCGAGCGGCCGGTCGCGGGGCGGGTGGCAGCGGGCTAGCGCACCCCGAGCATCCGGGTCACCACGGTCAGGTCGTCGCCGCCGAGCCCCTGCTCCGCCGCGTTCCGCCACTCGGCGGCCAGCGCCTCGGCGGCCGGGAAGCTGCCCGTCGGCGCCTCGCGCAGCGCCAGCTCGACGTCCTTGAGCGCCAGCGCGAGCGAGTATTGCGTGCCGTGCTCGTCGCGGACCACCCGGGCCAGCTTCTCCGCCGCCCAGGGCGCGACCAGCGGGCTGCCGTCGAGCGCCCGGCGCACGGTGTCCCGGTCGAGGCCGAGCGTGTCGCCGAGCGCCACCGCCGCGGCGACGCCCTCGTTGACGAACGCGAGCAGCAGGTTGTTGACGAGCTTGAGCCGCGAGCCGGTCCCGGCCGGGCCGAGCCACAGCGTCCGCTGCCCGACCGCGTCGAAGACCGGGGCGACCCGGTCACGGACCTGCTCCGGGCCGGACGCGAGGACGGTCAGTTTTCCCTGCTCGGCCGGGCTTCGGCTGCCGGCCACCGGCGCGTCCACCAGGGTGACGTCGGGCCGCTCGGCGGCGACCAGCTCGGCCAGCCGCTCGGTCTCGGCCACGCCGATGGTGCTCATCTGCGCCCAGACCGCGCCGTCCGGCAGGGCGGCGAGCATGCCCTGCTCGGTGGCGATGGCGCGGACCGCGGCCCCGTCGGTCACCATGGTCACCGCCACGTCGGCCCGGCGCACCGCCTCGGCCGGGTCGGCGGCCACCTCGGCGCCCCGCTCGGCGAGCGCCCGGGCCGGTTCCGGGTGCCGGTTCCACACCACCGTGTCCAGCCCGGCCTTGACCAGGTTCGCCGCCATCGGCGTACCCATGCCGCCGAGCCCGAGCACCGCCACCCGCGTCATCCGCCGCCCCCTCATCGCCGTCCGGGCCAGCCTAGGGGCCGGTTCGGGCGGCGGCACGCCGAACGGCGCAGGCGGGTATCCTGCCGGCGTGGCCAGGGAGAACGGGCGCAAGCTGATCGCCTCGAACAAGAAGGCGCGGCACGACTACGACGTCCTCAAGACCTACGAGGCAGGCATCGTGCTGGCCGGCACCGAGGTGAAGTCGCTGCGCGAGGGGCGGGTGTCGCTTGTCGACGCGTTCGCCCAGGAGCGCGACGGCGAGCTCTGGCTCTACGGGCTGCACATCGCCGAGTACGGCTTCGGCACCTGGACCAACCACGCGCCCCGGCGCACCCGCAAGCTGTTGCTGCACCGGGTGGAGATCGCCCGGATCCTGGAGAGGCTGCGCGACGGCGGGGTCACGCTGGTGCCGCTGTCGATGTACTTCGCCGACGGCTGGGCCAAGGTCGAGCTGGGCCTGGCGCGGGGCCGCCGGTCGTACGACAAGCGTCAGGCGCTCGCCGAGCGGGACGCCAAGCGGGAGATCGCGCGGGAGATGGGCCGCCGGCTCAAGGGCCGGGCGGCGACGCGCCGGGCCTGACTCTCCGGCGGGTCGCGGACAGTCCCTGACCGCTGTGTGGGGAAGGCTGGCCGGGACCCGACCGAAGGAGAGCTGAGATGGGCCGCGACGTGCAATTCACCTTCGACTGCGCCGACCCGGCCAGGCTGGCCGCGTTCTGGGCCGAGGCGCTGGACTACCAGGTGCAGGGGCCACCCGACGGCTTCGACTCGTGGGAGCAGGCGCTGACCGCGCTCGGGGTGCCACCGGAGCGGCACAACGACGCCTCGGCCGTGGTCGATCCCGAGGGCGCCGGGCCTCGGTTGTTCTTCCAGCGGGTGCCGGAGCCGAAGCGGGTGAAGAACCGGGTGCACCTGGACGTCCGGGCCGCGCCGGGGCTGACCGGGGACGCCCGGATGGCGGCGCTGGAGGCGGCGGCCGACCGGCTCGTCGCCCGCGGCGCCGGCCGGGTGGCCCGCCACGAGCCCGCTCCCCCGCTCGACGCCGGCCATCTGGTGATGACCGACCCCGAGGGGAACGAGTTCTGCCTGGACTGATCCGGACAAGCACAAGACATCTTGTACTTCGTGTCTTGTGCATCTAGCCTGTCGCCATGGCGGACGAGCCGAAGCACGTGCACCTGACCGATCCCCGCGCCATGCGGGCGCTGGCCCACCCGACCCGGCTGCGCCTGCTCGGCGAGCTGCGCCTGCGCGGCCCGCAGACGGTGGGGATGCTCAGCGAGCGCACCGGCGAGGCGGTGGGCTCGGTCAGCTGGCACGTCGGCAAGCTGGCCGAGCACGGCTTCGTGATCGAGGCGCCCGACCTGGCCCGCGACCGCCGCGAACGGTGGTGGCGGGCGGCGCACGCCTCCACCGACTGGGATCCGGTCGAGCTGCTCGACGACCCCGAGCGGCGGCTCGCCGGCGACCTGCTGCGCCGCGCCGCGATGGAGCGCTACGTGGCCCGCTACCAGGCCTACCTGGAGTCCGAGGCGAGCCTCGACCTGGCCTGGGTGCGCGGCACCACCAGCAGCGACACGGTGCTGCACCTGACCCCCGACGAGCTGGGCGAGCTGCGCGACGAGCTGTCCGCGCTGGGCCGGCGGTGGCGGGCGCGCGGCGCGCCCGACCGGCCGGGCGCGGAGATGGTGACGCTGATCTGGCAGGCCTACCGGGGGCCGCAGTGAGCCGGGACCGCCGGCCGCTGGCCGGGCTGCTGATCGGGCACGCCGTCTCGCTGACCGGAAACGTGCTGACGCTCATCGCGCTGCCGCTCTACGTGCTGGCCGAGACCGGTTCACCGGCGGCCACCGGCCTGGCCGGCGCGTTCGCCACCGCGCCGGTGGTGCTGGGCGGCGCGTTCGGCGGCGTGCTGGTCGACCGGATCGGCTACCGGCGGTCCAGCGTGCTGGCCGACGTGGTCTCCGGCGTGACCGTCGCGGCCGTACCCCTGTTGCACGCCACGGTCGGCCTGCCGTTCCCGGCGCTGCTGGCGCTGGTCTTCGTCAGCGGCCTGCTGGACACGCCCGGCCAGACCGCCCGCACCGCGCTGCTGCCGGAGGCGGCGGCCGCGGCGGGGGTGCCGATCGAGCGGGCGATCGGCTGGGCGGAAGCCACCTCGCGGGGCGCCCGCATGATCGGCGCGCCGGTGGCCGGCCTGCTGGTCGGCGTGCTGGGCGCACTGCCGGTGCTCGCCGTGGACGCGGCGACGTTCGCCGTCTCGGCGCTGGCCGTGACGCTGCTGGTGCCGCGCGGCCTGCGCCCGTCCACCGAGGACGGCGAGGAGGGCGAGGCGGAGGCCGGCGGCTACTGGCGGCAGTTCGCCGCCGGGCTGCGCTTCCTGGTCCGGGAGCCGCTGCTGCGCGCCATGGTGCTGCTGGTGCTGGTGACCAACCTCTTCGACGCGGCCAAGAGCAACGTGCTGCTGCCGGTCGTCGCCGACCGCGAGCTGGGCGGTCCGGCCGCGTTCGGCCTGCTGGTCGGCGTCATGGGCGGGGGCGCGCTGATCGGCTCGCTGGTGTTCAGCGCGATCGGGCACCGGCTGCCCCGCCGGGCCACGTTCGTCACCGCGTACGCGATCTGCGGCGCGCCGCCGCTGTGGGCGCTCGCCGCCGCCCCGCCGCTGCCGGTGGTGGTCGCGGTGGTCGCGGTGGCCGGGCTGGCCGCCGGCGCGCTCAACCCGCTGATGGGCGCGGTGGAGCTGGAGCGGGTGCCGGCATCCATGCGGGCCCGGGTGTACGGGGTGATCGGCGCCGGCGCCTGGGCGGCCATGCCGGTCGGCGCGCTCGGCGCCGGGCTGGCCGCCGACCGGTTCGGCACCACGTCCACGCTGGTCACCATGGGCGCCTGCTATCTGCTGGTGGTGCTCACGCCGCTGCTGGGCGGGCCGTGGCGCACGATGCGCCGCCCGGCGCCGGTGGCGCGGCAGCGCGAGCCCGAGCGGGTGCCCGAGCCGGCGGAGCGGGAACGGCGGGAAGCGCTCTCTTGACAGCGGACGGCTTCGTTCATACCTTCATCGAAGCCTATCTTTATAGTTTGTTTACCGTTCGGCGGGGCCGGCCGACCGGACGGTGAACGGACCACACCCCCGCAGGAGGCACCCCGTGCGCAGCATCCGTACCGTCGCCACCCTGGCGATGGCGGCGGTCGGCCTCACCGCCGCCCTCACCACCGTCCCGAGCACCCCAGCGGTGGCCGCCCCCGGCGCGGTCACCTGGTCCGACGACTTCAACGGCCCGGCCGGCGCCGCCCCCGACGCGAGCAAGTGGCGCTACGACATCGGCGGCGGCGGTTGGGGCAACAACGAGTTGCAGTACTACACCAACAGCACCCGCAACGCCGCGCTCGACGGCAACGGCAATCTGGTCATCACCGCCCGCAAGGAGAATCCGGCCGGCAACTCCTGCTGGTACGGAAGCTGCCAGTACACCTCCGCCCGACTGCTCACCAACGGCACGTTCGCCCAGGCGTACGGCCGGTTCGAGGCCCGCATCAAGATTCCGCGCGGGCAGGGGCTGTGGCCGGCGTTCTGGATGCTCGGCAACGACATCGGCAGCAACCCGTGGCCCAACAGCGGCGAGATCGACATCATGGAGAACGTCGGGTACGCGCCGTCCACCGTGTGGGGAACGCTGCACGGCCCGGGCTACTCCGGCGGCAACGGCATCGGCGCGTCCACCTCGCTGCCGGGCGGCCAGGCTCTCGCCGACGCGTTCCACACGTTCGCCGTGGACTGGGCCCCGGACTCGATCACCTGGTACCTCGACGGCGTGGCGTACTCCCGCAAGACGCCGGCCGACGCGGGCGGCAACCGCTGGGTCTTCGACCACCCGTTCTTCATGATCATGAACGTCGCGGTCGGCGGCAACTGGCCCGGCTCGCCGGACGGCGGCACCACGTTCCCGCAGACCATGACCGTCGACTACGTCCGGGTGCAGGCCTGGGACAACGGCGGCGGGGGCACCGGCGGGCAGATCGTCGGCTACGGCAACAAGTGCGTCGACGTGGCCAGCGCGAGCACCGCCAACGGCACCCCCGTACAGCTCTGGACCTGCAACGGCACCGCCGCCCAGCGCTGGACGTGGAACGCCGACGGCTCGGTGCGCGCGCTCGGCAAGTGCCTCGACGTGGCGTCCGGGTCGACCGCCAACGGTGCCAAGGTGCAGCTCTACGACTGCAACGGCTCCGGCGCGCAGAAATGGGTGTTCAGCGCCGCCGGCGACATCGTGAACCCGCAGGCCAACAAGTGCCTGGACGCGACCGGAAACAGCTCGGCCGACGGCACCCGGCTGCAGATCTGGGAGTGCGGCGGCACCGCCAACCAGAAGTGGCGGCGCTGACCGCCAGGTGAGCCGGGGCGGGCGGCCTCACCGCCCGCCCCGGCCGCTCGCCCAGCCGACGAAGCGCCGGTAGCGGGCCGCGGCCCCGCCGTCCCGGGCGGGCCGCTCCGCCTCGGCCTCCACCCAGAGCGTGGCCAGGTGCATCAGCAGCGCCGGCCGGGCCTCCCGGTAGGCGGCGAGCAGCCGCAGCTTCGCCGCCGAACAGGGCCAGGCGATCCCGCAGGCCCGGCACCGCCAGGTCGGCCGCGACGGCACGTGCTCCCGCCGTCCTCGGCTCACCGCAACCTCAGCGCGACGGCCCGTGCCTCCTCGTCGCTCAGCGGCAGGAACCACAGGAACCGGCGGACGATCTCCGGCGGCTGCGGCCCGCCGGGACGGCCGCGCAGGTCACGGATCGCCCGCCGGGTCAGCCGGACGAACTCCGGCAACAGCTCGGCCCGCCGCGCCGCGTCGGTCGGCGCCGCCGTCCACGCCGGACACGGCCAGTCCGCACCGCAACCGTCGCAGACCCAGGCGGGACCGGCCGTCGAGTGCCGGGCGGTCGCCACCGGCGCCGTCCGCGATTCGTGCGGCTCCCCGGTCGGTACGTCCGGCCGCTCGACGTGCGCCTGGTCCTCCGGCATCGGGTGTCCCTCTCCGTCGCTTCGACACACCGTTCACCAGAACCCTGCCGACCGTTGCGGGCCAATCACACTGCGTTGCAGGATGACGTCGGGATGGCCGGGATGTTCGAGGAGGACACAGGGATGAACCGTGCCGTGGCGGCCGCGATGTCCGAGGCGGGGCACACCGCCGAGAGTCTGGCCGAGCGGGTCGGCGTCGACCCGAAGACCGCGGCCCGATGGGCGAGTCAGGGCCGGATCCCGCAGACCCGGCACCGCGCCCAGGTGGCCCAACTGCTCGGCAAGGATGCCGCCGAGTTGTGGCCGGACGCGCTCAAGCGCCGCGAGCCCGCCTGGTTCCGCCCCTGGGCCGACATCGAACGCGAGGCGGTGTCGCTCCGAACCTTCCAACTGGCCTGGATCCCCGGCCTGCTGCAGACCGAAGCCTATGCGCGGGCGACATTGGCGGGAGAGGCGTTGGCGGAGGCCGAGATCGCCGGCCTGACCGCCGCCCGCATCGCCCGGCACGCCATCCTGCGTCGAGACCGCCCTCCGCTCCTGATCGCCGTGATCGACGAGTCCGTCCTCAGGCGGACCTCCGGCGATGATCGGACGATGATGGCCGAACAACTCGGCTACCTGGCGGAATGCGCTGCGCTCTCCGCGGTCCAGGTCTACGTCGTGCCGCTGTCGGCCGGCATGTATCCGGGACTCGGCGGGCCGTTCACGCTTGCGGAGCTGCCCGACGGCGGGCGGGTCGCCCACGTGGACAGTCAGGCCGAGGCTCAGATCATCGAGAAGGCCGAAGCGATTGCTACCCTGGAGCGGCGCTGGGAGCGGCTACGCGGCGAGGCGCTGTCCAGGGCACACTCCCTCGACGTCATTAGGGAAGCGGCACGTTCATGGGCCTGAGCGGTGCGCGGTGGCGCAAGAGCACGAAGAGCGGTAACAACGGCGGCGACTGCGTCGAGGTGGCCGACAACCTGATTGCCGTGGTCGGCGTGCGCGACTCGAAGGATCCGACCGGCCCGGTGCTCGTCTTCGGGCCGCCGGCCTGGCGGGCGTTCGTCGCCCACCTGGGGCAGCGGCGCTGACGCCGATGAGCGGGTTCGCGCCGGAGCCCATTCCCACCGCGCGGCTGCTCCTGCTGCCGCTGGGCGTCGACCACGCCGAGGAGATGGCCGCCGTGCTCGCCGACCCGGCGCTGCACACCTTCATCGGCGGCGAGCCCGCCGACTCGGTGGCGTTGCGCGCCCGCTACGAACGGCTGGTGGCCGGCTCACCCGACCCGGCCGAGTCGTGGTGCAACTGGGTCGTCCGGCTCCGCGACGACGGCCGGCTGGCCGGCTTCGTCCAGGCCACCGTCACCGCGCCCGACGCGCCGACCCGGCACGCCGCCACGGGGAGCGCGCGGGCGGTCGGGCACCGGCACCTCGACGAGGCGGACCCGGTCGACGACGGACCGGTCGCGGAGATCGCCTGGGTGGTGGGCACACCCTGGCAGGGACGCGGGATCGCCACCGAGGCCGCCTGGGGGATGGCCGGCTGGTTGGGGCGGCGCGGTGTGCGTACCCTCGTGGCCCACATCCATCCCGACCACCGCGCGTCGGCCGCGGTGGCCACCGCGTGCGGCCTGGCCCCCACGGACGTGTGGCACGACGGGGAAATCCGCTGGTCGGGACCGACACCGGCCTGAAGCTGGCAGTGGCTCCGCCCAGTTCGCCGAGGTGGCGGCATCGGACGGCATGATCCACACCAGTTCGGCGAGGTGGCGGTGTCGAACGCGCTCGGACCGCACCACTACGCCGAAGTGGAGTCGATCACGCCAGCCGACCCCGTCACTTCGCCGAAGTGGAGTTGATCAAGCTCGGCCCGACACGGCGCACGCTGCGGTCAGAAGGGGGCGTCGACGGCCAGGCGGCGGACCTGGGTGAGGTAGGGGTCCAGCTCGCCGACCTCGAAGCGGCAGGTGCCGATCACGTGCCAGAACTGGCCGCCCGGGTCGCCGTCCAGCTTGTACCGGCCGTCCGGGCTGACCGCCGCCCAACCGTCCGGCAGGCCGATCAGCGTGGTCCGCAACTGCGCGTGCTCCGGGTCCGCCACGTCCCAGAGCCGGACCGTGCCGTCGTCGCCGGCGCTGGCGAGCAGGCTGCTGTCCGGGCTGAAGTGCACCGACCAGACCCGGCGGGTGTGCGCGGCCAGAGTGCCGTGCAGCCGGCCGGTGACCGGGTCCCAGAGCCGGATCACCAGGTCGTCGCCGGCGGTGGCGAGCAGGTTGCCGTCCGGGCTGAACGCGCACGACCAGAGCCGCCCCACGTGCTCGGCGAGCACGAGGCGCCGCTCGCCGGTGAGCGCGTCCCAGATCACCGCCGTGCCGTCGTTGCCGGCGCTGGCCAGCAGCGTCCCCTCGCTGTTGAACCCGACCGAGTAGACCCGGTCGGTGTGGTGTTCCAGGGTCAGCCGGCAGGTGGCCGTCGCCGCGTCCCAGAGCCGGACCATCTGGTCGTCGCAGCCGGTGGCGATGGTCTCGCCGTCCGGGCTGAACGCCATCGTGCGCACCCGGCCCCGGTGCGGGGTGAGCGTGGCGAAGTGCCGGCCGGTGCGGCGGTACCACAGCCGTACGGTGTCGTCGTCGTTCGCGGTCGCGAGCGCGTCCCCGTCGGGGCTGAACGCGACCGCCCAGACGTGGTCGGTGTCCACGTTGAGTTCCCGCTCGTCCACGCCGGTGTCGGTGTTCCACAGGTGCACGCCGCCGTCGCCGCTGGGCGCGGCGACCAGCGGCTCGTCCGGGCAGAACACCACCGAGAGCAGGCGGTCCGCCGGGCTGGCGAGCTGCCCCAGCAGGCGGCCGGTGCGCGGCTCCCAGAGCCGGATCACGCCGTCGTTGCCGCAGGCCGCCAGCACCTCCCCGTCGTCGCGGAAGGAGAGCGCGGTGACCCGCCGGCCGTGCCCGCGCAACGTCTGCTGGAGCTGCCCGGTGCGGACGTCCCACAGCCGCGTGGTGCCGTCGTTGCTGCTGGTGGCGACCTGGTTCTGGTCCGGCCGCCAGACCACCGGCCAGACCGAGCCGCGGTGCCGGGTCAGCTCGTGCCGCACCTGGCCGTCGTCGGTGTCCCAGAGCTGGATGGCGCCGTCGCTGGCGGCCGTGGCGAGCAGGCTGCCGTCACCGTTGAACCGGACGCTATAGATGGCGCCACGCTGCCGGCCCAGCACCCGCACCGGGCGGCCGGTCTCCGTCTCCCACAGCCGCAGCGCGCCGTGCGTGTCCCCGGTGGCCATCAGCGTGCCGTCGGGGTGGATGTCGAGGGCGTACACGTCGGCCTCGTGGCCGCGCGGCTGACGCAGCAACTCGCCGTCGGTGGCCCGGCGGATCCAGACCCGGCCGTGCTGCCCGACGGCGGCCAGCAGCCGGCCGTCCGGCGAGTGCACCACCCGGTAGACCACCTCCGGCTCGCGCACCTCGAACGCCAGCCGTCCGGTGTGGATGTCCCAGCCGCGTACCGTGCCGGCGCTGTCCGCCACCACCACCCGCCGGCCGTCCGGGCTGAACGAGGTGCCCCAGATCGGCGCGTCGTGCCCGGGCCACTCGTGGCGCAGCCGGGCGGTGCGGGTGTCGAAGAGCCGGACCACGCCCGCCGCGTCGCCGACCACCAGCCGACCTCGGCGCCCGTCGGTGAGCAGCGGCCAGACCCAGCCGGCGAAGACGTCCTCGATGACGTGCCGCACGTCGCCGTGGTCGGCGTCCCACAGCCGTACGGTGAGGTCGGCCGCGCCGGTGACCAGTTGGTGCGACGCCGCGTCGTAGCGGACCGCGTAGACCCGGGACCGGTGCCCCTGCAGGGTGCGCACCGGCAGTCCGGTGGCCGTGTCGCAGAGCAGCACGCCACCGTCGTCGCTGCCCACCGCCAACACCGCGCCGTCCGGGCTGTAGGCGACCGGCACCGGCAGCCGTCCCACCTCGAAGCCGTAGCCCACCCCTACCGCTGGCGGGGCCAGGCCGGGTGCCACCGGCCGGCCCGGCGCGACGACGGCACCACGCAGTTCCGGGGCGCGCAGCAGCGCCGGGTCGGCGGTGACGTCGATCAGGGCGGTGCGGTGCCAACTGCTGCCGGCGATCCGCGCCCCGCGCAGGTCGGCCCGGAACAGCCGGGCGCCGGCCAGCTCCGCGCCGCGCAGGTCCGCCCCGGACAGGCGGGCCTGGTCCAGGCGGGCGCCGCGCAGCCGGGCGTGCTCCAGCCGCGCCTCGGTCAGGTTCGTGGCGATCAGCCGGGTGTCGGTCAGGTCGGCGCCGGTCAGGTCGGCGCCGGCCAACTCCCGGTGTGACAGGTCCTCGCCGCGCAGCACCGCGCCGCGCAGGTCGGCCCGGTCGGGCAGGCGCAGCCGGGCGCTGAGCCGCAGCGCGTTGGCGCGCAGCGTCTCGCCCGCCGCCTCGTCGCCGAGCACCCGGGCCGTCCACGCCGTGCACCGGGCCGGGTCGGCGAGGTCGCCGAGGAACTCCACGGCCAGCGCGGACAACGACCGCACCGCCAGCGCGGCCGGCTCCTCACCCCGGTTGAGCTGCTCGGCGACCCCCTCGGCGACCAGCCACTCCATCACCGAGGTGTGGATGAACCCGAACAGCCCGTCGTCGGTGCGGACCAGCAGGCTGCCGGCGCCGACCGCGTGCGCGGCCTGCGGCCCGGACAGCCGCGAGTCGGCCCGCCCGGCGAGCTGGCCGGTGGACTCGGCCAGCTCGGCCAGTCGCAGGTGGGCCTCGCCGCTCTCCCAGAGCTGGAACGCCAGCCGGCTCACCGCCTGCCACAGCTCGGGCCGGCGCAGGCTGACCGGGGCGCCCGGGATGCCCTGGGTGCGCCGCTCCTCGAAGTCCAGCCAGGACTCCAGGATCTCCCGGTAGAGC
Organism: Micromonospora sp. NPDC049282; assembly: GCF_043197045.1. Classification (NCBI taxonomy): domain Bacteria; kingdom Bacillati; phylum Actinomycetota; class Actinomycetes; order Micromonosporales; family Micromonosporaceae; genus Micromonospora; species Micromonospora sp. NPDC049282. Next base: position 160,919 of record NZ_JBICSL010000002.1, read on the forward strand.
GCGGCGGCGCTGAACGTGCCGCCGGCCCCGGCCACCGCGGCCAGCCGCCCCTCGTCCAGGTTGGCGATGAACCCGAGCATGCGCGGGTTGCGGGAGAGGCCGAGCAGGTCCTTGACGCCGGCGAGCAGGCTCATCCGCTCCCGGGCGGCCTCCTCGTCGCCGCCGTAGCGGTTGCGCAGGAACGCCTCGATCTGGCCCGGGGTGAAGTCCTCCACCGCCAGCACCCGGCGGTGCGGCAGCAGGCCGACCCGCTCCCCCAGCGCGGTCAGCACCTGCGAGTTGGTCTTGAAGTGCTGGGTCCGGCTGCTCACCACGATCTTCGCCGCGCCCTCGGCCGCCTGGAGCAGCGTCTCCAGGTGGTCGGCCGCCCGGTCGTAGGTCACCCGGGCCACCAGCTCGTCGAACCCGTCGAAGAGCAGCACGATGCGGCCCTGCCGCAGCATGTAGCGGAACGCCTTGAGGTCGATCACCTGCTCACCGTGGTTGGCCAGGTGCGCGGCGACCAGGCCGTCGACCGAGTGCGCCTTGTCCAGCGCGCGCAGCTCCACCAGGATCGGGATCAGGTCGGGCGCGGCGGTGGGCAGCCGGCGGGCCACCTCGCGCAACGCGAACGTCTTGCCCCGGCCGAAGTCGCCGAGCACCAGCACGAACCGGCCGTCCGGCGCGGAGACGGTTTCCAGCAGCTCGTCCACCACGTCGTCGCGGATCCGCTGGTCGGCGCCGACCAGATGCCGGTAGCGCTGCGGCACGTACTGCCCCGGCGGGTAGAGCCGGTCGGCCTGCAGCCGGGCGGTCTGCGCCGCGACGTAGTCGCGCAGGTCGAGCAGGCCCTGGAACTCGGTCAGGTGCAGCACCCGTACGCCGCGCCGCTGCGCCTCCTCGGCCAGCCCGCGCGGCACCCGGTCGCCGTCGTAGACCAGCTCCGAGGCGATGTCCGGGTCGGTGGCGTGCACCCGGCGGGCGAACCGGTCCACGTCGGCCGGCGCCGGGGTGCCCACGTGCGCGCCGACCCGCTGCTGCCGGACCACCCCGTCGGAGCGGTAGCTGACGTAGAGGTGCGGCGGGTCGGCGTCGACCCGGCGCACCACCACCCGGTCGTAGCGGGCCTCGCACACCTCGGCGAGCCGGTCGAGCAGCCGCTCCACCGGCGTCCCGGCCGCGACCGCGGGCCCGCCCTGGATCGCGCCCTCCACCACGTCGGGACGGCGCGGGTCCGGCACCTGCGCCGGGCCGGCCGCGCCGAACGTCGCCTCCGCCCGGGGCCACGCCGCCGCGCTCGACTCGCCGCCGTCCAGCCGGTCGTCGCGGCCCAGCACCCAGCGGGTCATCCCGTCCGGGCCGAGGCGCAGCACCTGGGCCCGGCCGTCGCGCGGGGCGGCGGCCAGCGGCACCACCGGGTCGGCCCGGCCGGCCGGCGCGGCGTCGGAGAGCAGCAGGTTGAGCATCGGGCCGACCAGCCGGTTGACCGAGCCGCGGTCGCGCAGCGACACCCGGTCCGGCGGGGCCTCGTCGGCGTACGGGCTGCGCGGGCCGGGAGCGTGCGCCATCGCGCCCAGCCGCAGCCAGCCGGACTGCTGGTAGTGGCGCAGCCGCTGGGCGAACCAGCTGGACTGCGCCTCGCCGAGGAAGCCGTAGCGATCCTCCTCGCGGTAGGTGATGGCGATGGTGGAGTTCAACCCGGCCACCACCACCCGCAGGTCGGGCACCGGGAACAACGTCCACGGTTGCTCGCTGTCGAAGATCCGGTCGTCGAGGCCCTGGAAGAGGTCGTCGAAGAGGCGCGCGTAGTGCCGCCACTTCGGCCAGTACGGCGGCTGCGGGTCCACGTCGTCGGCCTCGCAGGTGGCGAAGTAGGCCCGGCAGGCGGCCATCGTCACGTCGCGCGGACCGGGCACCACGACCAGGCGGTGCGGCTCCAGGCCGAGCAGCACCCGCAGCCCGGTGAGGAAGCTCAGCGCGTCGGAGAACTCGCGCGGGCTGCCCGACTCGGTCAGGTTGCCGGCCACCACCAGCAGGTCCGGCCGGGGCACCCCGTCGTTCATCAGCAGCGTCAGGTCGCCCATCAGGTGTTCCTGCAACTCGCCGGGGGTGACCGGGGCGCCGGGGTCGATCACGCCCCGGCCGAAGCGGGGCCCGCCGACCTGGAGGACCGTGACGGTGTCGCGGGCCGTCGGTGGCGCGGTCGCGGCCGGCGGGAACGGCGGCGGGTTGATCGGGGTACGCCGGGGGCGGCGCTGCGCGGGCGCGCCGGCGGCGGGCGCGGCGAGCACGTCGGCGGGGTCGTCGAGGTGCAGCGGGAACACGGGTTGGCGCATCGGCTTGGCCCGGCCGTCGAGCGTCTCCCGGATCCGGTTCAGCACCCGGGCGCGCGCCTGCGCCGGATCGTCCACCCCGACCAGGTCCACGTAGGTGATGGTGGCCAGCAGGCCGTCGATCGGGCAGTCCTCGACCCGCACGGTGACCAGCTTGTTGCCGGTGCCGTCGGGGTCGGCGCGCAGCGCCGCCTGCCACTCCAGCTTGCCGTACGTCGAGTGCAGGTAGCGTTCGGACAGCACCGCCACCACCACCTCGGCCTCGCGGACCCCACGGTCCATGAAGTCGATGAAGTTGGTGCCGGCGACGAAGTCCCACGCCTGGATCATCGTGCGGTAGCCGGCGGTCTCGAACTCCCACGCCAGCCACGTCGCCCACCGTTCGTCGGCCGGCGAGTAGCTGATGAAGAAGTCGATGGGGCGGTCGGACCGGGTGGGGTGCGCGCCTACAGCCACATGGTCATTATGACCACCGACGGTCAACAGATCGACACCCTCGGCAGCTCGGAACGCCGACGGCGTCGGGCCGGACCGGCCGGGGCCGGATGTGCGAGGATCAGCGTTCGTGGAGACCGTCGGCGACCCGCCGTCCGCCGCGCCGGACCGGCACCGTCGGCGACTGCACGTGCTGGACTGGGTCGCGATCGCGCTGGCCGTGGCCGGCGTGCTGGGCGTGCTCACCGGGCTGCTCCCGCGCGCCGACGCCGAGGCCACCGTACGCCGGATCGTGCCCATCCTGATCTTCCTCGGCACGGTGGTGGTGCTGGCGGAGCTGACCGCGGTGGCCGGGGTCTTCGACGCGCTCGCCGCCCGGGTGGCGATCACCGCGCGGGGCAGTTTCCGGGCGCTGTTCTGGCTCTGCGTCGGCTTCGCGTCGGTGACCACGATCGCGCTCAACCTGGACACCACGGCGGTGCTGCTGACGCCGGTGATGATCGCCCTGGCCCGGACGCTGAACGTGCCGCCGACGCCGCTGGCCATGACCACGGTCTGGCTGGCCAACACCGCGAGCCTGCTGTTGCCGGTGTCCAACCTGACCAACATCCTGGCCAGCAACCGGATCGGCCTGGACCCGGTGCCGTGGGCGGCCCGGATGTGGTGGCCACAGCTGGTCGCCATCGCGATCACCATGCTGCTGCTGTGGTGGTGGTACTGGCGACCGGCCCGCGCCGGCGCCGACCCGTTCGTCCCGCCGCCGCCGTACGTGCCGCCGGACCGCCTGGTCTACCGGACCGCGCTGGTCGCCTGCCTGCTCTTCGTCGCCGGGGTGCTGGCCGGGGTCGAGATCGGCGTCGCCTCCGGGGTGGCCGCCGCGATCCTGGTGGCCGGCTTCGCGGTGCGGGCCCGGCACCGGCTGCGCCCGGCGCTGGTGCCGTGGCGGCTGCTGGTGTTCGTCACCGGCCTGTTCCTGGTGGTGCAGACCATCGGCCGGCACGGCCTGGACACCGTGATGGGCGCGCTGATCGGCGCCGACCCGGGCGCGGAGGGCGCGCTGCGGGCCGGCGCGGTCGGGGCCCTGTTCAGCAACGCGGTCAACAACCTGCCCGCGTACGTGGCCGGCGAGGCGGTCATCGCCGCCGACCGGCACACCCAACTGCTGGCGCTGCTGATCGGCACCAACGTCGGCCCGCTGGCCACGCCGTGGGCGTCGCTTGCCACGCTGATCTGGTACGAGCGCTGCCGGGCGGCCGGGTTGACGGTGCCGCTGGGCCGGTTCGTGGCGACCAGCGCCGCGCTGGCCGCGCTCGCCACCGCCTTCACCGTGGCCGCCCTGCTGGTCGGCCCCGGCGCGTGACGCCGCTGTCCCGATCGGTCACCGCCGCCACGGCCGGCGGGCGGCGTAGTGCAGCGCGCTGGCGGCGAAGAGCCCGCCGCTGACCGCCAGCCAGCGGCCGAGCAGGGGTTCCGGGGCCAGGCCGGTGGCCGCCGCGTAGGTGCCGTCGCCGAGGCCGAGCACGCCGGGCAGGTAGACCACGAACAGCAGCGCCGAGGCGTACGCCGGGACCCGGACGTGGTTGCGCAGCGACCGGCCGGCACGCCGCAGCACCCGGTCGGCCGCCGCGTACGCCGGGAACAGCACCAGGTCGTGGGCGACCACCGCGCCGACGAACCAGAGCAGCATCCGGCCCGCGGTCGGCTCGCCGGCCAGCCGCAGCGCGACCCATCCGGCCACCGCGAGGCAGCCGACGAGGAGCAGCAGGTGCCAGGGCGCCGCGCCGTACGCCCGACGGAGGTCAACCATCGAACACGATCTCCTCCACCCACTTGGTGCAGTGCACGCCGGGCAGCGCGGGCACCACCACCCGGGCCGGGAAACCGTGGTCGGGGCTCAGGTCGACGCCGTTGACCCGCAGCGCGAGCAGCGCGTCCGGGTCGGTGACCTGCCCGCCGTGCAGGGTGGCCCGGCCGAACAGGCCGCCGCGCTCCAGCGAACGGACCCGCGCGGCGGCGGGACCGGCGGCGCCGACCAGCGCGGCGAGGTCGCGCAGGCGTACCCCGGTCCAGGTCTGCGACGTGGACCAGCCCTCCACGCAGGCGATCGGCAGGGTGGCGGTGTGCTGCGGCAGCGTCAGCAGCCCGGCCCGGTCCAGCGTGACCGTCCGGTCGCCGGCGCGCAGCGACAGCCGCCAGCCCGGGCCGGTGCGGTCGGCGGTGACGCCGGCCGCCGCCGCGGCGCGGTTGACCGGGAAGCCGGTCGGCCCGTCGCCGGCGCGCCGGCCCCGGGGCAGCAGCAGCGCCGTGCGCCGCAGCGCGTCCACGCTCTGCCCCACGGTCAGCGCGGCCAGCAGCAGCGCGCCGCCGCCGGTCAACGCCAGCACCCCACGGCGGCTCATCGTCGCCGGCCCGGGGCGGCGGGCCACCAGGCCGTCCGGATCCGCCGGCTCCGGCCCGGTCCGGTCCACCGGGGTACGCGCGAAGCCCGGCCCGCGCAGCGCGGTCACCAGCCGGGGCAGCTTGATCGCCACGTGCGTCACCAGCGCCACCGTGAAGACCCACGCGCCGTACCAGTGCGCGGTGTAGAAGTCGAAGCCGAACAGGTACGCGTACTGGATGTTGAGCAGGCCGGTCGCGCTCTCGAACAGGATGCCGCCGACCAGCAGCAGCAACGACACCCGCTCCAGCACCTGCGCGACCGAGCGGGCCGGCGGCCAGTCGAACAGCTTCGGCACCACCGACCAGAGCTTCGCCAGCACCACCGGCAACAGCACGATGCCGAGCGTCACGTGCAGGCCCTGGGTGAGGCGGAACAGCCAGGCCGGCCGGGTCGGCCAGTCGAACACCGGCGGGTGCAGCCAGCCCACGTCCCGGGGGAACGCCTGGCCGAAGCGGGGGCCGTAGGCGATCCAGTCGAGCAGCCCGGTGACCACCACCAGCGGCAGGGTGGCCAGCAGCACGGCGCCGAGCACCGAGGTCAGCCACGGCCCGCGTACCGGGCTGCGCCAGGCCCGGTCGACCGCGTCGACGCCCGGTGGGCGGTGGCGGTCCAGGGCGCGCCAGAGCCGGGCCGGCGCGGCGTACCCCGGATCGGCGGGCCTCGTCGCGACGGACGCCGTACCGCTCGGACCGGTGGTGGACGTGGGACCGTCCGGCGGCGGGACGTCGGCGGGCGCGGGACCGTCCGGCGGTGGCGCGTCGGTGGGCACGGCACCTCCTCCGGCGACGGCGCCGACCGGACGGCCGGCGCTCCCGGGATTGGACGCTAGACGCCGCCGGCGGCCCACGACGGCGTTTGCCGCATTACCGAAGCCTTACCGGCGCCGTCCCTTACGGACCGCTGACGTCCGGCGGGAACCGGCCTCCGGCCCGCCCCGGGTGCCCTAGCGTGGTCCGGTATGCGGGTACTGGTCACCGGCGCGGCCGGTTTCATCGGATCGCAGGTCGCCGACCTGCTGGCGGCCGAGGGCCACGAGCCGGTCTGCCTGGACGCGCTGCTGCCGCAGGCGCACGGCGGGACGCTGCCGGAGTGGTCCCGCCGGCACGACCCGGTGGTCGGCGACGTCCGCGACGCCGCGCTGCTGGACCGGCTGCTGTCCGGGGTGGACGCGGTCTGCCACCAGGCGGCCATGGTCGGGCACGGGCTCGACCCGTCCGACGCGCCCGACTACGCGGCGCACAACGACCTCGGCACGGCCGCGCTGCTGGCCGCCATGCACCGGGCCGGGGTGCGGCGGCTGGTGCTGGCCAGCTCGATGGTGGTCTACGGCGAGGGGCGCTACACCTGCGACCGGCACGGCGTGGTCCGGCCCGCCCCGCGACGCGCCGCCGACCTGACCGCCGGCCGGTACGACCCGACCTGCCCCGACTGCGGCGGCACGCTCGCGCCGGCGCTGGTGCCCGAGGACGCGCCGCTGGAGCCGCGCAGCACGTACGCGGCCAGCAAGCTCGCCCAGGAGCACTACGCCGCCGCGTGGGCCCGGCAGACCGGCGGCGGGGTGTGGGCGCTGCGCTACCACAACGTCTACGGTCCCCGGATGCCCCGCGACACCCCGTACGCCGGGGTGGCCTCGCTGTTCCGCTCGGCGCTGGCCGCCGGCCGGGCGCCGGTCGTGCTGGAGGACGGCCGCCAACGTCGGGACTTCGTGCACGTCACGGACGTGGCCCGGGCGAACCTGCTGGCGCTGACCGCGCCGCCGCCGGCGGGCCTGGCGGCGGTGAACGTCTGCTCCGGGGAGCCGCACACCGTGGGCGACCTGGCGAGAGCGCTGGCGGAGGCGATGGGCGGCCCCGAGCCCGAGATCGCCGGCGGCGCGCGGGCGGCCGACGTTCGGCACGTGGTGGCCGACCCGACCCGCGCCCGGACCCTGCTGGGCTACACGGCGACGGTCACCTTCACCGACGGCGTCACCGCCTTCGCCACCGACCCCCAGCGCTCCCCCGCCACCCTCTCCCCCCAACCCGCCTGACCCCCACCCGCCTGACCCCCACCCCACCTCGCCCGGCCTGGTCGACTCGTCGATCATGGAGTTGTGGCACGTCCGATATCGGTCTGATCCGACATCCTGGGCGCCACAACTCCATGATCGATGAATCGCGGCCGGTCAGGAGACGGTGAGGAGGAGGTGGTTGACGAGCAGGGCGGTCAGGGCCTGGGCGGCGAGCCAGCGACGGTGGGTCGGTGGGGGCAGGTGGGCGGCGGCGACCAGCAGCCAGACCACGAACGGCAGCCAGATCCGCTCCACCTCGGCCTTGCTCATCCCGGACAGGTCGGCGGCGGTCACCACCAGCGCGGCGGCGGCCGGCAGCAGCACCGCCGGCCCGAGCCCGACCAGCCGCCGCGCCCGGACGACGAACGCCGCCGACCGGCCGGCGGATGGCGAGACGCCAGCGGCGTGCCAGGCGAGGCGGGCGACCACGACGGTGCGGCGCAGCGCCGGACCGAGCACCGGCCCGGCGGAGAGCAGCAGCGCGGCCAGGTTCGCCCAGACCCAGTACAGGTACGGGCGGTCGGCCGCCCAACCCTGGTAGTAGCGCTCGACGACCCGGTCGTACCCCTCCCACCAGTGGAAACCGGCCAGCACGAAGAACGCGGTGACGGTCGCGACACCCGCGGTCGCGGTGAGCAGAGCGGCCCGGCGACGGTCCGGCCGCAGCGCCAGCACGGTCACCGCCAGCGCCCCGACCAGCACGAACCCGTACGACAGGTGCAGCGCGAAGCCGAGCAGCAGCCCGCCGGCCAGCGCGGCGAGCGGCCCACGGACCGCCAGCAGCGCCAGCCCCGCGGCGACCACACCGGTGAACACCGCGTCGGCCGAGGCGCCCAGCCACACCGCGCCGGGCAGCAGCACCAGGAACGGCAGCACCGCCCGGGCCGCGTCGGCGGCGCCCAGCGCGCGCAGGGTCACCGGCACGGAGACCACCGCGGTCGCCCCGAGCAGCACGCAGCAGAGCGCGGCGGCGGCGCCACCGCCGAGCCCGACCCGGTCCAGCCAGACGAAGATCAGCAGCGCGCCCGGCGGGTGCCCGGCGGTGTGGGTGGACCAGGAGTCGGGCTGGAAGTCCAGGATCCGCCCGGTGAAGCCGGCCAGCATGGCCGGGATGTCGGTCACCCCGGGCACCTCGTGCAGGTACTCCGCCTGCGGGGTCAGCCTCCGGGTCAGCCCGGCGGACCAGCCGTCCACCAGCGCCAGCGCCAGCGTCCAGGCCACCGCCGCCAGCCAGCCGGCGGCCAGCAGCGGCCGCCAGCGCGCGGTCCGCGACCAGCGCAGCCCCGGCCCGAGCACGACAAGCGCGACCACCACCGCGAGCGGCGTACCCCAGCCGGCGTGCGGTCGCCAGGTGGCGTAGAGCGGCGGGGGGGGGGGGGGGGGGGCGCCGCCGCGCCCGGGGGGGGCCCCCCCCCCCCCCCCCGCCGCGGCGCGCCGCGCCCCCGCCCCCGCGGCCGCGGCCCCCCCGCGGGGGGGGGGGGGGGGGGGGGGGGGGGGGGGGGGGGGGGGCGGGGGGCCCCCCCCCCCCCCGCGCCGGTTGAGCACCAGCCCGACCACGACGGCGGCGGCGAGCAGCGCCGCCTCGACGGCGACCGCGACCAGGTCGCCCCGGCGTGGGGGCCCGGTCCGGTCCGCGGTGGGGGCGCGGCGCAGCGTGGGTGCGGATCTCATGACGACCGCACGGTACGGCCCGCCGGCGCCGGCCGGGACGGCAACCGCCGGCCCGTCACGGGACGGTAAGAAATGCCTGCTCGGTAAGGGTTCCGTAAGCACGATCGGGGCTCACCCGGGCGGCTGCCGGCCTAGCGTCGGCGGCATGCGGACACAGATCGACGTGGTGCTGCCGTGCCTGGACGAGGCCGCCGCGCTGCCCGGGGTGCTGGGCGCGCTGCCGCCGGGCTACCGGGCCATCGTGGTGGACAACGGCTCCCGGGACGGCTCACCCGAGGTGGCTGCCCGGCACGGCGCGCGGGTGGTACGCGAACCCCGCCGCGGTTACGGCGCGGCCGTGCACACCGGGCTGGAGGCCGCCGAGGCCGAGCTGGTCTGCGTGCTGGACGCGGACGGCTCGTTCGACCCCGGCGAGCTGCCGGCGCTGGTCGCCCCGGTGGCGGCCGGCACGGCCGACCTGGCGGTGGGCCGCCGCAGGCCGGTGTCCACCCTCGCCTGGCCGTGGCACGCGCGGGCCGGCACGGCGCTGGTCGCCGCGTTGCTGCGGCAGCGCGGGGTGCCGTTGCGCGATCTCAGCCCGATCCGGGTCGCCCGCCGTGCGGAGCTGCTCGCGCTCGGGGTCACCGACCGGGCGTTCGGCTATCCGCTGGAACTGATGATCCGGGCCGCGGCGGCCGGCTGGCGGATCCACGAGCGCGACGTCAGCTACGCCCCGCGCGCCGCCGGCACGAAGTCCAAGGTGTCCGGCTCGGTACGCGGCACGGTCCGGGCCACCCGGGACTTCCTCACCGTGCTGCGCAACGTGGACGGCCCCCGGTGACCGTCCTGCTGGTGGTGGCGAAGGCCCCGGTGCCGGGGGCGGTGAAGACCCGGCTCTGTCCGCCGGCCACCCCGGCGCAGGCGGCCCGGATCGCCGCCGCCGCGCTGCGCGACACGCTGGACGCGGTCGCCGCCACCCGGGGCGTCCTGCCGGTGCTGGCGTTGGCCGGGCGCTTCGCCGATGCCGAGCACGGCGCGGAGCTGGCCGCCGCGGTCGCCGGGTGGCCGGTGCTGCCGCAGCGCGGCGACGGCCTGGCCGCCCGGCTCGCGCACGCGCACGCCGACGTGGCCGAGGCGTACCCGGGGCGGCCGCTGGTGCAGATCGGCATGGACACCCCGCAGCTGACCCCGGCGCGGCTCGCCGACGCCGTACGCCGGTTGTCCGCGCCCGGCGCCGACGCGGTGCTCGGCCCGGCCACGGACGGCGGTTGGTGGGGTCTGGGCCTGCGCGACCCGCGGTGGGCGGCGGCGCTGCGCGGCGTACCCATGTCCACCGCCGACACCGGCCGGCTCACCTACGCGGCGCTGGTCGGGAGCGCCCTGCGGGTGGCCGCGCTGCCGACGCTGCGCGACGTGGACGACTGGGCGGACGCGCTGGCGGTGGCCCGGGCCGCACCCGCCGGCCGCTTCGCCCGCGAGGTCGCCGCGCTCCGGCCGACCCTGGTGGGGGGCCCGTGAGCGCGAGGAGTGAGCCGGGGTTGCGAGCCCCGCAGTCGCGAACCGAAAACAGCACCGCGGGTGTGGACGGGTTCGGGGCCGCGCTGCGGCGACGGGCGGGCGCGCACTGGCTCGTGCAGGCCGACGGGGTGCGCCGCCGGTTGCCGGTGGAGCGGTGGCACGGTCCGGCGGAGGCGGCGACCGTCGCGGTAGTGAGCCGGTGCCACGGACCGACGCTGGACCTGGGCTGCGGGCCGGGCCGGCTCGCCGCGGCGCTGACCCGGGCCGGCGTCACCACCGTCGGCGTCGACGTCTGCCCACAGGCGGTGGCGTTGACCCGGGCGCGGGGCGCGGTCGCGGTGCGGGCCGACCTGTTCGCGCCGCTGCCCGCCGAGGGCCGGTGGCGGCACGTGGTGCTGCTGGACGGCAACATCGGCATCGGCGGCGATCCGGAGCGGCTGCTGCGCCGGTGTCGGGACCTGCTGGGCCCGGACGGCACCGTGCTGGTCGAGCTGGACCCGCCCGGCAGCGGCACCTGGCAGGGCCAGGCGCACGTGGTGTCCGGCCGGCGACGGGGGCCCAGCTTCGGCTGGGCGCGGCTGGACACGCGCTCGGTGCACGTACCGGCCGCCGCGGCCGGGCTGACCCTGCGCGACCTGCGCCCGGCCGGCGGCCGCTGGTTCGCGGAACTGGCCACCGCCTGAGCGCCCGGCCGGGCCGGAAAACCGCTACGACCGGGCCTCGCGCACCAACTACCGTGCCGGCATGACCCCCACCCTGCACTTCCACGCCGATCCGGGCGAGTTCCTCGACGCCGCCGGCGACCACCTCGCCGCCGACCCGGTGGTCAACACCGTGGTCGCCTCCGTCGCGTACCGGATGGCCGCCCGCCGGGCCGAGGGGGTCGGGCTGCCGGAGGACGACTGGTGGCTGGTGGTCCGGGACGACTCCGGCGCGGTGGTCGGCGCGGGGATGCGGGCCGCGCCGTTCCCGCCGCGCCCGCCGTTCCTGCTGCCGATGCCGGCGGACGCGGCGGTCGCGCTGGCCCGGACCTGGCACGAACGCGGCGAGGAGGTGTCGGCGGTCAACGGCGCGCTGCCCGCGGCCCGCGACTGCGCCGCCGAGGTGGCGCGTCTGTGCGGCGGCCGGGTCGAGGTCGCCCAGCACACCCGGTTGCACGAACTCGACACGCCGGCGCCGCCCGCGCCGGCGCCGGGCGCGCTGACGGTCGCCGGCGAGGACGACGTCGACCTGGTCGCCGCTTGGTTCGGCGCCTTCATGGCCGATGCCGACGAGCAGGCGGGCCGCCCGCGCGGCGCCAGCGCCCACGAGACGCCGGACCGTGACGAACTGCTCCGCCGGATCCGGGGCGGCCGGGTCTGGTTCTGGACCGACGCGGCGGGCCGGCCGGTGCACCTCACCGCCGCGAACCCACCGGCGTTCGGCGTGGCCCGGGTGGGACCGGTCTACACGCCGCCGGAGGAGCGCGGCCGAGGGTGGGCCGGCAACGCGGTGGCCGAGGTGAGCCGGCTGCTGCGGGCCGAGGGGGCGCGGGTGTGTCTCTTCACCGACCAGGCGAACCCGACGTCGAACCGGCTCTACGCCCGCCTCGGCTTCCGGCCGGTGGTGGACATGGCCAACCTCGTCGTCGTCCGCTGAGGCCCTGACCGGGCTCAGTCGTCGAGGCCGAGCGCGGCCAGCTGGTGCGGGTCGGCGATCACGTCCACGGCGACGATCCGCCCGCCGGTGACCGTGAACGCCATCACCGACAGCGGCCGGCCGCCGGCGCTCACCAGCACCCCGGCGGCGCCGTTGACCAGCACCGGCCGGGCGTACGGGAAGAGCCGGCCGAACGTGGTGGCCTGCGCGGCGACGTCCGGCGCGCCGGTGAGCACGGTGGTGTGCCGGGCGCGGGCGGTCCCGCCGTCGGAGCGGAGCACCACATCCGGGTGCAGCACCGCGATCAGCGCGTCGAAGTCGCCCTCGCGGGCGGCGGCCAGGAACGCGTCCACCACCGCCCGCTGCCGGGCCAGGTCCGGGTCCGGCGTGGGCGCCCGGCCGCGTACCCGGCGGCGCGCCCGGCTGGCGAGCTACCGGGCCGCCGCCAACCTGGTCCGCGCCGCGCGGCGGGCCGGGGTGACGCACCTGGTGCACGTCTCCGTGACCGGTGCCGACCGGGTGCCGCTGGCCTGGCTGCGGTCCAAGCTCGGGGCCGAGCAGGCGGTGGCCGACGCCGGCCTGCCGTGGACCGTGCTGCGGGTCGCGCAGGTCCACGACCTGGTGCTGAGGATGCTGACGGCGATGACGAGGCTGCCCGTGACGCCGGTCCCCGGTGGCCTGCGGCTGCAACCTGTCGACGCCGCCGAGGTGGCCGCGCGCCTGGTGGAGGTGACGCTCGGCGCGCCCGCCGGGTTGGCGCCCGACCTGGCCGGCCCGGCCACGCACGGCCTCGACGAACTGCTGGCCGGCTACCTGGCGGCGACCGGCCGGCGGCGGTTGCGGTTGCCCGTGCGGCTCCCCGGCCGAGCCGGGCGGGCCTACCGCAGCGGGGCGAACCTGGCCCGGCCGGATGCGACGCGGGGCGTACGGACCTGGGACGACTTCCTGGCCGACCGGCTGCGGCGCGGCGTCGGTCAGCCCTGACCGGCCCGCGGATGGAACTGCTCGAACATCACCTCGTACCCGTCCGGGTCGAGACCGTAGAAGATGCGGGCCCAGCCCACGTCCTCCGGTTCCAGCGTCACCGGCAGCCCTTCGGCGCGCCACAGCGCGTACGTGGCGTCCAGGTCGGGCGTGGGCACGGTGAGCACGACGCCGAGCCCGGGCGGACCGTCCCTGGTGGCGCGTTCCCGCTCGATGTTGTGGTGCCCGTGCCGACGCAGGTCGGACAGGATCAGCCAGGTGTGACCGAAGGTCAGGTAGCGCAGGTGCGGCTGGTCGGGCTGCGGGATCTGCTTGAAGCCCAGGCGGAGGTAGAGCCGGTGGGAGCGGTCCAGGTCGCGGACCCGGAGCCCGAGCTTGAGCTGTCTGGCGGCCACCGACGCGACACTATCGGATCTCGGTGGCGCCGGGGCGACGCCGGATGGGACCCTCGAGGCGTGCGAGACGGCGAGCCGGTCATGGTGCGGGTCCACTGCCGAATCGACGTCGCCGTCGACGAGCCGGGCGCGGTCACGGCGCTCGCGCGGCGGCGGCTGCGCGAGGCGGACATCGACTGGGCGAACGAGCCGAACACCGTCGAGGAGGCCGACACCGAACTGGGGGCGGACCTGCCGCTGGCGCTGGCCGGCCTGGTCGACCCGGGGCACCTGCTGGCGGGCGTGCCCGGCGTGCGGTTCCGGGGCGCGCACTGCTGGGCCACGCCCGCCGATCAGCTCACCAACCCACCGAGCCCAGACTGACCGGGGTCAGCCGACGCACCTGCGGCTCGATCCACTGGGCCGCGGTGACGAGCTTGACCAGCCGGTCGATCGTCTCCGGTGGGCCGGCCACGAAGCTGCGCCGCTCCGCCGGGCAGCCGTACCGGTCGTCGAACGTGCCGCCGTCCAGCGCCCGCACGGCCATGCCGGCCTCGGCGGCCAGCAGCACCCCGGCCGGCAGGTCGACCGCCTCCGGGCGGTAGCCGACGATCCCGTCGATGTCGCCCCGGGCCAGCATCACCCAGGCCAGCAGCGGCGCCCACAGTTGCAGCACCCGTCGGGCGGTGGTGTCGAGGACGACCTTCAACGCCCGGGCGGTGCTGTCGTCCCGGCGTACCCCGTGGCCCTGGGTCCAGGCCAGCACCGGCGCGGCCGGCACCGGCCGGTGCGCGGTGCGCAGCGGGCGCCCCACCGGATCGGAACCGTGCACGAAGGCGCCCTGGCCGCGCACCGCGGACCAGGTCCGGCCGGCGATCGGGTCGTGCACCACGCCGAGCACCGGGGAGCCGTGCTGACACAGCGCGATGCCGACCACGTAGGCGGGAAGCCCGATCGCCACGTTGTTGGTGCCGTCGAGCGGGTCCACCAGCCACGCCCAGGTGGTGTCCGGCGCATACTCGCCGCCCTCCTCGGCGATCACGCCGTGCTCCGGCCAGCGGGCCCGGATCCGGTCCACGATCAGCCGCTCGGCGGCCAGGTCGAGGTCGGTGACCAGGTCGCCGGAGTCGCCCTTGGCCCAGGCGTGCACCTCCCCCCGGATGCCCCGGCGTAGCAGCCGGCCGGCCGCCCGGGCCGCCTGCACCGCGAACCGGTGCGCGTCGCGCAGGTCGGGCCCGCCTCTGTTCGGCTCCACGTCCACGGCTCCTCCAGCCAGTCAGCCCCGTGCCACCAGGCGCGCGATCCGCCGCGCCATCCGCGCCGTCTCCGCCGCGTCGCAGCGGTCCCGGCGTACCCGGTGGCTGCGCCCGTCCACCGCGCCGAGGCTCAGGTCGCACGCGCCGGGAGTGGTCCGGCCGAGCGCCACGGTCACCGCCGGCTCGCCGTCGGTCACCTCCGAGGTGTGGAAGCCGCCGGCGCGCAGCGCGTACGAGTCGCCGGCGGAGTGTGTCTCCACGGTCACTGTCGTCGCGGTGACCAGCCGGTCGGTGGCGGCCACCTCGTCGACCTCGCCGAGGCTGTGCACCTCGTAGACCCGCCAGGACGGGTCGGCGGCCGTGTCGGTGACGTCGATCAGCTCGTTGCGGACCGTGCCGTGCAGCACGTGGCTGAGCAGGTCCCAGCTGTGCGAGTGCATGGCCGAGGTGCTCGGGCGCACCGGCGGCGGCTCGGCCGGCCAGGCGTGCACGCAGATCCCGTCCGGGCCGTCGCGCTGCACCGGCAGGCAGGTGAAGCCGAGCGGGTGCCGGACCGCCCGCAGCGGCCGCCGCCCGTCGGCGATGTCGGCGAGCACGCTCAGCACCCAGTCGCGCAGCAGCTCCGGCCGGGTGCCCCGGTCGATCTCCCGTTCCAGGTCGGCGTAGCTCGTCATGTGTAGGGGTTCCTCGCCTGGAGGGCCTTGCGCACGATGTCGGCGACCTCGCGGTCGCCGAAGGACCGGGGCAGCGTCAGGCCGAGCGCGGTGAACAGCCGGCGTACCTGCTCGACCGACGGCTCGTCGTCGAGCGTGACCTGGCCGGCCGACTCGATCGGCACCCGGCGGCTCTGCCGGCGGCTGTAGTCCAGTTCGATGTTGAACCGGTTGTAGTAGACCTCGCCGCGGTCGATGCGCAGCGCCGGGGTCTGCGGGTTCTCCTGGGTGATGACGACGCAGGAGGAGGAGAGGTCGTAGCGGAACGTGGTCATCTGCGCGGAGAGCCGGATGTCGACCGTGAGCAGGCCGGAGCGCTGCATGTACCAGCAGGCGGCGAGCACCGTCGCGTACGACTCCTTGCGGGTGCGGTCGACCGTCCACGGTTCGGTCGGCTCGGTCGGCTCGTCCGACTCCAGGCTGCGCCGGAAGCGCGCGTACCGCTCGCAGACCTTCTCGTCGGTCGGGTCGATGATCTCGACGGCGACGGTGAGCGTGGCGTTGCGGCGGCGGGCCAGCTTGAGGCACTCGGGCAGCGTGACCGCGCGCAGGTAGGTGCCGGTGCCGCCCTTGAAGTCCCACCGGTCGGTGTGCTGACGCGCCTCGGCGAGCGCCTGGCCGACCTCGCTGCCGTGCAGCACCCGCACCATGGAGGAGCTGTGGATCGCTTCCCGGGCCCGGCTCAGCGCGCCCTCCGGGCCGGTCAGCTCGCGCACCGGCGGCGCCAGCTCGGTGAGTCGCTCGCGGGTGTCCACGATGACCTGACGGACCTCCTGCTCGGCGGTGCGGCGGCGCAGCCGGTCGCGCAGCACCGCCTGTGCGAGCAGGCCGAGGACCAGCAGGATGGCGCTGTTGACCACATCCTGGCTGACCGCGTTGGTCAGGCCGAGGACGGCCACCGTGACGGCCAGCACCAGACCGATGAACGCGTCGAGATTGCTGACGACCCAGCCGATCAGGCGCGCCATGACATCCCCCGGTCGACGACGGAGCCTCCATGATAGCCCTATGTCAATGTCGCGATCACGCCCTGTTCCGGGACGGTGGCGGCGCGCCGCGCCGACGGGCGGCACAGATCAGCGAGCCGCCGAGCCCCGGCGCCGCCCGGGCCAGCCACCGCGAGGTGACCCACCGTCCACCCGGCAGCCGCCAACCGACCTCGTTGGAGCGGATCGCCAGCGGGGTGAACCCGGCCCGGCGCAGCGTGCGCCGTAGCAACGACGCGGTGAACGGTCGGATGTGCAGCCACAGGTAGGGATGCAGCGGGTCGACCTGGCGCGGCGCCCGCCCGGCGAGGAACGCCAGCCGGTCCTGCACCGGCGCCAGGTTGGGCGTGGTGAGCACCAGCAGGCCGTCCGGGGCCAGCACCCGGTGGCACTCACGCAGCAGCGCCAGCGGGTCGTAGACGTGCTCGATCAGCTCGCCGGCGAGCAGGCCGGCGAAGCTGCCCGCCCGGAACGGCAACCCACGGGTGGCGTCCAGGCAGACCGGCAGCGCCCGCCCGCCCGCCGCCCGCCGGGCGGTGCCCAGCGCGGGTTCGGCCATGTCGGCGAGCACGAGCGGCCCGGGCAGCGCGGCCGGGTCGAGCATGCCGCGCGACCCGCACCCCACTTCCAGCACCGGTCCGCCGCCGGTCACCCCCTCGGCCACCAGCCGGGCCGCGACGGTCCGGCGCACCCGGTGGTACGGGTCGTCGACGTACCCGTCGACCTGCGCGCCGTCGTGGTAGCTGTGGTGGTTGGCGTGCCGTCCGTGCACCTGGGCGCGGTGCGCGGAGGCGCCGGTCGGCGGCTCGGCCATCGCACCTCCCCCAGCGGTCGCCGGCCCCGTCGGCGGCGTCCACCCCAAGCCTCGCACCGCTTCCGCCCCACCGCGTGGACATCCACTCCGGATACGCCGACGCGGCGGCCGTCGCCGGCCGCCGCGTCGGTGCGGGCGGGTCAGATGGCCCGGGCCCAGTCCAGCCGGCTGCTGTCGTCGTACTCATCGCCGGCGATCCACCACTGCGCGTCGAAGCCCCTGGTGAAGACCGTGATGTTGCCGCCGTCGGGGTATTCCTGGTTGGCCGGCGGGATGGACAGCGCGGCGCAGTAGCGCCCGTCCGGGGAGAACACCGGCGACAGGTAGAACTGCGGTTCCTCGGTGAGCTTCTTCAACCCGGTGCCGCCGATGCGCACCGACGCCAGCGACTGGTTGTAGGTGTCCCGCTCCGGATACCAGCGGGTGGTGCAGAACACCACGCGCGAGGAGTCGGGTGTGAACACCGGCCCGCTGAAACGCTCCCCCGCCAGCGGGGCGTAGAGCCGCCGCACCGTGCCGGTCGCCAGTTCCAGGACGCGCAGTTGCAGACCCTCGGAGCGACTGACCCAGTGCATGACGATCATCGAGCCGTCCCGGGACCAGTCCGGCGAACCCATGACATGGCCCTGGGCCAGCACCCGGGTGCCGCCCGTCGCCACGTCGACCGCGATCAGCGTGTCCCGCTGCTTCCCCGTCACCAGGGCGATCTCCCGACCGTCCGGCGACCAGGTCGGCGCGCCGTAGAGCACGCCGGGCGGGTCGGCGAGCAGCGTGCGCTTCTCACCGGTGACGCGGTCGTGCACCGCCACGTAGGGCAGCAGCGGGCCGTCACCCGACCAGGCGTTGTTCACCCAGGCCACGTACCGGCCGTCCGGCGAGGTCTTGGCGTGGTCGCCGTCCGGCAGCAACGACCGTGGCGTGGTGTGGCCCGGGTCGATCTGGAGCACACCCCAGCCCACACTCACCAGCCACGGCCCGTTGACGACCTCGTCGGCCGAGGCCGGCGCGGCGGCGACGAGGCCACCGGCCAGGCCGGTCGCGGCGGCGGCGCCGGTGAGCGCGGCGGCGCGCAGGAGGGTACGGCGATTCAGTGCGGTCATGTGGTCTCCCCGTGATGGACGTCGGCCCCACCCTCCTGATCGGACGCTCACCGCGGGATCGGGTGAGCGGACCGTTCACCGTCAGCCACTCGGTCAGGACGCCGGGTGACCGGCCGGGCCAGCCGGTACCCTCGCCCCGGTGACCTCCGACGCGTTGCGCCGTGCCCTGACCGAACCGGGCGACCCGCCGCTGCTCCCGCTGCCCGGCGTGGCGGTCGAGCTGCTGGACGCCCTCGCCGCGCCGCCCCGACTCGGCGCGCACCTGCGTCTGGTGCACGACGTGGCCTGGCACCTCACCGCCGCGTTCACCGACCGCTTCGCCGCGGTGCCCTTCGACCGGCAGGCGGTGCTGTTCGGCGCGGCCGTGCACGACCTCGGCAAGGTCGAGCACCCGGCCGAGCTGACCGGCCCCGGCTCGGCGCACGAGGAGGCCGGCTTCCAGCTGCTGCTGCGCTTCGGGGTGCCCGAGGAGCGGGCCCGCTTCGCCGCCACCCACGCGGACTGGCACTCCCCCGACGTGCAACTGGAGGATCTGCTGGTCAGCCTCGCCGACAAGGTGTGGAAGGGCCGGCGTGTCACCGACCTGGAGCAGCTCGTGGTGGACCGGCTCGCCGGCATCACCGGGCAGGAGCCGTGGCAGACCTTCCTGGACCTCGACGACGTGCTCGCCGAGCTGGCCGCCGGCGCGGACCACCGGCTGGCCTTCCAGGCCGAGCATCCGGTGTACGGCTGAGCCGGCCGGCTGTTACCCGGCGGTTACGTCGCTGCGAAGGCGCTGTTGCCGGGCGGGTCGACCGTCGGAGCAGGGACACCGGAGGGGGGTCCCGGCACACGGGAGGTCACCATGAGACTGAGGAGAACACTGCTGGCGCTTGTCGTCGTGCTCGGCGGCCTGGTCGCCGGCGTGGGCGGCGCGAGCGCGGCGGCGCCGTACTGCGGGATCACCTGGGGAAGCACGGCCAAGACGGCCGGGACCCTCAGCAGCAATCCGCTCGTCGCGGTCCGCACCGAGCAGCAGGACTGCTGGGACCGGGTCGTCTTCGAGTTCGCCGGGCCGGTGAACGGCTACGCCGTCGCCTACGGCGAGACGTACACGGAGGGGCAGGGCCTCGCGCTGAGCCCGTACACCGCCGGTGGCGCGCTGCTGTCGGTGTCGCTGCGGGCCCCCGCGTACGACGGCGGGCACGTCGCGACCGTGCCCTACCGCGTCGGTGAGCACGCCGCGACCGTGCTGGGCTCCCGCACCTCGCGCGACGTCGTCTTCGGCGGAAGCTTCGAGGGCTACACCACGTTCGCGGTGGGGGTCCGCGCCCAGCTGCCGTTCCGCGTGCTCGTGCTCAGCGGTCCCGGCACGCACAGCCGGATCGTGATCGACGTCGCCCACCAGTGGCAGGCGTGACCGTATCTCGAAGGTGACGAGGGGCCGGTCGGCCCCTCATCACCGGCCGATCCGCCCACGCCGCCAGGCGCGCCGCCGGACTACCCTGAGTGATCGTGGAGGGCTGCGTGCTGGTCGTCGAGGACGACGCCTCCATCCGCGAGGTGTCGGCTCTCGGCCTGCGCCGGGCCGGGTTCCGGGTGACCACCGCCGCCGACGGTCCGGCCGCCCTCGCCGTCTGGCGGGCGGGCGCCACGGACCTCATCGTGCTCGACGTGATGCTCCCCCGCCTGGACGGGTTCGAGGTGTGCCGGGAGATCCGGCGCACCAGTCAGGTGCCGATCCTCATGCTCACCGCGCGCACCGACACCATCGACGTGGTGGTCGGTCTGGAGTGCGGCGCCGACGACTACCTCCGCAAGCCGTTCGACCTGCCGGAGCTGGTCGCCCGGGTCCGCGCCGTGCTCCGCCGCGCTGCCGCCCCGGCGCCCGAGGCCACCGTGACCGCCGGGCCGCTGGAGATCGATCCGGCGCGCTTCGAGGCCCGTCGGGACGGTCGCGAACTCGCGCTCACGGCCACCGAGTTCCGGCTGCTGCTGGAGTTGGCCCGGCGTCCCGGCCAGGTGTTCACCCGCGAGCTGCTGCTGCACCGCGTCTGGGGGTACGACCACCTCGGCGACTCCCGGCTGGTCGACGTGGCGGTGCAGCGCCTGCGCGCCAAGGTGGAAAACGATCCGGGCGCGCCGGCCCTGATCCGCACGGTCCGCGGCGTCGGCTACAAGCTGTCGACGGGGTGAGCGCCGTGTCGGCCGGCAGGGTCGCACCCGGGCGGCTGCGCCGCCGGCTGGTCGTCGCATTCGTGCTGGTCGCCGGCCTGTCCGCCGGGACGCTGGCCGCCGGCTCCTACCTGATGCTGCGGCAGACCCGGTTCGACGGCTCGCTGCAACGCGCCGCCGCCGACGCCCGCTACCAGCTGGTGGTCGCCGCCCAGTTCCTGCCGCTGACCGAGACCCGCCGCGCCGACCTGCTGGCCAGCTTCGAGGAGGCGGGCCGGCACGTGCTGCTCGTCGCCGGTGAGACCCGGGCGTCCAATCCCCGGTACGCGCTCACGCCGGGGGCGGGCCTGCGCGCGACCGTCGCCGCCGGGCAGCTCGGCTTCCAGCGCACCCCCGGCCGGCCCCACCTGCTGGTCGTCGGGGGCCGGATCCCCGGCTCCACCGCCGAGCTGTACGTGGTGACCGTCGAGGACGACGTCGTCGACGCCCTCGACCAGCTCCGTACCGCGTCGGTGGTGGGATGGGCGGCGGTGGTGCTGGTCGCCGCCGGCGTCGGCAACGCCCTCGCGCGCCGCACCCTGGAACCCGTCGGCCGGGCCAGCCGGGCCGCCCGGGCGGTGGCCGAAGGGCTGCTGCGTACCCGGCTGCCGGTGCACGGCCGCGACGAGTTCAGCGCCTGGGCGGTCTCCTTCAACGAGATGGCCGAGGCGCTGGAAGCCAAGATCGAGGCGCTGTCCCAGGCGCAGGCCCGGGAGCGGCGGTTCACCGCCGACGTGGCGCACGAGCTGCGTACCCCGGTCACCGCCCTGGTGGCGGCGGCCTCGCTGCTCGCCGACGAGATCGACGCCCTCCCCGCCGGCACGGTGCGGGCGGCCGAACTGCTCGTGGCCGACGTGGTCCGGCTGCGCCGGCTGGTCGAGGACCTGCTGGAGATCTCCCGCCTGGACGCGGGGCGGGAGGCGCTCGCCACCCGCCCGGTGGACGTCGGGGCGCTGCTGCGCCGGATCACCGCCGGCGCCCCGGGCGCCCGGGTCGACGTGGCCGGCGACCCGCCGCCGGTGGTGACCGATCCTCGGCGGCTGGAGCGGGTCCTGACGAACCTGGTGGCCAACGGGATCGAACACGGCGGGGGCAGCCTGAGCGCCGAGGTCCGGCGCATCGGCGCCGAGCTGGTGGTCGAGGTCGCCGACCGGGGCCCGGGCATCCCGGCCGAGCACCTGGCCCACATCTTCGACCGGTTCTACAAGGTCGACCCGGCCCGCACCGGACCCGGTAGCGGGCTGGGGCTGGCCATCGCCCGGGAGAACGCCCGGCTGCTCGGTGGCCGGCTCGACGTCACCAGCGAGGTGGGTCGCGGCACCCGGTTCCGTCTCACCCTTCCGCTCGGCGCCGTGGGCTCCTGATGCGACGCCCGACGGCGCCTCTCGCCGCGCTGCTGCTGCTCGTCGCCGGTTGCGCCCCGCCGCGGACCGGCTCGCTCGGGCCGGCGCCGGTCGCCCCGCCGCCCACCACCGCCGCGTCCGCCACCGCCGCGCCGACCGGCACGCCGGCCACGCCCGCGACGCGCGCCCCCGGCACCGATACGCCGACCGGCTCGCCGGCGCCGACCACCGCCACGTCCGGGGGCGGGCCGGCCGGCACGCTGAGCGTCCAGCTCTGGTTCGTCCGGGCCGGAAAGCTCGCGCCCACCCGGCGTACGCTTCCCGCCACCGTGGCCACGTCCCACCTGGCGCTCACCGAACTGGCCACCGGCCCGTCCCCGGCGGAGCGCGTCGACGGCCTGACCACACTGGTGCCGGCCGGCACGCGGGTGACCCGCATCGACGGCGGCGTCGCGACCCTGGCGCCACCGGCCGGGTTCGACGCCGGCGGGGCCGCCGCCGCCCGGGTGCGCCGCGCCCAGGTGGTCTGGACGCTCACCCAGTTCCCCACCGTCCGGCGGGTCGCCTTCGCCGAGGCCGGCGCGGCGACCGGGCGGGACGACTACGCCGACCTGCTGCCCCCGATCGTGGTGACCGCCCCGGTGACCGGCGACCGCGTCGCCAGCCCGGTCACCGTCACCGGGACCGCCGACGTCTACGAGGCGACGGTGAGCGTGCGGGTGCTGGACGCGGCGGGCCGTGAGGTCGGTACCGCCTTCACCACGGCCTCCTGCGGCTCCGGCTGCCGGGGCGCCTACCGCCTGGTCGTCCGCTACCGCCGCGCGGCGGCCGGAGCCGGCGTCGTCGAGGTGTTCCAGGTGTCCGCCCGCGACGGCTCCCGGGTCGACGTGGTGCGCGTCCCGGTCGAGCTGACCTCGACCCAGTGAGCGCGAATCGATTGACTTTCGATAACTAGCGAGCGATAGTCGATGCATGTTGACTACCGAGCGCGCGGTGACGGCACTCCGCACCTTCCTCGTCCTGTTGTTCGGCGTCCTGGTCCTGTTCCAGACCATGTCGCTGCCCGGCCAGTTCGCGCACCTGGCGCGGGAGAACCCGGACGACGCGTACCTGAGATGGCCGGCCACCGCGGTCACGGTGTTCTGGGTGCTCTGCGTGCAGGTGGTGATCGTGTGCACCTGGCAGCTGCTCACCCTGGTCCGCACCGACCGCATCTTCACCGAGGCGTCGCTGGCCTGGGTCGACGGCATCGTCTGGGCGGTCGCCGCCGGCTGGGTGAGCCTGGTGGCCGTCTTCCTCTGGGTCGGGTTCAACGCCGACGACCCCGGCCTGCCGCTGCTGCTCTTCCTGCTCACCACCGGCGTCAGCGTGCTCGGGCTGCTGATGGTCGTGATGCGTACGCTGCTGCGGCAGGCCACCACGCTGCGCACCGACATGGAAGCGGTGATCTGATGCCCATCGTCGTGCGCATCGACGTCGAGCTGGCCCGGCGCAAGATGAGCGTCGGCGAGTTCGCCGAGCGCGTCGGGCTCACCCCGGCCAACGTCGCGGTGCTGAAGAACGGCCGCGCCAAGGCCGTCCGCTTCAGCACTTTGGAGGCCATGTGCCGGGTCCTCGACTGCCAACCGGGTGACCTGCTCGAGTGGGTCGACGACGGGGAGGACCGCTGAAACACATCGGCGCGGTCGCCGTCCGCCGCGCCCGGTAGGGCCGGCGCCCCCTCGACGCCGGCCCCGCCTCAGCCCTTCACGCAGACGACCTGCTTGAGGTGGGCGACCACCTCGACCAGGTCCTCCTGCTGGGCCATCACCTCGGTGATGTCCTTGTAGGCGCCGGGGATCTCGTCCACCACCCCGGCGTCCTTGCGGCACTCCACGCCGGCCGTCTGCGCGGCCAGGTCGGCGGTGCTGTACGTCCGCTTCGCCTGCCCCCGCGACATCCGCCGCCCCGCGCCGTGCGACGCCGAGCAGTACGCGTCGACGTTGCCCCGCCCGCGCACGATGTACGAGCCGGTGCCCATCGATCCCGGGATGATGCCGAGGTCGCCCGCGCCGGCCCGGATCGCCCCCTTCCGGGTGACCAGCACGTCCACCCCGTCGTAGCTCTCCTCGGCCACGTAGTTGTGGTGGCAGGAGATCGGCTCGTCGTAGCCGACCTGCGGGAACGCGTCGCGGACCACCTGGCCGAGCAGGGCCAGCATGACCGCCCGGTTGCGCCGCGCGTACTCCTGCGCCCACCACAGGTCCCGCCGGTAGGCGTCCATCTCCGGCGTGCCGGCGAGGAACACCGCGAGATCACGGTCGGGCAGGTCGGTGTTGTGCGGCAGCCCGCGCGCCACCGCCATGTGCCGCTCCGCCAGCTCCTTGCCGATGTTGCGGGAACCGGAGTGCAGCATCAGCCAGACCCGCCCGTCGTCCGGCCCACCCTGCTCCAGGCAGACCTCGATGAAGTGGTTGCCGCCGCCGAGCGTGCCGAGCTGACGCCGCGCCCGCGTCTCCAGCTGCGCCACCTTCCGGTCGAGCGTGCCGAACCGCCGCCAGAACTCGTCCCAGCCGGCCTGCTCCAGCCCGCGTACCCGGCGCGGGTCGACCGCGTCGTCGCGCATCGCGAAGCCGACCGGGATGGTCGCCTCGATCGCGGACCGCAGCGGCCCGAGGTCGTCGGGCAGGTCGGCGGCCGTGAGCGAGGTACGCACCGCGGACATGCCGCAACCGATGTCGACGCCGACCGCCGCCGGCGACACGGCCTGCCGCATGGCGATCACCGACCCGACGGTCGCGCCCTTGCCGAAGTGCACGTCCGGCATCACCGCGACGCCCTGCACCCAGGGCAGCGCGCCGATGTTGCGCAGCTGCCGGGCCGCCTGCGCCTCGATCGCGTACGGGTCGGTCCAGACCCGGACCGGCGCCCGGGTACCGGCCAGCGGGGTGAAACCCATCGTCGTCTCCTTGCTCGTGGTGTAGGCCGGTAGCCGCTCGCGCAAAGTACCCGTCTGCTCAACCGGCCCGTGCCGGGCAGACGAAAAACCGCCCGGCTCCGGTCTGGGGGCGGGCGGTTCGCGCGAGATCGTCGCGCCGGCGCTAGACGCGCCACCACCCTGATTGCGACCGCCACTCCCGGCGGCCCGGGCCCGCTTCGGACAGCAGGGCACCGGCGCGCGGCGAGAGCCGCTCGGCTCGGATGCGATTCTGCTGCGACACGGCGTGCTCCTCGGTGGATCGGGCTGACGTTGCCCGCTCACGGTACGGGGGCCGCGATCAGGGCGGCAACAGGATATTCGCGGCTGTCCCTCCGTCCCCCGCCGCGCAGAACCACCGGCGGAGTTGACCTTCGCGCCGGGCAGGCATCAAGCTGGCCGAATGGGGACCGTCATCCGGAACATCGCGTTCGACTGCGCCGACCCGTACGAACTGGCGCACTTCTGGGCCAAGGTCTTCGAATGCCCGGTCGACCCCGACTTCGAGCCCGACGACGAGGATGTGGTCATCGAGCCCACGGGAGGCAGCAGGCTGTACTTCCAGCGCGTACCTGAGCCGAAGACCGTCAAGAACCGGGTGCACGTCTGCCTGCAGCCCGACGGGCCACGCGATCGGGAGGTCGAGCGGGTCGGCGCACTCGGCGCCACCGTCGTCACCGACCAGCGGCATCCGGACGGCAGCGGCTGGGTCGTGATGGCCGACCTGGAGGGCAACGAGTTCTGTGTGGTGCGCAGCGACGCCGAGCGCGTGACCACCGCATAGGCCGACGGTCGACCGCACCGGCCAGACTCGACAGCGAGAGCGCCGGTCTGACCAACTGTGATCCCCGGTGTACCGTCCGAAGTGTCGGCCGACGGTCACCCGGCCGGGCTGCTACCGCTTCGACGAGTCGAGGAGCACGCCATGCCGCCCATGTCCGATGGCCGGTTCGGCTCCGAGCTGCGCCGGCTCCGCGCCTCGGCGGGCCTCTCACTGCGGCAACTCGCCCCGCTCGTGCTCTCCAGCCGGGGTCACCTGCACGACCTGGAGACGGGGAGGCGTCAGCCGACCGCCGACCTGGCCGGGCGGCTGGACGAAGCGCTCACGGCGAGCGGCCTCCTGCTCTCCCTGGTGCTCCCGTCTCCGACGGTGATCGATCCGCAGCGGTTGGCCCATGTCGCCCAGCATCCCCGTCTCGTCGACTCCGCGACCCTGCACGCGTTGGCCAAATCGCTCGCCGCGCACCGACGACTCGAGGACAGTCTCGGCGCGGCGTCGCTGCTGCCCACCGTTCGAGCGCAACTGGGCATGGTGACCACGCTCGTCGCCGAGACGCCCGACCGGCTGCGGGCGCGAGTGGCCGACGTCGCCGCGCAGTGGGCACAGTTCGGCGGGTGGCTGTACGCGGCGAGCGAGCAGCGTCGTCTCGCCGCCCGCTGGTACGACACCGCGCTGGCCTGGGGAAACGAGGCCGGCAACGTGGACATGATCGCCACCATCCTCAGCATGCGGGGACACCTCGCCTGGTCGGAACGGCGGCCGCAGGCACTGATCGACCTCTCGGCAGCAGCGGCCCGGCAGGCGGCCAGCCCTGGCGTACGCGCGATCGCAACCCAGCAGCAGGCGCGGGGACACGCCCTGATCGGCGAGGCGCGCGCCGTCGTCAGCCTGCTCGACCGGGCTGTCGAACTCAACGATGCGGCTGGTCGGGCACCCCACCGGGAACCGCCGTGGATCTACTTCCACTCTTCCGCCTACCTCACCATGCAGCGTGGACTCGCCTGTCGGCTACTCGGCCGCGACGCCCAGGCGATCGAGTACCTGCGGCTGGGGCTGGCCGGTTTGGCCGCAGATTCGTCCGGCGCCGCCTGGACGGGGCCCTACCTGCTGCGTCTTGCGGCGGCGTTGGCAGACACCGGAGAGGTCGACGAGGCGTCGGCCGTCTACGAGCGCGTGCACGATCTGGGGCGCGCCACCCGCACCCTCACGCTCATCACCCAGGCCGAGGCCGCCTCCGCCGCGTTGTCCGCACGTAGATAGCGGACGCGCCACTGCTCGACTGTCACCTCGCCGTCACGCACCGTGAGAGCCACGGCTTGGCTGTCGGACCAGCACCACGACTGCGGCAGGCCGTCCTTCACTCAGCGCGGTGGTGGTGGGTCTTCCCAGGCCGTCACCGCGCCCCGGCCGAGGAGGACTCAGATGAGCGGTGCACGACGGAAGCCTGCCGAGAGCCGGGGCGAGCAGATCCAGGCGGCCGAGCGGGAGGCGGCACGACAGCGCCTCCTCGCGCAGGCCGAGGCGGACCGGATACCGGTTGAGGAGACCACCCGGGCGGTGCCCGAGCGGCGGCGTCGTGACCAGGGATGAGGTGCCGGTCGGCCGCCGTGTCGCGCAGTGGCGGATCCGGCGGCGGATGACCCAGCAGATGCTCGCCGACCGGTTGGGCAAGTCGAAGAGCTGGGTCGACAAGGTGGAGCGCGGCGTACGGGCCCTGGATCGGTTCTCCGTCATCGAGGAACTGGCCCGGGTGCTGCGCGTGGACCTGGCAGCGCTGCTGGGTCGGGAGGTGCAGCCGCCGGTGAGCGGCGGCGACGGTGTGGACGGCATACGGGCGGCGCTCGCCCGGTACGACGTGTCCATCGAGTCGTCGACGGACGATCTCGGCCGGCGGGTCGACCACGCGCGCTCGGCGTACCGGCACGCGCGCTACTCGCAGCTGGTACGCCTGATCCCTGGCCTGCTCGACACCACCCGGTCCGCACACGCCGCCGGCAGGAGCCAGCACGCGACGGGTCTGCTGGTGCGGGTCTACCGGATCACGTCGTCGGTGCTGGTGAAGCTCGGTGAGCCGGACGTGGCATGGCTGGCCGCCGACCGAGCCGTGGCGGCGGCGGCCGGTGATCCGAGGTGGACCGCGGTCGCGGTGGTACCGCTGGGCCAGGCGCTGCGGGTCGCCGGCCGGGCGCGGCTCGCGATGACGGCGACGACCGCCGTCGCGGAGCGGATCACCCCGGGGCAGGGACGGGAGCGTACGCCGGTCGACCTGGCGCTCGGCGGGACGCTCTGGGTGGAGGCGGCTCTCGCCGCAGCGGCCGGCGGGGATGCGCGCCGCGCGGCGGAGTGGCTCGACCTGGCCGCCGAACTCGCCGATCAGGTCGTACGCGGCGCACCCGGGCACGGCGGCGGGTTCGGCCCGGCGCACGTACGGGCGGCGCGCGTGGCGGCGGCCGTCGAACTCGGCGACGGCGCCGAGGCGGTCACCCGGCACGAGGTGGCCGTCCGGGCCGACGGCTGGCTACGGCTGAGCCCCGAGCACCGCGCCGCGTACCTGGTCGACGCCGCGCGGGCGTACCTTCAGGTTGGTGACCTGCTGCGGGCCGGCCGCGCCCTGACCGACGCCGACCGGATCGCGCCGGAGGAGGTCCGGATGCGGCCGCTGACGCGTACCGTGATCGCCGAGCTGGCTCGGGACGGCCCGGCGTCCGCCGGCGTGGCGCGCCTGACGGCGGCGGTCGGCCTCAGTCACCCGTAGGCGGCCCGGACCGCCGGTTCGAGCAGCGCGAGCGTGCGTTGCCCCGCGTCCAGGGCGACGCGGATGCCGACCGGCATCGGCAGGTTCGGGCCGGCGTGCCCGAACTCGACGTTGCCCAGCACCGGGATGTCCCGATCGCCGAGAACGTCGAGGACGATCTCGGGCAGCGTCGGTGACGCGCCCGTGGAGCACCAGGTGCAGCAGCGAGATGTCGCTGTAGCCGAGGATCGGCTTGGGGTCGGCGGCGATCGCCTGGACGTGACGACGAGATCCCCCGGTGCCAGCGCGCGGGGCCGGAGCAGCGGAGGCGACGCGGAAGCGGTCATCGGCGCAGCGCCGCTCCTTTACCCCGGACCTGCCTAGCCCGCCTGCGTCACCGGGTGGCGCTTCATCTGCTCCATGAACGGGAAACGCGCGGTGAGTTCGGCGAGCGTGGTGCCGGCCCGCCAGGCGTCGGCCACCTGCGCGACCTGGAGCAGGTCGGTGGCGTCGCCGCGGGCCTCGACCTCGCCGTCGACCCGCAGGTCGATCATGAAGTAGCGGGCCTGCGAGCCGAGGCTGACGCAGACCACGCCGCGCTCGGAGGTCAGCTCGGCGCAGGTGAACCGGCTGCGGCCCTGCTCGGGAGCGGTCACCTGACCGACGTCGAGCTGCTGGGCGGTCGCGGTCTGCGCGAGCGCGGGAGCCAGGCCGCCGGGCTCGACCAGATCCGGGTAGAGGCGCACACCCAGTGCCGCCGAGACGTCGCTCATGCCTGACTCCCACTTCCTCGTGACAGAGACCAGCAGCGTGCAGGTTACGAACAGGTTTCCGGCACGCACGCCCATCCTGTCCCGCCCGGGTGGCCCGCGGCAATAGGAACGGTCCATCCACCCCCGATCGGGCCGGGGTACGCTGCCGGTTCATGGCTCGGATCCGCTGTGACTTCTTCTCCGAGGCGCTCGGCATGGGCACCTCGATGACCGTGCTGCTGCCCGACCGTCGTTCTTCCGCCTCTCCACCCGGCGGGAGGACACCTTCGTCGCCGGCCTGTCGATGGGCGGCTACGGCGCGGTGAAGTGGGCGCTGCGCCACCCCGACCGGTTCGCCGCGGCGGCCAGCCTCTCCGGGGCGCTCGACGTGGTGCGGCGACGCCACCACCCGTCCAGCCCGGTCGACCCGGCGGTCTGGCACACGGTCTGGGGCGACCGTCCGCCGCCGGACGAGGACGACACCGTGGCGCTGCTGGAGCGGGCCGGCGACGACCTGCCGTCGCTCTACGTCGCCTGCGGCACCGAGGACTTCCTGTACGAGGACAGCGTGCGGTTCGTCGACACCGCGCGGCGGTACGGCCGGCCGCTGACCGTCGACTTCGGCCCCGGCGACCACGACTGGGCGTACTGGGACGCGCGCATCGCCGACGTGCTGGCCTGGCTGCCGCTGCGGGTGTAAGGCGGGGCCCCCGGGTATAGGAGGGGGCCCCGCTTAACACCTCAGCGGGTGAGCACGACCTTGAGCGCGCCGGTCTCGGCCGCCCGGGCGAACACGTCGTACGCCTCGACGATCTCCTCCAGCGGGTACCGGTGGGTCACCATGTGCGCGGTGTCGAGCTGACCGGCGACCAGCATGTCCAGCAGCTTGGGCGTGGTGCGGGTGTCGACCAGGCCGGTGGTGATGGTGACGTCGCGGATCCAGAGCCGCTCCAGGTGCAGCGTGGCCGGCGCGCCGTGCACGCCGATGTTCGCGACCCGGCCGCCGGGGCGGACCAGCTCGGTGCACAGCTCGAAGCTGGTCGGCACGCCGACCGCCTCGATCGCCACGTCCGCGCCGAGCCCGCCGGTGACCGAGCGGACCGCGTCGAGCGGGTCGTCGTCGGCGAGCACGGTCAGGTCGGCGCCGAACCGCTTGGCCGCGTCGAGCCGGCTGCGCGCCTTGTCGACGGCGATCACGTGGGTGGGCGAGAAGAGCCGGGCGGTCTGGATCGCGGCCAGGCCGATCGGGCCGGCGCCGACCACCACGACGGTGTCGCCGGGCCGTACCCCGCCGTTGAGCACGCCGACCTCGTACGAGGTGGGCAGGATGTCGGCCAGCAGCACGGCCGCCTCGTCGGAGACGCTCTCCGGCAGCCGGTAGGTGGACAGGTCGGCGAACGGGATGCGGGCGTACTCGGCCTGCACGCCGTCGACGGTGTGCCCGAGGATCCACCCGCCGCCGCCGAGGCACTGCCCGTAGACGCCGTCGCGGCAGTAACGGCAGACGCCGCACGCGGAGATGCAGGAGGCGAGGACCCGGTCGCCGGGGGTGAGGTTGGCGACGCCGTCGCCGACCGCCACGACCGTGCCGACCGCCTCGTGGCCGAGCACCCGGCCCGGCTGGACCTCGGGCACGTCGCCGCCGAGGATGTGCAGGTCGGTGCCGCAGATGGTGACCGCGTCGACCCGCACGATCGCGTCGCGAGGGCCGGCGATGGTGGGATCCGGGATCTCGGACCAGGACTTCTCGCCCGGCCCGCCGTACACGAGTGCCTTCATGGCTCCTCCTCACGCCGTTGTCACCCCCCACGCTTCTCCCGCGGGCGGACGGGTGGCAGGGCCGGAGGGCCCGGCGCGCGGGACCTCGGTCCCGCACCCCATGATCGACGTGTCAGAAGGGGGCCTCTCCTCTGCCGGAGGCGTTGACAGGGGCCCCGCCCTACACGCCGACGGTGCCGTCGATCGCCTCGCGGAGCAGGTCGGCGTGGCCGTTGTGCCGGGCGTACTCGTGCAGCATGTGCAGCATCACCAGGCGCAGCGAGACGTCCTCGCCCCAGCGGGCCTGGTGGCCGGTCACGTCGAGCGACTCGGCCTCCCGCTCGATCCGGCGGGCGTGCTCGACCTCCCGCCGCCACGCCTCGAACGCCTCCGCGCGGTCGGCCTCGCGCGCGTCGTACGCCACCTGGAAGTCGCCGCTGTCCGACCAGACCAGCGGCACGTCCTCGGCGGCGATGACGCGGCGGAACCAGGTGCGTTCCACCTCGGCCATGTGCCGGACCAGGCCGAGCAGGGACAGCGTCGACGGCGGCGAGGACCGCCGGCGCAGCTGCTCGTCGGTCAGCCCTTCGCACTTGAGGGCCAGGGTGGCCCGGTGGAAGTCGAGGAACGCGCGCAGCGTCTCCCGCTCGCCGGCCAGCAGCGGCGGGCCGATCCGTTCGTTCTCCACGGAGGATCCTTCCGGCAGGTGTTCGATCACCGGGAGCGTAACCCTTGTGGATCATGGCGCAAACGCGTTACCGCAGCGAGGAGCGGGCCACCGGGAAGTCGAACCAGGTGGCCGGGTACGGCTCGTCCACGTACCGGTAGTGCCACCACTCACGCGGGTAGTTCTCGAAACCCTGCCCGGTCATCAGCCGTTTCAGCAGCTCCCGGTTCGCCCGGGCGGCGCCGGTGAGCCGTGCGTCGGCGGTGTGCGCGCGCGGGTCGAAGCAGTCGAACCCGGTGCCCATGTCGACCGAGTTGTCGGCGAAGCGGTGGCCGGCGGGGGCGGTGCAGGGCAGCAGGGATGCACCGGGCGGGTAGCCGGGCTGCGCCGGGGTGGGCACCGGCACCAGGGTCAGGTCGACCGTGCTGGCCCGGCTGTGCGCGGTGGGCGCGCCGATGTAACCGTCGGCGAAGAGCCGGTCCTTCGGCAGGTCCGGATAGAACTCCGCCTTCATCTGCTGCTCCGCCGGGCGCTTCGCCCAGGCGACGAACTCGTTCACCGCGCGTTGCGGGCGGTAGCAGTCGTACACCTTCAGGCTTCGTCCCCGGGCCAGCGCGGCGGCCTGCACCCGGTGCAGCGCCTCGGCCGCCCGCCGGGTGAGCAGGCAGAGCGGCTCGGGGTAGCCGTCGATCGGCCGGCCGACGAAGTTGTGCGCCGTGGCGTACCGGATGTCGGTGCGCACGCCCGGGTCGACGGTGGCCAGGTCGACGATGTCGGCCGGGGCGCGCGGCCCGGTCGGGGTCGGCGACGGCGCCGGGCGCGGCGCGGGTCGCTGGCAGGCGGCGGTGAGGGCCGCGACCGCCACGACCAGGACCGCTGCCGTACGTCTGCGCACGCTGCCGTGTCTACCACGGGGTAAGGAGGGGCCCCTTGTGAACAGACGTCTGTTAACAAGGGGCCCCTCCTTACCCGAGCGCCGCGCGGAGGAAGTCGACCGCGGCGGCGTCGTCGTCGATGCCGCCCGCCTCGTGGCCGTTGAAGCGCCACACCGTCAACTCCTTCTCACCCCGGTAGTCGTGGTAGGCGGCGTAGACGGTCGACGGTGGAACGATCTCGTCCATCAACGCGACGGAGAAGCGGGCGGGCACGGCGGCGCGCCGGGCGAAGGCGACCCCGTCGACGTAGGAGAGCGTGCGCAGCACCTGCTCCTCCCGGTCCCGGTGCACGGCCAGGTAGTCCCGGATCTCCCGGTACGGCGCCGAGTCGGTGAGCGTGACCGCGCGCGGCACGTCGCAGAGGAACGGCACGTGCACCACCGCTGCCCGGACCCGGGGCGCCAACGCGGCGGCGGCCAGCGCCGCGGCCCCGCCCTGGCTGTGGCCGAGCACGGCGACCCGGCCCGGGTCGACGGCCGGCAGGTCACCGACCGCGTCGACGGCCCGGACCGCGTCGGTGAGGAAGCGCCGGTAGTAGTAGCGGCGAGGGTCCTCGACGCCCCGGGTGGTCATCCCGGGCGCCTGCGGCCCGGCCGCCGCCACGTCGGGCGTGTCGCCGCGGCTCCACCCGGAGCCCTGGCCGCGAGTGTCCATCTGAAGGTGGGCGAAGCCGGCGGCGGACCAGAGCAGGTTCTCCAGCGGGTGGCCGCGCCCGCCGCCGTAGCCGACGTACTGCACGACGGTCGGCAGCGGTCCGGACGCGCCGCGCGGCACCCGCAGCCACGCCCGGACCGGCTGCCCGGCGAACCCGGGGAACGTCACGTCGAAGACGTCCACCGCCGACAGCGGGGTGCAGACCGGGGTCGCCGCGACCGGGTCGCCGCAGGAGCGCGCCTCGGCCAGCGTGTCGGCCCAGAAAGCGTCGAAGTCGGACGGTTCGCACAGGTCGCTGCGGTGTTGGCGGAGTTCCGCCTCGGGCAGGTCGGTGAACACGCCTCGGCTTCCTGGTCGCTCCGTGGGCCGGCCGTGACGCGTCGCCGCGCCCGGCATCCGGCACATTTCCGGAAGGTTTCCGTAACTTGTCCGAACGCTAGGACCGGACCGACCTGTCGTCAAGCCCTCGGCGTACGGCAAGATGTCCGTGGGGCGGAACGGTTTTCCGGTCGGTTCCGGCAGCCGGCGAAGGGAACACGGGTGAGCGGGGACGACGAGCGCAGGGTGACCATCACCGCGATCGCACGGGAGGCCGGCGTCTCCGTGCCGACCGTGTCGCGGGTGCTCAACGGGCGCTCCGACGTCGCCCCCGACACCCGGGAGCGGGTCGAGAAGCTGCTGCGCCACCACGGCTACCGGCGTCGCGGCAGCCGCACGGTGCGCCGGGCGGACCTGGTCGACCTGGTCTTCAACGACCTGGACAGCCCCTGGGCCGTGGAGATCATTCGCGGCGTGGAGGACGTCGGCCACGCCGCCGGGGTCGGTGTGGTGATCTCGGCCGTGCACCGGGAGTCCAGCTCCACCCGGCAGTGGCTGCACAACCTGCGCGCCCGTGCCTCGGACGGGGTGATCGTGGTGACCTCGCACCTGAGTCCGGCGGTGCAGGCGCAGCTGCGCCGGCTCAACGTGCCGGTCGTCGTGGTGGACCCGGATGCCGGGGTCGCCGGAACGGACGTGCCGGCGATCGGCGCCACCAACTGGACCGGCGGCCTGTCCGCCACCGAACACCTGCTGAAGCTGGGTCACCAGCGGATCGGCTTCGTCGCCGGCCCGCCGCACCTGCTGTGCAGCCGCGCCCGACTGGACGGCTACCGGGCCGCGCTGGCAGCGGCCGGGGTGCCGGCCGACGACCGGCTGGTCCACCCCGGCGACTTCTACCACGCCTCCGGCTACACGGCCGGCGGCGCGCTGCTCGACCTCGACGACCCGCCCACGGCGATCTTCGCGGCCAGCGACCAGATGGCCTTCGGGGTCTACGAGGCGGTGCGCCGGCGCGGGTTGCGGGTCGCCGACGACGTCTCCGTGGTGGGCTTCGACGACCTGCCGGAGGCCCGGTGGGCCTCACCGCCGCTGACCACGGTGCGCCAGCCGCTGGTGGAGATGGGACGGCTCGCCGCCCGCACCGTGCTGCGGCTGGCCCAGGGCGAGGAGATCGAGTCGCCCCGGATCGAGCTGGCCACCGAGTTGGTGGTGCGGGACAGCACCGCGGCCCCCGCCGGCGGGTAGCCGGACCGGTCGTTTCTCAGTTGCCTTCCGGAAACTTCGACTCCCGTAGGACCGGGCCGGTCGACGTGGCCGCCGCCGCGGCGTGCCGGCGCCGCCGGGCCAGCAGTACCGCTCCCCCGGCCACCAGCACCACACCCAGCGCGACCGACAGCCCGGCGCCCGGGCGGGTGCCGGGAGCCGCCGCGCCGGCGCCCAGATCGGCGTGTCGGGCCAGGGCCGACGCCCCGTTCGCGGGCGCCGGCGACCGGTCCAGCTCGCCCGGCTCCACCAGCCGGCCCACCGTCGCGCCCCGGGGCAGCCCGAAGCCCCAGTCCAGCAGCGCCGCGCCCTGCTGCCAGCCCCGCTGAGTGGGGATCTCCGCGCCGAGCAGGGTCACCACCAGCCGCCGTCCGCCGCGCTCGGCGGCGCCGACGTAGGTGTGCCGGGCCAGGTCGGTGAAGCCGGTCTTGCCGCCGATCGCGCCCGGATAGTGGTCCAGCAGCATGTTGTCGTTCTGGATCTGGAAGGCCTTCTCATGCAGCGCCGGCTGGGCCGGCACCTGTGCGGTCCGGGTGGCGGTGTAGCGGCGGAAGGCCGGCTCGTGGAAGCACGCCCGGGCGATCAACGCCAGGTCGTACGCGCTGGTGAACTGCCCGGCACCGTCCAGACCGGACGGCGTCACCGCATGCGTCTGCCGAGCCCCGAGGTGCTGGGCCTCCGCGTTCATCGCCCGCACGCCACCGGCCAGCCCGTCCGGACCGCCACCGAGTCGGGCCAGGGTGTTGGCCGCCTCGTTGCCCGACTTCAGCAGCAGGCCCAGCCAGACCGTCTCGATCCGGTAGCGCCCGCCCTCGGCCAGCCCGACCGCCGAGCTGCCCGGCTCGATCGCCACGTCCCCGGCGGTCACGGTCACCTCCCGGTTCGGATCCAGCCTGGGCAGCATGGTCGCGGTCAGCAGCAGCTTCTGCACGCTGGCCGGGACGCCGTACTCGTGCGGGCCGCAGCCCCCGAGCACCGCGCCGGTGTCCAGGTCCGCGACCAGCCACGAGGTCGCGGTCACCGGCGGCGGCGCGGTCGCCACCGGCGGGACGACGAGTCCGGTGGTGTCCAGCGCGGCGCCGCCGATCGAGCGGGCGGCCGGATCGGGCGCCGGTGGGGGCTGCGGTGGGCGGGTCGCCGGGGCCGGCACGTTCGGGCAGGGCGGCGCGCCGCCCGGCAGCCGGCGGGCCGGCCCGGCGCCGGGCCGCGTCCCCGCCGCGGCGGGCGTCGCCGGCAGCGACAACGGCAGGAGCAGGGCGGCGGCCAGCGCCACGGACGGTCCCCAGGTCCTCATGACCCGCACGCTAGCCACGCCGACCCGAACGGGTCGCCGGCTCCGGGATTCGCGTCCCGGACCGGGTGCCCCGGGGTACGCTGCCGCGCTCCCCGGTCAGCGCGCGGTGAGGCGGTGGGCGGCGAGCGGGCCGACCTGCCACCCGCGCCGGCGGCACTCCGCGATCAGCCCCGGCAACGCGGCGAGCGCGGCCCGCCAGGCGCCCGGCTCGGCGGCGCCGGAGGAGTCGTGCAGCAGGATGGTGCCGCCGCCGTGCAGGCCGGCCAGCACCCGCCGCCGGACGCTGTCCCCGGTCGCCGACGCGGTCCAGTCCCGACCCCAGCAGCTCCACAGCACCGGGCGCAGGCGCAGCCGCCGGGCAGCCAGCAGGGTCGCGCCGGTCAGCACCCCGTACGGCGGGCGCAGGAACGCCGGCGGCCGGCCGGTCACGTCCGCGACCAGGTCGTACGCCCGGGTCAGGTCGCGGACGGTGCCGGCCGGTCCGCGCAGCAGCAGGTTGTCGTGCGCCCAGCCGTGCAGGGCCACCTCGTGGCCGGCGGCGACCAGCCGGCGACCCAGGTCCGGGTGCCGGCGCAGCATCGCGCCGAGCACGAAGAAGGTGGCCCGGATCCGGTGCGCGGCGAGCACGTCCAGGAAGTGGGGGGTGGACTCCGGGTCCGGACCGTCGTCGAAGGTCAACGCGACCCGGTCGGGCGGCCCGAGGCCGTGCAGGCCGGGCAGCAGGCGCCGCCGGAGCGCCGGCAGCGCGGTCACCGCCGGCGCCACCTGGAACACCGGCAGCGCCACCGCCGCGACCCGGGCCAGCGCGGCGGGCCTCACCGTAGGCCGCCGGTCGACTGGAGCAGCGCGGCGACGACGGCCACCGCGTCACCGACCGGGTCGAGCAGCGAGCGGCGCTCCGGCTCCGCCGGGCCCGCGGGGGCGGCGGCCCGGCGGGCGGCGTCGGCGACCAGCCCGGCCGGGTCCTCGGGAGTCGGGCCGTCCCCCGGAGCGGCCGGCGGGCCGGCGCCGATCACCGCCGCGAGCACCGGCCCGAGCTGTTCGGGGGTGGCGGCCCAGCGGGTGAGGCCGGACCGGGCCAGGATGGCGGCGTTCGCCCTGCCGTGCCCCGGCAGGGGACGGTAGGTGACCACCGGCACTCCGGCGGCGAGCGCCTCCTGACAGGTCAACCCGCCGGCGTTCTCCACCACCACGTCGACGGCGCGCATCAGCGCCGGCATGTCGTCCACCCAGCCCAACACGTGCCGCCCGTCGGCACTCAACCGCCGGTACAGCGTCCGGTTCCGGCCGCAGACCACCACCGGGCAGACCCCGGTGGACCTCACCTCCGCGGTCGTGGCCGCCACCTCACCGACGCCCCAGGAGCCGGCCACGATCAGGGCGAGCACCCCGTCCGGCGGCAGCCCGAACCGCTCCCGGACCCGCCGCCGGTCGACCGCGTCCCCACCGGCGAACGCCCGCGACACCAGCGGCTCGACGAGCGCCACGTCGACTCCGCCGGGCCGGCGCAGCTCGGCGTGCCGGACCGTGCAGTAGACGTCCACGCCCGGCGCCAGCCAGGTCGGGTGCACGACGAGATCGGTCACGTAGGTGAGAACCGGGACGCGGAGACGCCCGCGAAGTCGCAGCGGCCCGAGGAGCTGGTTGGCGAACGGGTAGGTGCTCACCACCGCCCGCGTGTCCGGCGGGATGCGGCGGCGGATCCGGGCGCGGAACGGGCGCAGCAGCACGCGGATGGCGCGCACCGACGCCCGCGACCGGCTGGTGAGCCGGAACAGCAGGTGGTAACCCCAGGGGAGCCGGTGCAGCACCCCCCGGTACGTCTCCCGCACCGCCCGGTGCACCGGACCGGGCAGCAGGTGCAGGAGGTTCAGTCGGTCCACCTCGAAGCCCTGGCCGCGCAGCCGCGCCGCCAGTTCGTCGGCGGCCCGGTCGTGTCCGGCGCCGATGTCCGCGGAGACCACCACGATCCGTCCCGGGTGCTCCATGCGCGGCGCATACCCCCGCTGACGACGTCCACGCGGCCGGCCCCGGAAGATCCCGGCCACGCTCCCACGCGCGGGCCGGAAGGGACGGGCCGGCGCGGTCAGGCGCGGCGGCGACCGCGCCGGCGGGCCCGGCCCCGGCGGGCGGCGAGCACCGCCGCCACCCCGCCGACGGTGAGCGCCAGGAGCCCGGCGACGGGCACGATGATCTGCCAGTCCCCGTCGGCCATCCGGCGCAGCGCGGTCCCACCCGGCCCTCGCCACGGCGCCGGCTCGGGGCGGGCGGGCGCGGCGGCCACGGGGGCCTTCCCCGCCGGCCCGTCCTTCGCGGCGTCCAGCTCGCCCGGCTCCACCAGCTTGCCGACCGAGGCCTCCCGGGGCAGTGAGAAACCCCAGTCGAGCAACTGCGCGCCCTGCTGCCAACCGCGTACCGGCCGGGCCTCGGCGCCGAGCAGCGTGACCACCAGCCGGCGCCCGCCGCGCTGGGCGGCGCCGACGTAGCTGTGCCGGGCCAGTTCGGTGAAGCCGGTCTTGCCGCCGAGCGCCCCGGGATAGCGGTAGATCAGCTGGTTCTCGTTCTGGATCTGGAACCCGCCCTTCTTCAGCGCGGGCTGGGCCGGGATCTGGGCCCGCTCGGTCAACGCGT
The DNA here is from genome assembly GCF_043197045.1 of Micromonospora sp. NPDC049282. Taxonomy (NCBI): domain Bacteria; kingdom Bacillati; phylum Actinomycetota; class Actinomycetes; order Micromonosporales; family Micromonosporaceae; genus Micromonospora; species Micromonospora sp. NPDC049282. Next base: position 199,471 of record NZ_JBICSL010000002.1, read on the forward strand.
ACCGGCCGAAGCGGGGGTCGGCGAAGCAGGCCCGGGCGATCAACGCCAGGTCGTACGCGCTGGTGAACTGTCCCGGACCGTCCAGGCCGGACGGCGTCACGGCATGGGTCTGCAACGCGCCGAGCCGGCGCGCCTCGGCGTTCATCTCCGCGACCCCGGCCCGGGCGCTGCCGGCGCCCAGCCGCGCCAACATGTTCGCCGCGTCGTTGCCGGACTGCAACAGCAACCCCAGCCAGAGCGTCTCGACCGAATAGCGACCGCCCACCAGCAGGCCCACGGCCGAGCTGCCCGGTTCGATGTCCAGGTCGTCGCGGGTGGCGACGGCCACCTGCTTCGGGTCGAGGCGGTTCAGCATGGTGGCGGCCAGCAGCAGCTTCTGGGTGCTCGCCGGCGTGCCGTACACGTGCGGGCCGCAGGCGCCCAGCACGGCGCCGCTGTCCAGGTCGGCGACCAGCCAGGTGGCGGCGGTGACCGCGGGCGGCGCAGGACTGCCGGGCGGGGTCACGAGGCCCGGTGCGCCCAGCGCCTCGCCGCCCACCACCTGCTGTTCGGGCACCGACGCCGGCGGGACGGGGCGCGGTGGCCGGGAGACCTTCGGGGCCGGCAGGCGCGGGCAGGGCACGGCGGCGCCGGGGGCGGCGGCGACCGCGGGCGCGCCGTCCGCCGGTGCGGGCGCCCCGACGACGAGCAGCGTGACGGCGGTGACGGCGGCCAGGACCCGGGCTCTCATGAAGAGGCACCATACCGAGCGCGGCGACCGTGCCGACGTGGCTCACCGGGCCGGTGACGCTGCGCCGATCCGGCGGTCCCGCGCCGTGGTCGGCGTGGGCGCCGTCACCGGACGCCGCGCAGCCACCACCGCTGCCACGGCGTCTCCACCGCGCGCGGGTGGTAGCGCGCCCGCACCCAGGCCACCGCCCGCCCGGGGTCCAGCCCGTCGAGCACGGCCAGGGCGGCCAGCGCGGTGCCGGTCCGGCCGACGCCGCCGTGGCAGGCGGCCTCGACCCGCTGGCCCGCGTAGGCGCGGCGCCGCGCCTCGCGCAGCGCGTCGAGCGCGTCGGCGCGGTCCAGCGGGAGCCAGAAGTCGGGCCAGCGGATCCGCCGGGCCGGCCACCCCGGGTCCGGCCCGGGCGCCAGCACCAGGGCGAAGTCGGCGGGCGAGGCCGGCGCGGCGACCCGACGCCCGCGGACGACGGCGCCGCCGGGCAAAGTGAGCAGACCGGCCGGATCAGCCCACGGCGTCGTCAAGTCCATCACGTCATTGTGCGGCGCGCCGGGGACGCGTGGGTGCCCGCCGGACGAGGTCCGGCGGGCACCCACGATGTGCCGGGTCCGCCCCGGCTCGCCTCGAGTCAGCCGAGGCGACGGCGGCGCCAGGCCAGGGAGGCCAGCAGCAGCACCGCGCCGGCGCCGGCGAGGCCGCCACCGAGCTTCAGCGGCGTGCCGATGCTGCCGCCGGTGACGGGCAGGTGACCGCCGTGGTGCGGCGGGCGCGGCGGCTTGGTCGGCCGCACCGGGAGCACCGTGCCGGTCGTGCTGGCCGTCAGGCCGGACGTCTGACCGGTGGCGGTGAACGTGTAGCGACCGGTGCGGGTCGGGCGGTAGGTGACGGTGAAGTTGCCGTTCGCGTCCGTCTGCACGGTGAAGTGCGTCGGCGCCGGCTGCGGCGCGGCCTGGTTCGGCGTGTAGGCCACCGCCGCCAGCGCCACCGTGCTGCCGTCGCTGCGCCGCGCGGTCCCCTCCGCCGGAGCGGCGAACGGGAGCGCGGAGATGGTGACGTCGATCGACACGGTCTCGTTCGGTCCGAAGCCCGTACCCCGCAGGGTGAAGGTCTCGCCGAGGGTGATGGTCGGGTCGACCAGGGTCAGCGCCGGGCCTGGTGGCACGTACGGGGGCTGCGGCTGCGCCGCGCCGGCCGCGGTCGGCGCGGCCGCGACGGCCAGGCCCACCGTGAGCGCCATGATGATGCGGGATAGCCGCATGATGGGTTCCCTCCTACTGTTCACATCTGGGTGCGGTGACTATCTGGGTGGTCCACGGGGTGACGGCGGGCGTGAGCATCAGATCGGCCGTGCCCGCGCCGTTCTGGCCGGTGAGCAGCGTGACGTCGAGCGTCCGGGTCCGGCCCGGTCCCACCTCGACGGTCGCGACCGCCACCTGGCGGCGGCCGTCGGTCCCGCCGCCCATCGCGGTGTCCCGCCCGTCCAGCCGGCCGGTGAGGACGGCACCACCGCTCGGCGTGTGCACCGAGACGAAGGTGCGGGCGGTGTACTTGTCGCCAGACCGGGCGAGGCCCGTGACCGACTCGGTGAGGCCCGACCGCGGGGCGGTCGAGTGCACCGTGACCCGCAGCCGCAGTTCGCGGCGCCCGTCCGGCTGGCAGTCGCCGACCGTCAGGGTGGCCGAGAACCTGAGGTAGTAGCCGAGCTTCGCGCCGCTGCCGTCGTTGAGGAACACACCGACCGTCGGCACGGTGTCCTTGTCCGGGAGCTGCCCGGCCAGCCGGGTGCCGGCCAGCGCACGCTGTTCCTCGGATCGGACACTCCAGAACAATATCCGACGTTCCTGCATCGAGCGGCGCATAACGGTCAGAAGTGCCTTGGCGTCCACCGTCTTGGTGAACATCGCCTCGAACACCCCCGCGGCGGCCCGCGCGAAGAACGCGTCCTGGGCCCCCGCGTCCAGGTCCCGGTACGAGTCGCTCAGCAGCGTCCGGACGGCGGTGCTGCCGGCCAACGCGGGCCCGTCCGGCACGGTGACCGGGCCGATGACGCCGAGCAGGTAGGACAGCACCACCGGGTCCACCGCGAGGACGCCGTCCACCGTGGTTCCGGTGCGACGACGCACCATCTCGCGGTAGAGCGCGGCGGCGGCCGGGAAGTCCGGACTGAGGTTCACGTCCGCCGGGTAGATGCCGGGCAGGTCGGACCAGAGCCGGCGCGTCTCCGGGCCGACCTTGAGCGGCGGATCGAAGTTCCGCAGTTGGCTCGCGTTGCCCTGCCCGGCCAGTCGGATCCGGCCGCCGTCCGCCCGCAGCACGGCGTAGGCGCCGAACATGCCGCCGGTGGCGCGCAGCTCGGCCGGGTTCTGCGAGACGATCAGGTAGGTGCGGGGCCCGTCGGCGCCGAGCAACGGCGGCAGCAGCCGGGCGCCGCGATCGGCGGCCGAGGTGAGGTCACCCAACTGCTCCAGCTCCGCCCGCAGGGCGGTGACCGCGTCCCGCACCTGCGCCACCAGTCCGCCGGTCGGCACCGCCCGCAGCCGCTCCGAGGTCTGCCGCACCGCCTGGTCGGCGCTGGACACCTCCGCCGAGACCGCACGCAGGCGGTTCACGTCCAGCCGCCCCTGTGACGGCACCAGCGAGGCGAGGTCGACCCGGAGCAGGGTGGGAAAGGCGAGCCGGGCCAGGTCGTCGACCGCGACCGAGATCTGCCGGACCGCGGTCAGGTCGTCCCCGGCGTACGGGGTCCGCTGGCCGAGCCACCAGACCGGGTCCCCGGTCGCTCCCCGGGCGGCGGTGGCCTGCTCCTGCAGTGCGGCCAACGTGCGCTGGGCCCTCGCCACGTCGCCGGCCAGGACCTGGGCGCTGAGGTCCTTGGCGAGACCGGCGGCGTTCACCAGATGGGAGCGGGCCTGCCAGCCCTGGAACGTGACCCAGCCACCGGCGGTCAGCAGCACCGAGACGACGACCAGCCCGACGAGCAGGATCCGGCGGACCCGGGCCCGCCTGCGCCGCCGTGAGCGCCGGTGCCGACGACGCGGAGCATCACGTTCCGTCACACCACTCTCCCTTTGGGTTAACCGGACAGGAAACTACTTTGCGGCACAATTCGCCGTGTGCATTTCGGATAACAGTATGTATGGGTCGATGGCTCTTCTTGGGGCTTTTCCGCGTTTTCATCCGATCGTTGTCACCTGCCGGAGGGAGTCCTCGACCCGGTCCACACCGGCCCGCAGCGACATCTGCCCCAGGTAGGCGTCGCGGCCCCGGCGTCCCATGTCGACCCGGGCGGCCGGCGGGATCGCCGCGGCCAGCCAGAACCGGTCGGCAAGCGCGGCCCAGTCCTCGGGCGGGCAGGAGAGCCCCGCGCGAGCCCGCTCCACCAGCTCCGCGGTGTCACCGCCGGCGGAGGCGACCACCGGCGCCGCGCAGGAGAGCGCGGCCTGCAACTTGCCGGGCACGGTCGCGCGCAGCTCCGGCAGGTCACGCTGCATCACCAGCTGGTAGTCGGCGGCCGCGTACAACTGCGGCATGTCCGCCGGCGAGAGTCGGTCGACGAACCGGACGTTGTCGGCGCCCAGCTCGGCGGCGAGCCCGCGCACCCGCCGTTCCTCAGCCCCCGAGCCGACCAGGACCAGGTCCATCCGGTCCCCCAGCGCGGCCGCCGCCCGGACCGCGGTCTCCAGACCCTGCCGTACGCCGATCGTGCCGGCGTGCATCACCACGCAACGGTCGTCCCGGCGGACCAGCCGGCACGCCGCGGGACCGGGTCGGGCCGGCCGGAACAGGCGCTCGTCGGTCCAGTTCAGCACCGTACGCACCCGGTCCGGCTCGGCCCCGGCGGCGAGCACCAGCTCGCGCATGGACGGCGCGCCGACCACGACCACGCCCGCCTCCCGGCACAACCGGCGCAGGCCGGCGTCCAACCGCCCCGCCCACCGGCCCGACTCCCCCGGCCGGGCCGGATCCCCCTCCGCCCAGACGTCCTGCACGTGCAGCACCGTGGGCACCCGGCCGAGCAGCCGGAGCAGGCCGGTCGCCGCGAACGTGACCGCCGGAAGCTGGAAGACGTAGAGCGCGTCGAGGTCCCGGAAGTAGCGCCGGCCGACGAGCCCGGCGCTGGCCGCGAAGGAGAGCCAGTTGGCGGTCCGGGCCCGGGCCGAACCGTCGCCGCCGGCGTACCGGGGCACCCGGCGGACGGTCAACCGCTCGCTGTGCGTCTGGTGCCGCCATCGCTGCCGCCAGCCCGGATAGACCTGGCCGCCGGGATAGTCGGGGAAGCCGGTGAGCACGCGCACCTCGTGGCCGCGGGCGGCCAACTCCTCGGCCAGGCTGCCCGGGATGAACGCCGGCTCCGGCGGGAAGTGGTACGAGAGAATGCCGATTCTCATGGTCACGCTCCCGGCGCGGCCAGCCGGCCGGTCGGGGCCGACGCCGCGTACGATGCCGGCATCCCCTCTGCGACCGACCGCGACCGGCGGACGTACGCCGTCGCGGTGCCGCCCGGCGCCACCGCGCCGACCAGAGGGGTGCAGATGCTCGACGGAGTGCTCTTCGTCTGCCAGGCGAACATGTGCCGGTCACCGATGGCCGAGTTCATCGCCCGCCGGCTGCTGGCCGGCCTCCCGGTGGAGGCGACCAGCGCCGGCACCGACGCGGTCGACGGCGCGGCCATGCATCCGTACGCCGTCCAGGTGGCCGCCGCGGCCGGCGCGGACGTCACGGCGTTCCGCACCCGCCGACTGCGTCCGGAGCACCTCACCGCGGCCGATCTGGTGCTGACCGCCACCCGTCGGCAGCGTTCCGCCTGCACCGCGCTCGCACCGGCCGCGCTGGGCCGCACGTTCACGCTGCACCAGTTCGCCCGGCTCGCCGTCGCCGCGGCTCCGGCCGGCACGACGGGGGACAGCCCGGTGCGGACGGCGGTGGCCGCGGCCGTCCGCGCCCGGGGGCGGCTGCAACCCGCCGCCCCCGGCGCGGACGACCTGTGGGACCCGATCGGTGGCTCCCCGGCCGACTTCCGTCGCTGCGCCGAGGAGATCGAACGGTCGATCCGGCCCGTGTTCGCGCTCATCGCGACAGCCGCGTGAGTTCCTGCGTCCGGTTTCCCACGGGAGCCTGAGCGCCCCGCCGGGTCGCCTCGGCCCGGTCCGCGGGCACCGCGGTGGGGGCGGGCGGCACGACCACCTTGTACGTCTCGTACTGGTAGGCGTCCGACTTGCCGACCTTGGCCATGTTGAGCACGCAGCCGAGCAGGCGCACCGACACCGAGCTGAGCGAGCGCGCCGCGGCGGCCACCTGGCTGCGCGAGGTACGCCCCTGCTGGGTGACCAGGAGCGCGCCGTCGGCCTGCACGGCCACCACCACGCCGTCGGTGACCGCCAGCAGCGGAGCGGTGTCGATGATCACGATGTCCGCCGACTCGCGCAGCGCGACCAGCAGGTCCGCCATCGCCTTGGAGCCGAGCAGCTCGCTCGGGTTCGGCGGGGCGGCGCCGCTCGGGAGCACCAGCAGCGACTTCTCGCCCCAGCGCTGCACCACGTCACCGACCTGGACGTCGCCCACGAGGACGTCGGTGAGTCCGACCCCGCCGTCGAGGCCGAGGTAGTCGGCGGCCTTCGGGCGGCGCAGGTCGGCGTCGATGAGCAGCACCCGCCAGCCCGCCTCGGCAAGCGCGATGGCGGTGTTGCAGGCCAAGGTGGTCTTCCCCTCGCCCTGCAGGGCGCTGGTGACCGCGATGACCCGGGCCGGCTCGTGCACGTCGACGAAGCGCAGGTTGGTCCGGAGCTTGCGGACCGCCTCGGCCCGGGCCGAGGTGGCCGCTTCGCCGACGATCAGCGGGGCGGCCTTCGCCCCGGACTCGAACGGGATCTCGCCCAGCAGCGGGCTGCCGGTCACCCGTTGCAGCGCCACGGCGTCCCGCATCCGCACGTCGGCCAGGCCGCGCAGCACGGCCAGGCCGGCGCCGGCCAGCAGGCCGAGCAGTCCACCCAGGATCAGGTTGCGTGCCGGTCGCGGCGAGACCGGGCTCGAGGTCACCCGCGGGCCGCTCACCACCTCGATCTTGATCGGTGACGCCTGGCCGTCGGCCGGGGTCTCCACCTTCCGGACCAGCTCGGTGAACTTCGCCGCGAGCGCCTCGGTGGTCTTCAGCGCCCGGGTCTGGTCGGTGTCGGTGAAGGTGACGCTGAGCAGCACCGTCTCCGGTTTGGCGGCGGTGGTGATCCGGCCGCGCACCTGATCCGCGGTGAGCCCGAGCGGCGCGTCGGCGACCACGCTCTGCGCCAGCCGGTCGCTGGTGAGCAGGTCGGCGTAGGACTTCACCCGCTGCTGCAGGAAGAGGCTGCCCTGGAAGGCGTCGGTGACGCCCTGGCTGGGCGTGGTGACGAAGAAGGTCACCGTGGCCTGGTAGCGCGGCGGCGTGCGGACCGTCACCAGGGCTGCGGTACCCAGGGCGACCATCACCGTGATCAGCACGATCCACCAGTGGCGTCGGACCAGGCGCAGGTAGCCGAGAACATCCATCACGCTCCCCCTCGCGACACGCCGGTCTGCCGATGAAACTGCACGAATGCCCCCTAAAACCACCAGTCGTCGTGCCAGGATCGAATCGCCCATTCAACACGTTAGGCGATTAGAAGAACCTAAACGACGCAACATGCTCAGATGACCCGAATCTGCGTATTCCGGATAGGACACGAGGGCAATTCATGGATCCTGAAACCGCCGCCGCCGAAGACGTCGTGCGACCCCTCCGCCGAATCACCCATCGCGCCGCCACCCTCTCCCTGTTAACGCTGGACACGGCCGCGTGGTGCGGCGGTTTTCTCAGCGCCGCCTGGACCCGGTACGAGTTCGAGCTGAGCGCCCCCAGAGGCGCCTGGACGCTCGGCGTCGCGCTCGCCTGCGCCGCGCTCTACGCGCTCCTCACGTTCGTCCGGTCCCGGCTCTACGGCCGCCACCCGATCGGCAGCGCCGGGGACGCCCGCGGGCTCGCCGGCCGGGTCACCATCGCCGCCGTCGTCACGCTCGTCGCCGTGCTTCCCTGGGCCGACCGGCCGGTCCCGGCGACCACCCCGATCGTCGGCGGCGCCGTCGCGCTGGTGCTGATGGCGGCCGGCCGCGGTCTGTGGCGCGCCCACGCCGACCGGCGCCACCCGGCCGCGCAGCACGCCGAACGGTGCCTGGTCTACGGCGTGGACGCGGCCAGCGAACGGCTGGTCCGGGCGCTGTTGCACGACCCGGAGAGCAACTACCGGCCGGTCGGCCTGCTCGACGACGCCCCGGAGAGCCGTGGGCTCCGGCTGGAGGGCCTGCGCGTGCTCGGCGGGCGCCAGCAGGTCGGCGCCGTCGTCCGCGCCACCCAGGCCCGTACCGTCATCTTCTCGATGAGCTGCTCGGACGCGGGGCTGCTGCGCGACGTGCGCACCCGCACGCTGGAGGCCGGCGCCGCGTTCAAGGTCCTGCCCCCGGTGCGGGAGCTGCTCGACCGGCCGGTCGCCGCGACGGACGTCCGCGATCTCCAGCTCGCCGACCTGCTCGGCCGCGCCCAGCGGGTGGCCGAGCTGACCGTCGAGCGCGGCGGTCTCGCCGGCCGTCGGGTGCTGGTGACCGGCGCCGGCGGGTCGATCGGCTCCGAGCTGTGCCGGCAGATCGCCCGGTGCGAGCCGGACGAGCTGATGATGCTCGACCGGGACGAGTCGGCGTTGCACGCGCTGCAGATGTCCCTGCACGGCCGGGCGCTGCTGGACGGCCCCGAACTGATCCTCGCCGACATCCGCGACGCCGAGGGCATCGCCCGGGTGGTCGCCGACCGGCAGCCCGACGTGGTGTTCCACGCGGCCGCGCTGAAGCACCTGACCATGCTCCAGCGGCACCCCGGCGAAGCGATCATGACCAACATCTGGGGCACCCTGAACGTGCTGCAGGCGTGCCGGGACGTCGCCCGGTTCGTCAACATCTCCACCGACAAGGCGGCGAACCCGACGAGCGTCCTCGGCTACTCCAAGCGGATCACCGAGCGGCTCACCGCCCACCAGGCCCAGCGGTTGGACGGCACCTACCTGAGCGTCCGCTTCGGCAACGTGCTCAGCAGCCGGGGCTCCGTCCTCACCGCGTTCCAGGCGCAGATCCGGGCCGGCGTGCCGATCACGGTCACCCACCCCGACGTGACCCGCTATTTCATGACCGTGCAGGAGGCCGTGCAGCTGGTCCTGCAGGCCGCCACGATCGGCCGCGGCGGCGAGGCGCTGGTGCTCGACATGGGTGAGCCGGTCCGGATCGCCGACGTGGCGCGCCGGCTGGCCGCCGAGGCGGACCACCCGGTGGACATCGTCTACACCGGGCTGCGAACCGGTGAGAAGCTGCACGAGCACCTCTTCGGCGCCGACGAGTCGGACAACCGCCCGCTGCACCCGTTGATCTCGCACGTGCCGGTGCCCCCGCTCGACCCCGACGAGGTGCGCGGGCTGGACCCGTACGCCGACCCGGAAGAACTGGTCAAGCGGATGGCGGCGTTCTGCGAGACGGTCGGCTCGGCCCTGCCGGCGTTGCCCGGGCAACGCTGAGCCGCCCACCGGTGCGGTCGCCACGCGGACGCGGCGCCCGCACCGGTTCGACTCGCCGCCGGGCCGCCGGTGGCGATAGGGTTGACCGCGGTGTGCCGGGAAGCCTGGTCGGCGATGTGATCAGCCGACCCCTTTTCCCGAGACGGACACCCTGTGCCTCAACACCCTCCCCGCCCCTCCCGCCTGCTGGCCCGCCGTTCCTGGCCGGAGGCCCGCTTCCTGGCCGACGTGCTGCGCACCGAGACGGTCGGCGGCGGGCTGCTGCTGCTCGGCGCGGTCCTCGCCCTGGTCTGGGCCAACTCGCTGTGGCGCTCGGCGTACGCCGGGCTGGGCGACTGGGTGCCCTGGCCCGGTGGCGCGGCGCTGCACCTCGACCTCGACCTCGCCACCTGGGCCGCCGACGGGCTGCTGGCGATCTTCTTCTTCGTGGTCGGGCTGGAGCTCAAGCGCGAGTTCGTCGCCGGTGACCTGCGCGACCCCCGGCGGGCCGCGTTGCCGGTGGTCGCCGCGGTCGGCGGCATGGTGGCGCCGGCGTTGATCTACCTGGCGGTGACGGCGAGCGCCGGCGGCGCGGGGATGCGCGGCTGGGCGATCCCCACCGCCACCGACATCGCCTTCGCGCTGGCCGTGCTCGCCGTGATCGGCTCATACCTGCCGCAGGGACTCCGGGCGTTCCTGCTCACCCTCGCGGTGGTCGACGACCTGCTGGCGATCACCATCATCGCGGTGTTCTACACCGCCGACTTCCGGCCACTGCCGCTGCTCGGCGCGCTGCTGCCGATCGCCGTGTTCGCGCTGCTGGTGCAGCAGCGGCGCACCTGGTGGTGGGCGCTGATCCCGCTCGCGGCGAGCGCCTGGGTGCTGGTGCACGCCTCCGGCGTGCACGCCACGGTGGCCGGGGTGCTGCTCGGCTTCACCGTGCCGGTGCTGGCCGGCCGCAACGGCGAGCCCGGGCTGGCCGAGCGGCTGGAGCACCGCTGGCGGCCGATCTCCGCCGGCCTCGCCGTGCCGGTCTTCGCGTTCTTCGCCGCCGGGGTCTCGCTCGTCGACGTCGACCTGGGTGAGGTCGCGCGCGACCCGGTGGTGCTCGGGGTGGCCGGCGGCCTGGTGCTCGGCAAGGTGATCGGGGTGTTCGGCTCGACGTTCCTGCTCGCCCGGTTCACCCGCGCCGAGCTGGACGAGGAGATCACCTGGGCGGACCTGGCCGGCCTGGCGCTGCTGGCCGGCATCGGCTTCACGGTGTCCCTGCTCATCGGCGAGCTGGCGTTCGGTCCGGGCAGTCCGGAGGACGCGCGGGTCAAGGCGGCGGTGCTGGCCGGCTCGTTGATCTCCGCCGGCCTGGCCGCCGTCGTGCTGCTGCGCCGCAACCGGGTCCACCGGCGGATCAGCGAACGGGAGAGCCGGGACGACGACGGTGACGGCATCCCGGACGTCTACCAGGAACGGCTCGCGTGACCCGAACGCGCCGGGCGCCCGCCGGGGCCGCGGCCCGCGCCCCGCGCGCACCGGGGGGGGTGGGGGCGCCCCGGGGGGGCCCCCGCCCCGCGGTCCCCCCCCGCGGGGGGGCCCCGCCCCGGGGGGGGCCCCCCCCCCGCCGCGGCCCCCCCCCGGCCCCGCCCCCCCCCCCCGCGGGGGCCCCCCCCCCCCCCCGCCCCCGGGGGGGGGGGGCGCCCGCCCCACGGCGATCAGCGGCGGTGCTCGGCGCGCCGGTCGGCGCCCTCGTCCTCGGTCTCCTCCAGCGCGTCGGCGAACGGCTCGGTGAGGTCGTCACCCGGCACCGCGACCTGCTCGGCGCGGTCCTGCTCGTCCGCGCGACCGCCGGCCGGCGGCTCCGGCGCCGTGGCGCCCCCGGCGAAGCCGTACTCGTTGGGCTCGTCGTGCCTGCTCATGCGCGGAACCTCCCGGTCGTCCGATTCGGTGGCGGGCCGGGCGGCGCTCGTCGCACCGCCGCGGCGTCACCTCCGGTACTTACCCACCGTCGTGGTTCCTGATCATCCGAGGAGGGCTCAGCTCAGCTCCCGGATCGCCTCGAAGATCAGCCAGAGACCGCAGATGGCGAACAGCACGGCCGCGCCGAAGCGGATGGCCCGCTCCGGCAGGTGCCGGCCGAGCATGCGGCCCACCAGGATCGCCAGCGCGTCCGCGGCGACCATGCCCAGCGTCGAGCCGAGCCAGGTGCCGAACCAGCCGTACTTGGTGGCCAGCGTGATGGTCGCGAGCATGGTCTTGTCGCCCAGCTCGGCCAGGAAGAACGCGACACCGACCGCGACGATCGCCGACTTGGTGCTGCGTTCGGCCTTGCGCTTCTCCTCCTCGGTCAACTTGTCGCCCCGCAGCGTCCAGGCGCCGAAGCCGAGGAACGCCAGACCGGCGATCAGCGAGATCCAGCCCGTGGGCAGGGCCGCGTTGAGACCGACGCCGATGGCCACCGAGGCCAGGTGGACGATCGCGGTGGCGACGGTGATGCCGATGAGCACCGGCACCGTCCGGAAACGCGTGGCGAACGTCAGGGCCATGAGCTGGGACTTGTCCCCCAGCTCGGCGACGAAGATGACGCCGAAGCTGACCACCAGCGCGACGAGGAAACCCTCCATGTGAACCTTCCCGATCAAGCCGGGTGGAGAGACAGGGGCGCCCTCGACCCGGCTGCGACAGCCTGAGTCGAAGGTCTCGCCCGCCCCGGGGACCGGGGCCGCGTGGCCGGGTGCGGAACGCACCAGTGTGTCGACCACGACATTGGGGGCTACTCCCCTTCGCGCCGCCCAGCCTAGCCGATCACCATCCGAGCCGCCCGCCGGGTGTGGCCGGGGCCACCCGCCTCAGTCGGCCCGGGCCAGGCTCACCCCGAACAGCCCGTCCGGATCGGTCCAGAAGGCCTGGCGTACGAAGCCGGCGCCGGCCAGCTCGTCCGCGATCCCGGCCGGCCGGAACTTGGCCGAGACCTCGGTCCGCATCTCCTCCCCGGCGGCGAACGCGACGTCCAGGTCCAGCGCCGCCACCCGTACCCGGGCCGGGTGCTCGGCGCGCAGCCGCATCTCGATCCACTCTCGCTCCGGGTCCCAGGCCGCCACGTGGCGGAACGCCTCGACGTCGAAGTCCGCGCCCAGCTCCCGGTTGACCACCCGCAGCACGTTGCGGTTGAACTCGGCGGTCACCCCGGCCGCGTCGTCGTAGGCGGGGACGATCACGCCCGGGTCCTTCACCAGGTCGGTGCCGATCAGCAGCCAGTCGCCGGCCTCCAGCGCCGCGCGCGTGGCGGTGAGGAACCCGGCCCGCTCCACCGGCAGCAGGTTGCCGATCGTGCCGCCGAGGAACGCCACCAGGCGCCCGCCACCGGTGGGCAGCCGGTCCAGGTGGCGGGTGAAGTCACCCACGATGCCCCGCACCCGCAGCCCCGGGTACGCCGCGGCGATCTGCGCGGTGGACCCGCGCAACGCGCTGACCGAGACGTCGAGCGGCACGAACGTGCCCAGGTCGCCGTGGCGGGTGAACGCGTCCAGCAGCAGCCGGGTCTTCTCCGACGAGCCCGACCCCAGCTCGATGAGCGTCTTCGCCCCGGTCATCGCCGCGACGTCGTCCGCGTGCGCGGCCAGCACCGCCCGCTCGGCCCGGGTCGGGTAGTACTCCGGCAGGCGGGTGATCTCCTCGAACAACTCGCTGCCCCGGGCGTCGTAGAACCACTTCGGCGGCAGCCACTTCGGCGACGAGGTCAACCCGACCCGCACGTCCTCCCGCAGCGCACGGTCGAGGTCCTGCTCCTCCAGGTGGATCTCCAGTGGCTCAGCGCTCATCGAGAAGTCCTCTCTGCTACCGGTCGATGGGTGGTCAGGCGGTGGTCAGCTCGCGGACGTCCAGCCCGGCGGCGGTGGCCAGCACCAGCCGGCCGTCCGGCACCGCCTGCCAACCGGGGTCGTCGTCGAACGGCTCGGAGGCCAGCACCACCGAACCGGGGCCACGCCGCACCGACAGCGCGTGCCCGGCCACGCTCGCCACCACCGTCGAGCCGTCGGTGAGCAGCACGTTCAGCCGCGAGCCGGGAGCGGCCGCGGCGACCGCCGCGACGGTGCCGGCCACCGCCTCGCCGAGCGTCGCGCCGCAGCGCAACCGGTGCCGCACCAGCGCCCAGATCACCGCCGAGTCGGTCGGCACCTCCAGGGTCAGCAGGTCCCGGACGGGCAGCCCGGCGGCGAGCGGGACCAGGCTGTCCGGCCAGCCCCGGACCACACCGTTGTGGCTGAACAGCCAGCGCCCCTCGGCGAACGGCGCGGCGGCGGTCTCGTGCAGCGGCATGCCCACCGTGGCGGAGCGGACGGCGGCCAGCACCGCCCCGGCGGACGTCACGGCGGCCAGCTCCGGCAACGTCGTGTCGCTCCACATCGGCTGGGCCCGCCGGTAGCGGACCGGATCCGCGCCGTCCGGGTACCAGCCGACCCCGAAGCCGTCGGCGTTGATGGTGCCGCCGCCGCGCATGTCGCGCGGCGCCCAGGACTGCCGCAGCAGCCCGTACGGCGGGTCGTGCAGCAGGCTCCGCAGGGTGACCGGTGGTCCGAGGTACGCGAGGTGACGGCACATCGGGCCGGTTCACTCCCCCGGGCCGGCGTCGCGGGCGCAGCGGAAGCCGCTGAAGATCTGCCGCCGGATCGGGTAGTCCCAGTTGCGGAACGTGCCCCGGCACGCCGACCGGTCGGTGCCGAACGAGCCGCCGCGCAGCACCCGATGGTCGTCGCCGAAGAACACCTCGGAGTATTCGCGGTAGGGGAACGCGGTGAAACCCGGGTGCCCCCGGAACGTGCCGGCGGTCCACTCCCAGACGTCGCCGATCAGCTGGTGCACGCCGAGCGGCGAGGCGCCCTGCGGGTACGCGCCCACCGGCGCCGGCCACAGGTGACGCTGCCCCAGGTTGGCGTGCGCGGCGGTCGGGTCCTCGTCGCCCCAGGGATAGCGGCGGGAGCGGCCGGTCGCCGGGTCCCAGCGGGCGGCCTTCTCCCACTCCGCCTCGGTGGGCAGCCGCTTGCCGGCCCAGGCGGCGTACGCCTGCGCCTCGTACCAGCAGACGTGCACCACCGGCTCGTCGTCGCGCACCGCGCTCCAGCGGCCGAACCGGCGGTACGCCCAGCCGTCGCCGTCGCGCCGCCAGTGCATCGGCGCGCTCAGCTCGGCCTCGACCCGGTGCCGCCAGCCGTCCTCGCTCCACCAGCGCGACCGGTCGTAGCCGCCGTCGGCGACGAACGCGCGGTAGTCCCCGTTGGTCACCGGCGCGGCGTCGATGAAGTAGGCGGGCAGGTCGACGGTGTGCGCCGGGCGTTCGTTGTCAAGCGCCCACGGGTCGGTGGAGGTGCCCATGGTGAACGGTCCGGCCGGCACCAGCACCTCGCCGGCGACGGACGACCGGGGCTCCGGCGGGGGCGGGGCGTCCAGCACCGGCACACCGGCGCGCAACTGGTGGGTGGCGAGCATCGTCTCGTCGTGCTGCTGCTCGTGCTGCACGATCATGCCGAACGCGAAGCCGTCCTCGACCAGCCGGCGGTCGGTGAAGCGGATGCCGTCCAGCAGGTCGTACACCTTGTCCCGCACGGTACGCACGTACGCGCGCGCCTCGGCCGGCGGCAACAGCGGCAGCGACGGCCGGTCCTTGCGGGGCTGCTTGAACGCGTCGTAGAGATCGTCGATGTCGCGGCGCACCGGCTCGCGCCCGCCGACGTCGCGCACCAGCCACAGCTCCTCCTGGTTGCCCACGTGCGCCAGGTCCCAGACCAGCGGCGACATCAGGGTGGAGTGCTGCCGGACCAGATCGTGGTCGTCCACCGCGTCGGTCAGCGACGCGGTGCGGGCGCGGGTGCGCTCCAGCTCCGCCGCGATCCGGGCGCGCAGCTGCTCGGCGTCCGTTCCGGGCCGCTCGGTGGTGGTCACCGGTCTCCCCTCTCCGCGGCGGCACGGCGCCGCCGGATCGCTCGACGGACCCGGTCGTGGAGCCCGGCCGGCAGGTCCAGCCCGGGCAGGGCGGTCGACGCCAGGTCGAACAGGGTCGCCGCCGCGGTCGCCAGCGGACGCTCGGCCAGCCCACGCCGGGCCGCCGTGTGCCAGCGGTCGGCGACCGGACCGGCCGCGGCGAGCGCGTCGCGGGTGGTGGGCGGGTCGGCGAAGAGCGCGGCCAGCACCGTCAACGGCACGGCCCACTCCCGGCCGGGCTGGGCGTCCAGGTAGCGCAGTTCCAGGTAGCCACGCGGGCGCACCGGCGGGAAGAGCGTGCTGACGTGGTATTCCAGGTCGTCGGTGGTGGGCGGGCGGGGCAGCGCCCCGGCCAGCCAGTCGGCGAAGGTCACGCCCTCCGGCGGGGTCCAGTCCGGGCCGTCGCCGCGGACGCAGAGCAGCGGCGCGGCGAGCACGTACCCGGTCCAGGCGGTCACCGGGTCGTGGCCGGCGTCGGCCGGCGACCAGACCGGGCGGGTGCGCCCCGGGTCGATCGCCAGCCAGGCGGCCATCCGGGCGGACGCCCAACCGGTGGGCCGGCCCGCGTGCCGGTCGGCCGTGGCGAACGCGGCCAGCAGCGGTGGTCCGACGGCGTGCGCAGCGGCCCACCGCTGCGCCAACTGGTCCGGCTCGCCGGCATCCAGGCAGACCTGGAGCCCGGCCGTGCCGTACATCATGGTTCGCCCGGCCGGACCGCGCCGGTCGAAGACGCGGCGCATGGCCCGGTAGCGGGGGGTCTCGACGACCGGCCGCGGTGGGCGCCACGGGTCGATCCCGGCGCCGCCCAGCACCAGGCCGGCAGCGTCCAGCAGGGCCCGCAGCTCGGCGGCGTCGGCCTCGGTGGCGAGGACGAGCGCGGCGACCGACGGTCGCGGTGGGGCGGAGATCTCCACCTGCCCGCCGGGCTCCACGGTCACGGTGCCGCCGTGCCGGAGCTCGTCGGCCGGGCTGGTGGGGTCGAGGGTGACGGGGCTGTGCCGTCCCAACGCCTCGCGCAGTCGCTCGCGGCCGACCGGGCGGGTCGGGTCCGCGGCGTCGTGCACGGTCCATTCCAGTTCGACGCCGGTGAGGGTGGGTGGGCCGGTCTTGAAGCAGATCCGGGCCAGGTGCCCTCGGGCCGCGGCCTCGTCCCCCAGGACGGTGGCCCGGTCCAGCTCCGGCGACATCACCATGTCACGGCTCCTCTCCCGGAGACGGGCGACCACGCCGTCGCCCTGGACCCGGCCGGGACGGCCCGGTCCGCGCGTCCCACCATCCTCTGTCTAGCAGACGGAATCCGCGCGCCCGGAGAGATGAATTTTTGTCCGGAATCTGATCGCGTCGGACGGCTCAGTCGTCGTCACCGTCGACGGGTCCGGGCTTGCGGTCCTCGTCGCCCGGCGACGGCTTCGACTTCGGCGCCGGCGCAGTGGGGGCCGCGGTCGGCTCCGTCCCCCGGCAGTAGCTGTCCACCCGGTCGGCGCCCCCGGCTGCGGCCACCAGGTCGGCGAAGCCCGGCTTGGTCAGGGCCTTGGCCCGTTGCGGTTCCTTCTTGGCCAGGTAGGCGCGGCACTGACCGGCGAGCTTGCCGTCGACCGGCGGCGGGACCGGACGCCCGCCGGGGGGCGCGGCGGACCGCGGTGCAGTGGGCGACGGCGGAGTCGGCGACGGCGCCGCGCCGGACGCCTCACCGGCCGGACCGCTGGGCACCGGCCGCGAGGGCCCGGCGCCGGTCGGGCCGGTGCCCGCCGTGGTCGAGGTCGGTGGGATCACCGGTTCCGGGTTCCGGTCCAGCCGCACGGCGGCGAACGCCACGCCGGCGACCGCGGTGGCGGCGAGGCCGGACAGAGCGGCGGCGATCCGGAGACGGCGGCGCGGGCGGGGCACCGGCGACGGCGACGGGATCTGGGGGGTGGCGCGGGCGGCCCGGAAGGCGGCCAGCGCCCGTTCCTCGCCGTCGAGTTCGTTCGCGGTGGCCGGGGCGGCTGCGGCGGCGAGCAGTCGGGTCAGCGGGTCGGCGCCGGCCGGCGTCGCGGCGCGCGCGGCGTCGAGACGCCGGTCGGACTCCGCCCGGTCGGCGGGCCCGACGGGTCCGGGAGAGTTCATGCCGTTTCCCCTCACGTCAGCCCTCCGCCGGCTCGGCCTCGGGCGCGTGCGGCGCCGGACGGTCGGTGCGGGGACGGGGCGGCACGGCGCCCCGGGCGCCCTCCGGAGCCACACCCGGCGCGTCCTCCGCCCGCTCCAGCATCGCCGCCAACCGGCGCAGCCCACGATGCGCCGCCGTGCGCACCGCGCCGGCTCGCCGCCCCAGCACCCGTCCGGCGGTCTCGGCGTCGAGGCCGATGACGGCTCGCAGCATCACCGCTTCCGCCTCGGCCGGCGGCAGGGTGCGGATCAGCGCCAGCGCGCTCTCGGTGCCGATGGCCTCACCGGCGCGGTCCGCGGTGTCGGCGTCCGCGGCCAGGTCGGTGAGGGCCTGCACGGGCACCGGGACCACGGGTCGCCGCCGTTGCCGGCGCAGGTGGTCCATGGCCCGGTTGCGGGCGATGGTGACCGCCCAGGCACGGAACTCGCCGCCGGTGAACGAGGGCAGGTCCCGGGAGATCTGCAGCCAGGTCTCGGAGGCCACGTCCTCGGCTTCGGTGCCCACCAGCGTGGTCAGGTAGCGCAGCAGGGCCGGTTGCAGGCTGCGGTAGAGGAAGCGGAACGCCTCCTCGTCACCGGCCCGCGCCGAGGCGACCGCCTCGGTCAGCTCCGCGGTCACGGTCGCCGCCCGGGCCGGGCCGGCGCCGCGGGCCGGGGGTACGCCGACGCGGGAGACCACACCGCCATCCGCACCTCGGCCCCCCGCTGAGCTGATCGGCACCGGCTCGGAACCGGTGCGCACCTGGACACCGCCGGCGGCACGGCCGGGGCGGGACATACCGTACCGGCGGTGCGGGACGACCGGGAGCCCGGCCGGTCGTTGAGGTGCGAGTGGGCAGCCGGCAAGGGCGCGGAGCGGCGGAAAAGCGAGAGAAATGTCCAAGCCGGCTGTCGGCGTGTCGGTGTAACGAAGGCCACCCCACCGACGCTGCACAGCGTCACAAATGGGGCGGATCCCGCCGGGAAGAGCGGACACCGGCCCCGACACGAGCCCATTCTGGCCCATCGTACCCGCCCGATCACGGTCAGCGCACCGGCCGCCTCGCCCCGACCGTTCGGCCGACCGACTCGCAGCCGCTTGCCGATCGCGACAGGAGAGATCGCCGGGAAATACTTCGGGGCCGCTGTGGGTACGGTATGGGGATGCTCAGCTCCGACGTCGTACTCAGCGGTCGGTACCGCCTGGATGACCGTGTCGCCACCGGCGGCATGGGCGACGTCTGGCGTGCCAAGGACCTGGTGCTCGGCCGTCAGGTGGCGGTGAAGGTGCTCCTTCCCGCGCTGGTCTCCGACCCCGACTTCATCGCCCGGTTCCGGTCCGAGGCGCGGATCATGGCGTCGCTGCGCCACCCCGGCGTGGTCCAGGTCTTCGACTGCGGCGAGGACGAGCTGCCCGACGGCAGCCGCGCCGACTACCTGGTGATGGAATTCGTCGCCGGGGAGCCGCTGTCCCGGCGGATCGAGGACGCCGGGCAGCTCGAGGTCGCCGAGACCATGTCGATCGTGGCCCAGGTGGCCCAGGCGTTGCACGGGGCGCACGGCCGGGGCATCGTCCACCGCGACGTGAAGCCGAGCAACCTGCTCGTGCAGGACGACGGCACCGTGGTCCTGGTCGACTTCGGGGTCGCCCGCTCGACCAACGTCACCAGCATCACCAGCGCGAACGCGGTGCCCGGCACCGCCCTCTACATGGCGCCCGAGCAGGCCTCCGGCCGTCCGGTCTCGGGTGCCACGGACGTGTACGCGCTCGGCGCGGTGGCCTACTGCTGCCTGACCGGCAGCCCGCCGTTCACCGGCGACAACCCGCTCCAGGTGGCCGTGCGCCATCTCGACGACGAGCCGCCGGAGCTGCCGGCGGAGATCCCGGCCCCGGTCCGTGAGCTGGTGTCCCGGGCGCTGGCCAAGGACCCCGCCGACCGTTACCCGAGCGCCGCGGCGATGGCCGACGCCGCCCGGGCCGCGCGGTCCGTGTCGCCCAGCGCGACGGTGCCGGCGGCGCTGCGGGGCGCGGCCGGTCCGGCGCCGACCCGCGGCGACCAGCCGGTGGTGCGGTCGGCGGCCACCGCCGCGGCCCCCCGCCGCCGGAGCCGGCGCGGTGCGCTGGTCGGCGCGCTGGGCGCGGTGCTCGTGGCGGTGACCGCGCTGGGCGCGATGCTGGCCGCCGCCAAGGACGCGGAGGCGCCGGCCACCGAACTCGATACCAACCCGCCCGCCGTGGCGCCGAGCAACTCGGTCGCCGACACCGCGGTCACCGGCGAGCCGCCGGCCGGCGTCGATGGCGACAACTGGCACCCGACCGGTTCGAACGACCGGCCCTCGGCGTCGGCCTCGGCGTCGCCGAGCGCCTCCCCGAGCGGGTCGGGGCAGTCGAGCCCGTCGGGCACCCCGTCGACGGCGCCGACCGCGCCGAGCACCGCGCCGACCACCAGCTCGCCCCCGGTCCAGACCACCGCGCCGACCGAGACCACCACCACGACGACGGCCCCGGCCGGCGGCGACGGGGGCGGCGACGCCGGCGGTCAGCCGATCTCCCGTCCCTGAGTCACCCGACCTGGTCCCGCCGCCGACGCGGGACCGGGCCGGGCCGACGGTCAGTCCGCACCGAGCGACGCCACCACCGGCCGGCGGCGACCAGGTCGAGGTCGACGGCGTCGAGGGCGACGACGCGGGACTGCCCTACGCCGTACTCCCGACGCAGGTCACGGGCGGCGAGGGCGACGCCGGTGGGCGCGCGCTCGACCCCGGTCCGCCCACGGTCGTCCCCGACCGGGCGGACCCGTACGACCTGCGGCGTACGCCGGGTCAGCCGCCGGGGGTGACCAACCCGCTCTCGTAGGCCAGCACGACCGCCTGGACGCGGTCGCGGACCTGGAGCTTGGCCAGGATCCGCCCGACGTGGGTCTTCACGGTCGCCTCCGCGACGTGCACCCGGGCGGCGATCTCGGCGTTGGACAGCCCCTGCGCCACCAGCAGCAGCACCTCCCGCTCCCGCTCGGTCAGCTGGGCCAGCCGCGGGTCCTCGGTCGGCGTCGGGCCGAGCTGCCCGGCGAACCGGTCGAGCAGCCGCCGGGTGATCGACGGGGCCACCACCGAATCGCCCTCGGCGACCACCCGGATCGCGGTGAGCAGCTCCTCCGGTGGCACGTTCTTGAGCAGGAAGCCGCTCGCCCCGGCACGCAGCGCGGCGAACGCGTCGGCCTCGGTGTCGAACGTGGTCAGCACCAGCACCCGCGGTCGCGCGCCGGCCGACCGGGCGCAGATCCGCCGGGTCGCCTCCACCCCGTCCATGGTCGGCATCCGCAGGTCCATCACCACCACGTCAGCCTCGACCCGGTCCAGCACCCGCAGCGCGTCCGCGCCGTCGATCGCCTCGCCGACCACGACCAGGTCGGGTTGCGAGTCGAGCACCATCCGGAAGCCGGCGCGCACCAGCGCCTGGTCGTCGACGATCATCACTCGCACGGTCACGCCGCCGCGCTCCCTTCCTCCGTGCCGGCCGCCGCGGGCAGCGGCAGTCGCGCCTCGACCCGCCAGCCGCCGGCCAGCGTGGGGCCGGCGGCGAGGCTGCCGTCGTACACCCCGACCCGTTCCCGCATGCCGACCAGGCCGTGCCCGCCGGACGGCGCCGGCCGGACCACCGGACGGCCGCGGCCGTCGTCGACGGCCCGGACCGCGACGGTGTCGTCCGCCCAGTCGAGCGTCAATTCGACCGACGCGCCCACCCCGGCATGCTTGAGCGCGTTGGTCAGGCTCTCCTGCACCACCCGGTAGACGGTCAGCTCCAGGCCGGGCGGCAACGCCACCGGGGCGCCGGCGCCGCCGCAGTCGATGCGCAGCCCGGCGGCGCGGAAGCGGTCGAGCAACGCGGGCAGCTCCACCAGCGCGGGACGCCGGTGCGCCGGCTCGCCGGCGGGCTCGTCCGCCACCGCGGCCGGCTCCGGCCGGCTGGGTTCCCGGAGTACGCCGACCAGCCGCCGCATCTCCTCCAGCGCCTGCCGGCCGGTGTCCGCCACCACCTTGGCCGCCTCCCGCGCGGTCGCCGGGTCCCGGTCGAGCGTGAACCGCACGCCGTCCGCCTGCACGATCATCACGGCCAGGCTGTGCGCGACCACGTCGTGCAGCTCGCGGGCGATGCGGGTGCGTTCCTCGGCGACCGCCGCCCGGGACTCCGCCTCCCGCTCCCGGTCCGCCGTCGCGGCGCGTTCCTCCAGGCTGAGCACGTAGAGGCGGCGGGTCCGCACGTTCAGGCCGACCAGCCACACCGCGCCGGTGACCAGGCCGTAGTAGAGCGCGCCCGCCCACCAGGGCGCCGGCCCGGGCCAGGAGAGCGCGGAGAGCAGCACGCCGATCCCGGCGCCGATCCCGGCCAGGATGCCGTCCCGCGACCGGTCGGCGTACTTGACCACGCTGTAGAGCGCGATCAGCACGCCGATGTCGTAGCCGAGGGGGCCCCAGCCGACGATCACCTGGAGCAGTGCCAGCGCGGCCACCGCGACGGCGACCGCGGACGGGTGGGTGCGCCGGAAGAACAGCGCCGCCGCCATCGCCACGCCGACCGCGAACGCCGGCAGGCCGCCCTGCTCGGCCAGGAGGCCCAGCACGGCGAGGATGACGACCAGCCCGGAGACGGCGGCGTCGAACGCGACGCCGCGCAACGGGCGGCCGAGGATCAGGCGGTCCACGGTCACCCAGCGTACGGGGTGGGTCAGGCGGCGAGCAGGGCGCGCATGCGGCCGATCTCGGCGGACTGCTCGACGGCCACCGCGTTGGCGAACTCCTGCATGGTCTGGTCGACCCCCACCTTGAGCAGGTCGGTGGACATCACCACCGCGCCCTGGTGGTGGGCGGTCATCATCGCCACGAAGAGCCGGTCGAACGCCGCGCCGCGGGTGTCCGCGAGTTGCCGCATCGCCTCGGCGGACTGCATCCCGCGCATGGTGGCGTGGTCGTGCCCGGCCACCTCGGCGGGCAGGTCGCGGGTGCTGAGCCAGGCCCGCAGCACGCCGACCTCCGGTCCCTGGGCGGCCCGGATCCGGTCGGCGACGGCGCGTACGCGGGGGTCGGCGGCCCGGTCGGGGGCGAGCTTCGCCATCTCCAGGGCCTGCTCGTGGTGCGGGATCATCATCCGGACGTACCAGACGTCGAGGCCGTTGAACCGCGGCTGCGCCGCGTCGCGGACCTGCCCGGCGGCGCGGGTGGCCGCCGGCTCCCCGGGGCGCCCCGGGACCAGCACCGGCGGCGCCGGGACGGTGTCGGTCGCGCTCGGGGTGGCCGGGGTGGCTGCGGCCGGGCCGGGTCGGTCCGCCGCCGGGCGGCTGTCGTCGTCGCATCCGGCCAGCGCCGGGCCGCCGACCGCCAGGAGCGCCGCCAAGGCTGTGACGGGGAGCCGCACACGTGCCTGCCGACCGGTCATACGGTCCTCCCTCCGGTCGAGGTGACAGCGATCCTATCCATAGACGAAAGTTGCTGGATGTGACCGGAGTCACATTGATGACGGTCACATCTAGGTAAGGTGTGGCGAGCATCATCCCCCTTTCGAAGGGTGTTGCCGATGATCAACATTCACCTGTCCCGTGCCCGGACCGTCAGCCTCGCCGCCGCCGGCCTGCTGCTCGCCGGCGTGATCGCCGCGCCACCGAGCAGCGCCCAGGAGATTCCCCGCACCCAGGCCGCGCCGGCCGCCGCGGACAACGCCGTCCCCGGTGTCGACGAGATCTCCAGCAGCCCCAACCTGCGCCAGGTGGCCAACCTGCCGAAGCAGGGCCCGTTCGACGCCACGTCCGCCCTCGGCACCGACATCGCCTTCCAGGGCCGGTACGCGTTCGTCGGCAACTACGAAGGCTTCGTCATCTACGACGTGTCCCGGCCGAGCCGGCCGACGATCGTGTCGCAGGTGCTCTGCCCCGGCTCGCAGAACGACATCTCGGTCACCGGTGACCTGCTGTTCCTGTCGACCGACTCGTCGCGCAGCGACGACTCCTGCGCCAGCACCGCCCAACCCGCCTCCGTGAAGGAGTCCTGGGAGGGCATCAAGATCTTCGACATCCGCGACAAGCGCAACCCGCGCTACATCAAGTCGGTGGAGACGGCGTGCGGCTCGCACACCCACACGCTGGTGCCCGGCAAGGACCGGCGCAACGTCTACCTGTACGTCTCGTCGTACAGCCCGCGGGCCGAGTTCCCGGACTGCCAGCCGCCGCACGACTCCATCTCCATCGTCAAGGTGCCGGTCAAGAGCCCCACCACGGCCGCCGTGGTCGCCACCCCGAACCTCTTCCCCGACGGCGGCTACCCGGGCATCCCGGGTGAGACGTCCGCCACCACCGGATGCCACGACATCACCGCGTACCCGTCGAAGGACCTGGCCGCCGGCGCGTGCATGGGTGACGGGATCCTGCTGGACATCAAGGACCGGGAAGCGCCACGGGTCATCGAGCGGGTCACCGACACGGTGAACTTCGCGTTCTGGCACTCGGCCACGTTCAACAACGCCGGCACCAAGGTCGTCTTCACCGACGAGCTGGGCGGCGGCGGCGCGGCGACCTGCAACGAGGTGGTCGGCCCGACCCGCGGCGCGGACGCCATCTACGACATCACCGGTCGCGGTGACGCCCGCGAGCTGGCGTTCCGCAGCTACTACAAGATCCCGCGCGTCAACACCGACACCGAGAACTGCGTGGCGCACAACGGCTCGCTGATCCCCGTGCCCGGCCGCGACATCATGGTCCAGGCGTGGTACCAGGGTGGCATCTCGGTGTGGGACTTCACCGACTCCGCCAAGCCCAAGGAGATCGCCTACTGGGAGCGCGGTCCGCTGGACGCCGCCCAGCTGCGTACCGGCGGTTCCTGGTCGGCGTACTGGTACAACGGCCACATCTACTCCAGCGACATCCAGAAGGGACTGGACGTGCTGGAGCTGCGCGACCCGCGCACCTGGTTGGCCCAGCTGATCCGGGTGCCCGAGCTGAACGTGCAGACCCAGGCGGGTTACCTGAGCTGGTGACCCGCGCGCGACCCGACCGGGTCCGGCACCCTCCGGGGCGCCGGGCCCGGCCCGTGGAAGGGGCGCCGACGTGACGATCGACCACCGGACCGCGGTGCCGACGGACGAGCGGATCCGGTCGCTGCACGAGCGGTTCGCACCGACGGAGGAGGCGTTCCGGCTCGTCTGGACGCACTGCCGGATCGTCTGCGAGATGGCCGAGGGTCTGCTCGACCGGCACGGCGCCGGACTCGACCGCGCGCTGGTGCGGGCCGGCAGCCTGCTGCACGACATCGGTGTCTACCGCCTGTACGGCAACGACGGGCGGTGCGACGAGGAGAACTACGTCCGGCACGGGGTGCTGGGGCACGCGCTGCTGCGGGACGTGGGGCTGGCCGAGTCGCTCGGCCGGTTCTGCTCGCGCCACACCGGGGTGGGGATCACCCGTGCGGACGTGCTCCGGCAGCGTCTTCCGCTGCCGGTGGCGGACTACACGGCGACCACCGGCGAGGAGCAGCTGGTCATGTACGCCGACAAGTTCCACAGCAAGACCACACCGCCCACCTTCGTCTCCGCGGCCTCCTACACCGCCGCCGTCGGGCGGTTCGGGGCGGACAAGGTCGCCCGGTTCACGGCGCTGGTCGAACGGTTCGGTGAACCGGACCTCACCGCGCTCGCCCGCCGGCACGGGCACCCGATCGCCTAGCTCATCGGCAGCCGGTAGCTCCGGGCGCCGCCGCCCGCGGTGACCACCCGCACCTCGCCGCTGCGCAGCCCGTACGTCACCGACCAGCGGGTGTGCGACTGGCGCACCGCGTCGAGCAGCCGCAGGGCGCCGGCGGCGTCGATCTTCCCGCCGGCCCGGTCCAGCTCCTTCGCCAGCACCCCGTACCGGTGGTCCCGGCGCAGGTCCTTCTCCGCCACCCCGACCGCGGGCACGTTCGTCAACGCCTGCCACGGACCCCGCCGGCGGTCCGCCCGCAGCGCCCCGTCGACGAACTCGACGACCGCGGAGGCGCCGGTGGCGTCCGCGAGCAGGTAGTGCAGCGGCGGGCCGCCGTCGAAGTCCAGGTTGTAGCGCCCGAACACGGCGACCGCCTCGTCCACGGTGGCCGCCGAGTCGAGCACCAGGCGCAGGATGCGCACCGAGCCGACGGTCGGCCGCCTGGGCACCGGCTCGGCCCGCGCGCCGTCGTCGGCGGCCAGCCCCACCGCGAGACCCCGGTCGTTCATCCCGTCGAACGGCAACAGCGGCGCGTCGAGCAACCGCCGGTCGCCGGTCGGGTCGGCGGCGACCCCCAGGTAGGAGATGTCCACCAGGGAGATCGACGCGTACCCGTCCGGCGGGTCGGTGCGCAGCACCAGCGCCGGGTTCCGCTCCCAGTCGAAGTTGCGGGCGAACAGCGGGCGGTCCCGGTCGCCGAGGGCGGCGAACAGCGAGCAGCCGAACGGGCTCGGCGGGGTGCTGCCGGCCACGCCGGCGGTCGGGTCGTAGTCGCCGACGTAGGTCATCTCGTACAGCGGCAGGTCGTCGACCTCGCGCAGGCTGGCCAGCGTCCGTTCGACCTGGCCGGGGTCCTGCCGGGAGGCGGTCGGCGTGCCGGCGGCGGCCGGGCCGGCCGGCGCGCGGCTCTCCCCGCAGGCGGTGCCGAGCAGGAGCAGTGCCAGCCCGGTGGCGATGAGGGTCCTCCGCATGCCCGCGACGCTAGGAGAGACCGGGGGCGGTGTCCATCGAGGAACCGGCTCAGCTCCGGACCACGGCGAACATCCAGCAGCCGTAGACCACGTTGCGGCTGTGCAGCACCTCCACCGCCGGGTCGGCGAACAGCTCCGCGATCACCGCCTCCGGGTCGCCGCCGTCGTGCCGCCGCCCACCGACGATGCGACCCCGCCTGTCGTACGCCCGCAGCACCTGCGCCCGACCCCGCCAGCCGGCCGGGTACGCCGTGACGTCGGCCGGGCCGGGGCAGCCGCCCGCGTGCGCGAAGATCGGACCCGTCTCGCGGTACGGGCCGGGCGGCAGCGGAGGGGCGTACCCGAACAGCAGCAGCGGCTCGCCCGGCGCGGCGTCACGCAGGCAGCAGCGCAGCGGCTCACCACCGCCGGCGCGGTGGCGCTCCGGCGGCTGCCCGCCCGCGTCGCGGTCGGTACGCCGCAGGTCGGTCAGCACCTCGGCGGACAACGGTCGGATCAGGAAGGCGGTACGGGTGGTGGTCACCACCCCAGCCTGACGCGGCGCCGGACGGATCGCTGGCGGCGATCGGACCTGGCGTTGCTCAGGACGGTGTCGGCGCGACGACCGTGCAGCCGTGGCGGGTCAGCCGGGCAGCGCCGCCTCGTCGCCGCCCCTGGTGCGGCGCGGGTTGACCAGCCGGCGGACCATCGGCGCGGCGTTCC
The DNA here is from genome assembly GCF_043197045.1 of Micromonospora sp. NPDC049282. Lineage (NCBI taxonomy): Bacteria > Bacillati > Actinomycetota > Actinomycetes > Micromonosporales > Micromonosporaceae > Micromonospora > Micromonospora sp. NPDC049282. The sequence continues at coordinate 226,232 of NZ_JBICSL010000002.1, forward strand.
ACCGGGCCGCGCCGACCATGTCGCGGGCGTGCTCCAGCACGGTGTAGTCGGGCCGGGCCAGGCCGTCGGCGATGGCCCGGTCGAGGTCGTTGCCGCAGCGGGTGAGCACGCTGTCGAAGTCCCGCCGGACCGGCTCCAGCAGGTCGTAGCCGAAGGAGCGGTGCAGCCGGGCGAAGAGCGGCTTGTAGAGCCGGGCCCGCTCGTGCAGCCCGGACGAGTACGACATCGGGTTCTTCGGCCGCCGCCGGACGTAGTCGGGCAGCAGGTCGGCGAAGGCCCGCCGGACGATCCACTTCTCCTGCCCGTCACGCAGCTTGAGGCCCAGCGGCAGCCGCATGGCCAGCTCGACGACGCTGAGGTCGAGGAACGGCACCCGGGCCTCCACCCCGTGGCCCATGCTGGCCCGGTCCACCCGCTGCAACTCGGTCCGGCACAGGTTGCGGATGCGGTGCAGGAACAGCCGCCGGGACCGCTCCGGCCCGACGTCGTGATACATCGGGTAGCCGCCGAACAGCTCGTCGGAGCCGTCGCCGGTGAGCACCACCTTCACGCCCAGCTCGCGCAGCCGCCGGAAGATCGGCACCGAGACCACCGCGTTGATGATGTCGCCGTACTCGGTCAGCTCCGACATCCGGATGGCGTCGCGCACGTCGGCGAGCCGGATGTCGCGCGGGCGCAGCTCGATCACCTCGTGCGGCACACCGAGGTCGGCGGCGAGCCGCCGGGCGTACGCCACGTCGGGGCTGCCCGGCGCGCCCACGGTGACCGCCACGCAGTCGGGATGCAGCTCCCGGGCGTGCAGCAGCGCCAGCGAGCTGTCCAGGCCGCCGGAGAGCACCACACCGACGGTGAGGTCGGTGTCCAACCGGATCCGCATGGCGTCGGTGAGCGCGAGCCGGACGAGCAGGGCGGCCTCGTCCGGGTCGTCGATCACCGGCAGCCCCGCCCCGAGCGTGAGCAGGTCGACGTGCGGACGCAGCCGGAGCGGCATCTCCGTCCCGGCCCAGCCGTGGTGCCCCGGCGGCACCTCGTTGATCGGCGCGCCGTGCCCCACCAGCGCCTTGACCTCGGAGGCGAGGTGCAGGCAGCCCGGGCCGCGGGCCCAGTAGAGCGGCTTCACCCCGAGCGGGTCCCGGGCCAGGTACGCGTGGCCGGTGTCGCGTTCGACCACCACGAACGCGAACTCGCCGCGCAACCGGCGCACCGCCTGCTCGCCCCACTGCCGGAACGCGGCCAGCACCACCTCGGTGTCACCGGCCGTGCGGAAGCCGTGGCCGAGCCGTTTCAGCTCGGCGCGCAGCTCGTGATGGTTGAAGATCTCGCCGTTGAAGCAGAGCAGGTGCCGCCCGTCGGGTGAGATCCACGGCTGCACGGCCCGGTCCCGGTCCACGACCCGCAGCCGGCGCACGCCGGCCAGCAGGCCGTTCTCCTGCCGGGTCTCGGTCACCTCGCCGCGCGGGGCGAGCGCGGCCAGCATCCGCCGGAAGGTGGCCGGGTCGGCCTCGGGGCCGATGCTCAGCGCGATCCCGCACATCGGGTCACACCCCCATCTCGGCCTCGTACGCGCGCCGGAACCGGCGGCGGGCGGCGGGCGCGAGGCAGAGGTGCCAGGCCTGGCCCTCGTCGACCACGTTGATCTCGCCGGCGTCCTGCCGGGCCAGTAGCAGCCCGGCGAGGGCCGCGCGGGCGCCGAACCGCTCGTACCAGTCCAGCTCCACGTCGGCCGCCCAGCCCAGGCAGTGCCCACTGGGCACCATGGCGGCGTACCCCAGCCGGCGCAGCCGGTACTGGTGCTCGGCGCTGCGGGCCAGGCTGGTCACCCAGAGCGGCGGCGTGCCGGGCGGGGTGACCGCGGCGAACTCCCGGGCCAGGTCGTTGAGGAAGGCGATCATCTCGCGGCGGGCCCGGGGGAACAGCAGGCCCGCGGTACGTGGCGTGGCGGCCGGGCGCACCCGTCGCTGGACCGCCCGCAGCCCGCGCCCCAGCACCGTGGCGGCCTGTTCCCGGTAGCGGAACTCGATCAGCCCCCGGCGACGCGGCCACTCCAGGTCGACCAGGTCGATGCTGGTGCGCACCTGGTCGTCGGTGCGGAAGGTCGGGCTGTCCCGCCACCACAGCACGTCGACGCGGGAGAGCAGGTAGATCCGGACCAGGGCGGTGAGGTCCTGCGCGGAGGTGCGGGAGTTGGGCTGGTAGCGGGCCATCTCCAGCAGCAGCGTCTCCCGGGCGCCGACCAGCCCCTGCGGGGTGGCGTCGAGGACCGCGGCGATGGCCGGCTCCCGCAGCCGCTGGTCGAGCAGCACCTGCCGGGCGGTGGTCGACGGCGTGTCCGCCAGCGCGCCCACCTCGACCAGCAACTCCGCCACCGCGGCCCGGTAGGCGGCCAGGTCGGGCCCCGCGTCGTCGGCGCGGCGGTCACCGGGCGGCAGCCGGCGGGCGGGAGTGGTGGACGCGACGGCGGGACCCGGCTGGCGACCGGTGCTTCGGCTGGGCACTCGCATGGTCTGCGCCCCCTCTCGGCAGGACAAGGCGTAATCGGACCTGCACCCAACGTAATGGGAGGCGAGAGTGCTACCGAGAACAATTCTCCCGAAGCGCCCGATCAGGTAGCCGGCCGGCGCGCCAACGCCTGCACCTCGGGGTAACCGGGGGCCGGCGGGAGCCCGGCGTCCCGCCCGGCGGCGACGGCGTCCACCAGGTGCAGCGCCGCGCCCAGCGCCACCCGGAACGGCAGGGAACCGGTGCTCACCCGGGCCACCCCCAGCCGGCCCAGCGCGGCCAGGTCGGGCCCACCCGGCCGGTGCAGCACGTTCAGCGGCAGGCCCGCCTCCGCCGCCAGCGCCCCGACCTCCTCGTCGGGCGCGCCGGGGACGAAGAAGCCGTCCGCCCCGGCCGCCCGGAACACCGCCGCCCGACGCCGGGCCTCGGCCAACGGGGACAGCACACCCAGCCACCACGCGTCGGTACGGGCGTTGACGAAGAGCCCCGGGGCGGCCGTCCGTACCGCCGCGATCTTGGCCGCGACCAGCGGCGCCGGGGCCAGGGTGCCGTCGGGGCGGCCGTCCTCCAGGTTCATCCCCACCACGCCGAGCGCGGCCAGCTCGCCGGCGTACCGGGCCACCGCCGCCGGGTCGTCGTGGAAGCCGCCCTCCACGTCGACGGTGACCAGCACCGGCACGCTCCGCAGGCGGCGGGCCAGATCCAGGGTCTCCGCCCGGGTCGCGCCCGTCCCGTCCGGCCGGCCGGCGGCCGCCGCGACGCCGAGACTCGTCGTGCCGACCGCCGGGTGGCCCCGGGCGGCGAGCGCGGCGGCGGAGGCGTGGTCCCAGGCGTTGGGCAGCAGCAGGGGGTGGCCCGGCCGGTGCAGCTCACGGAAGGCTGCGTAGCGGTCGGTCATCGCAGGATCACCTCGAGACGGGTCGGGACGCGCAGCGTCGGGTGCGGGACGTACGGAACCGGCAGGTCGGCGCGGCGGCAGCGTTGGCGCAACACGTCGACCACGCCCTCGGCCAGGGCCAGCGCGTGCCGCTCCCCCGGGCAGCCCCGGGGTCCGGCCCCGAAGGTCAGCGACCCACTCGCCCGGCCGGCCACGAACCGGTGCGGCTCCGGGTGGACGGCCGGGTCGCGGTTGGCCGCGTCGAAGCGCAGCAGCAGCGGATCGGCCGCGTCCATCGTCCGGCCGCCCAGGTCGATCGCGACGGAGGCGACCCGCCGGGTGGCGCGTACCGGCGGGTCCAGCCGCAGCACCTCGGCGAGCAACCCGGCGGTCCGGAGGCCGGCCGGCGCGCCGAGCCCGTGCCGGACCGCGCCACCGATCAGCCCGGCGGTGGCGTCCGCGGCCTGCACCAGCAGCCCGATCCGGTTCGCGGTCACCTCGTCCGGCGCCGGGGGCGACATCGCCACCAGGGCGGCCACCGCCCGGTCCGCGTGCGCCGCCGCGGCCGGCGCTGCGCCGGGGTGGTAGGCGGCAGCCACCGCGGACACCGTCGGGACGGCCGCCCTCGGGTCGGCCAGGCCGAGCCGTTCCGCCAGCACCCGCACGGGTACCCGCCGAGCCACCTCACCCATCACTTCGACAAGGCGGGGCCCCCGGTTAACGCCTTTGGTAGAGGAGGGGGCCCCGCTTGACACACCAGCGGCGAGGATCTCCTCGGTGAGGCGCGCGGCGGCGAGGGACAGGTCGGGCGGGTCGAGGCGGTCCAGCGCCGCCACACCGATCGCCCGGCGGGCGGGATGCGACCCGGCCGGGCTGAACCGGCTCACCGAGGCGCGCAGCCAGCCCAGCGTGCCCGGCGGCGCGCCGGGCTGGGCCGGCGGCACCACGCAGCGGGGGTCGGTCAGGGCGGCGACGACGTCCGCGTGCCGGGTGACCACCCAGCCGTCGTCGCCGCGCACCGGCGGCCCGCAGCCCGGCGTACCGGGGGCGGCCGTGATCGTCGGTAGGTCCACCGGCCGACCGTAGGCCGCGGATCGTTCGGCCCGGACCGAACGATCCGCCCCGCCCTGGCGGGTCGGGCCGGGCTGGGTCGGGGCGGCCGTGTGCCGGCCGGGCTCGGTCCGACCGCGCCAGGTCGGCGAGGTGGCGGCATCGACCGCACCACGACCCCACCACCTCGCCGACCTGGAGTCGATCAAACGCTGGCCGGGCGTCGGGCACGACCGAGCGCGGGTCAGGCGCGGGCGGGTCCGCTGTCGCGGGCCGGCGGGGCGAGCGCGGCCGGATCGAGCGCGAGGGCCTCGGCGAGCGCGTCCCGACCGGCCGGGGTGAGCCGCAGCGACCGCCCGGTCCCCCGGACCGTCCAGCCGAGGTCGAGAAGGCGCGCGCACAGGGCGGCGCCGAGCGCGCCGGCCAGGTGCGGGCGCCGTTCGGTCCAGTCGAGACAGTCGCGCACCAGCGGCCGCCGGGCGGCGCGCAGCGGTTCGACCGGCACCCCGAGGTCGGCCAGCCAGGACAACCCGGTGGGGGTGAGCGCCAGGCCCCCGGTCCGGTCCAGCACGCCGCGTGCGAGCAGCGCGTCGTGGAGCAGCACCCCGAGCCGCCCGGCCAGGTGGTCGTAGCAGGTCCGGGCGTACGCCAGGGCGGCGTCGGCGGACGCGGCGCGCATCGTGCGCGGCGGCGCGGCCGGCGCGGGCGCCCGGGCGGCCAGGTCCTCGACGAGTTGGGCGGCCGCCGGGTCGGCGAGCCGGACGTACCGGTGCCGGCCCTGTCGTTCCTCCGCCAGCAGGCCGCCCCGCACCAGCCGGGTGAGGTGGTCGCTCGCGGTGGAGGCCGCCACCCCGGCGGAGCGGGCCAGTTCCCCGGCGGTCCAGGCGCGGCCGTCCAGCAGGGCGAGGCAGAAGCCGGCCCGGGTGGGGTCGGCGAGCAGCGCGGCGAGCCCGGCCAGCCCACGGCCGTCGGCACGGGTGGTCATCGGCCCATGCTGGCACGGATACGTTTCGGCCCGGGCCGCACGGTCGGGCCCCGGCTCTTTACATCGTTGTATCCAACGTTGTAGAAACGTGTGCACCGCAGTGACCTCCGTCTACTCCGAGGCAGGCCCGATGCGACACCTCCACCGCGGCGGCGTGCTCGCCGCCGTACTCACGCTTCTGCTCGCCGGCGCGGCGCCCGCGCCCGCCGCCGGGCCCGACCGCTACCGAAATCCGGTCTCCGCCGGATTCGCCGACACCTTCGCCGACCCGGTCGTGGTCCGCGGCGACGACGGGATCTGGTACGCCTTCGGCACCTCCGACCCGCTGCGTGAGGGTGCGGGGCGGGCGCACCGGGTGCCCATCGCCCGCTCCACCGACCTGGTCGACTGGACCTTCGTGGGCGACGCGTTCACCGCCGACCAACGCCCCGCCTACGCCGCGCCCGGTTCGGCGTTCTGGGCGCCCGACGTGCGCCGGGTGGCCGGCCGGTGGGTCATGTACGTGACGGTCACCGACACCACCGTCTCCGACGACACGTTCGACACCGCGGTCGGGGTGGCCACCGCGCCGAGCCCGGCCGGACCCTGGACGTTCGCCGACACGCCGGTGGTCGCCCCGCGCCCCGGCGCCGGCGGCGGCTACCTGTGGACCATCGACCCGAGCCAGCTCACCGGCGCCGACGGCCGGTCCTGGCTGTACTACGGCAGCTACTACGGCGGGATCTCGGTCACCGAACTCTCCCCGGACGGGCTGCGGGCGGTCGGCGACCCGACCCCGGTGGCGGTGGACAACAAGTTCGAGGGCGCGTACGTGCTGCGCCGCGACGGCTGGTACTACCTGTTCGCCTCCGCCGCGAACTGCTGCGCCGGTCCGGCCACCGGCTACTCCGTCCAGGTCGGCCGGTCCCGCGACCCACGGGGACCGTTCGTCGACCGCGACGGCCAGCGCCTCGACGTCTCCCGGGCCGGCGGCACGCCGGTGCTGACCCAGAACGGCAACCGTTGGATCGGCACCGGCCACAACGCGGTGCTCACCGACCTGTCCGGGCAGGACTGGATCGCCTACCACGCGATCGACCGCGCCGACCCCTACCTGGACGAGCCGTTCGGCGTCAACGAGCGGCCCATGCTGCTGGACCGCCTCGACTGGATCGACGGGTGGCCCACCGTCAACGCCGGCGCCGGCCCCTCCGACGGCGCCCGCCCGGCGCCGGTCACCACCGGTCGCGTCGACGCCCGCTTCGACACCGCCGACCTGCACGGCTGGCGGACCGAGGCCGGCACCTGGCGGGCGGCCGGCGGGGTGTTGACCGGCACCGGCACGCTGGCCTCGCGTACCGGAGTCGGCGGCGACCTGCGGGTGGAGACCGACCTGCGGCTGACCGGCGCGGACACGGCCGGGCTGCGGCTCGGCGCGGTGGACGTCCGGGTCGGCCGGGGCCGGCTGACCGCCGGCGCCGCGAGCACCCCGCTGCCCGCCGGCACCGACCTGCGCGACCGGCACAACCTCGCCGTCGAGGTACGCGGGCGGCAGCTCGTCGCCACGATCGGCCCGTCCCGCCTCGGCGACCCGGTCGCCCGGGTCTCGCTGCGGCTCCCCCGCCCCGCGACGGGCACGCTCGCCGTCCGCGCCGAGGGCGGCCCGGCGGAGTTCGACAACGTCAGCGCCGTGAGCCTCTACCGCCCGGCCCGCCACGCGGTCGCTCCGCCCCGGGTCGGCCCGGTGCTGCGCGCCTTCTCGGACGAGTTCGACGACGGGCTCGACCCGGCCTGGCGGTGGGTACGCCAGGACCGGGCCGCCACGGTGGCCGCCGGCGCGCTGCGCTGGCCGGTCCAGGACGCCGACCTGTCCGGCACCGGCAACACCGCCGGGGTGCTGCTGCGCGACGCGCCGGCCGGCGACTACGTCGTCGAGACCAAGGTGACGCTGGACCTGGGCGAGGAGACCGTCCGCAACTACCAGCAGGCCGGCCTGGTCGCGTACGTCGACGACGACCGGTTCGCCCGGCTCACCCAGGTGGCGATCTGGAACACCCGCCAGGTCGAGTTCGGCTACGAACTGCCCTTCGCCGGCCAACCGGTGTACGGCGGCAGCATCGTCGGCACCCCGGGCACCACCACCTGGCTGCGGCTGGCCCACCGCGTCGACCGGGTCACCGGCGAGCACGAGTTCCGCGCCGGCTCCAGCCGGGACGGCAGGCACTGGACGTGGGGCGCGGTGTGGACGTTCCCGGCGGACACCACACCGCGGATCGGCCTCGTCGCCCACGGCGGCGTGACGCCCGCGGTGACCGCGGAGTTCGACTACCTCCGCTTCCACCGCTGACCGTCGCCGGGGCCGTCCCTGGGCAGGGGCGGCCCCGGCTCAGCCGCCGGGGCGCCGGGACGCGCCGGTCAGCCCGCTCACCGTGCGGGTGTCGCCGTCATAGCTGCGGGCCGCCACGAACTCCCCGGCCGGCCGCTCCGCACCGGCGACCGCCCGGGCCCGGCGACGGTCCGCGCCCCGGAAGCGCAACGCCAGGCTCAGGTGCGGGACCCACCGGCCGGGCAGGTGCCACGGGTGCGGGCCGGCCGCCTCGGCGAGCACGTCCCAGACCGCCCCGTGCAGCGCCACCAGCTGCGGCGTCGGTCGGACCAGCCAGACCAGCGGGGCGCTGCCGTCGAGGACCTCCAGCCGGCTCAGCCGCACCGGCAGCGGCAGCGCGGCGTCGCAGAGGTCGGCCAGGCGTTGCTCGGCGCCCGGCGGGAACCCGTCGACCGAGGCGAGCGTCAGGTGCGGCCGGTTCGTCGGGTGCGTGTTGCCGGCCAGGCTGGGCAGCCCGGCGGCGGCGAGCCGGCTCCAGGCCGCCCGCACGCCCGCGTCCAGCTCCGGTGAGCAGAGCAGCTCCACTGTCCGCACGGGATCAGGCTAGTCCCCGGCGGCGGGCCGCGACGCCCCGCACCGGGGCGCCGGCGGGCGCGTTCAGAGCCAGCCGGCCTCGCGGGCCCGCCGGACGGCCTCGGCCCGATCGGCGGCCCCGAGCTTCTGCACGCAGGCGCTCAGGTGGTTGCGGACGGTCCCGGCGGCCAGGTGGGTCCGCCGCGCGATCACCGCGACCGGGGTGCCGAGCTCGGCCAGCCGGAGGGTCTCCAGCTCACGCGGGGTCAACGGGCACTCGGGCAGGGTCAACGCGTCGGCGGCGAGCGTCGGGTCGACGTAGCGCGCGCCGGAGTGCACCCGCCGGATCACGTCGGCCAGCGCCCCACCGGGGGCGCCCTTGGCGAGGAACCCGCGCGCCCCGGCGGTCAGCGCCGGCCGGAGCTGGGCGGGGCGCGCGTGTCCGGTCAGGATCACCGGCGCGCAGCCGGGCAGCAGCCGGCTCAGTTCGGCGGCGACCTCGACCCCGCCGGGCGGCGGCATCTCCAGGTCCAGCACGGCCACGTCCGGGCGGTGGGCCAACGCCGCGGCCAGCGCGGCGCGCCCGTCCGCGGCGTGCGCCACCACGTCGATATCCGGCTCGAGGTCGAGCAGCGCGGCCAGCGCGAGCCGGATCAGCTCCTCGTCGTCGGCGAGCAGCACCCGGATCACGGCGTCACCGGCACGGTCGCGACCAGGCTGAACACGCCGTCCTCGGCGGACGCCCGGACCCGGCCGCCGGACGGGGCGAGCCGGTCGGCGAGGCCGCGCAGGCCACCGCTGAACCCGTCCGGGCCGAGGCCACCGGCGCCGTCGTTGCGTACGGTCAACGTCACCAGGCCATCGTCCCGGGTGATCTCGATCCGGCACCAGCCGGCCCGGCTGTGGCGCAGCACGTTCGTGCCGGCCTCCCGCAGCACGGCGGCCAGGTCGGCGGCGACCGGGGCGGGCAGCTCACCCACCGGCGGCTCGACCGTGCAGCGCACCCCGCTGGAACGCAGCACCTCCCCCACCGCCGCCGCCTGCTCGGCCAGGTCGACGGCGCGGTAACCGTGCACGGCCGCGCGTACCCGGGTCAACGCCGACGCGGCGAGCCGCCGCGCCTCGGCCGCCTCCCGGCCGGCCCGGGCGCCGTCCACCGGCGCCAGCCGTTCCGCCAGCTCGGCCTTCAACGCGATCACGGTGAGGTCGTGCCCGAGGAGGTCGTGCACGTCGCGGGCGAAGCGCAGCCGCTCCTCGGCCGCGGCGAGCCGAACCCGGGCCGCCTGCCCCTGCCGGGCCTCGACCAGCAGGTCCCAGAACCACACCTGGACCCAGGTGAGCAACGCGATCCCGGCGCCCACCGCACCGGTGACCAGCAGCGCCGCGGGCAGCGGTCCACCGGTCGCCGCGGTGACGCCGGCGGCGGCGGCGAGCACCCCGACCCCCGTGGCCGCCGCCGCCGCCGGCCGGAACAGCAACGGCGTCATGCCGACCAGCGACGCGCCGAGCCAGGCCCAGGTGGGCCAGGCGCCGGCCGCCACCGGGCCGAGCAGCGGCAGGCTGAGCAGCGCGGCCACCGCCAGCGCGAGGTGCCGGCGGCGACGGGCCCGGGCGCCGAGCCACGGCGTGACCGCGGCGTGCAGCACCGCCACCTGGGCCACCGTGAAGCCGGCCAGCGCGACCGCGCCGAGCGCCACCCGCACCGGATCCGGCTCCCGGGTCAGGCCGACGGCGGGCAGCAGCACCGTGGTCCACACGTTCGTGGCCAGCGACAGCAGGGTGATCCGCCGGGCCCGGCGCATCCGGTGGTCCACCGCGTCGACCGTCATGCCCGCCGATCCTAGGTCCCGGGCGCGACGGGCGGCCCGGCGGAATGTCACGGCCGATCCGTGCGTCGCGCACGGTTTCCCGGTGACGGACGCGCCTGTTTCCGCGCGCCCGGGCCCGGCAGGGTCGGGGCATGACGGAGATGACGATGGACGTACCCCGGTCGCGGGCCGGGTGGACGCGGACCCGGCACCTGGCCGGGATGGTCGTGGCGATGGTGGCCGGCATGGTGCTGCTCGGCCCGTTGTGGCAGGCGGGCGGGCAGGCGCTCGGTGGCGCGGGCGTGCTGGCCCGGGCGGACGTCGCCGCGCTGGTCATGGCGACGGACATGTCCCTGGGCATGGTCGCCTGGATGTGGCACCGCGGTGACGGGTGGGCCGCCACCGCGGAGATGACGGCGGCCATGTTCGTGCCGTTCCTCCTGCTCCTCCCGCCCTGGTGGGCCGGCCTGGTCGGCGATCACACGCTGATGCTCGGCGGCCACCTGCTGATGGTCCCGGCGATGGTGCTGGTGGCGCTGCGGCACCAGCACGCGCCCGGCGTCACCCCGCGCCGGCATCCGGTGGCGGCGGCCGTGGCGCGACGCTGGCCGGCCGCTCTGGCGCTGCTCGTGACGGCCGACATGTGGTTCGCGCCGACCGTGGTCCCGCCCTGGACGTTGCTGGTGCTTCCGGCCGGTTACCTGTTCCTCGGCACCTGGCGGCGGCAGTGGGCCGACCGGCGGCAGCTCGCGGTCCAGCTGGCCGGGCTGGCCGGCTGGGGCGGTCTCGCCGCCGTGGCTGCCGCCGCGCCGGCGGGCGTCGCCGGTGTGCTGGTCGGTCTGGGGTGGCTCGGCCACGCCGGCTGGGACGCCTGGCAGCACCGGGCCGCCCGGGTGGTGCCCCAGGCGTACGCGCAGTGGTGCGGCGTGCTGGACGTGGCGGTCGGGACCACCACGCTGCTGGCCGTCCTGTCCCGGTGACCCGGCCGGGGCACCGGAGGGGACGGCCCGGGTGGCGCGGCGAACGTTTGCGCCGGTCGCCGCGACCCGCGTCCGGCCGTGATGAAAGGCTTGCCACATGAGCGCCGCACCGACCCCGACCGACCCCACCGCCCCCGCCGACGCCGAGGACACCCCCGCCTTCGCGGATCTCGGGCTGCGCGCCGAACTGCTGGGGGCGCTGTCCGCCCTCGGTTACGAGGAGCCGACCCCGATCCAGAACGAGGCCATCCCGCCGCTGCTGGCCGGCCGGGACCTGCTCGGACAGGCGGCGACCGGCACCGGCAAGACCGCCGCGTTCGCGCTGCCGCTGCTGCAGCGGATGCCCGTGGGGCGTCCGGACGGTGAACCGGTGTCGCTGGTGCTGGTGCCGACCCGGGAGCTGGCCGTGCAGGTCTCCGAGGCGTTCCACCGCTACGGCAAGGATCTGGGCGCCCGGGTGCTGCCGATCTACGGCGGCCAGCCGATCGGCCGGCAGCTGCGCGCCCTCGACCACGGGGTCGACGTGGTGGTGGCGACGCCCGGGCGCGCGCTCGACCACATCGCCCGCGGCACGCTGCGGCTGGGCTCGTTGGCCACCGTGGTGCTGGACGAGGCGGACGAGATGCTCGACATGGGCTTCGCCGAGGACATCGAGGCGATCCTGGAGCACGCCCCCGAGGGCCGGCAGACGGTGCTCTTCTCGGCCACCATGCCGGCCCGGATCGACGGCCTGGCCCGCCAGCACCTGACCGACCCGGTCCGCATCCGGATCGAGCGCGAACGCCCGGTCGCCGGGGCGGCGCCGAAGGTGCGGCAGAGCGCCTACCTGGTGGCCCGGGCGCACAAGCCGGCCGCGCTGGGCCGGGTGCTGGACATCGAGTCGCCCACCGCGGCGATCGTGTTCTGCCGCAGCCGGGAGGAGGTGGACCGGCTCACCGAGACGATGAACGGCCGGGGCTACCGGGCCGAGGCGCTGCACGGCGGGATGAGCCAGGAGCAGCGGGACCGGGTGATGGGTCGGCTGCGCGGCGGCACCGCCGACCTGCTGGTCGCCACCGACGTGGCGGCCCGAGGGCTGGACGTCGAGCAGCTCACCCACGTGGTGAACTACGACGTCCCGTCGGCGCCGGAGGCGTACGTGCACCGGATCGGCCGGGTGGGCCGGGCCGGGCGCGAGGGGGTGGCGATCACCCTGGCCGAGCCGCGCGAGCACCGGATGCTCAAGACGATCGAGCGGGTCACCGGCCAGCGGATCACCATCGACAAGATCCCGACGGTCGCCGACCTGCGGACCCGGCGGTTCGAACTGACCCAGGCCGCGGTGCGGGAGGCCCTGCTCGAGGACGACCTGGAGCCGTTCCGGGCGGTCGTCGAGTCGCTGACCGACGAGTTCGACCTGATGGAGGTCGCGCTCGCCGCGGTCCGGCTGGCGCACGAGGCCACGCTGCCCGGCACCGCCGACGAGGAGGAGATCCCGCAGGTCGCCGTCCGCGCGAACCGGGAGGGACGGCCCGGGACCGACAGCCGGGACCGGCGCGGCGCGGTCCGCTCGCGCGCCGCCGGCACCACGCAGGTCTTCATCGGCCTGGGCCGGCGGGCCGGGGTACGTCCGCAGGACCTGGTCGGCGCGATCACCGGGGAGACCCGGGCCAGCGGTCGGGACATCGGCTCGATCGAGATCGCGGACCGGTTCTCGCTTGTCGAGGTGCCGCAGGGGCTGGCCGACGAGGTGATCGCAGGGCTGCGCGGCAGCACCATCAAGGGCCGCAAGGCGACCGTCCGGCGCGACCGGGACGGCGAGGGCGACGGGGGCGGCGAGCGCCGCTTCGACGGCCGGGACCGGCGCGACCGCCGGTAGCAGCGCCGACCGCGCCCGGACGGTGGTCGATCCGGGCGCGGTGACGTGCGGCGATCAGGTCAGGCCGCGGCGAGCGGCTGGCCCCCGAGGCTCTGCGCGTCCACCTCGGCCGGCCGCAGCGCCAGCGCGAGCACGTCGGCGACGTCGGCGAGGGTGTGCACGGTGAGTGCCTCCCGGACCTCGGCGGGCAGGTCGTCCAGGTCCGGCTCGTTGCGCTTCGGGATGATCACCTCGGCCAGGCCGGCCCGGTGCGCGGCGAGCAGCTTCTGCTTCACGCCGCCGATGGGCAGCACCCGGCCGGAGAGCGTCACCTCGCCGGTCATCCCGAACTCGGGCCGGACCGGCCGGCCGGTGACCAGGGACGCCAGCGCGGTCACCATGGTGATGCCGGCGCTCGGACCGTCCTTGGGCACCGCGCCCGCCGGCACGTGCAGGTGGATCCGGCGCCCGGCGAGGGCGTTCGGGTCCAGGCCGTACCGCCGCCCGTTGGCGCGCAGGTACGACCACGCGATGTGCGCCGACTCCTTCATGACGTCGCCGAGCTGGCCGGTGAGGGTCAGCCCCGGCTCGCCCTCCATGCCGGTGGCCTCGATGAACAGCACGTCGCCACCGGCGCCGGTGACGGCCAGGCCGGTCGCCACGCCGGGCACCGCCGTCCGCTCGGCCGACTCCGGGGTGAACTTCGGCCGGCCCAGGTAGCGGGCCAGGCCACCGGCGTCGACGCGTACCGGCGCGGGCTCGGTGGCCAGCGCGACGGCCACCTTGCGCAGGATCTTGGCGAGCGCCCGTTCGAGCTGCCGGACCCCGGCCTCCCGGGTGTACTCCCCGGCGATCAGCGCCAGCGCCTCGTCGGCGACGGTCACCTCCTCGGCGGTCAGCCCGGCCCGCTCCCGCTGCCGGGGCAGCAGGTGGTCGCGGGCGATGGCCACCTTCTCGTCCTCGGTGTAGCCGTCCAGCGTCACCAGCTCCATCCGGTCCAGCAGCGGGCCGGGCACGGTCTCCACCACGTTGGCGGTGGCCAGGAAGAGCACGTCGGACAGGTCGAGGTCGACCTCGAGGTAGTGGTCGCGGAAGGTGTGGTTCTGCGCCGGGTCGAGCACCTCCAGCAGGGCCGCGGCCGGGTCGCCGGAGTAACCGACGGCCAGCTTGTCGACCTCGTCGAGGAGCACGACCGGGTTCATCGAGCCGGCCTCGCGCAGCGCCCGCACGATCCGGCCGGGCAGCGCGCCGACGTAGGTGCGCCGGTGGCCCCGGATCTCCGCCTCGTCGCGTACCCCGCCGAGGGAGACCCGGACGAAGTTTCGCCCGAGCGCCCGGGCGACCGACTCGCCGAGACTGGTCTTGCCGACGCCGGGCGGGCCCGCCAGGGCGAGCACCGCGCCGGAGCCGCGCCCCCCGACCACGCCCAGGTTGCGCTCCGCGCGGCGGTTGCGCACCGCGAGGTACTCCAGGATGCGGTCCTTCACGTCGGCCAGACCGGCGTGGTCGGCGTCGAGCACGGCCCGCGCCGCGGCCAGGTCGGTGTTGTCCTCGGTACGCGTGTTCCACGGCATCTCGAGGACCGTGTCCAGCCAGGTACGGATCCAACCCGCCTCGGGTGAGGCGTCGCTGGCCCGTTCCAGCTTGCCGACCTCGCGCGTCGCCGCCTCGCGGACGTTGTCCGGCAGGTCGGCGGACTCGACCCGCGCCCGGTAGTCGGCGGAGCCGTCCGGCTCGTCCTCGCCGAGTTCCTTGCGGATCGCGGCGAGCTGCTGCCGGAGCAGGAACTCGCGCTGGGACTTCTCCAGCCCTTCGCGGACGTCGCTGTTGATCTGCTCGGTGACCTCCTGTTCGGCCAGGTGCTCCTTCACCCAGCCGACCAGCAGCTCCAGCCGGGCGGTGACGTCCGGCGCGGCGAGCAGCTCGGTCTTCTGCGCCAGGCTGAGCCAGGGCGCGTAGCCGGCCGAGTCGGCCAGCTCGGAGAGGTCGGTCATCCGCTCCATCGCGTCGATGACCTGCCAGGCGCCGCGCTGCTGGAGCACCGAGGTGGTCAGCGCCCGGTACTCGCGGGCCAGTTCCCGGGCTCGGCCGGCGGGGGCGGGCTCGTCGAGGGCGGTCGCCTCGACCCAGAGGGCGGCGCCGGGGCCGGGCACGCCGGAGCCGATACGGGCGCGGGCGAGGCCACGGACCACGGCCGCCGGCTCACCGCTGGGCAGCCGGCCCACCTTCTCGATGGTCGCGACCACGCCGACCGAGCCGTACTCGCCGTCGATGCGGGGCACGGCCAGCAGCTTCTTGTCGCCGGTCGCGCGGGCCGCGTCGACCGCGGCCTGGGTGGTCGGGTCGAGGGTCACCGGGATGACCATCCCGGGCAGCAGGACGGCGTCGGTCAGGGGAAGTACCGGAAGAGTTGCCATCGAACACCTGCCATCACGTTGGTTGAGCGTGTCTGACTCAAGTAACAAACCGTGCCCCTTGTTCCAGTCTGTGACTCAGGACACTCGCCCGGCGCGAACGCCACGCCACGACCCGCGCCGGCCTTTTGCCGGCCGCCGATTTCGCGACCCGCCGAATGGAACGGGGCGGGTATTGTTGCGAAATTACCGCCAGGTAGGTCAAACTCTTAGCCACACCCCGCCCGACACAGGGAGTAATGGCGATGGCAAGGAAAGTAATCACCGTTCTGACCGACGACCTCGACGGCGGAAAGGCCGATCGGACCGTCGAGTTCAGCCTGGACGGCGTGGCGTACACGATCGACGTCTCCGACGAGAACGCGGGCGTCCTGCGTAAGGCCCTGGACCCCTACATCAGCGCTGGCCGGCGCATCGGTCGCGGCCCCGTCGACGCCGGCCGCACGACCCGTCGCGCCGCCCGGCCGAGCACCTCCGGAATGGACCGCGAGCAGAACCGCGCCATCCGCGAATGGGCCGCCAAGAACGGCTACGAGATTTCCGAGCGTGGGCGCATCCCGGTCTCGGTGGTGGAGGCGTACAAGAACCGCTGAGCTCCCGGTTCACCGTCGGGCACCCCGGGGTCACGCCGAGAAATCGGTGTGGCCCCGGTCGAGTTTTGCCCGGTCGACAAATTTCGCGGGGCGGGAACAGGACGGCACCAATTTTCCCGCACCGCGAACGGCCGGAGCCGCCCGAGGTCGTCCCCCGGGCGGCTCCGGCCGTCGTCGTACGGTCAGTTGACCTGGATGCGCACCACGTCGATGGCCGGGGTCTGGTTGGCCCGCTCCATCATCGGGATCCGGTGCGAGCCGTCACCGGCCCAGACCGAGCACTGGGCCAGGCCCGAGTCCGGCAGGCCCGGAATCTGGATCAGCACGTCGTCCGGCTCGTTTCCGCCCCCGCCGTCCTCGGTGGCGACGAAGAAGGCGGGCACGTCCTGCGGGTTCGGGGGCTGGCGGGTGCTGCCGAGCATCCGGCACGCGGTGTGGAAGTGACCGCGGACCAGGCCCTGGTCGTTGAGCAGCGAACTCTCGATGTAGTAGCCACCCTGCCCGGCGGCGAGGAAGCGGTCCCGCACCAGGTTCTTGGTGGTGACCCGGAGGGTGAACGGCTGGTTGCGCTGCACCTGGTTCGGGAACTCGGTGATCAGCAGCGACGGGTTGTTCGCCGCGGCGCCGACCTCACCGAAGGAGGTGCTCACGCACCGGTTGCCGTTCTGGAAGCCGTTGTGCGCCTCCAGCTGGCTATTGGTGCAGTCCTTGGCCAGCGCCTGCAGGCCGCCGCCGGTCTGGCCGCCGCCATTGTTGCCGCCGGTCTGACCGCCATTGTTGCCGCCGGTCTGACCACCGTTGTTGCCGCCGGTCTGACCACCGTTGTTGCCGCCGGTCTGACCGCCGTTGTTGCCGCCGTTCTGCGCGTTGTCGGCGAGGGCGCACTGGGCGAGCTTGTCCAGGCCCTGCGGGCGCTGGCCGCCACGACCGATGGCCGTGGCGATCCGGTTGAGCGTGGCGGTCCGCTTGTCCGCGAGCGGACGGAGGATGGCGTTGTTGATGAAGTTGCCACCCTTGCGGCCGTCCGCCGCCAGCCGCCGGTTCGCCTCGGCGATCTGGGTGTCCAGCAGGGCCAGGTTACGGTCCACCTCGGCGCGGGCCCGGTCGGGCACCTGCGGCAGCTTGCTCTTGACGTCGGGGCAGGCCACGGTCGGCGTGCCGGCGCCGGCACCGCCCGCGTTCGTCTGCTGACACTCGGCCGCGGACATCTGGCCGTCACCCCAGTGGTTGCGAACCCAGCGACCGTTCTGCCAGGTCCGGGTGGTGCTGCCCTGGCCGCCCGGAGCAGTCGCCCCCGGGCTCGAGGCCACGCAGGACGCCGAGGCGGCACGGGTGGTCCTCCGCTGGTCCTGGGCGGACGAGATCTGGGTGACGGCGACAATGCCGCCGAAGACGGCGAGCGTGCCGACCACGGCCAGCACCCGCTTGCTCCGCGCGTTACCGGATGACCGGCGCGCCCGTGTGGACCTGCGCATCGAATTGCTCTCCTTCTCGATCCGGTAGTTGACTGGTGACCCCGGCGGAATTCCTCGGGGTGGGATCACTGCGACGCCGTGGTCGCGCGTCAATGGCCGACGATGCCCTCTCCGCACCGTCTTCCGCGCCGTCCGGGCGCGGCGGAAGATCTGCGTCCATTCCCGCTTAGGTACGGAGCGCCGTCGGCGAAGGTTCAACCGGAGATCGGAAAAAAATCGATGGCCCGGCCGGCGGCCGGAACGGGCGGATCAGTCCGCGCAGAGATGGTCGAACGCGAAGCCGCCGTCGAAGGACTCCCGCCGGGCGGCGAGACGACGCACCTGCCCACGCAGATCGTCCCGGTCCACCAGCGACGTCGCGCCGCCGTCGAGGTCACGCAGCCGCTCCCCCAACGCCGCCGCGGCCAGGTCCTCGGCGAGCCGGCCCGGGTCCACCCCGCAGGAGAAGCCCCGGGACGCGAGCCGTACCCGCTCCAGCAGGCAGCGACCGGGCCGCACCTCGACCCAGCCCCAGCCCTCCGCCGGCCCGTCCGTCCACCGCACGTGCAGACCGCGCACGATCGGGTCGGCCAGCCGGCCCGCCACGTACGCCTCGACCGCATCGGCCCGGGCCAGCGCGCCGAGGTCGTTGACCGGACCACGCCGGCCGTCCGGCAGGCGGCCCACGATGTCGCGGAACCCGACCGTTTCCCCGCCGTCCGGGTCGGTGCCCTCGGCGTAGGCGCGGGCGTCGAGCACGTACTCGACGAACCGGCGGACCTGCTCGCCGCCGTCGAGCGCCGACGACTCGACCCGCAGCAGCGGCAGGCCCAGGGCGGCGCAGACCGCGTCGGTGAGTCGTTCGGCCCGGCGGGCGGGCGATCCGTCGGGCGCGGGCGCGCCGAAGCGCACGGCGAACTGCGGCAGGCCGGTGTCGGCGGCGCAGACCACCAGGTCGAGGCGGGCCCGCCCGGCGGTGCTCCACTGGCTGCCGGTGACCCCCGGTGGACGGCCCTGCGCCAGTTCGCCGAGCCGCCGGTCGGCGTACCCGACATGGCCGGCGTGGACGAGGCGCGGCGCGGCGCCGGACGGGATCGGCCGCAGCCAGGAGGCCGCCACGCTGCCGGTGCTCGTCATCTCGCCACAATCCGTCCGTCGCTCGGTCGACGTCCGAGTGTAGGGCGTCGATCATGGAGGCCGCCTCGGCGGTGCGGCGGAATCCGGACGCCCGACGGGCGGTGCGTCGCCCGGTCCGGCGATCTAGGCTCGGCGGGTGCACAGCGGACTGACCCCGGAACGGTTCACCAAACGCAGTCTCGTCGCCGTTTCCCACGCCATCGAGCGGGCCGCGCTGGCGGAGGCCGAGGACGGCCCGCTGGTCGTGTTCGCGCTCTTCCAGCGGCTGCCGTACTTCGAACGGGAGCGCGCGATCTACCGGCGCATCGCCGGCCGGGCGGCCGCCACCGTGGTCGGCATGGTCGGCGCTCCTCCGCCGGATCTGCCCGACGGGGCCCACGGCGTGGTGCTGGACGAGGCGGAGGAGCTGGCCAGGGAGTGGAGCGTGGTGGCGTTGACCCCCCGTTTCGGCGCCACCCTGGTGGCCCACGACCGGGGTGAGGTCACGCCGGCCGCGACGCTGGAGGCCGGCCGGCTCTTCGAGGGCCACTGGGGGTTCCGCCGGGACGCGGCGCTGCACGAGGTGATCCGGCTGCGGGAGCGGCTGGCCGAGCGGCTGCCCGGCCCGGCCCGGTCGGCGCTCGACGACGCGGTGGCCCGGGTGCGGGACATCCCGGCCGGTCCGGGCGAGGCCCGGGCCGAGTCGGCGCTGCGGCTGCTCGCCCGGCGGGGTGACCGTGGCGCGCCGCCGGTCGAGACGACGGACGGGATGCTCGACGACCCCGGCCTGCGCCGGTGGAGCGGGGCGGACGGGGTGACCGCCTCCGGCACCCTGCCGGTGGCGCTGGTCGGCCTACGGGTGGACGAACCGCCCGGCTCGCCGGAACGCTTCGGCCGGCGCAGCGCCGCCCGGGAGGGCCAGGCCCTGCTCGCCGCGGTCACCGGGGTGCTGCGGCCGGTCGACCGGGCGGTCCGGGTCGCCGACAACGAGTTCCAGCTGGTCCTGCCGGCGCTCGGGGAACCGGAGGCGCTGGCCGTGGTGGGCCGGCTGCACGACGCGATCGGCGGGCTGGCCCGGTCGTTCCCGTTCGTCGCCTACTCGGTGCACGCGGCGGTCGCGGTGACCGCCAGGCGGCCGCTGCCGACGGCGGACCTGCGGGCCGCCGTGGAGTGGGCGGTACGCGAGGGCGTGCCCGTGGCGGGCCTGCCGCCGGAGCCCGCCGCCACGGTCGGGGCCCGCTGAGGACGGGTCGGTACGAGGGGAGGACGGCGTGCGGGTGGTGTCGCTGGTGCCGTCGCTGACCGAGGCGGTCGCGGCGACGAGGCCGGAGGTCCTGGTCGGCGCGACCGACTGGTGCACGCACCCGGCCGGGTTGGACGTCCCCCGGGTCGGCGGGACGAAATACCCCGACCTGGATCGCGTTCTCGCCCTGGCGCCCGACCTGGTGCTGCTCAACGAGGAGGAGAACCGGCTCGCCGACGCGGACGCGCTGCGCGCGGCCGGGATCGAGGTGCGGGTCACCTTCCCGCGTACCGTGCCGGAGGCGCTCGACCAGCTCGGCGCGCTCGTCGCCGCGCTCGGGAGCCCGGCCGAGCCGCCCTGGTTGCGGGCGGCCCGGCGGGCCTGGGCCGCGCCGCCCGCGCCGGAGCGGGTCCGCACCGCGGTGGTGCCGGTGTGGCGGCGACCGTGGGTGGTGCTGGGCCGGGACACGTTCGCCGGGGACGTGCTGCGCCGGCTCGGCGTGGTCAACGCCTGGGACACCGATCCGGAACGCTATCCGCGCCCGACGCTCGACCAGCTGCGCGCCCGGGCGGCGGAGCTGGTGGTGCTGCCCGACGAGCCGTACCGGTTCACCGCCGACGACGGGCCGGAGGCGTTCCCGCGGGTGCCCTCGGTGCTGGTCTCCGGCCGGCACCTCACCTGGTACGGCCCGTCGCTGGCGGAGGCGCCGGCGTTGCTCGCCGCCCAGCTCGCCACGCCGGTCTGAGCCGGGATCCGGTCACGCGATCGGGGTGGCGTGCACCGGATCCAGCTCCATCAGGGTGGTGTCGTCCACGTCGTAGGAGATGGTGTTGTGCACCGCGACCACGCCGGCGACCTGGCCGGCCAGACGGCCGGCGAGATCGACGGCGCTGCGGCGGTCCAGCCGCCCGTCCATGGTGACCTCGCCGCCACGGACCTGCACGGTGACCAGGCCGTCCCGGACCGCGAGCACCCGGCGCAGCACCTCCTGGACCACGTCCTCGCGGATCTCGGCGTCGGTGCGCAGGTGCACCCGGAGCAGGTCGCCCCGAGTCACGATGCCGGCCAGTCGGCCGAGGTCGTCGAGGACCGGCAGCCGCTTGACCGCCTCGCGGTCCATCAGCCGGGCCGTCGCCGCGAGCGCGGCCCGCTCGTGGGTGGTGACCGCCGGCGCGGTCATCAGGTCCCGGGCCACCAGCGCGCCCGCCTTCTCCCGGGCGACACGCCGCCGCCGCCCGGAGAACACCCGGCGTTCGTCGGGCCGGCCGGACCGCTCCACCTTGTGCAGCAGGTCCGCCTCGGAGATCACCCCGAGCACCCGGCGGAACGAGTCCACCACCGGCACCCCGCTGACCCGCTCCCGGACCAGCACATCGACGATGTCGCGGTAGGGCGTGTCCGCACCCACGGTCGCCACGTCCCTGGTCATCACGTCGGCCACCTGCCACGTCCTCATCACGACCTCCTCGTGCCGGGCCTTCACCAGGAACGCTAGGCCGCCGGCCGGCCGCCGCGGCAGGGGCGGCGGACCGGCCGCGACAGGCCGACCGGACCGGGTCCGGACGGGACCAATGACCCGGTCGGAAGGGCACCCTCGGCCCTGCTCCCGGCCGCCGCCGGGCGGTGGAATGGAGATGCCACCGAAGCGCGGTGCGAGGCACAGGAAGGGACGTGGACACCATGACCGCGACAACCGAGCGGACCCCCGCCGCCACCATCGCTCCGGCGGTCGAGACCCCCCGCCAGAAGGCCACCCGGTACGTCTGGGCCGGGCTGCGGATCGCCCTGGGTTGGGTGTTCCTCTGGGCCTTCCTGGACAAGATGTTCGGCCTGGGGCACGAGACCCCGGCGAAGAACGCCTGGATCAACGGCGGCAGCCCGACCAAGGGCTTCCTGGGCAACGCCGTGGCCGGCCCGTTCGCGGACGTCTACCACGACATCGCCGGCGCGGCCTGGGCGGACTGGCTGTTCATGCTCGGCCTGCTCGGCATCGGCGTGGCGCTGCTGCTCGGCATCGGCATCCGGCTCGCCGCCGTCGCCGGCGGACTGCTGCTGGTCCTGATGTGGACGGCCGTGCTGCCCCCGGCGAACAACCCCTTCATGGACGACCACCTCATCTACGCGGGCCTGCTCGCCGGCCTGGCCCTGGTCGGCGCCGGCAACACCCTCGGCCTCGGCCGGGCCTGGGCGAAGCTCCCCCTGGTCCAGCGCCTCCCCTGGCTGAAGTGAGCGCAGGTCGCCCCGGGCGGGCGTCGCCGACAGGCGACGCCCGCCTCGTCGTACGCCCCGGCGGGCGAGGTCGGCGGTGAGGCGGGTACCGGCGCGTATCGGCCGGTCGCGATCCGGCAGGATCGACGGTGACCACACCGTCAGCACCGAGGAGACCCGCTCATGGAGAAGCCCGAGATTGGCCCGATCGAGGGCGCCCCGCCCGCCGATCTCGTCATCGAGGACATCACGGTCGGCGACGGCCCGGAGGCCCACGCCGGCCAGCTGGCCAGCGTGCACTACGTGGGGGTGGCCCACTCCACCGGCCGCGAGTTCGACGCCTCGTGGAACCGGGGCGAGACGTTCGAGTTCCCGCTCGGCGGCGGCCAGGTCATCGCCGGCTGGGACCAGGGCGTGATCGGCATGAAGGTCGGCGGGCGGCGCAAGCTCACCATCCCGCCGCACCTGGGCTACGGCGCCCGGGGCGCCGGCGGCGTCATCAAGCCGAACGAGACGCTTGTCTTCGTGGTGGACCTGCTCGGCGTGCGCTGAGCCCTTCCCCGACCACCGGGCCGTCGGCGTCGTGCCGGCGGCCCGGCGCGTCTCAGGCGGCGACGCAGGTGAGCAGCTCCCGGGCGCGGCCCGACTCGCGCACCGCAACGACCCGGTGCAGGCCGGTGACCCGCAGCACCCGGGCCACCACCGGCGCCGGGTCGACCAGCACCAGCTCGCCCCCGCGGGCCCGGACCCGCAGGTGGGCGGCGGCCAGGGCGCGCACCCCGGCGGCGGAGAGCAGCGACACGCCGGACAGGTCGACGCGCACCACCGGCCGCGCCGGCGCCGCCCAGAGCGCGGCCCGGAACGCCGACACGGTGGCGATGTCGATCTCGCCCACCGGGCGCAGCTCGACCACGTGGTCGAGCACCTCCATCACCACCGAGAAGCGGTCCCCGCTGTCCGTCATACCGGCAAACCTACCCCCGCCCACCGACAGTTCCGGCTGCTCGGCGGCGGGTTCCGGGTAGCGTCCGGTGCCGACCCCGAGCCGCCTCAGGGTCATCCCGCAGCCGCCCGCCCGGCCGCCGCAGACCGCCCCCGAGGACGGACACGCCGGGTGGAGGGCTCCCCGCCGGAGCGCCGGCGGGTTCACAATGACCCGATGGCCGTCCCCCGCCCGCGCGTCCCCCTGCTGATCCGCCCGGTCCGCGAGCCGGCGACGGTGCCGCCACCGCTGGCCGGGGCCTGGGCACCCGGCGACACCCGGCTGGACCGGGCCGACCTGCTGCCGCTGCCCGACGGTGGGCACGGGCCGGAGGACGTGGTGATCGACGCCGACGGCCGCGCGATCAGCGGCGACGAGGACGGCCGGCTCTGGTGGTGGCCGGTGGACGCCCCGGCCGGCACCCGCCCCACGCTGCTCGCCGAGACCGGCGGCCGGCCGCTCGGCATCGAGCTGGACCCGGTCGACGGCGGGCTGCTGGTCTGCGACGCCTACCGGGGACTGCTGCGGGTCGACCCGGCCGGCGTGGTGCACGAGCTGACCGGCACCGCGCCGCCGGTGCACCTGGCCGACAACGCGGCGGTGGCCCGCGACGGCACCGTCTACTTCACCGACTCGTCCGACCGGTTCCCGCTCTCGCACTGGAAGCGGGACCTGCTGGAGCACCGGCCCAACGGGCGGGTGCTGGCGTACGACCGGCGCAGCGGGCGCACCGACGTGGTGGCCGGCGGGCTCTACTTCCCGAACGGGCTGGCGCTCACCCCGGACGAGTCGGCGCTGATGCTGGTCGAGACCGCCACCCACCGGCTGGTGCGGGTGGACCTGCCGGACGGACGGGTCACCGTGCTGGCCGACCTGCCGGCGTACCCGGACAACGTCTCCGCGGTCGGCGACGGGACGTACTGGATCGCCCTGCCCAGCCCCCGGCTGCCGGTCATGGAACGGTTGCTGCCCCATCCCCGGGTCCGCCAGCTCGTCGCGTTGCTGCCCGGGGCGGTGCAGCCGCAGCCGCGTCGGTACGGGCTGGTCGCGCTGGTCGACGGCGCGGGACGGGTGCTGCGGACGCTGCACGGGCCGAGCGGCGCGTACCCGATGGTCACCGGCGTGCGGCAGCACGGCCGGCGGCTCTGGCTGGGCAGCCTCACCGCGACCGGCGTGGCCCGCGTCGACCTGGACTGAGCCGGCGTCGGGCCGACCCGCGCGGACGCGGGCCGGCCCGTGGCCGTTCCTCCCCGGTTTCAGCCGCCGCTGTTGCTCCTGGTCGGGGTGGGAGCGGGCGCGGACCCGCCGGCCACCGCGCCCGGATGCGGCGTCGGGCTCTGCGTGGGCTTCAGCCCCGTCGGTACGGGCAGCGCGCTGCCCTTGGCGAACTCGTCCCAGCTGACGTTCCAGGCGGTGAAGCCGTTGCCCGGCTGGAGCTTCACCTCGGTGCCCTTGACGGTCACCAGGTCACCGACCTGCGTGATGCCCATCAACCAGTCGGCCCCGGCGGCCGAGACGTTCGTGCAGCCGTGCGAGGTGTTGTTGTAGCCCTGCTCCCCCTCCGACCACGGCGCGGAGTGGATGAACTCGCCGCCCCAGGTCAGCCGCTGCGCGTCGTCCACGTCGACCACGTAGCCGCCGTCCGGCTCGCCCCGGGTGTCGAACGTGGTGTGCTCGTGCTTCTCCATGATCACCATGGTGCCGCTGGAACTCGGCGTGCTGGGCTTGCCGAGGCTGACCGGGAGCTTCCTGAGCACCTTGCCGTCCTGGTAGACCGTCATCTGCTTGGTGGTGTTGTCGATGTCGAGCGACACCTGCCGGCCCACCCTGGCGGTGGCCACGCGGTCGGAGTCGCCGACCGCCTCCTTGCCGATGGGCAGCCCCTCCAGCGCGCTGCGCACGCTGATCCTGGTGCCGGGTTTCCAGTGGTCGGGCGCCCGGTACTCGGCCTGCTTGCCGTCGGACATCCACGACCAGGTGCCCGGCTGCGGCGGGTCGGTCTTGACGAACAGCCGGCGCTGCACGTCCGCCCGCGCCTGTTCCGGAATCGGCGGGTCGAACCCGAGCACGACCGGCATCGCCGTCCCGTACGTCTGTTTGTCCTGGAAATACAATTCGCTGGTGACGGCCGGTTTGGTGGATTTGGCCATCGTCGTGAACGTCGTCTTCCGCGTCGTGGTCTTCCCGGAATCGCCGGCCGCGGTCACCTCGGCGGTGTACGTCCGGGAATTGGCCAGCGGGCGGTCCGGCACCCAGCCGGATCCGTCCTCGCGCGCCTGCGCCGCCACCGGACGCCCCTTGTCGTCGGTGAGCCTCACGCCGGTCACCCTGCCGTTGCTGACCCGCGTGCCCACCTCCGCGCTGATCGGCACGTCGCGAGCCCGGTCGGCCGGCGTCACCGTGACCGACGGCGGCGCCGCCTCGGCCTGCTTCACCACCGACTTCGGACCGGCGGTGCACGCGCCGACCGCCAGCGGCGCGGCCGCGACGGTCATCGCGAAAAGCGTCAGTCGCCGCCTCACAAACATATTTCGCCCCCCATTTCCGAACCCCCTCGCCCACATTCTGTAGGCCCGGCGTCACGGGGTGGCACCTTCGGCGGAATTGCTCGGAAACGGCTGCGCGAGATGGTCCGGCGGCTACCGGATCGGTATTACCCCGGCCCGATCGTCCGGGTCGTGTGGAGTCGCCTTCTCTCTTCCCGGGAGTCTCGTTCCGCCTCCTGCGAGGCGCGACGCCGGCTCCGGGACGAGGCGGGCGAGTTCAGGCCGGCCCCGGCCGGTGCGGGCCGGGGCCGGGCGGTTCAGACGTTCGCGATCAGCAGGGCGGGGCGTTCGACGCAGTCGGCCACGTGGCGCAGGAACCCGCCCGCCACACCGCCGTCGCACACCCGGTGGTCGAAGGTGAGGCTGAGCTGGGTCACCTTGCGGACCGCGAGCTGACCGTCGACCACCCAGGGCTTGTCCACGATCCGCCCGACGCCGAGCAGCGCCGCCTCCGGGTGGTTGATGATCGGCGTGGAGCCGTCCACCCCGAACACGCCGTAGTTGTTGAGCGTGAACGTGCCGCCGGTCAGCCGCCCGGGCGGCAGCGTGCCCGCCCGGGCCGCCGCCGTGGTCTCCGCCAGCGCGGCGGCCAACTCCCCGGTGGTGAGCCGCTGGGCGTCGCGCAGCACCGGCACGACCAGGCCCCGGTCGGTCTGCGCGGCGATGCCCAGGTGCACCCCGGCGGACTGCACGATCTGCTGGCCCTCGGTGTCGACCCGCGCGTTGAGCTGCGGATACCTCCGCAGGCCGCTGAGACAGATCCGGGCCAGCAGGGCCAGGATGCTCACCGGCGCGTCCGGGGTCGCGGCGTTGATCGCGGCCCTGGTCTCCAGCAGCCCGGTGGCGTCCACGTCGACCCAGATGGTCACCTCGGGGATCTCCCGGCGGCTGCGGGAGAGCTTGTCCGCGATGACCTTCCGGATGCCGGTGAGCGGGACGATCACGTCGCCGTCGCCGGCCGGGGCGAGCCCGACGCGCCCGTCCGGGCCGGACGCGGCCGGGGCGTGCGCGTCCGGCACCGCGGCGAGCCGGGCCGCCGGCGCGGTCGCCGCCTCGACGTCGGCGCGGCGGATCACGCCCCCGGGGCCGGTGCCGCGCAGCGACGCCAGGTCGACGCCCCGCTCCCGGGCCAGTCGCCGCACGATCGGCGAGATGACCAGCGGCGCCGCGGCCGGCCGGTCGGCGGTTCCCACCGGGGCGGCCCCCGCCGCGCCCGGCGTCGCCGACGCGGACGGTTCCGGCTGCGCCGACACGCCGGGCTCGGGGGCGACCGACAGGCGCGGCCGGCGACGCCGCCGACCCGGGCCGCCGTGCCCGGTGCCGTACCCGATCAGGACGTTGCCGGAGCCGGCCCGCTCCTCCTCGCGGTAGGTGGCGTGCGGGTCCGCGGCGTCGCCGCCGTCGAGCGACGCGATGGTGATCAGCGGCTGGCCGACCGGGCGGGCCTCACCCGCCACGCCGTGCAGCGCCACGACCCGACCCGGGTACGGGCACGGCACGTCGACCACCGCCTTGGCGGTCTCCACCTCGACCACGGTCTGGTCCACGGTGACCACGTCGCCGACGGCGACCCGCCACTCGACGATCTCCGCCTCGCTCAGCCCTTCGCCCAGGTCGGGCAGGAGGAAGTCGCGGGTCCCCACGGTGCCGGTGCGTTCGCTCATGCCGTGCCGACCGGGCATGCCCGCACGGCCCTCGCTGCGCTCGGTGCGTTCGCTCATGCCGCTGCCCACCGGGTGTCGGGCTGGTCGTCCCACTGCAACCGGGCCACGGTGTCCAGCACCCGGTCCACCGAGGGCAGGTGGGTGTGTTCCAGCATCGGCGCGGGATAGGGGATGTCCAGCCCGGACACCCGCAGCACCGGTGCGTGCAGCGCGTGGAAGCAGCGTTCCTGCACCCGGGCGGCGATCTCGGCGCCGACCCCGGCGAAGCCCTGCGCCTCCTGGATCACCACGCAACGGCCGGTGCGGCGGACCGACGCGGTGACCGTGGCGTCGTCGAACGGCACGATGCTGCGCACGTCGACCACCTCCAGGTCCCAGCCCTCCTCGCGGGCCGCCTCCGCCGCGGCCAGCGCCACCGGCACCGCCGGGCCGTACGCGACGAGTGTCGCGTCGGTGCCCGGTCGGCGTACCACGGCCGTGCCGATCGGGTCGGTGCGCGCCGGCAGCTCCGCCTGGCCGCTGGAGAAGTAGAGCTTCTTCGGCTCCAGGAACACCACCGGGTCCGGGTCGTCGATCGCGGCACGCAGCAGCGAGTACGCGTCTTCGACGGTGGCCGGGGTGACCACCTTCAGCCCGGGGGTGTGCGCGTAGTAGGCCTCGGACGAGTCACAGTGGTGCTCGACGCCACCGATGCCGCCGGCGTACGGCACCCGGATGACGATCGGCACGCTGAGCGCGCCCCGGGTGCGGTTGCGCAGCTTCGCCACGTGCGAGGCGATCTGCTCGAACGCCGGGTACGCGAACGCGTCGAACTGCATCTCGACCACCGGCCGCAGCCCGGACATGGCCAGGCCGACCGCGAAGCCGACGATGCCCGCCTCGGCGAGCGGGGTGTCGAAGCAGCGCTTGTCGCCGAAGCGGGCCTGCAACCCGTCGGTGATCCGGAAGACGCCGCCGAGCTGGCCGACGTCCTCGCCGAAGACGACCACCCGCTCGTCGTCGAGCATCGCGTCGGCGAGCGCGGCGTTGAGCGCCTTCGCCATGGTCACGGTGGCCATCAGGCGTCCCCCTCCTCGTCGCGGGCCGCGGCCAGCTCGGCCCGGACCAGTTCCCGCTGCTCCACCAGCTGCGGCGTGGGCTCGGCGTAGACGTGGTCGAAGAGGCTGAGCGGGTCCACGGTGGGCTGCTCGTCCATCCGCCGGCGCAGCGTCGCGGCGTACGCCTCGGCCTCCTCGGCGACCGCCGCGACCGCGGCGTCGTCCAGCACGCCCCGGGACCGCAGGTACGCCTCCAGCCGGGCGATCGGGTCGCGGTCGCGCCACGCCTCGACCTCGTCGGCGTCGCGGTAGCGGGTCTGGTCGTCGGCGTTGGTGTGCGGCTCCATCCGGTAGGTGTGCGCCTCGATCAGGTACGGGCCCCGGCCGGACCGGGCGTGCGCGATCGCGCGGTTCAGCACCGCCAGCACGGCCACCGGGTCGTTGCCGTCGACCTGCTCGCTGGGCACGCCGTAGCCGACGCCCTTGTAGGCCAGGCTCGGCGCGGCGGTCTGCCGGGACAGCGGCACGCTGATCGCGTACTTGTTGTTCTGCACCAGGAACACGACCGGGGCCTTGAACACGGCGGCGAAGTTGATCCCCTCGTGGAAGTCGCCCTCGCTGGTGGCGCCGTCGCCGATGAACGTGAGCGCCACCGTGTCCCGCCCCTGGTACGACTCGCCGTAGGCCAGGCCGGCGGCGTGCACGCACTGGGTGGCGAGCGGGGTGCACTGCGGGGCGGTGCGGGTGACGGCCGGGTCGTACCCGCAGTGCCAGTCGCCGCGCAGCAGGGTGAGCACCTCGACCGGGTCGAGGCCGCGCGTGGTCAGCGCCATCGACTCCCGGTAGGTGGGGAAGACCCAGTCCGAGTCGCGCAGCGCGAGCACGCCGCCGACCTGGCAGGCCTCCTGGCCACGCGCGGACGGGTAGACGGCGAGCCGGCCCTGCTTGGTCAGCGCGGTGGCCTGGGTGTCGAAGCGGCGGCCGACGACCATCCGCCGGTACATCTCGCGCAGCGTCTCGATCGGCGGCTCGGGGTAGTCGTCGCGGGGCGGCAGCGCGGTGCCGTCCGGGTCGAGCAGCCGGACCGGCTCGGGCTGCGGCAGCAGGCCGGCCGACGGGTCGGTGGCGGCCGGGGTGGCCGGCCGGCGGGTGCGCGGGGATGCCCTGCGGACCGCCTGGGGTGTGGTCGTCACGGCGGGGACCTCCTGGACGTGTGGTGGCCCTATGCTCCTGCTCAGGGATGATTGACTCAACATCCGCGATGAACGCGGGACGAATGGCACAGGGAGGTGAGCGCGGTGAGCCAGGAGACCGGCGCCACAGCGGGCGCGGCGGGCGGAACGGGACGTTCGGCCGGGCCGCTCGACGAGGTCGACCGGCGGATCCTGGGCGAGCTGGTCGCCGACGCCCGGCTCTCCATCCGCACGCTGGCCGAACGGGTGCACGTCTCGCGCACCAACGCGTACGCCCGGGTGGAACGGTTGCTGCGCGACGGCGTACTGACCGGCTTCACCGCGCGGGTGGCGCCCGAGCCGGCCGGGCTGGGCACCTCGGCGTACATCGCGTTGACCATCGAGCAGAACACCTGGCGGGAGGTCTCCGCCGAGCTGGCCCAGGTGCGCTACATCGAGCACGCGGCGCTGCTCAGCGGCGAGCACGACGTGCTGGCGCTGGTCCGCGCGCCGGACAACGCCACCCTGCGGGACGTGGTGCTCGACCGGGTGCAGAGCATCGCCGGGGTCCTCGCCACCCGCACCTGGCTCGTCTTCGAGGAGTTCGACGGCACCCAGAGCCCCTGGGCCTAGCGCTCGGGCGGCGACTCCAGGCCGTCGCGGTCAGCCAGCTCCAGCAGCGGCTCCAGCGAGTGCCGGCGACCCTCCAGGCCGGCGTGCGGGTCGCCGCGGTCGGCGAACCGGGCCGGCATGCTGAGCACGTCGAAGTCCTCCGGCCGGGCGTCGTCCAGCTCCGACCAGTCCAGCGGCGCGGAGACCAGCGCCGCCGGCGTCGGCCGGATCGAGTACGCCGAGGTCATGGTGTGATCGCGGGCCATCTGGTTGTAGTCGACGAAGACGGGCCGGTCACGCTGGTCGCGCCACCAGGTCGTGGTGACCAGGTCGGGCAGCCGACGCTGCATCTCCCGGCCGAGCGCCAGCACCGCCCGCCGGCACTCGCCGAAGCTCCACCGCGGCTCGATCGACAGATAGACGTGGATGCCGCGCCCGCCGGTGGTCTTCGGGAAGCCCTCCATGCCCAGCTCGGCCAGGAACGCCCGCACCTCGTGGGCAACCGGCACCACCTGTGTGAACTCCACCCCCGGCATCGGGTCCAGGTCGATGCGCAACTGATCGGGGCGCTCCACGTCGGCCTTCGACACCGGCCACGGGTGGAAGCGCAGGGTGCCCAGATTGGCCGCCCAGATCACCACCGCCAGCTCGGTCGGGGCCACCTCGTCGGCGGTCCGGCCGCTGGGGAACGTGATGTGCGCGGTGCGTACCCAGTCGGGCGCGCCCGCCGGCAGCCGCTTCTGGTAGAAGGCGTCGCCCTTGTTGGTCTGCCGGGTGGCCACCTTCGCGCCCTCGAACACCCCGCGCGGCCAGCGTTCCAGCATGGTCGGCCGGTCCCGCAGCGCGCGCAGGATCCCGTCGCCGACGGCGAGGAAGTAGCGCACCACGTCCAGCTTGGTCAACCCGCGTGCCGGGAAGTAGGGCTTGTCGGGGCTGGAGACGCGGACCAGCCGCTCCCCCACCCGGATCTCCTCGGCCGCCGCGGTCGCCACGCCCCACACCGTAGGGCACCGGCCGGCGTCGCGCCGGCATCTCCTCAGGTGACCAGCAGGATCCCGAACGCGATCAGCGGGATCGAGACGAAGAGGAAGATGCCGACGCCGGTGAGCACCCGGCCACCGCCGCCGTCCTCCCGCTCCGGCGCCAGGCCGAACGTGGACCGGGCCGGCAACATGCCGATCCGGCTCAACGTCAGGTCGCCGGTCATCCCGATCAAGCCGCCGACCAACATGAACGCCACCCCCACCCGGTGCACGAAGTCACCCCCGCTGATCGCGACCCAGACGCCGACCGCCACCCCGATCACCAGCACCGCGATCACGAAGAGCAGCAGCGCCTCGCGCAGCCCCCGCACCACCGTCGACATGCCCACCTCCCGTGGAGCGGACCACCTCCGCCCGGCGGGGATTGTGCCGTGTCGATGCCGGTTCGCGCTGCCCCGGGACCGGGGCGCCCGACGACCGGCGACGGCGCGCACACCGGCCGGGCCCGCGCGGTTACCCGGCGCGGACCCCGGGTACCGGGAGCCGCATGGCGGAGTTGGCAGAGCTCTGGATCGTCCGGCACGGCGAGAGCACCGCGAACGTCGCGGCCACCACGGCCGAGACGTCCGGCGCGGAGCTGATCGACCTCACCCACCGGGACGCGGACGTGCCGCTGTCGCCGACCGGCGAGGAGCAGGCCCGGGCCACCGGGCGGTGGCTGGCCGGCCTGCCCGAGGGGCGCCGGCCCGAGGTGGCCGTGGTGTCGCCGTACCTGCGCGCCCTGCGCACCGCCGAGCTGGCGCTGGCCGGCACCGGCGTGCCGATGAGCCGCGACGAGCGGCTGCGCGACCGGGAACTCGGCATCCTCGACGGGCTCACCGGGCACGGGGTGCGCCGGCGCCACCCGGAGGAGGCGCGACGGCGCGACCGGCTCGGCAAGTTCTACTACCGCCCGCCGGGCGGCGAGTCGTGGACGGACGTGGCGCTGCGGCTGCGCGCGCTGCTCGGCGACCTGCGCCGCGACCACGAGGGCGGCCGGGTGCTGCTGTTCGGCCACGACGCGCTGGTCTTCCTGCTCCGTTATCTGGTGGAGGGGCTCACCGAGGCGGAGCTGATGGGGCTCACCCGCGAGCACGTCATCGCCAACTGCTCGGTGACCGGCTGGCGCGCCGACGACGCCGGGCGGCTCCGCCCGGAGATGTTCAACGACGTCGCCCACCTGCACCGGCAGGGGGCGCGGCCCACCAGGGAGGACGAGGTCCATGCCGAGCCGGTCTGATGTGATCACCCCCGCGCTGCTGCGGGACTGGGCGCTGCCGGTGCCCTCCGGCGGCAAGGAGGCACGGGGCACGGTGCTGGTGGTCGGCGGCTCCCGGTTCACCCCCGGGGCGGTGCTGCTCGCCGGCGTCGCCGCGCTGCGCGCCGGCGCCGGTGTGCTCCAGCTGGCCACCGCCGAGTCCACCGCCGCGTCGCTCAGCATCCAGGTCCCCGAGGCGCTTGTGGTCGGCCTGCCGGAAACCGACGAGGGCGCGGTCCGGGGCGACCCCGGTGACGTGCTCGGCGGCCTGGTCGCCGACGCGGACGTGGTGGCGGTCGGCCCCGGGTTGACGGACATCGACGCCACCGGGAAGCTGCTGCGCCTGGTGCTCGACGCGGCCGGCCGGGAGACCGCGCTGGTGCTCGACGCGTACGCGCTCGGCGCGCTCAGCCACGAACCGGGCCTGCTGGTCGGCTCCGACCGCAAGGTGGTGCTCACCCCGAACCTCACCGAGGCCCGGCACCTGCTCGACCGCGACCCCGGCGACGACCTGGACGCCGAGGCGGTCGAGCTGGCCGGCCGGTACGAGGCGGTGGTGTCGCTGTACGGCCACATCGCCACCCCGGACGGCCGGGCCTGGCGGGAGGAGAGCGGCGACGCCGGCCTGGGCACCTCCGGCAGCGGCGACGTGCGGGCCGGCCTGCTCGCCGGGCTGCTGTCCCGGGGCGCCGACCCGGCGCAGGCGGCCTGCTGGGCGGCGTTCGCGCACGCGGTGAGCGGGCAGCGGCTGGTGCCCCGGTACGGCCGGATCGGCTTCCTCGCCCGCGAGCTGCTGGACGAGATCCCGTACACCCTGGCGACGGTCTGACGCCGCGACGCGCGGGAACGGATGTCGTCGGGTCAGGCCATAGAGCCATGGCACAGTGATGTCGTGCAGCTCCGTTACAAGTATCGGATGT
Organism: Micromonospora sp. NPDC049282; assembly: GCF_043197045.1. NCBI lineage: Bacteria > Bacillati > Actinomycetota > Actinomycetes > Micromonosporales > Micromonosporaceae > Micromonospora > Micromonospora sp. NPDC049282. Next base: position 259,387 of record NZ_JBICSL010000002.1, read on the forward strand.
ATCCGACGCCGGGCCAGCAGGAGAAGCTGGCCGGAGCCTTTGGATGCGCACGGGTTGTCTTCAATGACGGGCTGCGGCTGCGCCAGGCCGCCCATGAGGCGGGCGAGAAGTACATTCCCGATGGGGACCTGTCGCGTCGGGTGATCACCGAGGCCAAGCTCAGATCCGAACGGGCGTGGCTGAGCGAGGTGTCCGCCGTAGTTCTACAGCAAGCTTTGGCGGATCTGAACACCGCCTACCGCAATTTCTTCGCCTCGCTCTCGGGCAGGCGCAAGGGACGCAAGGTGGCCCCGCCTCGGTTCCGTTCCCGCAAGGACTCCCGACAGGCCATTCGCTTTACCAAGAACTCCCGTTTCGCGATCGTTGACGACGGCAAGCTCAGACTGCCTAAGATAGGCGACCTGCACGTGCGCTGGTCACGGCGCTTGCCCTCCGCGCCATCCAGCGTCACGATCATTCGGGATGCGGCGGGTCGCTACTATGCCTCGTTCGTCGTCACTACACGAGAGGACGAGATCCTGCCGCCGGTCAAATCCGAGACCGGGATCGACTTGGGACTGACGCATTTCGCCGTCATGTCCGACGGCACCAAGGTCGCCGCGCCAAAACTGCTCCGTCGAGCCGCCCGTAGGCTCAAGCGTTTGCAGCAAGACCTCTCGCGCAAGCAGCGCCTCAGCAACAACCGCAAGAAGGCCGTGGCAAGGGTCGCCAAGGCGCACGCGCGGGTAGCCGACACCCGGCGCGACTGGCAGCACAAGCTATCCACGAAGTTGATCCGTGAGAACCAAGCGGTATACGTCGAGGATCTATGCGTCAGTGGTCTCGTCCGCACCAGGCTCGCCAAATCGGTGCACGATGCAGGCTGGGCCAGCTTCATCGCCATGCTGGAGTACAAGGCCACTCGGTACGGGCGGACGTTCGGAAGGGTGAACCGGTTCTTCCCATCCACGCGGATGTGCTCCGACTGTGGCAGTGTCGGCGAAAAGATGGCGCTCGACGTCCGGGCGTGGGAATGCCCGTGCGGAACTACCCACGATCGCGACGTGAACGCTGCGAAGAACATCAGGGCCGCTGGACAGGCGGACCTCAACGCCCGTGGAGCGCATGTAAGACCGGTTTCTGTCCCGGCCGCGCGCAGAGAAGCGGGAACCCACTCGGACGCTGCGCGTACCACGCGCAGCGTGGAGAGAATCTCCACCTCAAGGGCGGAGAGGATGTCAATACATCGATCCGTGGGAGCTGGCGTGCGGCAACAACGCGCACCCCTTCACGATACGGCGGATCGCGCAGCGGTCGATCCGCAGCACATGGACCACGTCAAGGCGCAGTGATCTCCCGCACCCTCGGACCGGGCCTGGCGACGATCGCCGGGCCCGGTCTGTTTGTCCTGGTCGGACGCCGGGTAGGGGGGCATCGTCAGCCCGACCTAGGAGGTAACCCGGTGTCCACCGACGCGATCGTCCTGCTCAAGGAGGACCACAAGGAGATCCGCCGACTGTTCAAGGCCTTCCAGGATGCCGAGGACGGACCGGCGAGCAGGCGCGGGAAGATCGTCACGCAGATCCTCGAGGCGCTGACGGTGCACACCTACCTGGAGAACGAGGTGATGTACCCGGAGGTCCGCAAGCTGGTGCCCGACGTCGAGGACGACATCCTCGAGTCGTACGAGGAGCACCACGTCGCGGACGTGCTCTGCCTCGAACTGTCCGCCATGGACGCCGACGACGAGCGGTTCGTCGCCAAGACGACGGTGCTGATCGAGAACGTGCTGCACCACGTCGAGGAGGAGGAGCAGGAGTGGTTCCCGAAGGTGCGCGACGCGCTCGGCCGTAACCAGCTCCAGGAGATCGGCCAGCGCATGCTCGACCTGCGGGCCGACGCGCCCCGCACCCCCACCGCGCCGAAGGCGGTCAAGAAGTCCGTCGACGCGGTGACCGCCTGAGCACTCCGTCCGTCCGCACGGGGCCCGGCCGACGGCCGGGCCCCGACGCATCCCGGCCACCCCAGCCGTCCCCGACAGCCGGGTAACCTCCGCCGCCCCCGGCCGTTGGGCAGGTTGCACCGCAGGTCAGGACGAGATGGGGCACACGTGCTACTTGGTAGACCGCAGGCGGACCCCGGGCAGCGGCTCCTGGGGGCGGAGGGCGCTCCCCGCTCGACGTACCGGGGGGACATCGAGGGCCTGCGCGCCCTCGCCGTGCTCATGGTGCTCGTCGGTCACGCGGCCCGGGGCCTGGTGCCGGGCGGGTTCGTCGGGGTGGACGTCTTCTTCGTCATCTCGGGTTTCCTCATCACCGGGCTGCTCGTCGGCGAGCTGGAGCGCACCGGACGCCTCTCGCTGACCGGGTTCTACGCCCGCCGGGCGAAGCGACTGCTGCCCGCCGCCGTCCTCGTCCTGCTGGTCAGCCTGCTGCTCACCTGGCTGATGCTGCCCGCCACCCGGTGGCGCGCCACGGCCTGGGACGTGGTGGCCAGCGCCTGTTACGGCCTGAACTGGCGGCTCGCCGTCCAGTCCACCGACTACTGGGCCCGGGAGGACGCGCCCAGCATCGTGCAGCACTTCTGGTCGCTCGCCGTCGAGGAGCAGTTCTACCTGTTCTGGCCGCTGCTGCTGCTCGGCCTGGCCGTCCTGGGCGGGCGCCGCCGGCTGCGGCGGGGCGCGTTGATGGCCGGCGTCGCACTGGTGGCCGTCCCGTCCTTCGCCTGGTCGCTGCACCAGAGCCAGGCGGATCCGGGACCGGCCTACTTCGTCACCACCACGCGGCTGTGGGAACTCGCCGTGGGCGGCGCCGTCGCCATCGCCGGCACCCGGTCGTACCGGATGCCACGGACGTTGGCCGCCCCGCTCGCCTGGACCGGGGTCGCCGCGGTGCTGGCGTCCGCCGTCGTCGTCGACCCCGAGGTGGCCTTCCCCGGCTACCAGGCGTTGCTGCCGACGCTCGGCACGGCGGCGGTCATCGCCGGCGCGCCGGCGGCCGGCGGGTGGGGGCCGGCCGGCGTCCTCGGGCTGCGGCCGATACGGGCGGTCGGGGCGCTGTCCTACTCGCTCTACCTGTGGCACTGGCCCCTGCTGATCGCCGCGGAGGCGAGGTTCGGCGAGTTGAGCACGGCCGTCGCCCTCGGTGTGGTGGCGCTGTCCGCCGTGCCGGCCGCCCTGACGTACCGATTCCTGGAGAATCCGGTCCGGATGTCCGAGACGCTGCGGTGGCAGCCGGCCGTGGCGTTGCGGGTCGGCGCGATCTGCACGGGTGCCGCCGTCACCGCGGGTCTGCTGTTCCAGCTCGTGATCGGGCCGCCGCCGTCGGCGCCGGTGACCTCGCTGACCATGCCGTTGCCCGGTGGGAGCGCGGCGGCCTCCCGGAACCTGACCCTCACCGGCCCGCCGGGGGCGACGGTGCTCGCCGCCAACCCGCTTGGCGACGACGCGGGCAGGGCGGTCGACCGGATCGCCTCGATCACCCCCGACCCGATGGTCGCCAAGATGGACGGGCCGGAGACCTGGCCCAACGCCTGCGGCCCGAAGCCGAAGGGGGACGCGGGCATGATCCCCTGCGTCTACGGGGACCCGAACGGCACGACCACCGTCGCACTCGCCGGGGACTCGCACGCCACCCAGTGGCTGCCGGCGTTGCGGGCGGTGGCGGAGGTCGAGCGGTGGCGGCTGGCGGTCTACACCCTGGGTGGCTGCCCCTTCATCGACATGGAACGGGTGGCGTCCTGGCGGAAGTGGCCCGCGCCCCGGTGCGTGGACTGGAACCGGCGGGTGCTCAAGGAGATGGTCGACGCGGTGAAGCCGGACCTGCTCCTGGTCAGCAACGGCTTCTACCACCCCGACGGCAACGTGCCGCCGGACCCGACCGAGGAGTCGAACAAGGTCCTGGCCGACGCGCTGCGTGCCACCTGGCAGCAGCTCACGGCGGTCGGCGTACCGGTCGCCGTGCTGCGCGACAACCCGCAACTGAAACGGATCGCCCCCGAGTGCGTCCTGACCAACCGAAAGAAACTGACCCGCTGCGCCAACCCGCGGGCGGACGCCTTGCGGGTCGGCAGCGGGGACGCCCACAAGGTGGCGGTGGCGAAGCTGCCCAACGTGCACCTGGTGGACCTGACGAACGCCATCTGCCCGACCGACCCCTGCTCGGCGGTCATCGGCGGGGTGCTGGTCTTCCGCGACAACAACCACCTCACCGGCACCTACATGACGACCCTCGCCCCCCGCCTCCGGACGGCCCTCACGAAGATCCTCAGCTGAGCGGGACGGGCCCGGCCGCCACGCCGGGTCCCGCCCCCGTGGTCGCGCTCAGCTCCCCGAGCCCGGCTCGGCCATCTTCCGGTGCTGCTCCGCCTTCAGCCGATCCGGAACGATCTTGCCGGCCGCGGGGTCATGCTCGGGCCCCCTCTCCGGTGGGCCGGAACGCCGTCGCGCACCCGCCCGTACCATGGGTGTGCCCCACGACGGGCCGCCCAACCCCGCAGGTCCGGCCCGGGGCCGACCGCTAGGATCTCCCACGGGCCGTGACTGGCGCGTGGAGATGGAGCACCATCGGGGAGCGGCCTCGTCATGAGGACGCATGCCGAGCGCCTGGGCCTTCCGCACGTCACCTGGAGGTCGCATGTCGCACAACGCCGAGTCCACCGCCTTCCGCAGCGCGCTGGAGGTGATCCGCGCCGTCGAGCCGCGGGTGGCGGACGCCATCGGGGCTGAGCTGGCCGACCAGCGCGAGTCGCTGAAGTTGATCGCCAGTGAGAACTACGCCTCCCCCGCGACGCTGCTGACCATGGGCAACTGGTTCAGCGACAAGTACGCCGAGGGCACGGTCGGACGCCGCTTCTACGCCGGCTGCCAGAACGTGGACACCGTCGAGGCGCTCGCCGCCGAGCACGCCCGGGAGCTGTTCGGGGCCGCCCACGCGTACGTGCAGCCGCACTCCGGCATCGACGCCAACCTGGTCGCCTTCTGGGCGATCCTCGCCGACCGGGTCGAGTCGCCCGCGTTGAAGAAGGCCCAGGTCCGTCAGGTCAACGACCTCACCGAGGCGGACTGGTTCGCGCTGCGCCGGGAGCTGGGCAACCAGCGGATGCTCGGCATGTCGCTGGACGCCGGCGGCCACCTCACCCACGGCTTCCGGCCGAACATCTCCGGCAAGATGTTCGACCAGCGCAGCTACGGCACCGACCCGGCCACCGGCCTGATCGACTACGACCGGGTGGCCGAGGCGGCCCGGGAGTTCAAGCCGCTGATCCTGGTCGCCGGCTACTCGGCGTACCCCCGGAAGGTCAACTTCCGGATCATGCGGGAGATCGCCGACTCGGTCGGCGCCACCTTCATGGTCGACATGGCGCACTTCGCCGGCCTGGTCGCCGGCAAGGTCTTCACCGGCGACTTCGACCCGGTGCCGCACGCGCACATCGTCACCACCACCACGCACAAGTCGCTGCGCGGCCCGCGCGGCGGCATGGTGCTCTGCGGCCCGGAGCTGGCCGACCAGGTCGACCGGGGCTGCCCGATGGTGCTCGGCGGCCCGCTGCCGCACGTGATGGCCGCCAAGGCGGTCGCGCTGGCCGAGGCCCGGCGCCCCGACTTCGCCGACTACGCACAGCGGATCGTGGACAACGCGCAGGCGCTCGCCGACGGACTGCTGCGCCGGGGCGCGACGCTGGTCACCGGTGGCACCGACAACCACCTGGTGCTCATCGACGTCTCCGGGTACGGCCTGACCGGCCGGCAGGCCGAGCAGGCGCTGCTCGACTCCGGGATCGTGACGAACCGCAACGCGGTGCCGCAGGACCCGAACGGCGCGTGGTACACGTCCGGCATCCGGATCGGCACGCCGGCGCTGACCACCCGTGGGCTCGGCGCCGCGGAGATGGACGCCACCGCCGAGCTGATCCACACCGTGCTCACCGGGACGAGCCCCGGCACCGGCCCCGACGGCGCCCCGTCGAAGGCCAGGTACGTGCTCGACCCGGCGACCGCCGAGCAGGTCGGCAAGCAGGCCGCCGACCTGCTCACCCCGTTCCCGCTCTATCCCGAGGTCGAGCTGGGCTGAGACGCGCCCGCGCCCCTGCCGACCGGACGGCCGGCAGGGGAGCGGACCTCAGTTCAGCGGACGCTTGAGGTGGTAGCGGTGCACCTCGGTGCTGCCCTGCACGTTGTTCACGTCCTCGGCGGCGCTGACCAGCTCCCAGCCCTCCCGGCCCACCCGGTTGAGGTGCGCGACCGCGGTGTCGCCGTACGCGGTCACGTCGGTGCGGGACCCGTCCGGGCCGTACCAGACGAACGAGACGTGGAAATTCCGGCCCTGCCCCTGATAGCGGCGGACCAGCAACGCGTACTCCCAGGCAACCATCCGTCCATTATCAACGGAGCGCCGGAGGCCGGGGAACACCTGTGCTGCCCGAACGGCGACACTGCGAGGTCACGCCGGCGCCGCCACCGCGGCCGAGGTGTCGGCGACCAGCGCGGCGAGCCGGTCCAGGCCCAGGTCGATCTGCGCCGGGGTGACCGCGCTCACCGACAGCCGCAACGCGTTCACCGGCGTGCCGGCGTCGTAGAAGTGCGCCATCGGGGTCCAGAGCACGCCGTACTCCCGCGCCGAGCGGTGCAGCAACGCGTCGTCGACGGCGAACGGCACGGTCACCACCACGAAGAAGCCACCGGCCGGCACGGTCCAGCGCACCGGACCGCCGTCCGGGAAGCGTCGCGCCAGGCCGTCGACCAGGTGGGCCAGGTTGCGGGCGTACGCGGCCCGCTCCCGGACGTTCGCCGCCACCAGCGAGCAGTCGTGCGCCAGCAACGCGCCGCCGATCACCGCCTGGCTGATCGGCGACGTGTTCACCGTGACCATGCTCTTGATCTTCGCGAGCTGGTCGGCGAGCGGACCGACCGTGCCGTCCGAGCCCTCCACCCGCTGGTCGGCCACGACGTAGCCGACCCGGGCGCCGGGCAGCACGGTCTTGGCGAATGAACCGAGGTAGACCACCCGGCGGGCGGTGTCCAGCGCCTTGAGCGTCGGGCGGCGGTCCGTGCCGGCGGCCGGGAAGAGGCCGTACGGGTTGTCCTCGACGAGCAGCAGGTCCTCCTCGGCGGCCAGGTCGAGCAGGCGGCGCCGGTGGGCGGTGTCCATGCTGACCCCGGACGGGTTGGCGAAGTCCGGCATCACGTAGCAGGCCCGCGGCCGCAGCCCTTCGGCGCGGGCGCGGCGCACCCCGGCGCGCAGGTCGGCCAGGTCGACGCCGTCCGGGCCGCCGGCCACCGGGCGCACCGGCAGGTCGACCAGGCGGGCCGCGCCGGTCAGCCCGACGTACGTCGGCGCCACCGCGAACAGCACGTCGGACGCCTCGGCCCGCAACGCGCGCAGCACCAGGAACATCGCCTCCTGGCAGCCGACGGTCACCACGATCGCGTCCGGGTCGACCGTGATCCCCTCGTCGACGGCGAGGTTGCGGGCGATCAGGTGGTGCACGATCCCCTTGGTCCGGCCGTACTGCAACAGCGTCCGGTCGATCTGGGCCGGGCCGAGCCCGAGGTCGTCGGCGAGGTGCCGGCGGAAGCGGTCCAGGTGCTCGGCCAGCCGCGTCGAGTCGAAGAACTCCTCGTACGGCCGGCCGGCGGCGAGCGACACCGCCTCCGGGTAGTGCTGCGCCACCTCGTTGAGGAAGTTCATCGAGTTCAGCGCCGGATCGTCGACGCTGCCGTGCAGCGCCGTGACGGCCAGGTCCACCGGTTCCACGTCAGCCTCCGATCCGGGTACGCAGCCGCCCGGCCGACGCCGGGTCGGGGCAGCCGCTGAGGATGAGGGCGTCCCGCAGCTCGGCCGCGAGCAGCGCCAGGGCGGCCTCGGCGCCGGCCCGGCCGCCGGCGGCGAGGGCCCAGAGCAGCGGCCGGCCGACCAGCACGCCGGACGCGCCGAGGGCGAGCGCGCGCAGCACGTCGACGCCGCCGCGGACGCCGCTGTCCAGCAGCACCGCGCACCGCTCCCCCACCGCGTCGACCACCTCCGGCAGCACGCTCACGCTGGCCGGGGCGGCGTCGAGCTGCCGGCCGCCGTGGTTGGACACCACCACCGCGTCCACGCCGGCGTCCGCCGCGCGGACCGCGTCGCGGGCGTCCAGGATGCCCTTGACCAGCAGGGGCACCGGGGTACGCGCCCGCAGCCAGGCCAGGTCCGCCCAGCTCAGCGCCGGGGCGAAGACCGCGCCGGTGTGCACCGCCACGGCCGAGACACCCGGTGTGCCCTGGTGGGCCAGGTCGTCGCGTCCGCCGGGCAGGTTGGCGGCGGTGACGTGCGGCGGCAGCGCGAACCCGTTGCGCGCGTCGCGCAACCGCCGGCCCAGCACCGGCACGTCCACCGTGACCATCAGCGCCGCGCAGCCGGCGCCCAGCGCCCGGTCGAGCAGGTCGGCCACCAGCGCCCGGTCCCGCAGCCAGTAGAGCTGGAACCAGACCGTCCCGCCGGCCGCCGCGATCTCCTCGATCGGCGTGCTGGACAGCGTGCTGGCCACGTAGGGCACGCCGGCCGCGCCGGCCGCCGCCGCGAGCGCCGGCTCGCCGTCGGGATGCAGCAACCGCTGGTACGCCATCGGCGCGACCGCCACCGGCAGCGCGGCCCGACCACCCGGCAGCGGCGCCTCGGTGGACGCCTCCTCGACGCCGGCCAGCATCCGCGGCAGCACCGCCACCCGGTCCAGCGCGGCCCGGTTGGCGGCCAGCGCGGTCTCGGCGCCGCTGCCGCCGTCGACGTAGTCCCACACGTCGTCGGGGAGCACCGCCCGGGCCAGCGCGGCGAAGTCGGCCAGGCTGGCCGGCGGCACGAAGTCCGGCTCGGGTTCAGGCATGCTCGGTCCCGACGGTCGCCGGAGCCGACGCCGGGTCGAGGCCGAAGCTGCGGCGCAGGAACGCCGCGGCCCGCTGCTGGGCCTCACCGCCGGCGTCGAACACGCCGGGCATGGCGAAGAAGCCGTGGACCAGGCCCGGGTAGTCGGCCGTCTCGGTGGGCACGCCCGCCTCGCGCAGCCGCTCGGCGTACCGCCGGCCCTCGGCGCGCAGCGGGTCGTGCCCGGCGGTGACGACAAGCGCCGGCGGCAGGCCGGACAGGTCCTCGGCGAGCAGCGGCGAGGCGAGCGGGTGGGCCGCGTCGCCCGGGTCGGCGAGGTAGTGACCGCGGTACCACCCGACGGAGTGCCGGTTGAACAGCAGCGGGTCCTCGTCGTCGGTCGGACGCTGCCCGGGACGCTGGTCCGTGTTCGGATAGACAAGCAACTGGGCCGCCAGCCGAGGGCCGCCGTCGGCGCGGGCCAGCAGCGTCACCGCGGCGGCCAGGTTGCCACCGGCGCTGTCCCCGCCCACCGCCAACCGCCCCGGGTCGACCCGGAACTCGGCGGGCCGCGCGGCGAGGTGACGCAGCGCGGCGTGGCAGTCCTCCACCGCGGCCGGGAACGGGTGCTCCGGGGCCAGCCGGTAGCCGACGGTCACGGTCTGGCAGCCGGCCAGGTTGACCAGCCGGCGGCAGATCCCGTCGGCGGTGTCCACACTGCCCAGCGTCCAGCCGCCGCCGAAGAAGTAGACAAGCGTGGGCAGCGGGCCCTCGCCGGCCGGCCGGTGGATCCGCACCGGCAGCGGCCCGGCCGGGCCGGGCACCTGCGTGTCGCGTACCTCGGCCACCGGCTCGACCGCGCCGCCGCCGGCGCGGATCGCGGCGAGGTCGGCGGCGCGGGCCTCGGCGAGGGTCTGCGTGTAGAGCGGCGCGGCGCCGGCGGCCGCGCGCGCGGCCCGCCACGCGACCACCTGCGGGTCGAGCGTCATCCGGCCTCCCCGGTGGTGACGAAGAGCTTGTCGATGCCGCGCAGGAAGAGGCTACCGCTGTAGGTGTAGGGCTGGGTGACCGCGAGCCGGGGGAAGCGGGCGAAGAGCCGGGGCAGCGCGAGCCGGCCCTCCAGTTTCGACACCGCCGAGCCGAGGCAGAAGTGCAGCCCGACCCCGAAGGCCAGCGACGGCGGGCCGCCGCGACGCGGGTCGAAGCGGTCCGGGTCGGGGAACCGGGCCGGGTCGCGGTTGGCGGCGGCGATCAGCAGCAGCACGTTGTCGTCCCGGCCCACCGGCACGCCGTCCAGCTCGGTGTCGGCGGGCGCGGACCGGGCCAGGAAGTGCACCGGGCTCTCCATCCGCAGCACCTCGTCCACGCAACCCCGGGCGAGGGCGTCGTCGCCGGGCAGCGCGGCGGTCACCTCCGGGTGGGCGAGCAGCAGCGGCAGGCCGTTGCTGAACATGTAGACGGTGGTGACGAAACTGGCGTTGAACAGCACGATCAGGTTGCTGATCAGCTCGTCCTCGGTCAGCCCGACGCCACCGGCGTCGAGCACCTCGACCAGGCCGCTGATCAGGTCGTCGCCGGGTGAGCGGCGGCGGTGGGCGATCAGGTCGCGGTAGTAGGCCCGCAGCTCCTCGGCGGCCTGGTTGGCCCGGGCCAGCCGCTCCGGCGTCTTGCCGGCGACGTCCATGTACTCGTCGATCCAGTCGACCCGCTGCCGGTACCAGGCCAGGTCCGCCGCCGGCAGGCCGATGAACTCGGCCATCACCAGGGCCGGGACCGGGTACGCGAAGTCGGCGACGAAGTCCACCTCGGCGCCGTCCGCGCCGGCCTCGGCCATCGCGTCCAGACGCTCGGAGACGATGCGCACCACCACCGGCTCCAGCGCGCCGAGCCGGCGCGGGGTGAACGTCTTCGCGAACACCGCGCGCATCCGGGTGTGGTCCGGCGGGTTGATGAACATCATCGAGGTGAGGAAGGTACGCAGGATCTCCTGCTCCTCCCAGCCGGGCGGGAAGCCCTTGTACCAACCGGGATCGCGCAGGATCCGGTCCACCACGTCGTAGCCGCCGGCCACGGCGGTGACGGTGCGATGCTCGGCGCGGGTGGGAATGGCGCTGATCGGCCCGCGCTCGTGCAGGGCCGCGTAGAAGGGATAGGGGTTCTGCCGGCCCTGCTCGCTGTACAGGCCGGTCAGGATCTCGCTGACGTCCACGGCGGGTCTTCCTCCCCAGGAATTGGCGGCGGGGGCGGCCGCCGTGCGCCGCCGCCCCCGCCCGGTGTCACAGCCCGAGCAGCCGCAGCGGGACGGCGTTCGCCATCGCCCGCGCGCCCGCGTCGTTCGGGTGGATGTGGTCCCCGGCGTCGTACGCCGGCAGCAGCCGACTCGGCCGCGCCGGGTCACGGAGCACGGCGTCGAAGTCGAGCACGCCGTCGAACTCGGCCCGCCCGGCGCCGCGCAGCCAGGCGTTGACCGCGTTGCGGGTGGCGTCCTTCTCCTCGGTCCACACCCCCGGCCCGCCGTTGCCCTCGTACGGGGTGACGGTGCCGACCAGGCTGGTCAGGCCGCGCGCCTTCACCTGCCGGTTGAGCTGCCGCAGCGACCCGATGATCGCCTCGCTGCTGTCGCCGCTCATCCAGATGTCGTTGATGCCCAGGTGGGTGATGACGGTGCGGACGCCGGTCTGCGGGAACACGTCCTCGTTGAGCCGGGCCAACGCGTTCGGGCCCAGCTCGTAGTAGCCGGGGAAACCGCCCGCGCCGGGCTCGGTGCCCTCGTGGTTGAGCCGGTTGCCGGCCAGGCTCAGGTTGAGCACACCCGGGGTGCGGACCTCCGGGCGGGCGTCGACCAGCCGCTCGGCCAGCAGGTCCGGCCACCGCTGGTCGGCGTTGACCGTGCTGCCGTTGCCGTCGCCGATGGAGTCGCCGAGCACCACCACCGAGCCCGGCGTGGCCCGGCGCTCCACGTCGATGCCGGAGAGGAACATCCAGCAGCAGTTGGGCTTGATGGTGAAGCCCGTGCCGCCGGCCGCCGTGGTCAGGTCCGTCGCGCCGATGAAGTTGGTGACCCGGGACTGGCCGTGGAACGTGACCGGACCGGTGAGCACCGGGAAGTACAGGGTGACCACCAGGTCCTCCTGCTCGGCCACCGGGTAGGACAGCGGGTCGCTGAGCAGTTCCGCGCCCTTGTTCATGGTGGCCGACGTGCCGCCGGAGAAGGTCAGCTCCCGGACGCTGGCCGGGTCGACGTCGGACAGGTCGTCGGCGGTGGCGGTGTTCGGCCGGGCGATCGTGGCGTGCCCCACCTGCACCGCCTGCTCGCCGTAGAGGTTGGTGAGCCGGACCCGCAGGCGCGGACCGCCCACCGTGGTCTGCACCGTCATCCGGATGCTCTGGTCGTTGAGGCCGGTGTTGGTCAGCCCCACGGTGTTCCCGCGGGTCACCGCCGCGGCCCAGCTCCCGGCCCACTCGGCGCGCCCGTGCCCGGCGCGGTCGGTGTCGGTGGGGCCGGCGCTCGCGGTGACCGCCGGGGTGCCGGCGAGCAGCAGCGTTGCGGCGGAAGCTATGACGTGCCATCTCTTCGGGGTCGGCATCGATCCTCCATTTTCGGCAGCCCCGGGCATGGCGCGGTGGGCGCCATCGGCCCGGGCGATGGACCGGAAACTAGCCGTCGCCGGTGACGAGCGTCAATCAACCTGATCGACATGGTCAAATGCCCGGGGGATGCCGGGCACCGACGATCGGCTCTGTCCGCCGTGGACCGACGCTGCCTAGGCTCGGAACCGGCGGCGGTGCGGTCGCCGACCCCGGCACCCGCCGTTGAAGTCCCGGCCCTGACCTGGCCGGACGCCGCTCGCGGACCAGATGGGGGTTGCCCGATGACCGACCGGCCGAACTACGTGCACGAGGCGCTGGAGCTGTTCGCCGGGTTCGGCGACCGGGAGGCGCTGGTCGGCGGCGGACGCCGGCTGACCTACCCCCGGGTCGCCGCCGAGGTGCGCGGCCTGGCCGCCGCGCTACGCCGGCACGGCGTACGCCCCGGCGCCGCGGTGCTGGTGATGCTCGGCAACACGGTCGAGGGCCCGCTGCTGCAACTCGCGCTGCACCTGCTCGGCTGCCGGAGCATGTGGATCGCCCCGGTCACCTCGCGGCGGGAGATCGACGAGTTCGTCGCGCTGGCCGCGCCGGAGGTCTTCGTGCACGACCCGCGCGACCCGCTGGGCGGGCAGCTCGCCGCCGGGCTGGCCGGCGTACCGGTGCTCTGCCTCGGGCCGGGCGGCGCCGGACCGGACCTCACCGCCGACGGCGCCCCCGCCGACGGCACCCCCGTCCACCGCGCCGCCCCGGCGGACCCGCCGGCCTCCGGGCCCGCGCCGGAGTCGTTCCTGCAGACCAGCGGCACCACCGGCACGCCGAAGCTGGTGCACCACCGGGAGAGCTTCTACCGGCAGGTGCTGGCGCTCGCGGCCGACTTCCGGGCCGCCGGGTTCCCGCTGCTGCGACACCTGTCGCACTCGCCGATGTGGCTGGCCAGCGGCCAGATCACCACGCTGTTCAACCTGTTCACCGGCGGGGTGCTGTTCCTGCGCGAGCAGTGGGACCCGGCGACGTTCATCGCCACCGCGCACGCCGAGCGGCTCACCTCCACGTTCGTCACCCCGCCGATGCTGTACGAGGTGCTCGACCACCCCGACCTGCCGGGCGCCGACTTCTCCGCGATGTTCATGTTCAACGTCGGCGCCGGGCCCGCCGCCCCGGCCCGGCTGCGCCAGGCCATCGACCGGTTCGGCCCGTGCCTGCGCATCGTCTACGGGCTCAGCGAGGCCGTCGTCATCTGCGCTCAGCCCGGCCTCACCGAGGACCCGGAGCACCCGGAGCGGTTGCGCTCCTGCGGCCGCCCGTACGGGGACGTCACGGTGGAGATCCGCGACGCCGACGGCCGGGTGCTGCCGGCCGGCGCCGACGGCGAGGTGTGGGCCCGCACCAAGCTGAGCTTCGCCGGCTACCACGGCCAGCCGGAGCTGACCGCCGAGACGCTCGTCGACGGCTGGGTGCGCACCCGCGACATCGGCCACCTCGACGACGACGGCTTCCTCTACCTGGTCGACCGGATGCAGGACCGGATCCTCACCCGGCAGCGGAGCTGGCCGATCTACTCCCGGCCGATCGAGGACGTGCTCGCCGGGCACCCCGAGGTCCGCGCCGCCGCGGTGATCGGGGTGCCGGACCCGGTGGCCGGGGAGCTGCCGCACGCGTACGTGGTGGCGGCGCCGGGCGCGTCGGTCACCGGCGACGAGCTGATCGCGCTGGTGACCCGGGAGCTGAGCGAGACCTGGGCGCCCGGTGCGGTGGAGTTCGTCGACGCGCTGCCGCTGAACCGGTCCGCCAAGGTGGACAAACGGGCGCTGCGGGCCCGGTACGCCGCCGCGCACCCGATCGGCAGCCCGGCGTGAACCCGCGCCGGGAGTTGTACACCCTGGTCGGCGCCGACCTGCTGTCCAACCTCGGCACCCGGATCTCGGTGGTCGCCATTCCCTGGCTGGTGCTGGAGACCACCGGCAGCCCAACCCGGATGGGCCTGGTCGCGGCCGCGGAGACGCTGCCGTACATGCTCTCCAGCGCGCTGGCCACGCCGTGGGCGGACCGCTTCGGGGTACGCCGCACCTCGGTCTTCGTGGACGCGGCGAGCGCGGCCGCGATGGCGGTGGTGGCGCTCGCGCCCTGGCTCGGGTTCGGCACGCTGCTGGTGCTGGTGGCGGTCGCCGGCGGGCTGCGCGGCATCGGTGACCGGGTCAAGCACGTGCTGTTCAAGCCGGCCGCCGAACGGGCCGGGGTGCCGTTGATCCGGCTGACCTCCGCCTACGACGGGCTGGCCCGGGGGATGACGTTGTTCGGCGCGGTGCTGGGCGGGCTGCTGATCGACTGGGTGGGGCTGACCCGGGCGATCTGGATCGACGCGGCCACGTTCGCGGTCTGCGCGCTGCTGATCGGGGTGCTGGTCCGCCCGCCGGCGCTCGCGCAGCCGCCGCCCCGGGAGCGCTACCTGCGGGCGCTGCGCGGCGGCTTCGCCTACCTGCGCACCGACCGGACTCTGCTGATCATGCTGATCGTGGTGTCCGCGTCAAACATGTTCGCGAACGCCAGCGTCGCGGTCTGGATCCCGCTCTGGGTGAATGAGGTGCTCGGCGACCCGGCCGGGTTCGGGCTGCTGCTGGGCGTGTTCTCGGCCGGCGCGCTGCTGGGCAACCTGCTGTTCACCCTGGTCGGCACGCGACTGCCCGACCGGGCGACGTTCGCCCTCGGACTGGCGCTCAGCGGCGCGCCCCGGCTGCTGGCGCTGGCGCTGAGCGACGACCTGGTCGTGGTGCTGGTGGTGACGTTCCTGTCCGGGATCGGGATCGCGGCGGTGAACCCGCTGCTCGGCGCCGCGCTCTACCAGCGGGTGCCGGAGGCGTTGCAGACCCGGGTGCTGGGCATCTCCGGCTCGGTGGCGTTCCTCGGCCTGCCGGTAGGGGCGCTGCTCGGCGGCTGGTCGGTGGCGCTGCTCGGCCTGACCCCGGCGCTGCTGGTGATGTCGGTGGCCTGCCTGGTGCTCACCGTGGCGCCGCTGCTGCTCTTCCGGTACCCGGCCGACCGCCAGGCGGCGGAGCCGGTCACCCCCACCCCGGCCTGACCGGGCCGACGCCTTCCTCCGGCGACGGCGGGTCGGCTAGCGTGCCGGGCATGCCATCGACGTTGACCGAGGCGACGGATCCCTGGTGCCTGCGGCCCGGTGAGGCCGGCGAACTGCTGCGCGGGCACCCGTGGCGCCGATTCGTGGTGCTGGGCGACAGCGTCGCCGAAGGGCTGTGCGAGCCGGCCGACGGCTACTCCGACCTGCAGTGGGCGGACCGGATCGCGGCCGAGCTGCGGGCGGAGCGGCCCGACCTGGCCTACCTGAACCTGGGCCGGCGCGGGCTGCGCGCCCACGAGGTCCGGGCCACCCAGCTGGCCGACGCGCTGGCCTTCGCGCCGGACCTGGCGCTGGTGGTGTGCGGCGGCAACGACGCGTTCCGGCCCGGGTACGACCCGGACGCGGTCGACGCGGAGCTGTCCACGCTGATCACCGCGCTGCGCGGCACCGGGGCGGACGTGCTCACGGTGGGCATGTTCGACGTCTCGCACAGCCCGGCGGTGCCGGACACGCTGCGCGCCGGCCTCGGCGAACGGATGCGCCGGCTGTCCCGGCACACCCGGGCGGTGGCCGAGCGGCTCGGCACGCTGCACGTGCACCTGACCGACCATCCGCTGGTCGCGGACCCGTCGCTCTACAGCAGCGACGGCCGGCACGGCAGCGCCCGCAGCGACGCGGTCGCCACCGCCGAGACGCTGCGCGTCCTGGCCGCCCGCGCCGCGCCCAGCCCGCCTCTCGACGACCGCTCGGGGTGCGCTGCAACCCCCGTCAGCACTTCCCGCCGAATCGGCGGTCCCGCCGAGGTGGAACCCGAGAGGCCTTCTGTGGTGCCGTAGAGATCGACCTTGCCGTCGAAACCGGTCCTGCCGCCTGGACCGGCCCCCGCCGCCTGGACCGACCCCCGCCGTTTGGACCGACCCCCGCCGTTTGGACCGACCCCTGCCGTTTGGATCGGCCGGTCGCGCCCTGATCGGTTCCTGCCGCCAGACCGGTCCCTCCGTCCAGACCGGTCTCGCCGGCCGCGCGGGACCTGAGCGCCTCCGCTACCGGGCACAGGATCGGCGAGTGCCTTTGGAGCTGATATCAGGAACGACTCACCGCACGGTGGCTGCGGGAGGCGACGACAAACGCCATGTCGACCAGCGCGGATCACGTGAGGCGAGCGGTCCCGACGCCGGTGGCGGATCGCAAGGGACCACGGCGAGTCGTTTCTGATATCAGCTCCAAAGGCGACCGGAACCCCACTGTTCAGGAATGAGGCATGACGATCGTCGCCCGTCGGTGGTCCGGGCCGCTCCGGTGCTACCGGCCGTTCAGGGCCACAGCCGGTTCAAGGCCACAGCCGGTTCAAGGCCACAGCCGGTTCACGCCGGCAGAGGCAGGCAGGCAGGCAGGGGCAGTCTGGACCGGACGAAAGGAGGCCCGTCAGTCATGGGCGACGGGCGCACCGCCGACCGCAAGTCAGGGCCGTCCCTGGTCGGGGCCGTCCGAGGTCAACAGGCCGGCGAGCAGGGCGCGCAGGGTGCGGGTGAACAGGTCGTCCCCGGGCGGCGGGTTGGGCGCGGGGGCGGCGAACGCGGCCGCCAGGTGCGGGTAGGCCGCCATGTCGACGTGGTCGAACGTCACCGTGCCAGTGGCCGCCGCGTTGCGGGCGAAGAGCGTCACCACGCCGGTGACCATGGCGATCGCCTCGAACTTCGCGGCGGTCGTCGCCCGGACCGGTTGCAGGATGCGCAGGCAGGCGTCGAAGTGGGCAAGCGTGTTCGGTCCGGGATCGGCGCGTCGGGCGAGCGCGTCGGCCAGCCACGGGTGCCGACCGTGCAGCGCGAGCTGGCGGCGGGCGAGCCGAAGGAACTGGTCCGTCCAGGTCCCGTCGTCGTCGGCCGGGTAGGGGCGCAGCTCACCCACGCACCTGTCGACCATCAGGTCCAGCAGGTCGTCCCGGGACGACAGGTGCCGGTAGAGCGAGCCGGCGGCCATGTCGAGCGCGCCGGCCACCGCCCGCATGGATACCGCGTCCAGGCCGCCGGCGTCGGCCAGCTCGACCGCGGCCGCCGCGATCTCGTCCCGGCCGTGCGTCGGTGTCGGGCCGCGGGTGCCGCGCCGGGGCCGGGTCCAGATCGACCGGCCGGTGGCACCGTCGCCGGCCGGATCAGTGGGTGCGCCGCTCACCCGTTCACTGTAAACTGCAAACGTCGTTCGCAGTTTTAGGGGTCATGAGGGGACAGCCATGCAACGGATCACGGCGCCGGACGGCGCGCATGTCGTCGTGCACTCCACGGGCACCGGACCGGGCCTCGTCGTGGTGCACGGCGGCGGGGTGACGATCCGGGAATACCGGCGGCTGGTCGCCCGGCTCGCCGACCGGTTCACGGTGCACCAATACAACCGGCGAGGTCGGGCGGACGCGGCGGCGCGGCGCGAGCCGTACTCGGTGGAGCAGGAGATCGACGACCTCGGCGCGGTGCTCGCGCACACCGGCGCCCGCTGGGCGGTCGGGCACAGCTATGGCGCGTTCGTGGTGCTGCGCGCCGCGCTGCGGCTGCCGCTGGAGCGGATCGCGGTCTACGACGCCCCGCTGCGGCTGGCCGGGCGCGGCATGTCGACGGCGTTCCTCGACCCGGCCGAGGCGGCGGTGCGGGCCGGGAACCCGGCGCGCGCCCTGGCCATCGTGGCCGCGGCCGTCGACCCGCGGAACCCCGCGTCGCGGCTGCCGCTGGCGGTGCGGACGGCGCTCACCCGGGCGTTCCTGCGCACCGAGGTCGGGCGGACGATGGGCGCGCTGGTCGGCATGACGCTCGCCGAGTCGCGGCAGATCGTGGCGCACGAGGGGCCGGCCGAGCAGTACGCCGGCATCACCGCCGAGACGCTGCTGATCAGCGGCGCCAAGGCCGCGCCGTTCTTCACCGAGACCAACGACATGCTGGCCGCCGTGCTCCCCCACGCCCACACCCTGCGCGTCCCCGGCAGCCCTCACAACGGCATAGCCGCCGCCCCACCTGCCTTGATCGATCCCCTGGCCGCCTTCTTCACCACCCCGACCGCGGGCGAGGTCAGTCGGTGAGGAGGACGCCGGTCATGAGGACGCCTCTGGCCAGGTTCAGCACGCCCTCGCAGCCCGGGTAGCCGACCCGGGCCAGCGCGCCGGAACCGGTGCGGCCGAACAGGTACGGGGCGAGGCTGTACGGGACGTCGGCGGTCACCGTCTCCCCGGTCTCGATCTGCACGAAGTCCATCGCCACCCGGTCCGCCTCGTGATAGCGCTGCAGGATGTGCCCGCCCGCGTCGATCGCGGCCCGGACCCCGTCCTCCCAGGCCACCGCGCTCAGCTCCGGCCCGATCAGCACCCCGTGCCCGGCCGACCCGCCGGCCGGCTTCGCGACCAGGTCGGCCTGCTCGGCCAGCGCCCGGTCGAGCCGGTCGGCGGTGAGCGCCACGGTGTGCGGCACGTACCGGCGGATCAGCGCCCGGTCCGGCTCCGGCAGCAGGTCCAGGTCGGCCCAGAGCCAGGCGTAGTTCAGCTTGTTGCTGAGCAGCCAGGCCGCGCTGCTGACGAACATCGGCAACGTCCCGGCCGCCAGCGCGCCGGCCACCGCGTCCAGGCCCGCGCTGGGGGTGACCCGGTTCGGCACGAAGAGCCGGAACAGGGCGTCCACCGGGGCGCCGTCGACGACGAGCCGGCTCCGCTCGTCCAGCGAGGCGGTCGCGACCGGGGCGATGACCAGATCGATGCCGAACCGCCGGGCCTGGTCGGCCAGCGGGGCGAGGATCCGGATGAACGTGTCCGGGTCGTCCAGCCCCGGGTATTCCGCCTCGAAGTCCATCAGCAGCGCCACCCGGGCGCCGTCGGGCAGCCCGAGGCCGTCCCGGATGGCGACGAACCGCTGGTCCAGCAGGGACGGCGCGGGCCGGACGCGGTCGAGCAGACCGCCCGCGCGGTACAGGTCCGCGTACCGCTGGATCACGGTGTCGGCGTCGAAGCCGCCGCCGAGGCTGCTGTCGATGTTGTACTCCACGATGCACGGCACGCCGCCGGAGAACAGCACGTCCGGCCGGTACGCGGCCAGCAACCCCTCGTGCAGCACCTCGTCCGGGTCCAGCAGCCGGGTCTCCCCCTCCGGCACGTCCAGCAGCCGGCGCAGCTCACCCGCGGTGCGGGCCCGCCGCCGGCAGGCGTCCAGGATGAGCTGGACGATCCGGTCGCAGACCTCGTTCAACTCGCGGAACGCGTCCGCGGTGAGCACCGGCGGGCGGGCCAGCCGC
Source organism: Micromonospora sp. NPDC049282 (assembly GCF_043197045.1). Taxonomy (NCBI): domain Bacteria; kingdom Bacillati; phylum Actinomycetota; class Actinomycetes; order Micromonosporales; family Micromonosporaceae; genus Micromonospora; species Micromonospora sp. NPDC049282. The sequence continues at coordinate 279,133 of NZ_JBICSL010000002.1, forward strand.
CACTCCTTGTTGTAGGTGGCCCGGCCGTGGAAGATCTCCTCCCAGGCGCCGGCGCCGGCCGTCACCATCGCCGCGCGGGTGGACTCGGGCAGGTCGGTCCACGCCTGGCCGAGCGGCGGCCACCGGTAGTTCGGGTCCATCGTTCATCCGTCCTTGAGGGTCAGTTGGATGGCGGCGGTGAGCTGGTCCCGGCCGGGCTGCACGGCCCGGTCCAGAGCCGGCGCGAAGGGCAGCACGGCGCCGTCGGGCCGGGTGACCCGCCGGGGTGGGGCGGCCAGCCGGACCCGCTCCACGACGGTCGCGATGATCTCGCCGGCGATCCCGCAGGAACGATTGCCGTCGTCGACCACGACGAGGCGCCCGGTGCGGCTCACCGAGTCGACCAGCCCGTCCCAGTCGAACGGGTACAGCGTGCGCGGGTCGAACACCTCCACCGACGCCTGACCGGACAGCTCCTCGGCGACCGCGAGCGCGTCGTGCACCAGGTGCCCGACCGCGACCACGGTGACGTCCTCGCCGGCCCGACGGACCACGCCCCGGCCCAGCGGCACCGGCGCCGGCTCGGCGACGTCCTCCCGCAGGTCCAGCGCGCCGGCCGGGGCGAAGACCACCACCGGGTCGTCGCAGCGGATCGCGGAGACCAGCAGCCCGTACGCGTCGGCCGGGGTGGCCGGCACCACGGTGGTCACCCCGGCGTGGGCGAAGAGCGCGTACGGGTGGTCGGAGTGCTGCCCGGCCCAGCCGGTGCGGGAGCCGGAGCCGGGCACCAGGTAGGTGACCGGCACCGCGCACTGGCCGCCGGTCATCAGCGGGAACTTGTGCGCGTGGTTGACGATCTGCTCGAAGACCAGGAACAGCAGCGACGGGATCTGGAACTCCACCACCGGGCGGGCTCCGGCCAGCGCCGCCCCGGTGGCGAAGCTGGTGAACGCCTGCTCGGACAGCGGGGTGTCGCGGACCCGCTCCGGGCCGAACTTCCTGAGCAGGCCGGTGGTGACGTTCGCGGCGGCCACCCGGATGTCCTCGCCGAGCACCAGGACCGACTCGTCACGGGCCATCTCGTCGGCGAGCGCCCGGGTGAGCGCCCTGCGGTAGGACAGCCGGGGCATCAGCCACCTCCGGTCCGGGCGGTCAGCCCGCTGGCGTACAGGTGGTCCAGGGCGGTCGCCGGATCGGGGTGCGGGCCGGCCAGCGCGAAGTCGACGGCGGCGGCCAGCACCGCCTCCACCGCCTCGTCGACCTCGGCCCGCACCGCCGGGGCCAGCCGGGCGCCCTGGATGTCGACCGGGTCGCGCGACCGACCTTCGGCCACCTCCTCCGGCGGCCGGTAGTCGAGGCGTACCCGATGCTCGAAGGTGTGGTGGGCGTCGAACCGGTAGGTGTGCGCCTCGATCAGCTCCGGGCCGCCGCCGGCGCGCATCCGCGCGACGGCGGCGGCGCTCGCCGCGCGTACCGTCTCCGGGTCCTGGCCGTCGACGGCGGTCGCCGGCATGCCGAACGCGGCGGCCCGCCCGGCGACGGTGCCGGCGACCGCGCCGGCGATCGGCATGGTGGTGGCGTAGCCGTTGTTCTCGCAGACGAACAGCACCGGCACCCGCCAGAGCGCGGCCAGGTTGAACGCCTCCAGCAGCATCCCCTCGTTTACCGCGCCGTCGCCGAAGAACGTCGCGCCGACGACGTCGGCGCCGCGCCGCCGGCGCTCCCACACCGCACCGGTGAGGATCGCGCCGGCGGCCCCGACGATCGCGTTGGCGCCGAGCACCCCGACGCCGAAGTCGGCGGCGTGCATCGACCCGCCCCGGCCCCGGTTGAGCCCGGTGACCCGGCCGCACAGCTCGGCCAGCATCCGGGCCGGGTCGGCGCCCTTGGCGAGCACGTGCCCGTGCCCGCGGTGGGTGCCGGTCACCAGGTCGTCGGCGGCCAGCGCCGCGCACACCCCGGCGGCGATCCCCTCCTGACCCAGGTAGGGGTGGATGCCACCGATGATCTCCCCGGCGTCGACCAGCTCGATCGCGCGCTCCTCGAAGCGGCGGATCAGCCGGACCGTCCGGTAGAGCCGGACCGGGTCGGAGCCGGTCACGCCGGACGGCCCTCCTTGATCGCCCGCTCCAGCCGCTCGATGCCCGGATGCGTCCTACCCCAGTCGTACCGTGACATTGTCAGCCTCCCTGCTGGGCGCGGTCGCGCCAGATGACCGGGCAGTAGTCGGGGTCCGCGTAGTCCGGCCGGCCCTCGCGGGTGCGGCGGACCAGCACGTCGTGGTTGTACGCGGCGAGCGTGCCGTCGGAGAGGGGATACTCCCGCCAGGCGTTCGCGCCGTCCTGCAGGTGCAGCGAGATCGCCCGCCGGGGGCGTCCGCTGACGTTCGCGCCGCTGCCGTGGTAGGTGCGGCAGTGGTGGAAACTCATGTGTCCCTTGGGGATCACCATGGGGATCTTGCGGATCTCGGCGTGGTTGTACGCCGCGTTCTCGGCCAGCATCGCCTCGAGCTGGCCGCGGTCCCGGTCGGCGAAGTGCCGGACCACGGTGTCGTCCGCGCCGATCTCCCGCCACCGGTGCGAGCCGTCCACCATGGTGATGGTGCCCATCTCCTCGCCGCAGTCGTGGAACGGGACGAACGCGGTGAGCATGTCCTCCGACGACGAGGACGCCCAGTAGTGCTTGTCGAAGTGCCAGGGCACGATGTTGGAGGGCTCGCCGGCGATCGGCGGCTTCCAGATCAGCGTGGACTGGAAGACGCGGATCTCGGTGGCCCGCGCCAGCCGGGCGGCGACCGCCCCGATCAGCGGCTTGCGCAGGATGCGGGCGATCCCGTCGTGCTCGTGGTGGACGTAGTCGTTGTGCCGCTGCACGTCGCCGCGCGACGGTTCCCAGTAGGCCAGCTTCGGCGGGCGCACCGGCAGCCGCCGGTCGCGCTCCCCGGCGTAGTAGCGGTCCGTCGCCGCCACCAGCTCGTCCACCTCGTCGTCGGTGAGCAGCTTCTTCGACAGGTACCAGCCGTGCTCGGCGTAGTGCCGGACGTCGTCGTCGGAGGGGAGCAGCGCCTCCTCCTCGGCGGTCAGCCCTGGATCGATGGTGGTCATGCGCCCGCCCCTCCGGTCGTGCCGGCCGAACTCGCGGCCAGCTCGCGTTCCTTCGCCTCGTAGAGGGCCTTGATGTTGCCGCTGCCGAAGGTGCGTGCCCCGCGCCGCTCGATCACCTCGAGGAAGAGCGTGCGGCGCACGTGCATCGACTCGGTGAAGATCTGCAGGAGCTGCCCGTCGTGGTCGGAGTCGACCAGGATGCTCAGCTCGCGCAGCCGGTCCACCGGCGCGTCGAGCCGCCCGACCCGCTGTTCCAGGTCGTCGTAGTACGCGCCGGGCGTGCGGGCGAACCGCACCCCCCGGCCGGCGAGCGCGCCGACGGTGGTGACGATGTCGTCGGTACGCAGCCCGAGGTGCTGCACCCCGGCGCCGGCGTGCCAGCGCAGGAAGTCCTCGATCTGCCCGGCCCGGGCGCTCGTGTCCGGCTCCAGCAGCACCAGGGTCACCTGCCCGGACGGGCTCTGCACCACCTTGGAGTTCATCGCCTGGCCGGCTACCTCGATGTGCTCGGCGAAAATCTCGGCGAAGCCGAACACCTTCTCGTAGTGCGCGACCGTCTCGTCGAGCTGCCCGGGCGGCACGCAGACCGCCAGGTGGTCCACCTCGGCCAGCAGCGCGTCGCCGTCCGCGACCGCCACCGGCTCGATCGCGCCGGGCAGGAACACGCTCCGGTCGCCGCGCCGCTCGACGAGGCGGTGCAGCACGTCGCCGAAGCCGCCGACCTCGGCGACCACCACCTCGGCGTCCGCGCCGGTGAAGGTGCGCGGCGGGGTCACCTCGGTCGCACCCCGGGCCACCAGCTCCGCGTACGCCCCGGCGGCGTCGTCGACCGCGAGGGCCACCACGGCGATGCCGTCGCCGTGCCGGTGCACGTAGGTGGCCGCCGGGTGCTCCGCGGACAGGCCGGTGGTGAGCAGCAGCCGGATGCCGGCCTGGGCCAGCAGCAACGAACGTTGCCCGGCCAGCCCGGTCTCCGGACCGCCCTGGCCGTGCAGCCGGAACCCGACCGCGGTGTCGAAGTAGAAGGCCGCCTGCCGGGCGTCCCCCACGTACAGCTCCAGATGGTCTATGCCGTTGACGTGCATGGGCTTCCCCCTCTTCCGCCGTGATCGCGACCCGGGCACCTCACCCGGGGATGGAGTCCGGTCAGCCCGTCACCGGGGTGGCGACCCGGCGCAGCAGCAGGCTGACGTTCTGGCCGCCGAACCCGAACGAGTTCGTCAGCGCGTGATCGGTCCGGGTGGGCCGGGGCACGGCGCGGACGTGGTCCGCCTCGCACTCCGGGTCCGGGTCGTCCAGGTGGTAGGTGGGCGGGAGCAGGCCGCGCCCGAGCGCCAGCGCGGTGGCCGCCGCCTCCAGCGCCCCGGAGGCGCCGAGCAGGTGCCCGGTGAGCGCCTTGGTGGAGCTGACCGGCACGCCGCCGACGCCGAACACCTGGGCCAGCGCGGTGGTCTCGGCGATGTCGCCGAGCTTGGTGCCGGTGCCGTGCGCGTTGACGTAGCCGACGTCGGCCGGCCCGATCCCGCCGGCGGCCAGGGCCCGGCGCATGCACGCGGCCGCGCCGGCGCCGTCCGGGCGCGGCGCGGTCGGGTGGTACGCGTCGGTGTTCGTCCCGTAGCCGGCGACCTCGGCGTAGCCGGTCACGCCCCGGCCGGCGGCGTGCGAGGCCCGCTCCAGCACCAGCAGCGCCGCGCCCTCGGCGAGCACGAACCCGTTGCGCCGCTTGTCGAACGGCCGGCTCGCCTCGGTGGGCTCGTCCCAGCCGCGGGCCAGCGCCCGGGCGTTGCCGAAGGTGTCGGCGAACGTGCCGAACAGCGGCGCCTCGCTCGCCCCGCAGACCACCACGTCGGCCTCGTCGGCGCGGATCAGGCGTACCCCGTCGGCGACGGCCTGGGCGCCGGAGGCGCAGGCGGTGCCGACCGCCGAGCTGTAGCCGCGGATGCCGTGCGCGATGGCGATGCGCGCCGAGGGCATGTTCGGCAGGATGCCGGTGAGCAGGTACGGGCTGACCGCGGCCCGGCCCCGGTCGGCGCGGGCCAGGATCTGGCTCTCCAGGGTGGACATGCCGCCCACCCCGCCGATGATCACCGCGATCCGCTCCGGGTCGACGTCGCGCCCGACCTCGATGCCGGCGTCGGCGAGCGCCTCGGCGGCGGTGATCAGGGCGAGCAGCACGACCCGGTCGAGCACCTTCGTCTCCGGTCCTCGGGCGACGCTGCGCGGGTCGATCGGCGGCAGCACGCCGGCCACCTCCAGACTGTCGCGCGCCGGGTGCCCCTCCGGTGGGCGGGACAACCCGGAACGGCCGGTGAGCAGCGCGTCGAACGTCTCCGCCGCTCCCCGCCCGACCGGGGTGAACAGCCCCATGCCGGTGATCAGGGCGGTCATGACGGCGCCTCGGTCAGGTAGCGCTCGCGCAGCGCCACCTTGCGCACCTTGCCGGTCACGGTGACCGGGATGTCGTCGGCGCGTACCGGGATGACCCGGCGCAGCGTGGCGGCCACGTCCGCCCCGAGCGCGGCGCGGATGCGGGCGGTGCGGTCCTGCGCCGGGTCGGCCCCGACCGCCAGCTCCAGCAGCACGTCCGTGGTGACCCCGCCGTCGGGCTCCTTGACGATGACCACCGTGCAGTCGGTCACGTCGGCGCACGCGGCGAGGATCCGCTCCTCGGACAGCGCGGTGAAGAAGCGCTTCCCGCCCGTCTCGACCGAGTCGACGGCCCGGTCCAGGTGGTAGTAGCGGCCGTCGTCGTCGGCGTACACCAGGTCGCCGGTGAGGTACCAGCCGCGCAGCCGGTAGCGGTAGGTGGTGACCGAGTCGTTCCAGTAGCCGCGGAACAGCGACGGCGAGTCGATGCCCAGCCAGCCGACCTGGCCGGCGGGCAGCTCGTTGCCGTCGGCGTCGAGCACGGCGACGGTGGCGAACCGGTAGGGGCGGCCGACGCAGCGGCCGTAGTGGTTGGTGTCGACGGTGTGCGTGACGTGGAACATCGAGTGCCCCATCTCGCTGGAGCCGAGCCCGTCGATGAAGACCGAGCCGGGCACCCGGGTCACCCCGGCGCGGGTCACCACGTCCCGGGAGCCGACCGCGACCAACCGGCGCACGTGCGGCTCGTGCGAACAGTCGCCGGTGTTGAACCACAGCCGCACCGAGTCCAGGTCGTAGCCGGACAGGTCGAAGCGGGCCAGCTCGGCCCAGGTCACCGAGAAGCCGAAGACGCCGTCCGGGCGCCACCGCTGGATCGCGTCGAGCACCCGGTCGCCGCCCTGCTCGGAAAGGAGGAACATCTCGGCCCGGTTGCCCAGCGCCTGGTTGACCATCAGCACGGTGGCGGTGTGCGGGGCGGGCAGCGCGTTGAGGATCCGGCGGGTGCCCTGGGCCTGCGGCATGGACAGCAGGTGCCGGGTGGCGGCGAAGAGGCTGGCGTGCGAGTGCAGCACCGCCTTCGGCACCCCGGTGGTGCCGGAGGTGTGGGTGATCACGATCGGGTCGTCCGGGTGGTGCCGGTAGTGCGCGGGCGCGGCGGCCGGGTCCCCGCCGCCGGCCGACGCCGGCTCACCGAGCAGCGGGGCGCCCAGGTCGTGCCCGGCCAGCGCGGCGGCGTGCGACGCGTCGGCGAGCACCCCGGCGGCGCGCAGCCGGCGGATGTACTCGGTGGCGATCTCCGGGCGCAGCTTGCCGTTCATCAGCGCCGGGATCGCGCCGAGGCGGGTCAGCGCCAGGAACGACAGCACCATGTCGGCGGCGGTGCCGGCCCAGACCGCGACCGGGTCGCGCGGCCGCACCCCGCGTTCGTGCAGCCAGGCCGCCCGGGCGGCGACCAGCCGGTCGAGCGTGCCCAGGGTCAGCGGGGTCTCGGCCGGGTGGCCGTCGACCTCGGTGTCGAACGTGAGCCCCGGACCGTCCGGGTCGGCGCCGTGGGCCAGCACCCGGGCGAGCACGTTGCCCGCGCCCAGCTCCGTGTCAGCGGCCAGCGCGCCGCGCAGCCCCTTCGTCCTCATTGACGTGTCCCCTCCCCCAGCAGCACCGCGGTCGCCTCGCCCGGCGTACCGTCCGGTGCCAGTTCGATCAGGATCAGCAGCGCCTGCGCGGCGTCGCCGTCGTGGCGTAACAGGTCGGCCTCGGCCTCGCCCTCGGCCCGCGGGTCGCCGGTCGGGCTCAGGCACACCACCGGCCCGTCCAGTCCCCAGCGCGCCGCGACGTGCCCGGCCACGCTGTTCGGCACCGACTGGAAGAAGAACAGCGGGCCGACCCGCCCGCCGGCGGCGACCGTCTCCCGGACGTGGGCCGCGCCGGCCGTGTCCCCGCTCGCGCTGACCAGCAGCACCGCCGTCCGGTTCCCGGCCGGCAGCGCCCCGCCGGCGTACCGCCGCCCCAGGCACCGGTCGGCGACCGCCGCCACCAGCGGGTGGAAGGCCGAGTACACGAACCCCGGCACCCCCGGCGGAGCCCCGTCCCCGTCCTCGGGCCACCGCGCCTCGGCGAGCACCCCCCACGCCGTTGATCTTGCAGTTGCGGCCCCCGCTTCGGGGCTTTCGCCCGGATCGCCGGGTCGGGAAGTGCAAGATCGCGGGTCGGGGTGGGTCGGGGCGGTCACGGGACACTCACCAGGAGGGCGGTGTTGGCGCCGCCGAAGGCGGCGTTCAGGGTCAGGGCGTGCGGGGTGGCGGCGGGACGGGGGGCGTCGCGGACGACGTCCAGCGGGCACGCCGGGTCGGGGGCCAGCCAGCCGGCGGTGGGCGGCAGCTCGCCGTGCCCCAGCGCCAGCACGGTGACCACCAGTTCGAGCAGCCCGGACGCCTCCAGCGCGTGCCCGTGCACCGACTTGGTGGAGCTGACCGGCAGCCGCCCGGCCAGGTCGCCGAAGACCCGGGACAGCGCCGCCGCCTCGGAGGCGTCGCTGAACGGGGTGCCGGTGGCGTTGGCGTTGACGTAGCCGACCGCCGCCGGGGACAGCCCGGCGCGGCGCAACGCCGCCTCGACCGCCCGCGCCAGACCGTCCCCGCCCGGGTGCGGCTGGCACGGGTGGTACGCGTCCCCGGCCCGGCCCCACCCGGCCACGGTGGCCACCGTCGGCGCGCCCCGTCGGCCGGCGGCGGCGGCCGACTCCAGCACCACCGCGGCCACCCCGTCGCCGAGCAGCAGCCCCTTGCGACCGGCGCTGAACGGGCGTACCGCGCCGTCGGCCGCGAGCGCCCGGCCGGCGTCGAAGAGCGCGTACTGGTCGGGTTCGACCAGGTAGCCGGCCGCGACCACGACCCGCTCCAGGTCACCCCGGCGGATCAGCGCGGCCGCGTCGGCGACCGCGGTGCTCGCCGAGACGCAGGCGGTGGTGTAGACCCGGGTACGCCCGCCGAGGCCGCACCGGGCCGCCAGGTGGCCGGCGAGCGCCGGCGCCGTCGGCTCGTCCACCCCCTCCGGTACGGGCAGCGAGGGCGGTCCGCCGTGGGTGGCCAGGAACAGCGCCGTGCCCGACCGGTCGGCCGGACCCAGCCCGGCGGCCCGCCCGACGTGCTCGATCGCGTCGGCGAGTTCGTCGGCGAGCGTGCCGGTCTCCGGCAGGGTGGCGGCCACCGTGACCCGGCGGCCGGTGGTGTCGAAACGGCGCACCGGGGTGAACGCCGGGGCGCCGGTGAGCACCCCGGCCAGCAGCGCGTCGGCGCCCCTGCCCAGGGCGCTGACCGCGTGCGTGCCGGTGATCCGTACGAGGTCCCGCTCAGCCATCTGCGGGGGCGGTCAGCGAGGTGTGGAACACCGCCAGCGCGTCGTCGACGGTGCGAATGTCGGCGAGCTGGTCGTCGGTGAGGTCGAGCCGGCGGTCGTACCGTTGCTCGACGAGGTGCACCAGCCAGGCCAGCTCCATCGAACCGATCCGGTCCGGCACCTGGTCGACGGGCTTCGCGGTCAGTTCGGCGAGCATGCTCACCAGGTCAGCTCGCCCCAGGTCGGGCTGACCGGGCATCAGGAGTTGTCGCTGTTCGGGGCCACCCGGCCGGCGACCATCGTGGTGAACTCGCCGACCGTCATCAGCGCCAGCTTCTCCGACTCGTCGTCGGCGAACTTGAGCCCGTAGCGGTCCTCGACCCGGACGGCGAGGTCGGCCAGCGCCAGCGATTCCAGGTCGACGCCGGAGGGGCCGAGGGTGGTGCCGTCGTCGACGTCCTCGACGTCGTAGTTCATGTCGGCGAGCTGCTCGATGACGAAGGTGCGGACCTCGTCGCGCATGGGTGGGACCTCATTTCCGGGTAACCAGTCACCGGTGCCCGGTCGGGACACCGTGTCCTTCGGGGACGGTCGGGCCGCCGGCGTCCAGCGGGAGCTGACGCGGCGGCGGGTGCGGCGCGCGGGTGGCGCGCCGCCCGGCCGGCCCGGGGTGGGGATCGGGGTACGCCGGACGCGCGGCGGGCGCCCGGTGGTGGTCGTGCTCGCGCAGCGGGCCGGTCACGAGGCCGCGTCCCGCAGCGCCGGAACGGAGCGGACCAGCTTGCCGGTGGTGGTGCGGGGCAACCGGTCGAGCAGGTGCAGGGCGCGGGGCCGTTTGAAGCCGGCCAGCCGCTCGGCGATCAGGCGGTCCAGCGCGTCCTCGGTCAGCGCGCCGTCGTGCTGCACGTAGGCGCTGATCCCGTCGTCCCAGACCACCACCGCGGCGGTGACCCCGGGCAGCCCGGCGACGGTGGCCTCCACCTCGGTCAGGTCGACCTTCAGGCCGCCCACCGACACCTGCGAGTCCAGCCGGCCCCGGATCGTCACCAGCCCGGTGTCCGGGTCGACCGAGCCGGCGTCGCGGGTGTGCAGCCAGCCGTCGGCCCAGCGGGTCGGGTCGGCGAGCCCGACGTACGGGTTCGCCGGGCAGCTCACCCACAGCTCACCGTCCTGCTCCCGCACCCGGATGCCGGGGGCGGGCGCGATCGCGGGACGGTGGCGCCCGTACAGGTCGGTGCCGATGACGCCGACCTCGGTCATCCCGTACATGTTGCCCAGCGGGACGCCGTAGCGGTCGGTGAAGGCCCGGGCGACCGCGGCGGGCACCAGCTCGCCGCCGGTGGTCATGCGGGTGAGCTGGGGCAGCGGCCCGCCGGGCACGGTGGAGGCGAGCAGCCCGATGTGGAACGGCACGCCGAGCACGGTGGCCGGGGTGTCCTGCGCGGCGACGGCGGCGAGCACCGCGTCGCCGCTCAGCCGCTCCGGCGGGCACAGCTCGACCCCGGCGTGCAGCCCGTAGAGCAGGCCACCGACCAGGCCGAGCACGTGCACCATGCTGGGCAGCAGGATGATCCGCTCACCGGGCCGCGCCACCCCGTCGATCTCGGTGTAGCGGCGCACCTCGGCGACCAGGTCCTCGGCGGTGCGACCGATCACCTTGGACGGCCCGGTGGAGCCGGAGCTGAGCTGGACCACCGCGTGCGGGCTGCCGGCCGGCCGGTCGGACCAGGCGCGCACCCCGGCGGTGACGTCGACGAAGACGCGCAGCGCGCCGCCGCCGGAGCGCACCGGCGCGACCACCACCTGCGGGTCGAGCCGGTGCAGCGCCCGGTCGACCTCGTGGTCGGTGAGCCGGTGGTCGAGCAGCACCGCCTGGGCCCCGGCACGCCAGGTGGCGAGCAGGTGCGCCACGTACGCCAGCGACGGGGGCAGGCGCAGCGCGGCGGCCCCGCCACGACGCAGCCCGGCCCCGGTCAGCCGCTCCTGCGCCTCGCCGACCAGCCGGCGCAGCGTGCCCCGGTCGACCGGCTCGGGAAGGCGCAGGCAGACGTCGCTCGCCGGACCGGCGAGCAGGATGTCGTCCACCCAGTCCGCCGTCGCCTGTGGATCTTCCGCCCCGGTCACGACCCGCCACCGCCCAGCCCTAGATGTGCGTGAGATCCGCCCACGGGATGCGCTCTCCGATGGGCTCACGGCACCCTACGACGGGCCTTCTCGGCATCGCCAGATGCAAATGGCTAGATCCAGAACAGCGGCTGGGTGGATTGCTCAGGCTCGATCGGACAGGCAGGATCGGGCGCACGCCGGCTTGGTGGCCCGCCGGCCGCGCCACCCTGCCCGACCGGCGGTGCGCGGCCGGCGGCTCAGCTCTCCCCGGCCGGCGGGGGCGCCGCGCCGCGTAGCACCAACGCGCTGTTGAACCCGTCGAATCCGCGCGCGCCCACCAGCGCGATCCGGCTGCGCGGCCGGCGGGGCTCGCGCAGGAACGTCAGGTCGCACCCCGGCGCGGGCTCCTCCGGGCCGGCGGAGACGGGCAGCACGCCGTGCCGGAACGCGAGCAGCGCGGTGGCCGCGTCCAACGCCGACCCACCCTGATGGGCCCGACCGGTCAACGGCTTCTGCGTGGTCACCGGCGGGGTACGGTCACCGAACACGGCGCGCAGCGCGCTCGCCTCCGCCCGGTCGTACGCCGGCACCCCGAGCGCGTCCGGCCAGATCACGTCCACGTCGTGCGGGCGGACCGCGGCCCGGTCCAGGGCCAGCCGCAGCGCGCGGGCGTAGTGGGTCGGGTCGGGCCCCTCCTCCGGATCGGTGGGCGCGGCGTCGTGGGTGGCCGCCCAGCCGGTGATCTCCCCGTAGATCCGGGCGCCCCGGCCCAGCGCGTGCGCCAGGTCCTCCACCACGAATACCGCGCCTCCCTCGGCCGGCACGTAACCGTTGGCCGAGGCGTCGAACGGCCGGTACGCGCGCTCCGGGTCGGCCACGTCGCTGAGCAGACCGGAGCGGAGCTGGCAGGCCAGCGCGTACGGGCTCAGCGGGCACTCGGTGGCCCCGGCGATCACCACCGGGGTGCCCCGCCGGACGGTGCGCACCGCGTGCGCCAGGCTGTCCAGCCCGCCGGCCGACTCGGACACGGTCACCCCGGACGGGCCCTTGAACTGGTGGCGGATCGACAGCTGGCCGACGCTTGCCGCGTAGAACCAGGCGATCGACTGGTACGCCCCGACGGTGCGGGTCGGCCCGCCCCAGAGCCGTTGCAGCTCCCGCTGCCCGAACAGGTTGCCGCCGGACGAGCTGGCCAGCGTCACCGCCCAGCGGTACGGGTCGGGCGAGACCTCCGGCAGCCCGGCGTCGGTAAGCGCCAGCCGGGTGGCGGCGAAGCCGAGGTGGCTCCACCTGTCGGTCTGCACCCGCTGCCGGGCGTCGACGAACCCGGCCGGGTCGAAGTCGGCCACCTCGCCGGCCACCCGGGTCGGGTAGGACGCCGGGTCGAACAGCGTGATCGGCCCGGTGCGCCGGGTCCCGGCCAGCACGGTCGCCCAGTGCGCGTCCGAGCCGACGCCGCTGGGCGCGACCACGCCGATGCCGGTGACCACCGCCCGGGCCGTCATGCGGGAGCCACGGCGAGCCGGCGGAACACCATCGCGGACTGGAAACCGCCGAACCCGCTGCCCACCGAGAGCGCCACGTCCACCGGCACCTCCCGGGCCTCGTTCGGCACGTAGTCCAGGTCGCACTCCGGGTCCCGGGTGGCCCAGTTGGCGGTGGGCGGGACGACGCCGTACTCGATGGCCAGCGCACAGGCGGCCATCTCGATCGAACCGATGGCGCCCAACGAGTGCCCCACCATGGACTTGATCGAGCTGATCGGCACCCGGTACGCGGCCGGACCGAGCGCCCGCTTGAACGCCGCGGTCTCGTGCCGGTCGTTCTGCCGGGTGCCGGAGCCGTGCGCGCTGACGTACGACACGGCCGACGGGGCGAGCCGGGCCTGACGCAGCGCGTCGGTGATGGCCACCGCCATCTCCGCGCCGTCCGGTCGCAGACCGGTCATGTGGAACCCGTTGCTGCGACTGGCGTAACCGGCCACCTCGCAGTAGACGTGCGCGCCCCGGCGGCGGGCATGCTCGGCCTCCTCCAGCACCAGCACCGCGGCGCCCTCGGCCAGCACGAAGCCGTGCCGGTCGGCGTCGAACGGCCGGGAGGCGTGCTCCGGGTCGTCGTTGTCCGGGCTGGTGGCGCCGATCGCGTCGAACGAGGCGACGGTGACCGGGGAGATGGGCGAGTCGGCGGCGCCGGCGAGCACGACGTCCGCCTCGCCGTCGGCGACGAGCTGGTGGGCGTACCCGATCGCGTCGATGCCGGAGGTGCAGCCGGTGGAGACGACCTGGGCCGGGCCGTGCAGACCGTGCCGGCAGGCCACGTCGGCGGCCAGGCTGCTCGGTACCAGCGCCTGGTAGAGGTAGGGCCCGCCGAGGGCGTGGTCGACCAGCCAGTGCCGGCCGGAGTCGCTGACCCGGACGTACTCCTGCTCCAGCGCCATGGTGCCGCCGACGGCGGTGCCCAGCACCACGCCGGCCCGCTCGCGCTCGGCGTCGGTGAGCGTCAGCCCGCTGTCGGCGAGCGCCTCGGCGGAGCAGGCGAGCGCGAACTGCACGTAGCGGTCGGCGCGCTGCCGTTCCGCCAGGGTGATCCCGGCGGCGTCGGGGTCGAAGTCGCACTCGGCGGCGATCTGCGAGCGGAACGGCGACGGGTCGAAGAAGCTGATCCGCCGGGTGGCGGTCCGCCCCTCGGTGACGGTCTTCCAGAACCGGTCCCGGGTGGCGCCGCCGGGCGCCACCACCCCGACGCCGGTGACCACGGTGCGCCGGCCGGTCACGACGGCTCCCGTGGCGGTGGGGCCGCGCTCTCGGTGTCGACGTGGCCGAGTTCCGGGCGGGGCGCGAGCGGGCCGAGGTGGAAGACCACCTCGGCCGGCTGGTCGCCGGTGTTGCGCAGCCGGTGCCGGACGTCCTTCGGCACGTACAGCGCCTCCCCGGCGGTCACCGGCACCGGCTGGTCGTCCAGGTCGACGGTGATGGCCCCGCGCGCGACGTAGAGGAACTCCTCGCTGTACGGGTGGTAGTGCTCGGCGATCCGCTCCCCCGGCGCGAGCGTGGCCACGCCCATGAAGCCGGAGGTGCTGCCGACGGTCTTCGGGCCGAGCAGCACCCGCAGCTCCCCGCCGCGCCGCCGGTCGGCGGGGACGTCGCGCAGGGAGACCCGGGCCGTGGTGGTGTCGGTCATCGGGTGCCTCCCGCCGCGTACGTCCGCTCGATCCGCTCCTTGATCACGGCGAGCTGGACCTTGCTGTTGGTGTTGATCCGTTCGGTCATGCCGGCGTTGTCGAGCGGCGCGCCGGGTTTCATGGCGAAGTCCTGGGTCCAGGTCATCCGGGTGCCGTCGGGGATCTCCTCGTAGCGCCAGTGGATGCGCATGTACTCGAACGGTCCGGTCTCCACCCGCCGGGCGTGCACCTGCCGGGTGGCCGGGTCGGCGGTGCGTTCGCTGACCCAGCTCCACGCCACGCCGTTCTCGTCCGGGTGCATGGTGAGCCGGAAGCGGACCGTGTCGCCGTCGCGGTGCAGGATCTCGGCCACCGCGTACTCGGTGAACAGCTCGGTCCACCGGGCGACGTCGTTGGTGACGTCCCAGACCAGCGGCAGCGGCGCGGCGATGTCCACCGCGTTCTCGGTGTGCCCGGGCGGGGCCGCGCGGCGGGCGACCAGGTCGGCGACGCCGGCGATGCTGAGCCCGCCGGCCTGCTCGGGGATCTTCACCCGCCACCGGTCGGCCACGACCGCGGCGAGTTCGAGCAGGGCCAGCGAGTCCATGCCCAGCTCCTCCAGGCTGGCCGCCGGCGCGTCGGCGGCGGTGTCCGGGTCCAGGCCGCAGTGGGTCACCAGGATCTCGGTGATCTCGCTGGTCAGCGGGCGGTCGGGGGCGAGGGTCATCAGTTCCTCCAGGTGGTCGGGCCGGCGGCGGGCACGGCGGGAGCGGGGGTACGGGCGGCCGGGTCGGCCTCGTCGTGCGGGGCGAGCAGGCGCTCGACCAGCGCGGTGGTGTGTCGGGCGGCCCGGAACGCGGGGTCGCGCAGCACCCGCCGGGCGAACGGGATGGTGGTGCGCACCCCGGGGCCGGCCACGTCGAACTCGGCCAGGGCCCGGTCCAGCCGGGCCAGCGCGGCGTCGCGGTCCGGCGCCCAGACCGACACCTTGGCCAGCAGCGAGTCGTAGTGCGGGCTGACCAGGTAGCCGACGTGGCCGTGCGTGTCGACCCGGGTGAACGGGCCGCCGGGCGGCCGGAACCGGTCCAGCCGGCCGGGCGCGGGCGCGAAGTCGCGGTCCGGGTCCTCCACGTTGACCCGGCACTCGATCGCCACCCCGTGCAGCCGCACGTCGGACTGCCGCAGCCGCAGCGGGACGCCGGCGGCGACGTGCAGCTGTTCCCGCACCAGGTCCACGCCGGTGATCATCTCGGTGACCGGGTGCTCCACCTGGATCCGGCAGTTGATCTCCAGGAAGTGGGCGTGTTCCGCGTCGTCCACCAGGAACTCGACGGTGCCGACGCCGGTGAAGCCGACCGACAGCGCGCCGCGCAGGGCCACCTCGGCGAGCGTGTCCAGGGTGGCCGGCCGCAGCGCCGGCGCCGGCGCCTCCTCGATCAGCTTCTGGTGCCGGCGCTGCACCGAGCAGTCCCGGGTGCCCAGGTGCACGCCGTTGCCCTGGCCGTCGCAGAGCACCTGCACCTCGACGTGGCGGGCGTCGGCGAGGTAGCGCTCGACGTACACCCGGTCGTCGCCGAAGGCGACCTGCGCGGCGGCGCGGGTGCGGGCGTACGCGCGGGGCAGCTCGGCGGCGGAGCGCACCACGGTCATCCCGCGCCCGCCCCCGCCGGCCGCGGCCTTGACGATCACCGGATAGCCGACCTCGGCGGCCACCTCCTGGGCTTCGGCCACGGTCGGCGACGTCCGCACGCTGCCCGGCGGCAGCGGCAGACCGGCCCGGCTCATCAGCGCGCGGGCGGTGGACTTGTCCGCGAGCGCGGCCATCACCTGCGGCGGCGGGCCGACGAAGACCAGCCCGTTCTCCGCGCAGATCTCGGCGAAGTCGGCGTCCTCGGAGAGGAATCCGTAGCCGGGGTGGACCGCCTGGGCGCCGGTCTGCCGGGCCGCCTCGACGATCGCCGCGGCGTTGAGGTAGCTGCGGCGGCTGGCCGCCGGGCCGATCCGGACCGCCTCGTCGGCCAGCAGCACCGGCAGCGAGTCGGCGTCGGCGCTGGAGTGCACCACCACGGTCCGCACGCCGAGTTCCCGGCAGGCGCGCAGCACCCGCAGCGCGATCTCGCCCCGGTTGGCGATCAGCACCTTGTCGAACATCAGGCGTCCGGTCCGGTGACCGGGTCCAGGGCGATCAGCGGCTGGTCGTACTCGACCGGCTTGCCGTCTCCGACCAGCACCTCGACCACCCGACCGGCCTGGCCGGCGGTCACCTCGTTCATCAGCTTCATCGCCTCCACGATGCCGATCACCTGGCCCGGCCGGACCAGGTCGCCGACCGCGACGAACGGTGGCGCGCCCGGCTCCGGGGCCCGGTAGAACGTGCCCACCACCGGCGAGCGCACGGTCGGCCGGTCGGACGCGGGCGCCGTCTCCACGTCGTCCCTCGCCACCGGCTCGCCGGCCGGCGGGGTCCCGGCCCGTGGCGCCGGCACCGGGTCGTGCCACTCCACCTCCAGCGCCGCGTCGCCGCTGCGCAGCCGGACCCGGCGTACCGGGCCGGCCAGGTCGGCGACCAGCCGCCGGGCCTGCCGGCGCAGCCCGTCCAGCACCTGTTCGGCCCCGTCGTCGGCCATCACGCCACCTCCGACCGGTGCCCGGCGGCGGAGCGGGCCGGCGCGGTCGCGGCCGGCGGATCGACCGGGGCGGCCGCCGCGTCCACGGCCGACGGGCCGGCGGAGCGGGCCGCGCCGAAGCGGCGGAAGCGCTGCCGGCGGCGGCGCACCAGCGTGGCCGGGGGCACCGAGAGCAGCGGGGCGAGGTTCGCCGCGACCGCCCGGCCGAGCAGCTCGGCCGCGCCCGCCGGGTCGCCGTGCGCGGCCGGGCGCGGCTCCGGCACCAGCTCGTCGACCACGCCGAGCCGGCACAGGTCGGCGCCGGTCAGTCGCAGCGCCCGGGCGGCCTGCGGCGCGGCGGAGCTGTCCGGCCAGAGGATCGCGGCGCAGCCCTCCGGGCTGATCACCGAGTAGACCGCGTGTTCCAGCATGAGCACCCGGTCGGCGACGGCGAGGGCCAGCGCGCCGCCGCTGCCGCCCTCGCCGGTGACCACCGCCACCACCGGCGTGGGCAGCACGCTCATCGCGAGGATGTTCTCCGCGATCGCCGCGGCCTGGCCCTGCTGCTCGGCGGCCACCCCCGGGTCGGCGCCCGGGGTGTCCACAAGCGTCACCACCGGCAGCCGGAGCCGGGCGGCGAGCCGCATCAGCCGCAGCGCCTTGCGGTGCCCGGCCGGACTGGCCATGCCGAAGTTGCGGGCCACCAGCTCGGCGGTGGTGTGCCCCTTCTGGTGGCCGATCACCATCACCGGCCGGCCGCCCAGGCGCGCCACGCCGCCGACGATCGCGGGGCAGTCCGCGCCGAGCCGGTCGCCGTGCAGCTCGACGAAGCCGTCGAAGGTGGTCTCCAGATAGTCCAACGTGGTCGGTCGGCCGGGGTGCCGCGCGGTGCGTACCGTCTCCCAGGGGTCGCGGGCCGGGCCCCCGGCGGCGGGAGACGCGGCGGCGGACGGGCCCGGCGCCGGCCGGGTGACCGGCGAGCGGCGGCCGGCCTCGGCGGCGGCGAGCAGCGCGGCCAGCCGGCCCCGCAACGCGTGCCGGGGCACCACCAGGTCGACCTGCCCGTGCCGCAGCAGGTACTCCGCGGTCTGGAACCCGTCCGGCAGCGCGGCGCCGGTGACCTGCCGGATCACCCGGGGGCCGGCGAAGCCCAACCGGGCGCCGCTCTCGGCGAGCACCACGTCGGTGTTGGTGGCGAACGACGCGGCCACCCCGCCGTACGTGGGGTCGGTGACCACGCTGACCGTGAGCAGACCCGCCTCGCGCAGCCCCGCGAGGGCCTGGCTGACGGTGGCCATCTGCATGAGCGACAGCGCGCCCTCCTGCATCCGCGCCCCGCCCGACGCGGTGACCAGCACCAACGGGGTGCCGTCGACAAGCGCCCGCTCGGCGGTACGGGTGATCAGCTCGCCGACCGCGCAGCCGAGGCTGCCGCCGAGGAAGCGGAAGTCCATCACCGCCAGCGCGACCGGGTGCCCGCCCAGCCGGGCGGTGCCGCAGAGCACCGCCTCGTCCAGCCCGGTGCCCGTGCGGGCCGCGCCGAGCCGGTGCGGATAGGGCAGCGCGTCGACGAAACCGATCGGGTCGACCCGGACCGCCCGGTCCGGCAGCGGGGTGAACGAGTCCGGGTCGGTCAGTTGCGCCACCCGCTCCGGCGCGTCGAGCCGGGCGTGCGAGCCGCACTCCGGGCAGACGTCCAGGTTGCGGCGCAGCCGCTTGCGGTAGAGCAGCGAGGCGCAGCCGTCGCACCGCGACCAGAGCTGCTCGTCGCGGGGCGCGGTGGTGGTCACGGCCGCCGCCCGGAGGCGTCGTACCGGTAGAAGCAGTGGGCCATGGCGTCGCGGGGCGAGCGCCAGGTCGACAGGTACGGCGAGACGTACGGCCGCAGCCGCTCGCTGATCCGCACGAACTCGGGATGCCCGCGGGCGTCCTCGACCGCGCCCTCGGCCGGCGTCTCCGTCTCCAGCAGGTGCACGTAGAGGTCGTGCAGCCGGTAGAGGGCGCGGTGCCGCACGCCGACCAGGCCGGGCAACTCGGTCGCGTCGGACTCGGCGAAGATCTCGGCGATCCGGTCCTCGGCGGTGGGCACCACCTTGGCGACGATGAGCGAACGGTCCATCCGCGGCCTCCCCTGGTACGTCCCGGTGCGCGGCGGACCGGTCACGCCGCACGGATGGCCCAGGGTGCCGCCGACGTCGTCAACCGGGCGTCAACCGGCCACCACCGAGCCGCCAAAATGGTGACGCTGCGTTGACGCAAACTGTGCGTGAGCTATGCGAAGGTCCACTTGCGCTTTCCCGTTGACGACACTTATTCGCAGATCACGGGCGACTTACGAATCCGTTACGGAGGGTCAACGGTAACGCGGGACATTGACTGAGAGTAACAGACGTTGATATTCTCCGTTCTGGTCGACCCGGCCACGGCGCACGTCAGGCGACCGTTGCGGAGGCGTTCCGACACCGGGGTCGCGGGCGAGAAGATCCGGGCAGACAGGACAGTCGGGACGCTGGTTCCCGGTGGTGGGGGGTGCGCCGTGTCCGGTGGGTCGAGGATGCCGACGGCGGGAGACCACGCCCCCCGGGTGGCGCTGCACCTGCTCGGCGGTTTCCAGTTGCTGCACGACGGCGTGCCGGTGGTGGTGCCCCGCGGCCTGCAACGCGTCATCGCGCTCATCGGGCTGCGCCCCGGCGCCACCCGCAGCCACCTCGCCGGGCTGCTCTGGCCCGAGAACCCCGAGGAACGGGCGCTCTCCTCGCTGCGTACCGCGCTGTGGCGGCTGCGTCAGGACCCGTGCTGCCCGCTGCGCACCGACGGTGACACCGTCCGCCTCGGCCCCACCGTCCACCTCGACACCGACGAGTTGGTGGAGGCCGCCGCCCGGGTACGCGAGGGCGCCGTCCCCCGCGGCGTCACCGGCGCCGGCCGGCACGACCTGCTCCCCGGCTGGTACGACGACTGGGTGCTGCTGGAACGGGAACGGCTGCGCCAGCTACGCCTGCACATGCTGGAGGAGCTGGCCGGCAACCACCTCGTCGCCGGACGCCACGGCGAGGCGCTGGAGGCGGCGCTGGAGGCGATGGCGGCCGAGCCGCTGCGGGAGACCCCGCACCGCCTCGTCGTCCGCATCCACCTGGCCGAGGGCAACGCGTTCGAGGCCGTGCACTCCTTCTACGTCTACCGGGACCTGCTCCTGCGCGAACTCCGCCTGGAACCGTCCCCGGCCATGACCGCCCTGCTCGACGACACCCTCGCGCCGATCCGCCGGGCCAGCCGCCCGGAGCCGCCGCGGCGGCCCGGCGGCCGGACCACCGCCGCCGCGCCGCGCGGCCCGGCGCCGAAGCCGCGCGGCGCGACCACCCCACCGCCATCAATACCCAGGGGTACGCCGTGACGGCGACGTGACACCCGCGCCGCCACGGTGGAGGCACGACGACCGACGCCGTCCGGGGCGGGGGTCGACGCGACGGCAGCGCGGCGGAAGGGGTCTGCGATGAGTCGACTGTTGGTGGTCAGCCGGATCGTTCCCGGATCGCAGGGCCGGGTGGCGCAGATCTTCGCCGAGTCCGACGCGACCGAGCTGCCCCGGCTCACCGGCGTCCGGCACCGGTCGCTGTACTATCTGCACGACCTGTGCGTCCATCTGATGGAAACCGTCGACGTGGCCCCGGACGTGGCCGCCGAGCTGCACGACCACCCGATCTACGAGCGCGTCAACGAACGGCTGTCCGCGCACACCTCGCCGTACCTGCCGACCTGGCACTCGCCCCGCGACGCCGTGGCCGGCTGCTTCTACAGCTGGGACTCCGCCGACCTGCCCGCGCCCGACCGGATCGGCTGACCGGCCCCGGGCCACCGACGGGGGCGCCCCGGGACCGCGCACGGCACCCAGGTCCCGGGGCGCCCTCCCCACCCACGGTGATCCTCTGGCCACCGGCCGGCGCGGCCGGTCCCACCACCGACGTCCTGACGCCGACCTGCCTGTCGCCCCGCGCGCACGTGTGCGAAGCTGCCCCGAGCTTTCTCGTGACTGTCGTACACGTACATAGAAGGAGGTTGGCCATGCCGTCGAGCTTCGGGCAGTGGCTGCTCGTGATCCTGGCCCTGCTCATCGGAGTGGGTGCCGGCTGGGTGGTGCTCGGCCGCCGGAGGGGCGCCGACACCTCGGCGCCCACGGTGGAGGGTGCCACCGCCCCGGCCACCGAGGTGACCGCCACGGTCGACGAACCGCAGCCCGCGGCGGTGGTCGACGAGACGCCGGCGCCCGCCGCCGTGACCGACCGGCCCGCCCCGGCCGAGGCGGACACCACCCCGGCCGCCGAGGCCGAGCCCGCCACCGCCACCGACGCCGAGCCGGTCGTCGTCACCGCCGAGCCCGAGCCCGCCGCCGCAACCGAGCCCGAGCCGATCACCGCCGCCGAGCCGGTCGCTACCCCCGAGCCGGTGACCGAGCCCGAGCCGGTCGCCGCGCGCGAGCCGATCGCCACCCCCGAGCCGGTCGCCGCCACGACCGAGCCGGAGCCGGTGCCGGCCGAGCCCGTCGCCGCCGCTGCCGCGCCGGTGTCGGCCGACACGACGCCGGCACCGGTCGACGCGGTGGCGGAGCCGGCCACCACGGCCACCACGGCCACCACGGCCGTCACCGAGCCGGCGCTCACGCCGGTCGTCCCGGCGCCCCGGGCCTCGGCGGAGAACGACGCGCCGGACGACTTCCGCCGCATCCAGGGCATCGGGCCGAAGCTGGCCGCCGCGCTGCAGGAGGCCGGCATCCGCACCTACCGGCAGCTGGCCGAGCTGGACGAGGCCGCGCTGCGGGAAACCGTGAAGAACGCCGGCCTGCGCGCCGCGCCCGGCCTGGCCACCTGGCCGCAGCAGGCGAAGGTGCTGGCCGGCGCCCGCGCGGACGCCGAGCAGGTGCTCCCGGCGAGCGCCGAGTAGCCGTACCCGCTCCGGGCCGGTGGCGACCGACGGGTCGGCACCGGCCCGACCTGTTCTCGGCGGCGGCGGGAATGCCGGAAAGCCGACGGGCGGGCACGGCCGTCGCTACCGTCGGTGAAGGGACGTCCCACCGCACGATCCCGCCACCGCAGGAGCAGCTCGTGCCCACCGCAACGCCGGAGCCCGCCGGCCCGCGACCCCCGGTCCGCGATCCCGAGGCACCGCGCCGGGTGACGCTGCTGGAGCTCTTCTTCGACCTGGTCTACGTGGTGGCGCTGGCCCTGATCTCGCGCTACCTGGTCGGCGGGGTCGGCTGGGGGCGGGCCGCCGAGTCGTTGATCATGCTGATGGCCCTCTGGTGGACGTGGGCGATCACCACGCTGGTCACCGACCTCTACGATCCGCAGCGCCCCGAGATCAAACTGCTGGTGGTGGCGGTGATGTTCGGCGCGCTGCTGATGACCACCGCCATCCCGGAGGCGTTCCGCGCCCGTGGGCTGGTCTTCGCCGGCACGTACGTGGCGATCCATCTCGGACGCGGGCTGTTCCTCATGCCGGCGGTCCGGCGCCACCCGCAGACCCGGCGCCGAGCCACCCGGATCTTCGTCTGGTTCGCGGTGTCGGCGGTGCCCTGGCTGGTCGGGGCGGTCGCCGCGCAGGGCGCCGCCCGCACGTGGTGCTGGGCCGGCGCGCTGGCCATCGACTACCTGGGGTTCCGGCTCGCCTACCCGGTGCCCGGCCTGGGCTCGGTGCCGGACGCCCAACGCAACGTGACCGCCGAGCACCTCTCCGAGCGCTACCAGCAGTTCTTCATCATCGCGCTGGGCGACGCCGTGCTGGTCGCCGGCACCGTGTTCAGCCTGCACCACTCCGAGGTGGAGAACATCGCCGCGTTCGCCATGTCGTTCGCCACCACGCTGCTGCTCTGGCGCATCTACGTGCACAAGTCCGGTGAGCTGCTGCCGGACGCCATCGCGCGGTCGAACCAGCCGAGCCGGTTCCTGAACACCGCCCCGTACACCCATCTGCTGATGGTGGCCGGGGTGGTGACCACCGCGGCCGGCTTCGACCTGGTGCTGCTGGAGCCGACCGGACACACCCCGCCGGCCTGGCTGGCGGTCATCCTCGGCGGGCCGGCGCTGTTCCTGGCCGGTCGGGCCGCCTTCGAGTATGAGGTGTTCAGCCGGGTGTCGCTGTCGCGCCCCGGCGGCGTGCTGGCGCTGCTCAGCATCGCGCCGGCGCTGGTGTTCCTCGCACCGGTGTACGCCTCCCTCGGGGCCATGCTGGTGCTGGCGGGGGTGGCCGCCGCCGACCACCGGCGCAGTCGGGGCCGCCCGCCCGAGGAGCCGTCGCCACCGCACTGAGCCGGCCCTCGGTAATCGGAATCGGCCGCGCCGCGGCGGTACGCCGTTTGGCGGATCACCCGCGCGGGGTACATGCCCTCCACCTCGAATCCACCACAACCCCAGTGGAGGCAACTGATGCGCGGCACCTCGATATTCGGCGTCCTGGTCGTCATCTGGCTCATCATCGGCGCCATCGCGGCCGGGCAGCGCGGCTACTACGGCAACGACGAGACCAACTGCGCGGAGGCGGGCACGATCCTGGTCACCATCGTGGCCGGCCCGCTGAACTACATCGGCGCCAACCCGAAGATCGACTGCAAGCTGCCGGAGCCGTCCAAGTAGGGTCGCCGCACCCCCGCACCTCCCCGGCCCGCGCCCGCTCGGCGAGCGCGGGCCGTTCCGTGCCCGGATGCCGGACGTCACCACCGCCACGGCATCCTAGGAGACTGGTCTGCGGTTTCGGCGGCGTGTCAGCAGGGGGCCCCTCCTCTACCGGATGCGTCAACCGGGGGCCCTTCCTTACCTCTCACCCGCCGACGTGGATGCCGGGGCGGCGGGTCGGATCGGGCTCGGACTTGCGGATGATCTCGCGGACCACCGGCGGGGTGTCGCCGCGCCCCAGGATCAGGTAGCGCAGCAGGTGCGCGATCGGGTTGCCCTCCGACCACTCGAAATGGCAGTGCGGCCGAACCCCGGTGGCGTCGCGCAGCGCGAGCAGGACCGCCGCGATCGCGTTCGGCGCGGCCGGGCTGCGGGCCCGCAGGATCCGGTATCCGCCCACCTCCACCCCGTGCACCCGCAGGACCTGGCTGAACTGCGACGGATCGCTCACGTCGATCTCGAGGAAGATCACGTCGGCGGCGCCCGGCACCGGGTTCATCGACCGCTGGGCCCGCTCCTTGACCCGGTACTCCTTCACCGATCCGCTCTGCCGCTTGTTGGCGATCAGGTGCAGCCGCCCGTCCCGGACGACGGACTCGTCGACGAACCGGCGGGCCGGCCCGTCGAACTCGATCCGCTCGGCGCGCAGCTCGGTGGTCCGGGTGACCCGGGAGATCAGCGAGACCGCGACGATGCCGGCGATGAAGAACCCGGAGATGGTGATGCCGTCGGGCTTCTCCACCACGTTCTCCGCGAGCGCGTACAACAGCACGGTGGTGAGCAGCGCGAATCCCGCTACGGCGGCCCGGTGCCGGGCGCGCAGCGCCGAAATGGTCACCGCGATCGCGCCCGAGACCATCATGGCCAGGATGCCGGTGGCGTACGCGCCGGCCTGGGCGTTGACGTCGGCGGAGAACGCGACCGTGATGGCGATGCTGATCGCGGTGTAGACCAGCACCACCGGCCGGACGGCCCGCCCCCACTCCGGCGCCATCCCGTACGACGGCAGGTAGCGCGGCACGATGTTGATCAGCCCGGCCATCGCCGAGGCGCCGGCGAACCAGAGGATGAGCACGCTGCTGATGTCGTAGACGGTGCCGAAGGCCTCGCCGAGGCGCGCGTGCGCGAGATACGCCAGCGCCCGGCCGTTGGCCGCCCCACCGGGGGCGAACGCGGCCGGCGGGATCAGCACGGTGGTGACGAACGTGGTGGCGACCAGGTAGACCGACATGATCAGCGCGGCGGTGGTGAGCAGCCGCCGGGTGCTGCGGATCCGGGCGGTCAGCCGCTGCTCCGGGTCCTCGCCGTCGCCCCGGACCAGCGGCATCATGCTCACCCCGGTCTCGAAGCCGGACAGGCCCAGCACCAGCAGCGGGAAGGCGAGCACGCTGGTGGCCAGCACGTCGCCGGCGCCGCCGACCCGGGTCAGCCGGCCGGTCCAGTCGCTGAGCACCCCCGGGTCGGCGGCGACCTCGGCCAGGCCGGCGACCACCACCACCGCGTTCAACGCGAGGAAGACCGCCACCAGCGGGATGGCTACCTGCACCGCCTCGCTGAAGCCGAGCAGGAACACGCCGCCGAGCACCAGCAGCAGCACCACGGTGACCAGCACCGCGGCCGTGGCGTCGTGCGGGAACGACGCGGGCAGGATCGGGTTCTCCAGCAGGTGCACGCTGGCGTCGGCGGCGGAGAGCGTGATCGTGATGATCCACGAGGTGGCCACGAAGCCGAGCAGCACCAGCACGAAGACCTTGCCCCGCCAGAACGGCAGCAGCCGCTCCAGCATCGCCACCGAACCCTGCCCGTGCGGGCTCTCCCCGGCCACCCGCCGGTACATGGGCAGCATCCCGAGCAGGGTCAGCGCCACGATGAGCAGGGTGGCCAGCGGGCTGAGCGCGCCGGCCGCGACCGCCGCGATGCCCGGCAGGTAGGACAGGGTGGAGAAGTAGTCGACCCCGGTCAGGCACATCACCTGCCACCACGGGTGCGCCCGCGTCTGGTGCTCCCGGATCTCCGGGCCGACCGGCTCGACCCGGTGCTGGAACAGCCACCGGTGCAGCCGGTCGGCGGGCGCCGCCGGCCGGGCCGGCGTCTCCACCCGCTCCGGCAGCGCGCCCGGGGCGCGGGCGGCTCCGTCGCCGGGCTCGGCGTGGCGACCGGCCCGGGCCGCGGCGGCGGCGTGCGCCTCGCGGCGCCGGTCCCGCGTACGCCGGGGCTGCTCCCCGTCCCGTGCCTGCGCCATGACCCGACGGTAGGCGGTACCCGGGTCGCGGCCCGGCGGAATGCCGTTCGAACCAGCGACGAGAGGGACGGCGTCCCCGTGTCCCGCGCCCGGACGGCGGGACACGGGGACCCCCCGTCCCGGCTACTGCAGGAACGCCCCCAGGGGCGACAGCAGCAGCCGGCCGAGCAGCGCGGCGTTGTCGTCCAGCCGCGTCCGCTCACACTCGCGGGCGTGCGGGTCGTGGCGGCAGCGCCAGATCTTCTGCGCGTTGCGCCAGGCCACGTTGCGGGTGTATTCCACCAGCTCGCCCTGGTACCAGTCGTCGATGTCGCCGTTGACCATGTCGAGCATGAGTTGCCAGTGGTCCAGGTAGCCCCGGCGCAGCTCCGGGATCCGCTCCGCGAAGATCTTGTTGATCTCCAGGTAGTCGTGGTGCTGGTCGCTGCCGTCGACCGGCTCCGACTCCAGGCTCTCCAGCGTGGTCACCAGCGCGAACGGCAGGTCGAAGTTGATGTGCGCGTTGACGCCGGCGGCCGCCGACGGCAGCGGCCGGGCATCCGGGCCACGCATCCGCTTGAACAGGCACGACCAGGCCCGCGGCGTGCTCGGGCTGGAGTCGGTCCAGAACCGCAGCGCCTCGAAGTAGCGGGCGGCGAAGTCCACGTCGAGCCGGGCCAGGAACGCCGGGTCGACGAACCGGTCCTCGTAGAGGCCGTCCAGCACGGTGCTGGTGATGACCAGGTAGAGCTTGTTGAAGTCGGCGAGCGGGCAGCTCGCCTCCAGCGGCGGGAGCCGGACCAGCAGGTCCTGCAGCTTCGTCAGATGGTCGACGACCGCCGGCACGTCGGCGGGGTGGTCGGCGAGCAGCCCGACGATGTCCTGGTGCACGGGACCCCAGACCGGTTCGGTCATCTCTCCTCCACGATGGTCGGCGCCCCCACGACGCCACCCGATTCCGTCGGACAGCCTGACAGCCACCGTGGACGGGCCGGATCAGTAGAACGACGTATAACCGACGTACGTCTATTCCGGTCGGTTACGCAGGAAGATCGCGCTGGCCTGCACCCGCGTACGCACCTGGAGCTTGTCGAAGATGTGCGACACGTGCACGCCGATGGTCCGTTCGCTGATGAACAGCCGCTGGCCGATCTCCTTGTTGGTCAGCCCCTCGGCGACCGCGGCGAGCACCTCCCGCTCCCGCGCGGTCAGCACCGCCGTCTCGTCCACCGCCGGCGCCGCGGGCGCCGCCGCCCGCGGCCGGGGCACCGGCGCGGGGGACGGCGCGTCGTCCAGGGTGACCCGGGCCCGACCCGCCAGGGTACGGATCTCCGCGCTGAGCGGCACCGCGCCGAGCGACTGCGCCATCGCGTGGGCCTGGCGCAGCAGCTTGCCGGCGGTCGCCACCCGGCTGCGCCGGGCCAGCAGCGCCTCGGCCTGCCGCAACCGCGAGTACGCCGCCGGGTAGGGATGGTTGCGCCGGTCCCACTCGGTGGCCGAGCGGCCCCACAGCTCGGGGTCGCCCCGGCCGTCGTCGAGCCGGCTCAGCTCGGCGTCGCAGAGCGCCAGGAAACCGTCGGCCACGTAACGCACCGGGGCGCCGGCCTGCCCGCTCTTGCGGGTCACCCGGTCGACCGCCTCCCGCAGCCGGCGCACCGCGGTCGGGTCCACCTCGACCGTGCGGCTGGCCGTCGCCTCCGCCTCCGCGCGCAGCCCGTGCCAGGCCAGCGTGGCCAGCACGATCACGTCGTCGGAGCGACTCTCGGTCAGGCCCCGCTGGACGGCCTGCCGGGCCAGGTCGTGCCGGCCCTGCCACATGAACAGTCCGGCGCGCAGGATCAGCATCGGCAGCACGTGCCGGGCGCCGCCGCCGGCCAGCACCGTGGCGACCGCCTCCAGGTCGCGGTCGGAGGCCTCGACGTCGCCGTACCCGACGGAGAGCCGGCACCGGGCCAGCAGCAGCTCGACCGCGTCCGCCCCGGACGGCCGGTGCCGTAGCGCGGCGGCGACGACCTTCTCCGCCTCGGCCCACTGCCCCACCCGGAACAGCCCGTTCGTCGCGACCGCCAGCAGCCGGGTCTCCCAGGTGCGGCCGAGGCCCAGCTCGGCGACGCGCTCGGCGCCGCGGCGGGCCACCACCACCCCCTCCTCGAGGATGTTCAGCGGCCCGGTGAGCAACTCGGCGAGGTGAAGGTATGCGCAGGCCACGTCCTCCGGTCGACCGGAGCGCTCGGCGGTCTCCAGCGCCCGCCGCATCACCGCCAGCCCGGCGGTCGGATCCTCCAGGAACGCCTCGCTGAAGCCGAGCGCGGCGCTGGCCATCACCACCTCGGAGGTGGAGCCGGGCACCCCGGCGGCCAGGTCGAGGGCCTCCCGGGCCTGGCCGCCGGCCTCGGCGTAGCGGCCCAGGTGCAGCAGCAGCTCGGCCAGCCGGGCGGCGGCGGCGCACCGCTCGTGCGGCGTGCAGTCGGCCGAGGCGAGCACCCGCCGGTATTCCTCCTCGGCCGGGGCGGAACGGCCGGCGGCAGCCAGGTAGCGGGCCCGCCGGATGTGCAACGCGCAGGCCGGCGGGCCGGCCGGGTCGGCGGACAGCTCCTCCAGCAGGGTCAGCGCCCGGGCGTGCTCTCCACTGTGGTGCGCGGCCTCGGCGGCGTGGCTGAGCAGCTCGGCCCGGTCCACCTCGACCGGCTCGGGCGGCCGGCTGCCGTCCGGCGGCACCGGGGTCGGGGTGGCCACCAGGGTCAACGCGGCGGACCAGTGGCGGTGCGCCTCGGCGTACCCGTGCAGCCGTTCCGCCTCGCGGGCGGCGGCCATCGTCGCCGGCAGCGCGCGGGCCGGCTCGCCGGCCTGCCGCCAGTGATGGGCCAGCCGGGCCTGGTGCAGCTCGGCCGGGACCGCGGTGAGTGCCTCGGCGTAGCGGCGGTGCAGCGCGGCCCGCTCGGCGGGCAGCAACTCGTGGGCCAGGATCTCGGCGACCAACCGGTGCCGCAGCCGGTAGCCGTCGTCCGCGCCGACCAGCAGGCGGTGCGCCACCGCCTCGCGCACCGCGTCGAGAAGCTCGTCCTCCGGCAACCGGACGACCTGGGCCAGCAGCCAGTGCTCGACCGGCTCGACGCCGGCGGCGACCGCCTGCACCACGGCGTGCGCGGGCTGGGGCAACGCGTCCACCCGGTCCAGGAAGACCTCGCGCAACGTGTCGGAGAGGCCGTCGCGGCCGTCGCGCCGGTCGCGGGCCAGCTCCTCCACCACGAACGGGTTGCCGCCGCTGCGCTGCCACATCTGGTCGGCGGCCTCCGGCGGCAGGGGCGCGCCGACGATCGCGGCGGCCAACTCGTCGGTGCCGGCCCGGTCCAGCGGGAGCAGGTCGACCACCCGGACCGAGCGCAGCCGGCGCAGTTCGGTGAGCACCCGGCGCAGCGGGTGCGCGCCGCGCAGCGACTCGGCGCGGATCGCGGCGAGCACGGACAGCTGCAGGTCACCGAGGCCGGCGAGCAGGTAGAGCAGGAGCTGGCGGGTGCTCCGGTCGACCCACTGCAGGTCGTCGAGGACGAGCACGAGGGGCCGGCCGCCGGCGACCAGGTGCAACCCCTGGGCGACCCGTTCCAGCAGCGCGCCCGCACCGTCCGGGCCGGGGGTCTCCTCGTCGAAGACCTGCAGCAGACCGCGGACCGCCGAGGTGGTGCGCGCCTCGGCCAGGTCGGCGTCGAGCCGGCGCAGCGCCTGGCGCACGGGGTGCAGCGGCGAGGCGTCGCCGATGTCGAGACAGGTGCCGGTGAGGACCAGGGCGCCGGCCTGCCGCAGCCGATCGCCCACCTCGCCGAGCAGCCGGGTCTTGCCCACCCCGCTCTCGCCGGTGAGGAACACCGCGGCGGTCTGCCCGGGCGCGACGTCGTCGAGCAGCGCCGACCGCAGCGTCGCCAGGGTCCCGGTGCGACCGACGAGCGGTGCGGTGTCCGGGTCGCTGGCCATGTGACGCAGCCTAGTCACAGGTCCCCGCACCGTTCTACGGCCTCGGGGCCCCACTCGTACTCCTCGCGTCGACAACACGACTAACGGTTGCGCGTGCTCGACATACGTCGTCCTACCGATCCCCCGACGACCCGGTGGTGAAAGTGTCCGGAGGTCGTCGGGCACCGGACCAGGGAAAGGGTGGGTGCGATGTTGATCACCACGCCCGTGGGGAGTCGGGGAGCCGTCAGCACGGTGCGCTGGCCGGTGCCGGAGGAACGCCGCACCGTCACCGTGCTCTTCGTCGACATCGTCGGCTCGACCGCCCTCGTGGAACGACTCGACCCGGAGGACGTGCGGACGCTGCAACGGGTCTACTTCGGCACCGTGTCCGGCGTGCTGCGCCGGTGGCGGGGCGTGGTGGAGAAGTACGTCGGCGACGCGGTGATGGCGCTGTTCGGCGCGCCCGACTGCGACGGCTTCGACGCGTACCGGGCGGTGCGGGCCGGACTGGAGCTCCAGGCGGCGCTGGACCGTCGGACGCCCGGCGACGCACGGCTGCGGGTCCGGGTCGGCGTCGCGACCGGCGAGGTGCTGGTCGACCTGACCGGGGCCCGCGACGGCGGGCACGGCGCCGCCAGCGGTGCGGTGATCACCACCGCGGCCCGGCTGCAGGAGTACGCGCCGCCCGGCGGGGTGGTGGTCTGCCCGACCACCCGACGGGCGGTCGCCGGCCTGGTGGAACAGCGTCCACTCGCCACCACGACCCTCGCCGGCAAGGCGTCGCCGCTGGACGTCTGGCGGGTGACCGGGGTGTCCCGGCACCGACCGGCCCGGCACCGCGGCCCGCTGGTGGGCCGCCGGCGCGAGCTGGCCGGAGCGGTGGACGCGGTGACCCGGGCGCTGCGCGAGCGCCGTCCACGATGGATCTCGCTGACCGGTCCGCCCGGCAGCGGTCGCAGCCGGCTGCTGCACGAGCTGACCCGTGCCGTGGCGCGGGTGGACGGCGCTGCCGTGCGCTGGTGCGTGACGCACTGCCCGCCGTATCCGGACGGGGACCTCGCGCCGCTGGCCGACCTGGTCCGCGCGCTGCTCACGCCGGACGTGGTCGGCCGGCCGGCCGGTGTACGCGCGCTGCCCGGATCGTCCGTGGGCCGCGCCGCCGGACGGGCCGCGACCAGCGCCGCGCTGGCCGCGTTCCTCGCCGCTCCGCGCGACGCCGCGGCGGGCGCCCGCGCCGCGACGGCCTGCCACGAGCTCCTGCTCGACCGCGCCACCGGAAGCCCGGTGGTGGTGGCCGTGGACGACCTGGACCGCGCCGCGCCGGCGCTGCACCGGTTCCTGCGTCAGCTGCACGCCGCCGCCGGTGACCGCGGGCTGGCGCTGGCGGTGGTCACCACCCACGGCGCCGGGCGGGCCGATCCCTGGCCCGGACCGGCCGGCCGACGGCACCGGGTGTGGTTGCCGCCGCTGGGCCCCCGCGACACCGGCCGCCTGCTGCGGCACCTGCTCGACCGGGCCGACCGCCCCGGCGCCCTGGCCGCACGGCTGCTGCCGCTGGTCGGGGGCAACCCGGGCGTCGCCACCGCCTACGCCGCGGCCGACCCGGCCGACGAGCCGGCCGGGGTGCCCGCCGCCGTACGCCGGCTGGTGGACGCCCGGCTGGACATGTTGAACGGCAGGCAACGGGCGGTGCTGATGGCCGGCGCCGCACTGGGCGGCCCGATCGGCGCCGCCACCGTCGAACGGATGCTCGGCTGGCCGGCCGGGCAGGCCGGACCGGCGCTGCACGCCCTGGCCGCGACCGGCCTGCTCCGCCGCGCCGATGCCGGCCCGGTCGACCCGGGCGCCGCGGTCGGCGCGGTCGGCGCGGTCGCCGTGGTCGGCGCGGTCGGCGCGGTCGGCTGGACGATCGTCGAGCCGGTGGTCGCCTGGCTGGCCGCGCACCGGTTGCCCCGCGCGGTGCGGGCGGACTTCGCCCGGCGACTGGTCGGCGGGTCGGCCGCGGCGATGCGTCCCGAGCGGACGGGCGCCCTCGCCACCCGGCCCGCGCCCAACGCCGGCCCCGGTGCCAACGACCGGCCGGGCGCCGCCATCAGGGCCGGCGCCAATGCCGGCCCGGGTGCCGGCGCGGCGCGGGTTGGCGCCGTCAGGCCAGGCACCGGCGTCAGCACGGCGACCGCCGTCCGGCCGGGCGCCGCCATCAGGCCGGGCGCCGACGTCGGGCCAGGGGCCGGTCCGCGGGCCGGCGCCGGGGGGCCGGACGCCGTCGCGGGTCGACACGCGGCCGGTCGGTCGGACGATGCCCCCGCCGCGAGCCACGCGGCCGCGGCGGGTTCCGGGATCGGCGTCCCCGGGTGGGACGCCGACGCGTGGGCGAGCTGCCCGCGCGCGGCGGGACGGTACCGCCGGTCGGGTGGAGGGGCCCGACCGGCGCCCGTCCCGCCACCCCCTGCGGCCGGATCCGGCGCCGGCCCGGCAGTGCCGGACCGACCGGGGTACGCCGGCTCCGACGCGACCCGGGCCGGTCCCCCGTCGAGGGCCGCCCCGGGCAGCACGACGTCGGCCGCGGCCGGCCCGATCGCGGTGGACGACCCGGTGTACCCGTTCGCGCGGGCCGCTCGCCCGCCCGGGCGGGTACGTCGGGGCCGGCGCGCCTCGACGGCGTCGGGCGCCGCGACCGGGCTCGCGGCCTGAGGGTCGGGTCCGGGTCGGAGCGGGCACGGGGCCACTCCGACCCGGACGCGTCGTACCAGGTGTTGAGCGGGGCCCCTTGCTGTGCAGGATGAGTTGACAAGGGGCCCCGCCTTACCCCTGGCGGGCGACGACGCGGCTGCGTCCCCGGAACTCGGCCACCACCTCGTCGCCGCGTCGGACGGTGACGTCGTAGATGCCGCTGCGCCCGTGCCGGACCCGCTCGGTGGCGTACGCCTGGAGCACGTCGCCCTCGCGCACGGGGCGCAGGAAGCTGATCTCGCCGCCGGCGGCCACGGTGGCCGGCCCGTGGCTGTTGCAGGCCAGCGCGAACGCGGTGTCGGCGAGCAGGAACACGAACCCGCCGTGGCCGATCGCGTGCCCGTTGAGCATCGCCGGGGTGACCCGCATCCGGGCCACCGCCGCACCGCCGCCGGCCGAGACGAGTTCGATGCCGAGCCCCTTGGATGCCACGTCGGCGTCGAACATGTCGTGCGCCGCGGTGCGACCTCCGTCGCCGGCCATCTCAGCGCTCCCGTCGCTGGTCGACGATGCGGCGCATCTTGCCCACCGAGCGCTCCACCCCGTCCGGCTCGATCACCCGGACCGCCACGGAGACCCCGATGGTGTTCTTGACCTGCTCGACCAGGGCCGCCCCGGCGCGCTCGGCCTCGTCCACCGGGGCGCCGGCGCGCCGTTCCACGTGGACGGTGAGGGTGTCCAGCCGGCCCTGCCGGTCGAGCACGCACTGGAAGTGCGGCGACAGGGCGGGGGTACGCAGGATCAGCTCCTCGATCTGGGTCGGGAACACGTTCACCCCCCGCAGGATCATCATGTCGTCGGTGCGTCCGGTGATCTTCTCGATCCGCCGCATCGGGCGGGCCGTGCCGGGCAGCAGCCGGGTGAGGTCGCGGGTGCGGTAGCGGACCACCGGCATGGCCTCCTTGGTGAGCGAGGTCAGCACCAGCTCACCCCGTTCGCCGTCGGGCAGCACCGCACCGGTGACCGGGT
Organism: Micromonospora sp. NPDC049282; assembly: GCF_043197045.1. NCBI lineage: Bacteria > Bacillati > Actinomycetota > Actinomycetes > Micromonosporales > Micromonosporaceae > Micromonospora > Micromonospora sp. NPDC049282. The sequence continues at coordinate 312,330 of NZ_JBICSL010000002.1, forward strand.
CGATGATCTCCGGGTAGAAGTGGTCCTCCCACAGGTGCAGACCGTCCTTGGTCTCCACGCACTCGACGGCCACCCCGGGGCCCATCACCTCGGAGAGCCCGTAGATGTCGAGCGCGTGCATGTCCAGCCGCTGTTCCAGCTCCCGGCGCATGTCCTCGGTCCACGGCTCGGCGCCGAAGACGCCGACCCGCAGCGAGGTGGCGCGCGGGTCGACGCCCTGGCGTTCCATCTCGTCCACGATGGCGAGCATGTAGCTGGGGGTGACCATGATGACCTCGGGCTCGAGGTCGCGGATCAGCATGACCTGACGCTCGGTCATGCCGCCGGACACCGGGATCACCGTGCAGCCCAGCTCCTCGGCGCCGTAGTGCGCGCCGAGACCGCCGGTGAACAGCCCGTAGCCGTACGCGACGTGCACCCGGTCGCCCCGGCGACCGCCGGCGGCCCGGATCGAGCGGGCCATGAGGGTCGCCCAGGTGTTCAGGTCGGCGCGGGTGTAGCCGACGACGGTGGGGCGTCCGGTGGTGCCGGAGGAGGCGTGCAGCCGGGCGATCCGCTCCCGGGGCACGGCGAACATGCCGAATGGGTAGTTCTCCCGCAGCTCGGCCTTGGCGGTGAACGGGAAGCGGGCCAGGTCGGCCAGGTCGCGTGCGTCGTCGGGGTGCGCGCCGGCGTCGTCGAACGCGCGCCGGTAGTGCGGCACGTGGTCGTACGCGTGCCGCAGCGACCGGCGCAGCCGGTCCAGTTGCAGCGCCCGCAGCTCGTCGAGGCCGATCCGCTCGACGGGATCCAGCGCGTCCGGACGAGGGGTGCGGTCCTGCACGGTTGCCTCCTGCGCGACGGGCCCGACGCCGCGCCGGGCGATGCCGATCACCGTACGCCCGTACGGCCCGTCCTGCCAGGTCAGCGACGTCGGCCGGACGGGGCGGGAACGGGGCGGCGGGTGGGGAGGGGGCGGGTGGGGTGGGGAGCGGGGTTATGCTCGGGCTGGACCGGCGGTGGGGCCCGCCGTCCCGGGACGCGCCGGGAGAACCGCGACATCGCCAACGGTCCCTGCCAGTGATGCCCGTCCTGGTGGGAGGCACCGTGACCCGACCGCCCGAGTCCCGCGTCGATCCCGACGTCGATCTCCGCGTACCCGCCGACCGGGCGGAGCTGACCGCGCACCCGGCCGCGGTGCTGGGCGTGATCGCCGCCGGCGGCGCGCTGGGCGCGCTGGCCCGAGCCGGCGCCCAGGCCACCGTGCCGCACCCGCCCACCGGCTTCCCGTGGGCCACGTTCGGCGTCAACGTCACCGGCTGCCTGCTGATCGGCGCGCTGATGGCGGTGCTCACCACCCGCCCGGCCGGCCCGTTGGTCCGGCCGTTCCTCGGCGTCGGGGTGCTCGGCGGGTTCACCACGTTCTCCGCGTACGCGGTCGACGCGCAACATCTGGTGACGGCCGGGGCGGCGGGCACCGCGCTGGCCTACCTGGCGGCGACCGTGCTCGCCGCGCTGCTGGCCGTCGCCGTCGGGGACACGGTGACCGGCCGGCTGCTGGCCGCCCGAGGCCGGGCGGGGGCGGCCCGGTGATCGTGCTGCTGATCGTGATCGGCGCGGCGCTCGGCGCCCCGCTGCGCTACCTGACCGACCGGGCGGTGCAGGCCCGGCACGACTCGACGTTCCCGTGGGGCACGCTGACCGTCAACGTGGCCGGCTCGCTGCTGCTCGGTGGAATCCTCGCGGTGCCGGCCGATCCCGGGGTGACCGCGCTCGTCGGCACCGGATTCTGCGGCGCGCTGACCACCTGGTCCACGCTCGGCTACGAGACGATGCGGCTGGCCCGCACCGGCCCGCGCCTGCATGCTTTCGCGAATGTGCTGGTCAGCGTGGTCGCCGGGCTTGGCGCGGCCTTCCTCGGGTACGCGCTGGCCACCGCGTTCGCCGGCTGACGGGGCAGCCGGCGAGGGCGGGACGGCGATAGCATCCGGCCAGGCTGCGAGAGGATCCCGCCATGGAGCCACGCCACCTGGCCGATCGGGTCTGGGTGTTCCCCCACGACCCCGACCCGGGCGCGATCCGGCCCGCCGTGGCGGTCGTCGCCGACGAGCGTGGCAGCGTGCTGATCGATGCCGGCCACAGTCCCGCGCACGCCCGGGAGATCCGCGCCGGGCTCGCCGCCGCCCGGCTGCCGGAGCCGCGCTGGCTGGTCTACACCCACCACCACTGGGACCACGTCTGGGGCGCCTGCGCCTGGCCGGACGTCGAGATCGTCGGGCACGAGGCGGGCGTGGCCCCGCTGCGCGCCGAGGCGGCCCGCCCGTGGAGCCACCGGCACCTGCGGGAGCGGGTGCGGGCCGAGCCCCGGCTCGGCCCCAGCTACCGGGCCCGCGCGCTCGCCGTGGACGACTGGGACGGCTTCGCGGTGCTGCCGCCGACCCGCACGTTCACCGACGAGCTGATGCTGCCCACGGGCGTGGTGCTGCGGCACGTCGGTGGCGGGCACGCGAGCGACTCGACGGTGGTGCTGGTGCCGGACTCCCGGGTGCTGCTGCTCGGCGACTGCTGGTACCCACCTCCGCTGCACGAGCGCACCCCCACCGACGGGCCGGATCTGGAGCTGGCCCGCAGCCTGCTCTCCGACCATGTCGAGTGGTACGTCTCCGCGCACGACGAGCCGCTCCGCCGGGAGCAGGCCCGCGCCGCGCTCGGCGACTGAGCGGCGCGAGGCCGCCCGACGAGCGCCGGAAAGCCCGCACCGGCAGGCTGGGCGGTGCGCGGGCGTCAGCGTTTGCGGCGTTCCGGGTGGGCCCGGTTCCAGGCCCGCATCCGCTCCGGGTACCCGGTGCGGGCCGCCTCGTAGAGCGGGACCGCGTGCCGCCGGGCGATCCTGCCGGCGACCCGGGGCGAGCCGGTGCGGCGGCGGATCCACTCGCCGTCGTGGGCGACGGCGACCACCGTGGTGTCGGTGGCGGTGGTCTCCGGTTCCAGGTAGAACTCGACCCCACGCCGGCTGGTCACGAACGCCTCCAGCTGGGCGAGGTCCTCCGGGGTCGCCTCACGGTCGAGCTTCGTCGGGGTCGTCGGGTCGGCGGCTCGCCGACTGAACCAGCCCATACCCGCCTCCTCTCCTCGGCGTCCGTCCCAGTGCAGCACGCGCGCCTGGCAGCGGCCTGGGAGCCCGGTGGGAGTCGGCTGGGCCGCGCGGTCAGCGGGCCGGCGGCGCGGTGGCCGCCGGCGGGCGGAGCACCGGCACCAGCGCGAGCGTGGGCAGCAGGAGCAGCGGCACCAGGCCGAGCGCGTTCAGCACGCCGAAGTGGTCGCCGAGGAAGCCGAGCAGCGGCGGCCCGGCGAGGAACGCGGTGTAGCCGATGACCGCGACCACGCTGACCCGGGCCGGTGCCTTGTCCTCGTCGTCGGCGGCGGCGCTCATCCCGACCGGGAACCCGAGCGACGCCCCGATCCCCCAGAGCGCCACGCCGACCACGGCCAGCGGGCCGGAGCCGGCCAGCACGGCCAGCGCCGCGCCGGCGGAGGCGAGCCCGATGGTGCCGAACAGCACCGGCACCCGCCCCCAGCGGTCGATGGCGACCGTGCCGGCGGTGCGGCCCAGGGTCATGCCGACCACGAACACGCCGAACACGAGGGCGCCGACCGCCTCGTCGACCCCGTACCCGTCCACGAACGCCACCGCGAGCCAGTCGTTGGCGCTGCCCTCGGTGAACGCCATGACCAGGACCAGCAGGCCCACCAGCAGGGTGCGCGGCTCCCGCCAGACGGCCAGCAGCGCGCGTCGCCGGGCCGCCGGCTCGCCCGCGCCGGTCGACTCGGCCGGCGCGGACAGGAACGCCCGGGCGCCGAGCACCGTGCCGGTCAGGATCAGCACCGCCAGCACCGGCAGGTGCACCTCGATCGGTACGCCGAGGCGGGCGGCGCCGGCGCCGAGCCCGGCGCCGGCCACCGAGCCGAGGCTCCAGGCGGCGTGGAACCGGGGCATGATCGTCCGGCCGAGTCGTTTCTCCACCGCCGCGCCCTCGACGTTCATCGCCACGTCGCACAGGCCGGAGCCGAAGCCGAACGCGGCGAGCCCGACGCCGACGCCGACCACCCAGCCGGCCAGGCCGGTGGCGAGACCGGCCACCGTCATGCCGAGCGCGACCAGCACGGTCGCCACGACCACCGTGCGCGCCGGGCCGATCCGCTGGGTGACCAGGCCGGCGGCGGGCATGGCCAGCAGCGCGCCCACCGACATGCAGAGCAGCAGCAGGCCGAGCCGGCCCGGGTTGAGGTCGAGCGCCTCCCGGACCGCGGGCACCCGGGAGAACCAACTGGCCACCGCGAGCCCGTTGAGGGCGAAGACGACGGCGACGCCGGTGCGGGCGGCCAGCACCGGCCGGGGCACCGGTGGCCGCCGCGCGGCCGGTGCGTCGAGGGTGTTGCTCACGTGCGGTCGTCCCTTCCCCCGGATGGTTCCCGACGACGATCGCACACCTGAGAGCGCTACCACCACAAGCCTGCCCGCCCCTTACCCGGCGCGGCCCCGGACCGGGCATGATGCGACCCATGGGTACGCCGACCGCACGACCCGCCACGCTCGACGACGTGGCCCGGGCAGCCGGGGTGTCCCGGGCCACCGCCTCGCGGGTGCTCGGTGGCTACGGTTTCGCCTCGGCGGGCGCCCGCGCGCGGGTGGGCGCCGCCGCCGATCTCCTCGGCTACGTGCCGGACCTGACCGCCCGGGCGCTGGTGCGGGGCGCCGGCGTGCGGCTGGTGGTGGCCGTGGTGGGCCGCGACGACCGGATCTTCGACGACCCGTACGTGCACCGGGTGGTCAGCGCCGCGTCGCGGGTGTGCGGGCCGCACGGGGTCGGCGTGGCGCTGGAGTGGCTGCCGCTGACCGACCCGTCCGGCCTGCACCGGCTCGGCGCCGACCGGGGTGTCTGCGGCGTGATCCTGGTCAACACCACGCAGGCGGCGCTGGACGCGGTGCCGGCCCGGCTGCACGGTCGGGTGGTCTCCATCGGCCGGGGTTCGGCGGCCGTGCCGTCGTTCGACGTGGACAACGCCGCCGGCGCCGGCGCGGTGCTGCGCCACCTGTACGCCACCGGCCGCCGCCGCGTCGTCATGGTCACCGGCCCGCGCTGGTTGACCTGCGCGGAGCGGTCGGTGACCGCCTACCGGGGGCTGATGCGCGCGTCGGGCTCGCCGGCTCGGCTGGTGACCGGCGACTTCACCGCGGCCCGCGGCGGTTCGGCCGCGCTGGCGGCGTTGCGCCGGTGGCCGGACGTGGACGCGATCTACGCGGCCAGTGACGCGACCGCGTTCGGCGTGATCGCCGCGTTGCGCGGGCAGGGCGTGCGGGTGCCGCACGACGTGGCGGTCGCCGGTTTCGACGACCTGCCGTACGCGGCGATGGGCAGCCCGGCGCTGACCACCGCGACCCACCCGGTCGACCGGATCGCCGCCGCCGCGGCCACGGCCGTGCTGACGGAGGCGCCGGCGGCACCGGCCACCGCCTTCGAGTCGACGCTGGTGGCCCGGGAGAGCGCCTGACCGGGCCGGTCAGCGCTCCGGCCCCGCACCGCCTCCAGCGCCGCCGCCTCGGCCCGGGCGGCGTGGCCGTCGGCGACCCCCTCCTGGCCGCTGAGGTCGGCGGCGAGCGCGTCGCCGGCCGCGCGTACCGCCTCGGCCAGCGTGCGGACGCTCGCGCCCGGTTCGGCCGGCACGGGCCCGGCGGCGCGGGTGAACGTGACCGCGGCCCGGGCCAGCACGCGGACGTTGCGCACGGCGTAGTCGATCTGCCGGATCGAACCCTCCACCGAGCGGAGGCGGCCGAGGTGACGGCGGCGCCGGACGTTGAACCGGAGCGCCTCGCCGGCGGCCCGGACCGCGCCGCGCAGCCGCTCCGCCCGGCGTCGGCGTGCCGGGCCCGTTCCAGCGCGGCGAGCGCGGCCTCGTCGTCGGCGCGGTCGAGCGCGCCGCCGATCAGCCTGGCGGGCCGGACGGCAGTGATCGGCGGCACCTGGTCGGACGGGATCAGGCGCCGGCGAACGCGCGCAGCAGGGTGCGTACGCCGGCGCGCAGGTCGTCCCGGCTGGCCGGGGTGCCGGGCGGTGGCGCGCTGAGCGCCCCGGCGCCGACCAGGCGGTCGAAGAGCAGTCCGTCGACGAACGCCACGAACTGGTCGCCCTGCCGGACCGGGTCGGCGGCGCCGGCCCGGGCCAGCAGTTCCCGGGCCTGCACCCGGAGGATGCTGCCGTGGTGCAGGATCCGGCGCAGCTCCGGCCGGTGGGTCGCCTCCAGCAGGCAGGCGTACCGGGCGAGGGAGCGGCTGCGCCCGGCGGTGAGCCACCGGTCCAGCACCTCCGCGACCCCGGCGGCGAGCTGGTCGAGCCCGTCCGGCCCGAGCGCCGGGGCCGGCCCGGTCGGGGCCGTGGGCAGGTCGTGGGCGGCCAGGTCCACCCGGTCGAGGTCGGCCAGGCGCTGCACCACCGCCTCGATCAGGGCCTGCCGGGTACGCAGGTACGCCGAGGTGGTGCCGGGTGGCATCCCGGCCCGGGCGTCGACCGCGCGGTGGGTGAGCGCCCGCATGCCACCGGCGGCGAGCAGTTCCACCGCCGCGTCGGCGAGCAACGCCACCCGGGCCGCCCGTGCGCTCACGTCCGCTCCCCCTCGATCCGATCCGTTGGGCGTAGTATCGCTTTCTACATCTGTAGAAGGAGGCACGGGGTGGACGACACGCACGCGGTGGTGGTCGGCGCGGGCATCGGCGGGCTGGCGGCGGCGCTGGCACTGCACCGGCGCGGGTGGCGGGTCACGGTGCTGGAGCGGGCCGCCCGCCCCCGCGAACTCGGCACCGGCCTGACGCTGATGACGAACGCGCTGCGCGGGCTCGACGCGCTCGGCCTGGGCGACGCGGTCCGGCGGGACGGCACGCCCGACACCCCCGGCGGCCTGCGCGCCAGCTCCGGCCGGTGGCTGTCCCGGGTCGACGGCGCCGACCTCGAACGCACGCTCGGCACCTCGGCGCTCGGCATCCACCGGACCGCCCTGCACCGCCTGCTGCGGCACGCGCTGCCCACCGGCGTGCTCCGCACCGGCGTCGACGTCGTGGACGTCGACGCCGACACCCCGTCGGTGACCTACCGGGCGGACGACTCGGTCCACGACCTCGCGGCGGACCTGGTGGTCGGCGCGGACGGGCTGAACAGCCTGCTGCGCCGGCGGTTGTGGCCGACGCTGCCGCCGCCGGCCTACTCCGGCTCGACCGCCTGGCGCGCGGTCGTCTCCTGGTCCGCCCCGGTGGCGACCGCCGTGACCTGGGGCGCCGGCCGTGAGTTCGGCACCGTACCGCTCGGCGACGGCCGGCTCTACTGGTACGCCGCGGACATCGCGCCGCCCGGCGGCCGGGCGCCGGACGAACTGGCCGCGGTCCGGGACCGGTTCGGCGACTGGCACGACCCGATCCCGGCGCTGCTGGCGGCCACGCCGCCGGAGGCGGTGCTCCGGACCGACCTGCTGCACCTGGCCACCCCGCTGCCGACCTACGTGCGGGGACGGGTGGCGCTGCTCGGCGACGCCGCGCACGCCATGACGCCGCACCTGGGCCAGGGCGCGTGCCAGGCGATCGAGGACGCCGTCGTGCTCGGCGCCGCCTGCGCGGACGGGCCGGCGGACCTGGCCGGCGCGCTGGCCGCGTACGACCGGCAACGGCGACCACGCAGCCAGGCCGTGGCCCGGGCGGCGCTGCGCACCGCGCGGTACGGCCAGCAGCTACGCAACCCGGTGGCGCTCGCCCTGCGCGACACCGTGCTCCGGCTCACCCCGTCCCGGGCGGCGCTGCGCGGCATGGCCCGGTACGCCGACTGGCAGCCACCCGCCTGAGCGTCGACGTACCGGGCCGGGCGTTCGGCGGGCGACCAGCAGCGGGCCCGGCCGCCCGGCGCGGCCTCGGCGCCCGGGCGGCCACCTGGTCCGGCCGCTCCACCCAGGTCGAGGTGTCGGGTCGATCGACCCTGGTCGCCACCGCCCGCCCGGGTCCCCATTGGAGGAGGAAGAGAGAGAGGGGGCCCTCATGGGCACGGGTCTGTGGCGTCGGCACCTGAGATGGATGTACCGGGACGGTCGACCGAACCGGCTGGCCCGGGTGTTGAACGGGCTCTCCGCCCGGCAGTTCGCCGCCGGGCTCGCTCCCGGACACTGGGTGACGCTGGAGGTGAGGGGCCGGCGCACCGGCCGGATCGTCGCCCTGCCGCTGGTGGTCGCCGACCTCGAGGGCGAGCGCTACCTGGTGTCGATGCTCGGCGACCGGGTCAACTGGGTGGCCAACGTACGGGCCGCCGGCGGGCGGGCGGTGCTGCGCCACGGCGGCCGGGAGGCGGTCCGGCTGGTCGAGGTCGACGTGGCCGACCGACCGCCGATCCTGCGTCGCCACCTGGCGCTCGCCCCCGGCGCGCGACCGCACGTGCCGGTCGACCGGCACGCCCCGCTCGCCGCGTTCGCGCGCGTCGCCCCGGACATCCCGGTCTTCCGGATCATCGCGGACCGGCCGGCGTCGGGAAAGGAGGAATGACAACCTTTCAGCATATCGATCGCATCCGTTCTCGGGGTCGTCCGAATGGGAGAGGTGACCGGTAAGATCGGCGACAAAGCGGCGGCTGATCGCTGACTGCCGAACCCGCCCCGACCGCCCACACTGGGCGCATGAATAGGAGACTCCGCCGCAGCCGGATATTCAGCCTCGCGGTGTGTCTCGCCCTCGTGGCGGCACTGAGCGGCTGCATGCAGCTCAACCTCGGGTTGACCGTGAACGCCGACGACACGATCTCCGGTCAGCTCCTGCTGACCGCCGAGAAGTCCGTGCTCAAACAGCGCAACCCGGACGTCGCGGTGGCCTTCGCCGAACTGCGGCAGAACATTCCCACGCTTCCCGCCGGGACCGAGACCCGGTACGAGGACGGCAACTTCTACGGCATTCAGATCGCCTACCGGAAAACACCGCTGGCACAATTCACGAGCGAGAGTGTGAATCTTGTTCGGGACGGCGATCTCTATCGCTTCTCGCTCCCGCTGGACCCGAAGAAATACGGCGGGAAGGTGGCCGAACAGGACCCCCGGAACCAGCAGACGTTCATGACCTTGATGTCGTTCGAGATCTCCGTGACGTTCCCCGGCCGGGTGCTCGACACCAACGGCACGATCACCGGCCGCTCGGTGAGCTGGAAGGTGGTCGCCAACCAGGCCAAGCCGGCCGAGCTGCGGGCCGTCGCCGAGGCGCCGCCGGCACCACCCACCAGCGCGGTCGCCGCCGTGGTCGACGGTGGTTCGTTCCCCTGGCTCCCGGTCGTCGCCGGAGCGGTCGTGCTGCTGCTGGTCGTCGCCGTGGTCGTCGTGCTGCTGCTGCGCCGCTCCCGGGGCGGGAGCCCGGGCGCGAGCCCGGCCGCGCCCACCACCGGACCGGCCGCACCCGCCGCACCGGCCGCGCCGACGCCTCCCGCCGGGCCACCGGTCTGAGTCCCGCCGAACCGGCCCGCCGACCGCCGTCGAAGGTCGCCGGGCCGACCCCGATCACCGGCGACGCCCGCCGGCCCCACCGCCAACCGGGCGGACCCGCGGTGAGAGCCGCGGACCGCCGCACCATCCCACCCGAGACCGGACCACCGCACCGTCGAAAAGGGGGATCGCCGTGAACGATCTCTTCACCTGGGCCGCCCTGGGCGGCCTGACCGGCGCCAGCGCCGCCACCCTGCTCGCCACCAACGTCATCGGCGGCCTGATCGGGCCGAGCGGCGACAAGGCACGCAAGTGGATCGCGCTGGGCTTCGCGCTCCTGCTGTCCTACCTGACCGCCGCGTTCGCCGACGCCGGCCCGGAAAAGTGGATCATCGCGTTCTTCAACGGGCTGGTCATCTTCTCCGCCGCGCTCGGCATCAACCAGCTACCCCCGGGCAACCGGCAGGCGACGCAGGCGTCGCCGACCCAGCTCGCCCAGGGGCGCGAGCCCCGCTACGTCCGCTCCTGGGTCTGAGAGAGGTGACCGTCATGGTCTTCGGCATCCTCAGCGCCGCCGTCCAGGTCCTCTTCGGCGCCGTCCTCGGGCAGTTCGCCGCGGGCACCGTCGGCCTGCTGGTCGGCGCGGTCGTCGGGTTGCTCGTCGGCGCGCCCTTCGGCTGGGCGACCGCCTCGGCCGGCACCTACGGCGCCGACCCGAAGGGGATCTTCCTGTTCGTGGTCGACCACACGTGGAGCCTGCTGAACACGTTCGCCGGGGCGCTCTACCTGGCCCTGCACCTGATCTTCGGCCACCAGCTCGACCGGGTCGTCTCGGCCGGCAGCGGCCGGGTCAACGTGGTCGAGGGCGTCTCGCCCCGCTACGCCACCACCATCGGCACGGTCTGCGCCGGGTCCAGCCCGGGCATCCAGCGGCACGAGGACGTGCACGTGTTCCAGGCCCGGCTGCTCGGCCCGCTCTACCTGCCGCTGGTGGCGCTCAACTACGCGCTGTTCACCATCGCTCCGGTGTGGCTGCTCTGGCACGACCACACGAACGCGCCGATCAACCGGTTCACCCGCTACTTCGAGATCGGCGTCTACCCGCACGTCTGGAACGAGGCCATCGCGTACCGGATCCAGGGGACGCCGCCGCGATGACCGGCGCCATCGAGGCGGCCGTCGCGGACGTCACGTCCTGGCTGGCCGGGGCGGCGGGTGAGCCCGTCCCGGTCGGCCCGCCGCGCGACGAACCGGGCGGCGGCCTCACGGTCTGGCCGCTGGAGCTGCGGCCGGCCCGGCAGACCGCGACCGGCGGCGCGACGCGCGAACCGTACCGGTTCGTGGTCCGCCTGCTGGTCAGCGGCGGCGGACCGGCGGCGCTGCCGGCGCTGGACCGGGTGCTCGCCGCGGCCACCACCGGTACCGGCCGGCCGGAGCTGGTGCTGGACGCCGGCGACCCGGCGCTGTGGCGGGCGCTCGGCGTGGCGCCCCGGCCGGCGCTGCTGCTCGACGTGCCGGCGCGGATCGACCGGCCGGCGCCGACCGCGCCGCCGGTGCGGCAGCCGCTGCGGCTGCGGCAGCTCGACATGCGCACGCTCGACGGCCGGGTGGTCGGGCCGCAGGACCAGCCGCTCGCCGCGATGCGGGTGGAGCTGGTCGGCACCGCCCAGGCCACCGAGACCGACGCCGCCGGCCGGTTCCGGCTGGTCGGCGTGCCGCACGACCCCGACGCCCCGGACCGTCCGGTGCGGATCCGGCTGGTCGGCCGGGGGCGGGTGCACACCGCCGAGCTCGACCCGGCCGGCGACGACCTGGTCGTCGTCCGCGCCCCCGACTGACTCCCCAGGAGGACCGATGCCCACCTACTTCTCCCCCGGCATCTACGTCGAGGAGGTGCCCTCCGGGGCCCGCCCGATCGGGCCGGTCGGCATGAGCACCGCCGCCTTCGTCGGGGTCGCGCCGAACCGCACCGCGCACGTCGACCGGCCGCTGGCGGTCAACAGCTGGACCGAGTTCCTCCGCCTCTACGCCGACGGCGAGCACCTGGAGAGCACCCCGCTGGCCCGGGCCGTGTTCGGCTTCCTGGACAACGGCGGCACCCGCTGCTGGGTGGTCAACGTCGGCGAGGGCGGCCAGCTCACCGGCACCGGTGGGCGGCGCGGCGGGCTGCAACTGCTGGAGGCGATCGACGAGATCTCCATCCTGGCCGCGCCCGGCTACCACGACCCGGTCTCGCACGAGGCCCTGATCAGCACCGCCGAGCGGCTGCGCACCATGGTCGCGATCTGCGACCCGCCGCCCGAGGTGGCCGACGTCTCCCGGCTCACCCGGGTCGCCACACCCGGCAAGCCCGGCAAACCCGCCGAGCCGTCGGCCGGCAAACCCGCCGAGGGTACGCCGAAGGACGCCGACGAGGACGCGCCCGGCACCGGCGGCGACCGGCCCCGGCAGTCCGACTTCGCCACCTACTACTTCCCCTGGATCCGGGTCCGCGACCCGCTCAGCGGGGACCTCGTGCTCACCCCGCCGAGCGGGCACGTGGCCGGCATCTGGGCCCGCACCGACGCGCTGCGCGGCGTGCACAAGGCGCCGGCCAACGAGCCGGTACGCGGCGCGGTCGACCTGGCGTACCGGGTCACCCGGCCGGAGCACGACGTGCTGAACCCCAAGGGGGTCAACGTGATCCGGTTCTTCGCCGGCGAGGGCATCCGGCTCTGGGGCGCCCGTACGCTCGCCGCCGAGGCCAGCGAGTGGCGCTACCTGAACGTGCGGCGGCTCTCCATCTCCATCGAGCAGGCCATCGCCAACGGCACCCGCTGGATGGTGTTCGAGCCGAACGACTTCACGCTGTGGCGTTCGATCCGGCGCGACATCGGCGCGTTCCTGACCCGGGTGTGGCGCGACGGCGCGCTGCTCGGCCGCACGCCCGAGGAGGCGTTCTTCGTCAAGTGCGACGAGGAGACCAACCCGGCCGACGTACGCGACGCCGGGATGGTGGTGGCGCACATCGGCATCGCGGTGGTCAAGCCCGCGGAGTTCGTGGTGTTCAAGCTGAGCCAGTGGGCCGGCGGCACCGAGACCGAGACGATCGGAGGCTGACATGCCGACCACGGCCACGCCGCAGCCGGGCGCACCCGTCGACCCGTACCGGGCGTACCACTTCAAGCTGCTCATCAACGGCATCACCAACGGGCACTTCACCGAGGTCAGCGGCTTCGAGGTGGCGATACCGTCGCTGGCCTACCGGGAGGCCGGCAACGAGCGCATCCGCGCCGTGCCCGGGCAGGTCGAGTACGCCCCGGTCACCCTCCACTTCGGCCTGACCAACGCCCGCGAGCTGTGGGACTGGGTGAACGCGGCGGCGAAGGGCACGGTCAACCGGCGCAACGTGTCGGTGGTGCTGCTCGATCCGGCCGGCACCGCCGAGGTGCTGCGCTGGAACATGATCAACGCCTGGCCGACCCGGTGGCGGGGCGCCCACCTGAACACCCTCTCCCAGGAGATCGCCATCGAGGCGCTCACCCTGGCGTACGAGGGACTGGAGCTGGAGGCCGGCAGTGCGGCCGCCCCGGCGACCGCGTGACCGGCTGGCCCGCGCGCTGCGGGCCACCGCCGACCGTCTCTCCGACCCCGGTCCCATCCCCCGCCGCGCACTCCCCGGCAGCCACTCCACTCTCGCGGACGTCCGGCCCACACGTGCCGGCAGCCGCTCCGCGCTCGCGGACGACGGGTCCGCGCTCACCGGCGAACGGTCCGCCGACCTGCCGCCGCGCCGCCCCGGTGAGCCGCCCGAGCACTGGCTCCGCCTGGTCGCCGCCCACGCCCCCGGCCTCCTCCACGACCTCGCCCATCCCCCGCTCGGCACCGATGGTCGAGGAGTGGACGTCAACTCCGGGCGCCCCGCCGACGGGAACTCCTTGATCACCGACCGGCGCGGCCGGTGGGCCCGTCTGTGGCAGCTGTGGCGGACACCCGCCGGCTCGCCGAGATCTTGGAGCGAAAGGGCCCCCATAGGGGCCGATTCCTACCAAGATCTCCGGCAGCTCCCGACGAGTGGGACGGGGCTCCCATCAGGTGGCGAGGCGGCTGCGGACGCTCCGGGGGACGCGGGTGGGGCGGGCGAAACGTCGGCGGTTCACTCCGATGTGGACGTCGGGGTCGGGTGGATCGAGTCGGCCGGGCCGGACCACATTGACGCGGGTCCGGTGCGGACGGGACGGGAGCCGAGCGGAGCCGGGCCGGCGCGGCGGGGCGCGCCGGGGGGACGGACCGGCCTCACCGGTCGGGCGCTCGACACGGCACGGTCCGCGCACGTGTGGAGGGCCGATTCCTCCGATCCCGCGGCATCCGGCGGCGATCCGGTGACCCGGCCCGGCCTGCCGTGCTCGGGCGGCGCCCCGGGGTGGGGCGGCCCCGCCGGTTCGACCGGCGTCACCGGACCCGCCACCACGGGGGGCACGCACAGCCTGGCCGGACCGGTCGACAGGGCCGGCCCAGGCGACACGGCCGGACCAGCCAACACGGCCCGAGCAGCCGAACCGGTCCGAGCAGGCAGTACCGCCGGAACCGGCGGATCAGGGCCGCGGGGTACCGCAGGAACGGGCAGGAGGGGACCGGGCACCTCAGGGTCGCTCGACGCCACGGGTTCGGCCGGATCCGTGGAGGCGGCCGGCGGAGCCGGGCGGGTGGGTGCGCTGTCGGGGTGGCCGTTCCGCCGTGCGGGACGACTCGACCGCGACGGTGCGCGGGCGGTGGCGTCCGACGCTCTTTTCCACCACGGCAGCCGGACCGCCGCCGTCGGGCCCACGGTCGACGGGGCGGACGGTGTGCCTCCGCTCCTCCTCGCGCCCGGGCGACGCGGATCGTCCGAGGCCGACGGCTCGCCCGGGACCAGAGCCGGCCTCGGCCCGGCGCGGGTCACCGAGCCGCCCCGCAGCGACGGCTTCCGAGCGAGGTGGGGTGCCGAGGCTCCGGTGCCGACCGCGATGGGCGAAAGCCGGACCGGTCCGTCGAGCCCGTGGCCGTCACTGCCGGACGAGGCCGGCGGCGTCCGGGCGAGCGGCACCGGACGAGCGGACGCGGCCCGACCGGACGGCACGAGCGCGGGAGGCCGCGCGGCGCACCGCGACCGGTGGCCGGCGCTGCCGGACGAGCCGGTGCCCTGGCCGTCGACCGCACCGCGCGCCGCGTGGCGGGAGAGCCGACTGGACCGGGAACAGGCGGGTGGCTGATGGAACGCGTCGCCTTCCTCGTGGACGAGTCCGGCACCCGGGTCGACTGCCTGCTCAACCCGGAGACCGTGCAGGTCACCCGGCTGGCCGGGCTACGCCCCCGCGGCGGCCCGGACGGTCCGCTGACCGGCGCCGGCCTGGCCGACGACCCGCTTGTCTACACCGGCGGTGGACGTACCGAGCTGGTGCTGGACCTGCTCTTCGACCTCGACTTCGTGGAGTCTCCGGCCCGCCCCGGCGACGTCCGCGCGCTGACCCGGCCGCTGTGGATGCTCGCCGAGAACTCGGCGGTCGAGCACGGCTGGCCCCGCCCGCCGCTGGTCCGGCTGGTCTGGGGCAAGACCTGGAACGTGCCGGGCGTCATCGCGGCCATCGCGGAACGGTTCGACGCGTTCACGCTCACCGGCACGCCGCGCCGCTCCTGGCTGCGGCTGCGGCTGGTCCGGGTGGCGGAGACCGCCGAGGCGGCCCGCGCCGGCTTCGAGGAGGAGCTGGCGGCGGCGAGCACGCCGACCGTGGCGCCCGGCTCCGCGGTGGTCGCCGCCGCCGACGGCGCGGCCGAGCCGGGCTGGTCCGGGGTGCGGTTCGACCTGCTCGCCCACGACGCGTTGGGGTCACCGCTGCGCTGGCGGCTGCTCGCCGAGCACAACCGGATCACCGACCCGCTCGCGGTGCCGGCCGGCACCGCCCTCGCGGTGCCGGCGATCGGCGCCACCGCGCCGCCCGAGGCCACCGACGCGACGGGAGGCACCCTGTGAACCCACGCGACGCCATCGCCACAAGCACCGCACGCTCACCCGACGCCACCGCCACCCCCGGCGCACATCCACCGGTTCGCGCCGCCGCGACGGGAGGCGGGCCGTGACCCGGGCCGCGACGGTGACCGTGGACGGCCGGCCGCTGGCCGACCCGACCCGGCTGCGCGGGATCCGGGTCGCCGCCCGGCTGGACCGGCCGACGCAGTGCGAGCTGGCCCTGGCCACCGCGCCCGGCGCGGGCGCCCTCGACCCGCCGGTACGCCCCGGCGCCGCCCTCGACGTCCGCCTGGACGGCCGGCCGGAGGCGCTGTTCGCCGGCGAGGTGACCGCCGTGGAGGTGGAGTACGCCGGTGACGGCGCCGCGCTGCTGCGGATCCGGGCGTACGACCCGCTGCACCGGTTGCGCAAGCGGCAGGAGCTGCGGGTGTTCGAGTCGGTGACGGCCGCCGAGCTGGCCGGGGAGCTGTGCGCCGGGCTGGGCCTGAGCGTCACCGCCGAGACCGACGGGCCACGCCTGGACCGGCTGCTCCAGCACCGGCACACCGACCTGGAGCTGCTGTGCGAGGTGGCCGGCCGGGCCGGGCTGCACCTGAGCGTCGACGGTGACCGGCTGCGGCTGCTCACCCTCGACGGCCACGGCGAGCCGGTGCCGCTGACCCTCGGCGAGACCGTGCACGCGCTGCGGGTCACCGAGAACCTGGACCGGGCCGGCGCGGAGTGCGCCGCGCTGGGCTGGCACCCGCAGCGCGCCGAGCCGCTCGGCCAGCGGGCCGGCGAGGCGCGCAGCGGGCGACGGATCCCGCTGCGCCCGGAACCGGGCGACGTCGGCGCGGACGGGGTGCGTACCGCGGTGGACCAGCCCGCGCGCAGCTACGACGAGCTGGCCGCGCTGGCCCAGGCCGGGCTGGACGCGCGGGTGGCCGCGCTGGTCACCGCCGAGGGCACGGCCGAGGGGGACCCGGCGTTGCGGCCGGGCCGGCGGATCGCGCTGGCCGGTGTCCCGGAGCCGGTGGCCGGCGTGTACGTGCTCACCGAGGTGGTGCACACGGTGGACGCCGACGGCCACCTGACCCGGTTCTCCACCGCCCCGCCCGAGCCGCCCCCGGTGGCCGCGCCGCCGGCGGCGACGGTCACGCTCGGCACGGTCACCGACGTCGACGACCCGGACCGGCTCGGCCGGGCCCGGGTGACGCTGCCCGCGTACGGCGACCTGGACGCCGGCTGGCTCGCCGTGCTCTGCCCGGGCGCGGGCCGGGGCAAGGGCATCGTCGCGCTGCCCGACCCGGACGACACCGTGCTGGTGGCGCTGCCCGGCGGCGAGCCGGCCTCGGGTGTGGTGCTCGGCTCGCTGTTCGGCGCGGTCGAGCCGTACGACGCGGGGATCGTCTCCGGCCGGTCCCGGCGGTGGTCGATGCGGACCGGCACCGGCCAGTCGATCGTGATCGACGACGACGGGCGCACGCTGCGGCTGGCCACCGACGCGGGCAGCTTCGTCGAGCTACGCCCCGAACTGACCACCGTGCACGCCGCCGGCGACCTGGTGCTCTCCGCGCCGGGGCGGGCCATGGTGGTGCGCGCGAAGACCGTCGACTTCCTGCACGCCCCGGCGGCCGAGGACGCCGAGACCGCCGCCGCCCAGGCCCGTACCCTCGCCCGCTCCCCCGGAGGTGGCTGATGCGCTGGATCCACCGCGACTCGCTGATCACCTGCGGACACGACGGGCGGGTGGCGAACCGCCCGTCGCAGCGCTGGGTCACCGTGCGGGGGGTGCCGGTGCTGGTGCGGCCCGACCCGGAGGGGCGCGACATCACCGCCTGCCCGAACTACGGCCCGACCATCAAACCCTGCCTGCACACGATGAACGTGACCGTGGGCTACAGCGCCTGGGTGCGGGTGGACCGGCAGCCGGTGGTGCTGTCGCACCTGGACGGTCTCACCGACGGCACCCCGCCGGGGACCGTGCACCACCAGGTCCGCGACCCGCGGCAGATGTTCCTGGGGGCGGACCGGTGAGGGCGTTCCGCTTCGTCGGCGCCGGCTTCGACGCCGGTCGCGCCGGCGGGCTCGCGCTGACCGCCGCCGGCGGGCTCGCCATGACCGAGGGCGACGAGACGGTACGCCAGGCGCTGTACCTGCTGCTGTCCACCACCCCGGGCGAGCGGCTGATGCGTCCCGGGTACGGCTCGCGGCTGCACCGGCTGGTCTTCGCGCCGAACGACGACACCACCGCCGGCCTGGCCATCCACTACGTCCGGCAGGCGATCCGGCGCTGGGAGCCGCGGGTCGAGGTGCTCGACGTGGACGCCGGGCCGGACCCGGACGACCCGTGGCGCCTGGTGATCCGGCTGGACTACCGGGTACGGGCCAGCCTCTCCCCCGGCCAGCTGGTGTTCTCCGTCGACCTGTTGCCGCCCGACGACGAACCCGGCGACCGGCCGGACGAGGAGGCCACGTCATGACGCTGCCGGTGCCGCACCTGGACGACCGCGCCTTCCTGGACCTGGTCACCGAGGCGCGGGAGCGGATCCGCCGCTCCTGCCCGGACTGGACCGACCTGTCCGCGCACGACCCGGGGATGGCGCTGCTGGAGGCGTTCGCCTACCTGACCGAGGTGATGATCTACCGGCTGAACCAGTTGCCGGAGAAGGCGTACGTGGCGTTCCTGAACCTGCTCGGCGCGACCCGGCACCCGCCGGCGGCGGCCTGGGCGGACGTGCGCCTCACCCGCACCGGCGCGGACCGCGCCGCGGTGCGGGTGCCGGCCGGGACCCGGGTCGCCGCGGCCCGCGGCGCCGACCCCCGGCCGGTCGTCTTCGTGACCACCGAACCGGTCGTGCTGCCCGCCGGCGAGACCGAGGTGACGGTACGGGTGCACCACTGCGAGCCGGTCGAGGCGGAGCTGCTGGGCACCGGCACCGGCCAGCCCGGGCAGACGTTCCGGGCCGCCCGCGCGCCGCTGACCCGCACCACCGAGGCACTGGACCTGCTGCTCGGCGTGGAGGTGCCGGCCGGCTCGGTGGAGCTGGGCGCCGCCGCCCGCGAGCACGAGGGGCGCACGTACGAGATCTGGCGGCCGGTGGACAGCTTCGCCGGCCTCGGCCCGCAGGCCAAGGTCTACCTGGTCGACCGGGCCTCCGGGGTGGTCACCTTCGCCCCGGCGCTGGACCTGCGCCCGGCGGTGGCCCCGGACGCCGGGCGCGGGCCGGACGCCGTCACCGGCAGCGCCCCGGCCGTCGAGGGGGCGGCCGGGGCGACCACGGTGGCGGCGGTCCCGCCGGCCGGGCGGCAGGTGCGGCTCTGGTACCGGTGCGGCGGGGGGCCGGCCGGGAACGTGGCGGCCGGCGTGCTGACCAGCCTGCGCGATCCGCTGCCGGGGCTGAGGGTGGACAACCCCCTCCCGGCCACCGGCGGGCGGGACCTGGAGTCGCTGGAGTCGGTGCTGGCTCGCGGGCCGTACGAGTTCTTCGCCCAGCAGCGCGCGGTCACCGCGCGGGACTTCGAGATCCTCGCCACCGGATCCGGCGCGGTGGCCCGGGCCCGCGCGTTCACCCGGGCCACGGTCTACAGCTTCGCCCGGCCGGGCGAGGTGGAGGTGGTGCTGGTGCCGTACGTGCCGGAGGCGGCCCGCCCCGGCGGCCGACTGCCGGTGGCGGTGCTGCGCGAGCACGAGGTGGAGGAGGCGCGCCGCCGGGTCGAGGCCGACCTGGAGCGCCGCCGCGCGCTGGGTACGGCGGTGCGCGCCGGCTGGGCGCGCTACAAGGCGGTCTCGGTCCGGGCCCGGGTGGTGGTGCGCCGCGAGGAGGACGTCGACGCGGTCCGCCGCCGCATCCACGACCGGCTGCACCAGACGCTCAGCCCGCTGCCCACGCCGCTCAACCCGACCGGCTGGGCGTTCGGCGAGCCGCTGCGCGCCTCCAACGTGTACCGGATGCTGGAGCACGCCGAGCCGGGCGTGCGGTACGTCGAGTCGGTGCGGTTCGTGGTCGACGAGGCGCCGGACGCGCAGGTCCGCACCATTGCCGTCGACCAGTACCAGCCGGACACCTGGTACGCCGGGCGCGGGCCGGTGCTGTTCCGCTCCACCGACGCCGGCGCGGGCTGGGAGCCGGCCGGCCGGTTCGACGGCGAGACGGTGGTGCGGGTGGCGCCCGCGCCCGCCCCGGTACGCCCCGGCGTGGTGCCCCGGGCCGGCTCGGTGGCGGTGGTGACCGCCCGCGACGCCGGTGGTTCCCGGGTGCGGCTGAGCGCCGACCTGGGCGAGACCTGGACGCTGCTGACCGACCTCGACTCCGGGGTGCGGGACCTGGCCTGGATCGACCGGGACGGCACCGGCGCGCTGCTGCTGGCCACCGACGCCGGCCTCTACGAGGTGCCGCTGCTGCCCGGCGCGGTGCCGTTGCAGATCCTGGTCGACCCGGCCGACGCCGACCGGGGCTTCTACGCGGTGCGCTCGTTCGTCTCCGAGCGCGGCGCGCCCGGGGTGGCGGTCGCCGCGCAGGCCGGCTTCGGGGTCTACCTGTCCACCGCCGCCGGCCGCCCCGGCACGTTCGGCCACGTCGGACTGGCCAACGTGGACAACCGGGTGCTCGCCGTGCAGTACGACGGCCCGGCCACGCTGCTGTGGTGCGGCGCGGGTGAGCCCGATCCGAAGAAGCCCGGCCAGGGCTGCCACCGGACCCGGCTGTTCGAGTCGGACGTGCAGTGGCAGTCGATGGCCGCCGGCTGGATCGGCGGCACCTGCCGGGACCTGGCGTTCAGCGGCCCGCTGGCGCTGGCCGCCACGCAGAGCGGCGGGGTGGTCCGGCTGGACACCCTCGCCGGGCAGCCGCAGTGGCGGCCGGTGATGGTCAACTGCGGCCTGCCGCTGCGGGACCGGACCCGGTTCGTGCCGGTGGACGCCGTCGCCGCCACCGCGCCGTCCGGGGGCGGCGGGCGGCTGGTCCTGGTCGGGGGCGAGCGCGGCGTGTACCGCAGCGGCGACGGCGAGGACTGGACGGCCAGTGCCAACCAGGCCACCGCCGACGTGGTCACCGTCCCCGGCACCTGGCTGCTCTGCTCCGGCGAGCACGACATCGAGGTGGTGCGGCAGGATGCGCCGAACGGCGATTGAGCGGCTGCTGCCGGCCGCGTACCAGCGGGCCGCCGGCCCGGGCAGCGTGCTGGGCGCGCTGCTGGACGTGATGGAGGCGCTGCACGCCCCGGACGAGGTGGTGCTCGCCGACGTCGACGCGTTGTTCGGGCCGTACCGGACGCCGGACGGGTTCGTGGCGTACCTGACCCGCTGGGTGGCGATGGACCACGTGGTGGCCGCGCCGCGCGCGGACGCGCCGCTGCCGCTGCCGCTGGGCCGGCTGCGCGACCTGGTCGCGCACGGCGCGCTGCTGGCCCGCTGGCGGGGCACGCCGTACGGGATGCGCACCGCGCTGGAGCTGGCCACCGGCGTGACCGGGTTCGTCCTGGACGAGCCGGCGGAGCGGCCGTTCCACCTGGTGGTGCGCGTGCCGCCGGCCGCCGCGGACCGGCTGGCGCTGGTCACCCGGATCGTCGAGGCGGAGAAACCGGCGGCGGTCACCGTCGAGGTGGTCGCCGCGCCGGCCGGCGCACCCACCGACCCGACGCCGCCAACCGATCCGGCGCCGCCCGAGCCGGTACGCGCGGTCGGCCGGGCACACGTGCCCCCACCCCCGCCCCACGATCCGCCCGAGGAGCCGTCATGACCACCGAATGGACCGTCGTCGCCGCCGCCGAGCAGTTCACCCTGGACGCCCGCAACGCCGGTGAGCTGACCTTCACCGTGTCCAACCCGGGCGCGGCGCCGGACACCGTGGTGTTCGACGTCGCGCCGGGCGAGGGCAGCCAGCGCGCCTGGTTCACGGTGACCGAGCCGCAGCGGGTGGTGCCCGGTCAGGGGTCGGTGTCGGTCCTGGTCCGGGTCGCCGTGCCGGCCGGCACCCCGCCCCGGCGCTACGACATGACCGGGTTCGCGTACTCGGCGAACACCGCACCGGAGGAGAGTTCCCGCTCCAGCGGCCGGGTGACCTACGACGTGCGGGCGGTGGAGGCGCGGAAGCGCTCGCCGTGGCCGTGGCTCGCCGCCGCGGCGGCGCTGCTGCTGGTGGTGACCGGCGTGGTGGCGTGGCTGGTGACCCGAGGGCCGGACACCCCGCCGACCCCGCAGGCCCGGCCGGTGACGGTGGAGGCGGAGACGCTCGTGGCCGGCGCCGAGGTCACGTCGAAGACCGCCGCGAAGGCGGAGGTGGTGGCGCAGGACAACTGCTGCGGCGTGGTCTTCTCCGGCGACCGGCAGTTGTTCTTCCTGGGCCGTGCGGTCGGCGACCGGGTGACCGTGTCGGTGGACCTGCCGGCGGACGGCAGGTGGCGGTTCTCCACCGTGCGCATCACGTCGTACGACTACGCGAACACCATCTGGCTTGTGGATGGGCGGCAGGTCGGGGACACGTTCTTCGGCTTCACCCCGACCGTGGTGCGCACCGACGAGCTGGACGTGGACACGCTGGAGCTGACCCGGGGGCCGCACAAGCTGACGCTGGTGGCGGTGAGCAAGACCCAGGGCACCGACGGCTACTTCGCCGGGGTGGACCTGATCCGGTTCACTCCCGCCGGCCGGCCATGAGTGGTCGGCAGAAGGTGCTGCTGGTCGCGCTGGTCGCGCTGCTGGTGGCGCTCTGGGTGGTGGCGGTGGCCGGCCGGCGGGACGATCCGGGCGACCCGGCCGCCGGGCCCGGTCCGCTGGCCCGGCTCGGACGCGGCGCCGGTGCGGTGGACCCGGCGACGGTGACCGTGGCGTGCGTGCCGCCGGCCGCCGACCCGGTGGCCACCGCCGACGGGGTGGTGGTCGGCTTCGGCGCCACCTGCCGGCTGCGGGTCGCCGACCCGGGCGCCCTGCGCACGCTGGTGCTGCGCGGCGCGACGCCGTTCGAGGTGACGGCCCGCGCGCCCGGCGACGCGGACGTCACGGTCACCGACGAGGTCACCCCCGGCCCGGACGGCGCGACGGTGGCGAAGGTGGCGGTGGACCGGGAGACCGAGGTGGTCCTGCGGTGCCCGGGAGGTGGCGGGTGCACGGTCACGGTCGCCCGGTCCTGACCGGGCCCGCCGACGCGGAGGCGCGACATGGGTGAGCTGCGTAAACCGTTCCTGCTGCTGGCGTTGTTCGCGGTGGCGCTGGTGGTCGGCGTGGAGCTGGGCGCCGCGGCGCTGACCGGCGGCGGGGACGCGGGCTCCGCGCTGCGGGGCAGCGCCGGGCAGCTCGGCGTGGAGCTGGGGGACGTGGGCGGGGTGGCCGAGCCGTCCGGCCGGGGCACCGGCTACCTGGCGCTGATCGACGTGGTGGCGCTCTGGACCACCGGGCTGTTCGCGCTGAGCCTGGTGCTGCCGGACCGGGTGCAGGGCCGGGTGCAGGGCGTGGCCACGCTGGTCTTCTCGGTCGTGCTGCTGCTGGTGTCGCTGGTCCTGCTGGTCGTGGCGTTCGTCGAGTTGACCGTGATGGTCTCGCTGTTCCTGGCGCCTCCGTTCGGCACGCTGGCCTACCTGGCGGTGTGGGGGTTCTTCCCGGTCGACGACGCGGCCGTGCTGCTCGGGCTGGCGCTGCTGCTCAAGCTGGTCTGGGCCGTGCTGCTGCTGGCCGCCCAGCCGCGTTTCCTGCGCAACAAGGGGCTGGTGCTGCTGGCGCTGACCACGCTGCTGTGCACGGTGGTGCTGCAGTTCCTGCACGGCCTGGTGCCGGTGATCCTGGTCAGCATCGTCGACGACCTCGGCGCGGTGGTGTTCGCCGTGGTGGCGCTGATCTGGGCGCTGGTGCTGCTGATCGGTTCGATCCCGGCGATCGTCAAGGCGGTGCGCACCACGGCGACGACGTCCGGCCGGACGGTCAACTGACCGGCCGGCCGGTGGCGAGTTCGGCCAGGCGCGGCAGTTGCGCCGGGTCGGTGAGCGCCGAACCGACCGCCACCACCCGGACGCCGGCGGCCAGGAAGTCCCCCGCGTTGCCGGCGTCGATGCCGCCGGTGGCCACGAACCGGGCCTCCGGGAGCGGCCCGGCGACCGCCCGGAACCAGGCCGGGCCGAGGCTGACCGCCGGGAACGCCTTGAGCCAGACCAGGCCGTGGTCGAGCGCCTGCTGCGCCTCGGTGGGGGTGGCCACGCCGGGCAGGTGCGGGATGCCGTAGGTGTGCGCCGCGTCGGCGACCGCCAGGTCCAGGCCGGGCGCGACGGTGAACGCCGCTCCGGCGCTGACCGCCTGCCGGACCTGGGCCGGGGTGCGGACCGTGCCGGCGCCGACGATCCGGTCCCGGCGCCGCCCGGCCGAGGCGGCGGCGCGCAGCGCGGGCACCGCCCCCGGCGTACGGATGGGCACCTCCACCACGTCGATGCCGAGGTCCCAGGCCAGTTCCGCGAGCCGGACGGTCTCCCCGGGCGGCAGGTCGCGCAGGATCACCATCACCCGCGCGTCGCCGAACAGCGGTGCGAAGTCGTGCCCGGTCATGTGCCGCTCCCTCCGTCGTGACGCCGTGCCGGCGTCGCCCACTCCAGGTCCGTCCACGCCAGCGCCCGGGCGATCCACGCCGGATCCGGCGGTGGCGCGGTGTCGCCCGGCGCGGCCAGCACCGGCGCCGCGGTGAGGTGCCCCAGCCGCAGACAGGATCGCAGGTCGACCCCGCGCAGCAGCCCGGCGAGGAAGCCGGCGGCGAACGCGTCCCCGGCGCCGACCGGTTCCACCACGTCCACCGGCGGCGCCGGCACGAAGACCGCCGCTCCGGTACGCGGCAGCGCGGTGGCGCCGACCGGCCCGTCCTTGACCACCAGCAGTTCCGGCCCGGGCAGCAGGTCGCGGACGGCGGCCGGGTCGGCGCTGCCCCAGAGCGTCGCCGCCTCGTCCAGCCCGACGAGCACCACGTCGGCGCGGTCGGCCAGCTCGCGCAGGACCGGGGCGGCCCGGTCGGCGGGCCAGAGCGCGGGCCGGTGGTTGACGTCGAAGGTGACCCGGGCGCCGGGCGCCGCCCGCCCGGCCAGCGCGTGCGCGAGCAGGTCCCGGCAGGAGTCGGAGAGCGCGGCGGTGATCCCGGACAGGTGCAGCAGCCGCACCCCGGCCAGCCGCGGATCGGCGAGGTCCGCCGCGCCGAGCCGGCTCGCCGCCGACCCGGCGCGGTGGTAGTGCACCCGGGTGCCGGCCGGGCCGGGGTCCTTGAGGTAGACGCCGGTCGGGGCGGCCGGGTCGACCCTGACCAGGCCGACGTCCACCCCGGCGGCGGCGATCTCGGCGACCACCCGGCGGCCGAACGGGTCGTCGCCGACCCGGCTGACCCAGGCGGCGCGGTGGCCGAGCCGGGCCAGCCCCATCGCCACGTTCGACTCGGCGCCGCCGACGCCGACGGTGAGCCGGGCGGCGTGTTGCAGCGGCCCGCCGTCGTCGGGGGCGAGCACCACCATGGTCTCCCCCACGCAGGCGACCTCCGGCCCGGGTAGCACCACCTTCGTTCGCGACTGCGGGGCTCGCAAACCCGGCTCACTCCTCGCGCTCACGGCGACACCTTCGTTCGCGACTGCGGGGCTCGCAAACCCGGCTCACTCCTCGCGCTCACGGGAACAGCTCCGCCAGCCGGGCCGGGACGGCGACCGGGTCGAGGTGGCCGTCGACGACAAGCACCCGGTGCCGGTTGCGGCGGGGCGTGCCGACGGCGACCACCGCCGGCCGGTCGAAGGCGTACGCGACACAGACGCCCGGGTACATGGCGGTGCGGACGAACCACCTGTCGCCCGGCCCCAGGCCGGTGAGGACAAGCGTGTACGCGCCACCGCCGGGCGCGCTGCCGGCGAGCGCCAGCCACGGTGCGGCGGAGCCGTTCACCGCCTCCTCACCGGTGGCCTCCCCGGTGCACACCAGGGGCTCTCCGTCGGTGACCGCCCGCCAGAAGAAGCCGCCGTACCCGGCCCCGCCGGGGCGGCCGTTGGTGGCCGGGCTGCCCAGGTGGACGTCGGCGCCGGTGGCGGACGTCAGCGTGCTGGACAGCTCCAGCCACCAGGCGTCGTCGCCGGCCGGGGCGGCGGTGAGCCGGCGGTGCTCGCGCAGCAACGGCCGGCCGGCGGTGTCCCGCCACTCCAGGTCGTGGTCGAGCCGGTCGGCGGTCCGCTCCCGCCAGCCGGTGTGGGCGATGACGCCGTGGTCGTCGCGCCAGGTGTAGCCGGTGCCGCGCACGTACGTCCGGCCGCCCCAGAGGTTGGCGCCGTCCACGTCCTGCACGGCCAGCGACGCGCCGAGGTGCCAGACGTGGTCGGCGGGAAGCGCGTCGGTGACCGGGGTGCCGGCCCGGGTCCGCACCGGGTGCAGGTAGGGCCGTGGTCCGTGCCGCGGGTCCAGGTCCGGCCGGACCACGTAGCGGGCCACCTCGACGCCGGCCACGACCAGGCGCTCCTCGCCGGGCTCGCCGACGGCACCCGGCACGCCGCCGTCGGGCCGGACCGCGCCGGCGGCGCGGGGATCGGCGGTCACCACGCCTCCGGCGCGCGGCCCTCGGCGGCCTCGGCAGCGGACGCGGCGACGCGGGGGTCGGCGGTCACGAGGCCTCCGGCCGCAGCGGCGCCGGGGCGTCCGCCGGCTCCGGGGCGCGAGCCCGGGCGCGGGCGTCGAGCGCGTGCACCGCCGCCAGGGCGTACCCGCCGAGGATCGGCACCGCGACCGGGGTGACCAGCGCGGCGAGCAGCGCGGCGAGTCCGCAGGTGCCGGCCGCGGCCGCCCAGGCGCCGGGATGCCGCGCGCAGGTGCGGGCGGTGTGCCGGGCGGCGACCCGCCAGCCCCGGCCGCCGGTGCCCCCGACCGCGACGGCGACCAGGCCCGCGTACCCGAGCAGGGCCGCGACCACGACGGCGGTGACCGCGAGCGCGGGCCCGCCGCCGGGCACCCGACCGGTGGCCAGCGCGAGCAGGTCGGCGGCGAGCAGCGCGGCGATCGCGAGCGCGACGGCGCTGACCACCGCTCCGGCCGGGAGCGCCCGACCGAACCGGGTCAGGCTGGCCCGCGCCGGCGGCCAGCTGCCGGTGACCGACCGGTCGTGCAGCGCGGCGGAGGCGGTGGCGACGGCCGGGGCGAGCGTGAGCACCGGCAGCGCGGCCACCGCCACGGCGAGGCCGAGCAGTGCCAGGTCGGCCGCCTCGGCCACGGTGTCCCGCCAGTCCCGGCGGGGGCGCTCGGCGGTCATCCCTTCAGCCCGCTGGTGTTGATGCCCTCGACCAGCATCCGCTGGAAGGCGAGGAAGAACAGGAACACCGGCAGCAGGGACAGCACCGACATGGCGAACATCGGGCCGACCGCGCTCTGGCTGGTCGAGTCGATGAACAGGGTCAGCGCCACCGGGACGGTGTAGTCCTCCAGGGCGGACAGGAAGACGAGCTGCCGGAAGAAGTCGTTCCAGGTCCAGATGAACGAGAAGATCGCGGTGGTGACCAGCGCGGGACGGCTCAGCGGCAGGATCACGTGCCGGAAGACGCCGTACGGGGTGGCGCCGTCGATCTTGGCGGCCTCGTCCAGCTCGCGCGGGATGCCGCGCATGAACTGCACCATGAGGAAGACGAAGAACGCCTCGGTGGCCAGGAAGTGCGGGATGAGCAGCGGTAGGTAGGGCCAGTCGCCGCCGACCAGGCCGAGGCTGCGGAACAGGATGTACTGCGGCACGATCAGCACGTGCCCGGGCAGCAGCAGGGTGCCGATCATGACGGTGAACCACATCTTGCGCAGCCGGAACCGCAGCCGCCCGAGGGCGTACGCGGCCAGCAGGCAGGAGAGCGCGTTGCCGACCACGGTGAGCAGGCTGACCATGGCGCTGTTCAGGAAGAACCGGCCGAAGCTGAGGTCGAAGTTGGTCCAGCCCTCGACGTAGTTGCCGGGGGTGAACTCCTCCGGCAGCAGGCCGATGTTGTTGACGATCTCGGCCTGCGACTTGACCGAGGTGCCGAGCATCCAGACCAGCGGGTAGAGCACCACCGCCACGATCACCACGAGCACCAGCAGGCGCAGCGCCTGCCGGTTACCCGGTCGGCGGCGAACCGGCACGGCGGTCATGAGTCCTCTCCGTCCGAGTAGTGCACCCAGAACCGGCCGGTGCTGAAGAAGACGGCCGTGACGAGCGCGATGGCGAGCAGGAACACCCAGGCCATCGCCGAGGCGTAACCCATCTCCAGGTCGGTGAAGCCGGAGATGTAGAGCTTGAGGGTGTACATCAGGGTGGAGTCGACCGGACCGCCGGTGCCGTTGCTGAGCACGAACGCGGCGGTGAAGCCCTGGAAGCCGTGGATGGTCTCCAGCACCAGGTTGAAGAAGATCACCGGGGAGAGCATGGGCAGGGTGACCGCCCGGAACCGCCGCCAGGCGCCGGCGCCGTCCACCGCCGCCGCCTCGTACAGCTCGGTGGGGACCTGCTTGAGGCCGGCCAGGAAGATCACCATCGGCGCGCCGAACTGCCAGATCGCCAGCACCATGAGCGTCTGCAGCGCCCAGTCCGGGTCGGCGACCCAGGGCAGCCCCTCGACGCCGAAGAGGGCGAGGAACGAGTTGAACGCGCCGTCCCGGTTGAACATGTTGACCCAGACGATGGCCAGCGCCACGCTGCCGCCGAGCAGCGACGGCAGGTAGAACAGGCCGCGGAACAGCCCGACGCCGCGCCAGGTGCGGTTGAGCAGCAACGCCACGCCGAGCGCGGCGGCCAGCTTCAGCGGCACGGCAACCAGCGCGAACGTCAGCGTGACCCGCACCGCGTGCCAGTACGACGGGTCGGCGGTGAACATCCGCTCGTAGTTGGCCAGCCCGACCCAGCGCACCTCGGACAGCGGGGTGAGGATGTCGTAGTCGGTGAAGCTCAGCCAGAGCGAGAGCAGCATCGGGATCGCCGTGATGCCCATCAGTCCGATGAGCCAGGGCGAGAGGAAGACGTACCCCGCCAGGCCCTCGCCGTACCGGGCCCGGCCGGCCCCGCGCCGCGTGGGGCGAGGGCCGACCGGTCCGGTCCGGGAGGTCCGGCCGGGCGCCGTGGTGAGGGCCACGGGCCGGTTCCTTTCTTCTCGTCGGCGGGGTGTCAGGCGATCGCGGCCTTGCAGGCGGTGACGAACTGCTCCGCCGCCTGGGCCGGGGTGGCCCGGCCGTACTGGGCGTTCTCGGCGGCCTTGGTCAGCTCGGACTTCACCTTGCTGTGCCCCTTGATCGGGACCTGCGGGGACGGGCCGAACTTCTGCGCCAGGTCGGACTCGACCTGGATGGACTGCTTCATGGCCGGGTCGGTGGCGGTTTCGCTCACCTTCGCCCGCAGGTCCAGGTTGGACGGCAGGCCGCGGTCGGTGCCGAGCAGCGCGACCGCCTCCGGGTCGTTGTTCAGGAAGTTGATCACGTCGACCGCGGTGTCGCGGTGCTTGCTGCCCTTGAAGACCGACCAGTACATCGAGGCGCGGGCCCACTGGGCGCTCGGGTCACCCGGATACGCCACCACGCCCAGCTCGTCCTTGGTGTTCTTCTTCAGGTCCGGCATCTGGTTGGCCCAGACCCAGGAGGTGGCCGCCTTGCCGGTGACCACGAGCTGCTTGGTGATGTCGGTGGCGTTGCCCTGGTGGATGACGTCGGCGGTGGGGGTGGCGCCCCGGTCCCGGGCGCCCTTCCACAGCTCGAACCACTTCGTCACGTCCTCGACGGTGAAGCCGAGTTCCTTGCCCCGGTAGAGGTCCTTGCCCTGCTGGCGCAGCCACACCCAGAGCGCCTTGTAGTCGGCGCTCGGGTCCTGGGTGCCGGGCACCTTCGTCTTCTTCGCCACCTGCTCGGCCCAGGCGATGTGCTCCTCCCAGCTCATCCCGGTGGTCGGCTCCGGCAGGCCGTTCTTCGTCAGCAGCGTCTTGTTGTAGACCAGGCCCTGGGTGTTCTCCCCGGCGGCCACCCCGGCGAGCTTGCCGTCGACCACGCCGTACTCGAGCAGGCTCTTCGGGAACTTCGACACGTCGAGCTTGCCGGAGTCGCGGTAGCTGCCCAGGTCGAGCGTGGTGCTGCGGCCGGCGTACTCGGCCAGGTAGTTGTCGTCGATCTGGAACAGGTCGGGCGGGTTGCCGCCGGCGGTCAGCGTGGCGAGCTTGTCGAAGTAGCCCTGGTTGGCCTGCCAGGTCTTCTCGAACGTCACGTCCGGATGCTTCTTCGTGTAGAGCGCCAGGGCGTCCTCGGTGAGTTTGGCCCGCGCGTCGCCGCCCCACCAGAAGATGGAGAGCTTGACCGGGCCGCCGTCGCCGGCGTCGTCGTCGCCGCCACAGCCGGCCGCGCCCAGGGCGAGCGGCGCGACAAGCGCGACCGCGGCCAGGCCGCGGACGAATCGACGTCGGGACAGGGGGGTACGGTGATTCCGCCCGGCGGGTGCGCCTGCGGTGGGGGGCGTTGCGGGGTGCATCTGCGCTCACTCCTCGGCTGTGGGAGGCGACGACGTCACCGGTGGCCGTCCACGGGCCGCCCGGGTCCGCACCGCTATGCGGGCCCGGGCCACCGCGTCAGGCCACGGCGCCGTTCCGACCGGGCTCGGGAACGGGCCCGGTCGAGTCGCGGACGACCAGTACGGTCTGGAGCATTACCTGTGCGGTGGTGCGACGGTCGCCGGCCACCGCGCCCCGGCCCCGGGCGCCACGTGGCACCTCGGAGTCGTGTTGCAGCAGCATGTCGACGGCCGTCCGGCCGGCGGCCGCGGTCGGCGTGGCCACCGTCGTCAACTTGGGGCGGGTGAGTCGGCTCAACGCGATGTCGTCGACGCCGATCACGCTGACGTCCTGCGGCACCCGCAACCCGAGCGCGTCGAGCCCTTCGATCAGGCCGAGCGCCATCAGGTCGTTGTAGGCGAGCACGGCGGTGACGCCGCTGCGGCGTACCGCTTCGGCCATCGCGCCGCCGCCGGTCTCGGTGGGTTGGTTGGGTCCGAGCACGGTCAGTTCGGCGCCGCCGCCCCGGGCGGCCGCCGCCGCGGCCCGGCGCATCTCCCGGTTGGTCCAGGAGCCGCGCGGGCCGCCGAGCAGGGCGATCCGCCGGTGGCCGAGGCCGAGCAGGTGCTCGATCGCGGCCCGGGCGCCCTGCCCGACGTCCATCATCACGCAGGGCAGTCCGGCGACCTGGCGGTTTATCACCACCACCGGGACCTCGCGGCTGACCTGCTCGATCAGGCTGTTGCTCATCCGAGGGCTGCACAGCAGCACCCCGTCGACCTGCTTGGCGAGCGCGTGGACCAGGTCCTCCTCGGCGACCGGGTCCTCGTTGGTGTCGGCCACGAACACGTGGTAGTCGCGGTGCCGGGCCTGCCCCTCGGCCGCCTTGATCAGCGGCGGGAAGAACGGGTTGGCGATGTCGGCCACGATCAGGCCGATGTTGTGCGTCCGGCCGGTGATCAGGGCCCGGGCGGCCCGGTTGGGCCGGTAGCCGAGGTCCTCCGCGCAGGCCAGCACCCGGACCCGGGTCTCCGGGTTGACCAGGTGCGGGGCCGAGAACGTGCGGGAGACGGTGGAGATGTGCACGCCGGAGGCCCGGGCGACGTCCCGGATGGTGGCTGGCACGGCGGGCTCCCTCGTCCGATGTGGTGGGGGTCACGTGGGTGCCGCCAATTAATGCAAACGGTTGCGCCGGTGTCAACGGTCCATTGTTACGGCTCGATCGCGGCGCCGCTCTTGACGGGCCCACAAAAGCACGCCAATGCGGATTCATAGGGCGGGTTGGCCATCGACCGTTGACGACACGTTCGCCGACGTGGTTTCTTCGGCTGCAAACCTTTGCAGGACTGCGGGAGGCCGACGTCATGTCACCACCGGCCCGGAAACGGGTCCGCCACGCCCTGGTCGGCGCCGGGGCACGCGCCGAGATGTTCGTCCGGGCGCTCGCGCTCGACCACGCCGACACCGCCGAACTGGTCGCCCTCGCCGACGTCAACCAGACCCGGATGGACGCGCACAACCGCTGGCTGGCCGACCTCGGCCACCCGCCGGTGCCCACGTACGCCACCGCCGACTTCGCCGCCATGCTGGCCAAGGAGCGCGTCGACGTGGTGCTGGTGACAAGCGTCGACGTCACCCACGACGCGTACGTGACCGCCGCGCTGCACGCCGGCTGCGACGTGGTCACCGAGAAGCCGATGACCGTCGACGCGGCCCGCTGCCGGCGCATCCTGGACGCGGTCGCCGAGACCGGCCGGCGGGTCACCGTGGCGTTCAACTACCGCTACAACCCGCTGCACGAGCAGCTCCGGCGGCTGCTCGCCGACGGCGCGGTGGGCGAGATCGGCTCGGTGCACTTCGAGTGGCTGCTCGACGTCCGCCACGGCGCCGACTACTTCCGCCGCTGGCACCGCGACAAGGCCACCTCCGGCGGCCTGCTGGTGCACAAGGCCAGCCACCACTTCGACCTGGTCAACTGGTGGCTGGACGCCCGGCCGGTCGAGGTGCACGCGGCCGGCCGGCTGTTCTTCTACGGCGAGGACGGCCGCCGGCACGGCTACGCCCGCGACTACGACCGGGCACACGGCGCCCCCGCCGCCGCCGACGACCCGTTCGCGCTGCGGCTGGCCGAGCACCCCCGGCTGCGCGAGCTGTACCTCGACGCCGAGGCCGAGGACGGCTACCACCGCGACCGCAACGTCTTCGCCCCCGGCGTGACCATCGAGGACGACCTCGCGGTGCTGGCCCGCTACTCCACCGGCGCCACCATGACCTACCACCTCACCGCGTACGCCCCCTGGGAGGGCTACCGGGTGATGGTCAACGGCAGCCGGGGCCGCCTCGAACTGGAGGTGACCGAGAGCGACCACGTCAGCCCTGGCGGCGCGTCGGCGCTCAAGGGCGCGGCGCTGCACGGCGACGAGGCAGCGGTGGAGCGGGGCGCGGCCCGGCTCACGCTGCGACCGTTCTGGCAGCCGCCGGTGGAGATCCCGGTGGACGGCTGGACCCGGCGCGGGCACGGCGGCGCGGACGCCCGGATGACCCGGGTGCTGCTCGGCGGCGAGACCGACCCGCTGGGCCGCGCCGCCACCGCGTACGACGGGGCGCTGGCCCTGCTCACCGGCCTGGCCGCCAACCGCTCGCTGGAGACCGGCGGGCCCGTCCGGGTCGCCGACCTGCTCACCCTGCCCTGACCGAGGAGCCCTCCCCCGTGCCGATCATCTCCCCCAGCGATCTTCTCCTGCCCGCCGAGCCCGGCCAACGCGCGCTGGCGCGCGAGCTGTACGCGCTTGCCGCCGAGCAGCCGATCATCTCCCCGCACGGGCACGTCGACCCGGCGCTGCTGGCCGACGACCGCCCGTTCCCCGACCCGGCCCAGTTGTTGATCGTGCCCGACCACTACCTGACCCGGATGCTGCTCAGCCAGGGCGTGCCCCCGGCCGACCTGGGCGTGCCGAGCGTCGACGGCAGCCCGGTCGAGACCGACGGGCGGACGATCTGGCGGCGCTTCGCCGCGCACTGGCACCTGTTCCGGGGCACCCCGTCACGGCTGTGGCTGGAGCAGACGTTCCGGAACGTGTTCGGCGTGACCACCCCGCTGGGCCCGGCCACCGCCGACACCGTCTACGACGCGCTCGCGGCCCGCCTCGCCGAACCGGCGTTCCGGCCCCGGGCGCTGTTCACCCGCTTCGGCATCGAGGTGCTCGCCACCACCGAGTCGCCCCTGGACGACCTGGGCCGGCACGCGAAGCTCGCCGCCGACGGCTGGGGCGGGCCGGGCGGGCGGGTGGTCACCACGTTCCGCCCGGACGACGTGGTGGACATGGAGTTCGACGGCTGGGCGGCCAACGTGGACCGGCTCGCCGAGGTCTCCGGCGAGGACACCGGCACGTACGCCGGCTACCTGGCCGCGCTGCGGCGGCGGCGGGCCGCGTTCGCCGCCGCCGGCGCCACCTCCTCCGACCACGGCCACCCCACCGCGCGTACCCTCGCTCTCTCCCCGGCGGAGGCCGCCGCGCTCTACGACAAGGGGCGGCGCGGCCGGGCCGACGCCGCCGACGCGGAGGTGTTCCGGGCGCACATGCTGCTAGAGTTCGCCCGGATGTCGCTCGACGACGGCCTGGTGATGCAGCTGCACCCGGGGGCGGTGCGCAACCACAACCGGTGGCTGCACGCCCGGCACGGGCGCGACGTCGGCGGCGACGTGCCGCAGGCCACCGACTACGTGCACGGGCTGGCCCCGCTGCTGGACGCGCACGGCAACGACCCTCGCCTGACCGTGGTGCTCTACACGCTCGACGAGGACACCTTCACCCGGGAGCTGGCGCCGCTCGCGGGCGGCTACGCGGCGCTGCGCCTCGGCGCGCCCTGGTGGTTCCTGGACTCCCCCGAGGTGCTGCGCCGGTTCCGGGAGGCGGTCACCGAGACCGCCGGCTTCTACAACACCGCCGGGTTCGTCGACGACACCCGCGCGTTCTGCTCCATCCCGGTCCGCCACGACGTGGCCCGCCGGGTCGACGCCGGTTTCCTGGCCCGCCTGGTCGCCGAGCACCGGCTGGCCGAGGACGAGGCCGCCGAGACCGTCGTCGACCTGGCCTACCGGCTGCCCAAGCAGGTCTTCAAGTTCGGAGGTGAGCCGTCATGACCAGGATCGTCGACGTCGCGGTGCACGATGTGCGCTTCCCGACCGCCGCCAGC
Source organism: Micromonospora sp. NPDC049282 (assembly GCF_043197045.1). Classification (NCBI taxonomy): domain Bacteria; kingdom Bacillati; phylum Actinomycetota; class Actinomycetes; order Micromonosporales; family Micromonosporaceae; genus Micromonospora; species Micromonospora sp. NPDC049282. Next base: position 346,435 of record NZ_JBICSL010000002.1, read on the forward strand.
GGCGACGGGTCGGACGCGATCAACCGGGGCGACTACTCGGCCACCTACGTGGAGCTGACCACCGACGGCGGTCCCACCGGCGCCGGGTTCACCTTCACCAACGGCCGGGGCAACGAGATCACCTGCGCGGCGGTACGCGCGCTCGCCCACCACGTGCGCGGGCGCACCGTCGCCGAGATCGCCGCCGAGCCGGTGGCGTTCTGGCGCTCGCTCACCGCCGACGCGCAGCTGCGCTGGCTCGGCCCGGAGAAGGGGGTCATCCACATGGCCACCGGCGCGCTCGTCAACGCGGTCTGGGACCTGCGCGCCAGGCTGGCCGGCAAGCCGATGTGGCGGTTCCTCGCCGAGATGCCCACCGACGATCTGGTGGCGACCGTGGACTTCCACCACATCACCGACGCGCTCACCCCGGACGAGGCGGCGGCCATCCTGGACAAGGGGCGCGACGGGCTCGCCGACCGGCTCGCCGGGCTGGAACGCGACGGCTTCCCCTCGTACACCACCTCGGTGGGCTGGCTCGGCTACCCGGACGAGCAGGTGCGGGCGCTGACCCGCGACGCGTACGCCCGGGGGTGGCGCGCGGTGAAGATGAAGGTCGGCGGGCGGCTCGACGACGACCTGCGGCGGGCCCGGATCATCCGGGCCGAGATCGGCCCGGACGCGTTGCTGATGATGGACGCCAACCAGGTGTGGGACGTCGACGAGGCGATCGCCGCGATGGCGGTGCTGGCCGAGGTCGACCCCTACTGGATCGAGGAGCCCACGCACGCCGACGACGTGCTCGGGCACGCCCGGATCGCCCGCGCGGTGACCGAGCTGACCGGCGGCCGGTGCCGGGTCGCCACCGGCGAGGTGGCCGCCAACCGGGTCATCTTCAAGCAGCTGTTGCAGGCCGAGGCGATCGGCGTGATGCAGGTCGACGCGTGCCGGGTCGGCGGCGTCGACGAGGTGCTCGCCGAGCTGCTGCTGGCGGCGAAGTTCGGGGTACCGGTCTGCCCGCACGCCGGCGGCGTCGGGCTCTGCGAGTACGTGCAGCACCTCGCGGTCTTCGACCACCTGCGGGTGAGCACCGGCCTGGACGGCCGGATGGTCGAGTACGTGGACCACCTGCACGAGCACTTCCTCGATCCGGTCCGCACCCGCGGCGGACGCTACCTGCTGCCCACCGCGCCCGGCTACAGCGCCGCCATGCGGCCGGAGTCGATCGCCGAGTTCCGCTTCCCGGAGGGACCGGCATGGCGCTGACCGTCGACACCGACCGACTCGGCCTGGCCACGCTGCGCCGGGTGCCCGAGGCGAGCCGGCCGCTGCTGCGCCCGGGCACCGTGCCGGCCGGCATCGTCCACCTCGGACTCGGCGCGTTCCACCGCGCCCACCAGGCCGTGCACACCGAGGCCGCGGTCGGCGCGGCCGGCGGCGACTGGGGCATCGTCGGCGTCGCGCCGCGCAGCACCGACGTGGTCGAGGCCCTGGCCGCGCAGGACGCGCTGTTCAGCGTCACCACGCTCGCCGCCGAGGGCGCCACGACCCGGGTGGTCGGCGCGCTGGCCGGGGTACGGCACGCCGCCGGTGACCCGGACGCGGTGGTCCGCCTGCTCGCCGACCCGGCGATCCGGATGGTCACGCTGACCGTGACCGAGAAGGCCTACCAGCTCGACCCGGTCACCGGCGCGCTCGCCGCCGACGCCGAGCTGACCGCCGACCTCACCACCGACCGGCCGCCGCGCACCGTGCCCGGGCTGCTGGTGCGCGGGCTGCTCGCCCGGGCCACCGCCGACTCCGGGCCGCTGGCGCTGGTCAGCTGCGACAACCTGCCGGCCAACGGGCGCCGGCTGCGCTCGCTGGTCGACCAGTGCCTGGCGTTGGCTCGGGTGCCCGACGCGACGCTCGACCGGGTGACGGCGCAGATCTCCTGCCCCGGCACCATGGTCGACCGGATCGTGCCGGCCAGCACCGACGAGACCCGGGACACCGCCCGGCGGGCGCTCGGCGTGACCGACCTGGCCGCGGTCGCCGCCGAGCCGTGGTCGCAGTGGGTGATCGAGGACGACTTTCCCGGCGGCCGGCCCGCCTGGGAGCGGGCCGGCGCGGTCCTCACCGACGACGCCGGCCCGTGGGAACGGTTGAAGCTGCGCGCGCTCAACGGAGTGCACTCGGCGACCGCCTACCTGGGCGCGCTGGCCGGGGCGGAGACGGTGGTCGACGCGCTGGCGCTGCCGCACCTGGACGCGGTGCTGCGCCGGCTGGTCGCCGAGGAGATCGCGCCGAGCTTCACCCCGCCACCCGGCGTCTCCGTGCCCGGGTACGGGGAGCAGGTGCTCGCCCGCTTCGCCAACCCGGCGATTCGCTACCGCACCGCGCAGGTCGCCTCGGACGGTTCGCAGAAGCTGCCGCAGCGGGTCCTGCACACGGTCGCCGACCTGCGCGCGGCCGGCCGGTCGGCGCGGTGGAGCGCGCTGGTGGTGGCGGCCTGGCTGCGGTTCCTGCTCGGCCATGCCGACGACGGCCGCCCGCTGCCGCTGGACGACCCGCTCGCCGACCGGCTGCGCGCGGCGCTGGCCGCGGGCCGGCACACCCCGGCCGGGGTCGTCGACGCGGTGTTCGCGGTCCGCGAGGTCATCCCCGCCGAGCTGGCCGCCGACGAGGAGTTCCGCGCGGACGTGACCGGCTGGCTGACCGCGTTGGAACGGCACGGCGTGCGCGCCACGCTGGCGGGCGCCCGGTGAGCGGCGACGCGCGGGTCGGCCCGCCGGGAGTGGCCCGGTGAGCGGCGACGCGCCGCCGGGGGTGGCCCGGTGAGCGGCGACGCGCCACCGCGGGTGGCGCTGGTCGGCGTGAACGGGCACGGGCGCTGGCACCGGCGGGTGATCGCCGCGCTGCACGCCGCCGGCCGGCTGCGCCTGGTCGCCCTGGTCGACGTGCGCCCGCCGGAGCCCGAGCCGGACGCGCCGACGCCGCCCGGCACGGGCGTCTTCACCGACCACCGGGCGATGCTCGCCACGTCCCGCCCAGACGCGGTGGTGGTCTGCACGCCGCCGCACACCCACCTGCCGATCGCCCGGGACGTGCTCGCCGCCGGCGCCGACCTGCTGCTGGAGAAGCCGCCGGTGCTCGACCTGGCCGAGCACCGGGCGCTGCTGGCCGCGTCCGCCGCCGCCGGGCGGGCGGTGCAGGTCAACTTCCAGGCGCTCGGCTCGGCGGCGCTGACCGCGCTGACCGGAGCGCTGACCGCCGGCCGGCTGGGGGCGGTCACCGGCATCGCCACGGTCGCCGCCTGGCAGCGCCCGGACGCCTACTACGCCCGCTCCCCCTGGGCCGGCCGGCGGGCGGTGGACGGCCGACCGGCGCTCGACGGCGCGCTGGCCAACCCGCTCGCGCACGCGCTGATGCAGTGCCTGGCGGTGGCCGAGTCGGTGACCGGCGCGCCGGTGCGGCCGGCCCGGATCGAGGTGGAGCGCTACCGGGTGCGTCCGATCGAGGTGGACGACACCGCGATCCTGCGGCTCACCCCGCACGCCGGCCCGCCGGTGCTGGCCGCGCTCACCCTGGCCGCCGAGGAGCACGTCGCCGGCGACGTGGTGGTCACCGGCGAGCGGGGCCGAGCGGTGCTGGAATACCCGACCGACCGGCTGCGGCTGCCCTCGGACGACCGCCCGCGCGCCGTGCCCGGCCGGCACGGACTGCTGGCGAACCTGCTCGACCACCGGGCCACCGGGGTGCCGCTGATCGCGCCGCTGGCGCGTACCGGGCCGTTCACCGTGGTGCTGGACGCGCTGCGGGACGCGCCGGAGCCGACACCGCTCGGCGGCGACGTGGTGCGCGCGGTGGGCGACGGGCCGGAGCGGGTGCTCGTGATCCGGGGCGTCAACGAGGTGCTGCGGGCGGCGGCGCGGACCGGTGTGCTGCCGTCCGAGGCCGGGGTGCCGTGGGCCGCCCGGCCCTACGACGTGGAGCTGCCGACCACCACAACCTGACAGGACGGAACGAGCCATGCGTACCCGAACAGTCCGCGCCGCGGTCCTCGCCGCCGCGCTCACGCTCACCATCGCCGCGCCCGCGCCGGCCGCCCCCGCCGGGAAACCGAGCCGGGCCGCGGAGCTGCTCGGCCGCCAGGCGCTGGCGGCGAACGACGGCTGGGCCGCCGAGGGCGCCGGCACCACCGGCGGCGCGGCCGCCACCGCGGACCGGGTACGCGTCGTGCGTACCCGCGCCGAGCTGGTCGCCGCGCTCGGTGGCGACAACGCCACAAATGCCACCGACGCCACCCCGAAGATCGTGTACGTGGCCGGCACGGTCGACGGCTTCGAGGGCCCGGACGGCGCGCCGCTGGACTGCGCCGACCTGGCCGACCCGGAGTACTCGCTGCCGGCCTACCTGGCCGCGTACGACCCGGCGGTCTGGGGACGGGTGGACCCGAGCGGCCCGCTGGAGGCGGCCCGGGTGCGCTCGGTGGCCGCCCAGACCCGGCAGACGCAGATCAACGTCGGCGCCAACACCACGATCGTCGGGCTGCGCGGCGCCCGGCTCACCGGGCTGACCCTCATGATCGACCGGGTCGCCAACGTGATCGTGCGCAACCTGGAGTTCGTCGACGCCCGGGACTGCTTCCCGGCCTGGTCCCCCACCGACGGCGACGCCGGCAACTGGAACTCCCAGTACGACCAGATCTCGGTGCGGCGCAGCGAGCACGTCTGGGTGGACCACAACACGTTCACCGACGGCGACAACCCGGACCGCGCCCAGCCCACCTACTTCGGCCGCCCGTGGCAGGTGCACGACGGCTCGCTCGACGTCACCCACACCGCCAGCCTGGTCACCGCCTCCTGGAACCGGTTCGTCGGCCGGGACAAGCTGATGCTGATCGGCTCCTCCAACACGGTCGGCCCGGACGTCGGCCGGCTGAAGGTCACCGTGCACCACAACCTGTTCGACGGCGACCTCCAGCGGCTGCCCCGGGTGCGCTTCGGCCAGGTGGACGTGCACGAGAACCACTACCGGCTCGGCGGCGCCGGCTTCGAGTACGCCCTCGGCGTCGGTGTCCAGTCCGCCATCCACGCGGAGAACAACTTCTTCACCCTGGCCGACGACGTCGACCCGGCGGACCTCATCCGCGACTGGGGCGGCACCGCGCTCACCGAGCGCGGCAGCTGGATCGGGCAGGGCGGCCGGCTCCCCCGGCCGGTGGACCTGCGCGCCGCCTACAACGCGGTCCACGACCCGGACCTCGGCGGCGACGCCGGTTGGACGCCCACCCTGCGCGCCGCCCCGCCGCTGCCGACACCGCTGGTCCCGCTGGTGGTCGGCGCCGGGGCCGGCGCCGGCCGGCTGCCGCTCTGACCCGTACCCACCGGCGGACCGGGCCGGCGTTCTCCCGCGGTGGACGCCGGCCCGGCGCCGTTCGTCGGGGGTGTCGGCTGACACCCCGGCCGCGATGCGCGATGATCACCTTTGACGATCCCATCGTCGGTGGCATGAATCGGCGACCACCGGGGACAAGAGGGTGACAAGCAGGGGGTGGCAGCGCGAGTGGGCGCCCAGGCCCGGGGACGGGCACGGACGGAGGACCGGACGTGACGGGTGGGACGTCCGGCCGGGTCCTCACCATCGACCTCCCGGCCGATCCCGGCCGGCTCGCGCCCACCCGGGAGCGGCTGCGCGGCTGGCTGCACGCCCGGGGCGTCGGCGAGTGGGACGTCGAGGCCGTGCTGATCGCCACCGGGGAGGCGTGCGCCAACGCCATCGAACACGGCTACCGCTTCGCCACCGAGGGCATCACCACGCTCCGGGTCGAGCTGCGCAACGACCGGCTGGAGATCGAGGTACGCGACCACGGCGGCTGGCGGCCCACCGACGGCGACGACGGCTGCGACCGGGGCCGAGGGCGGCTGATCATGGCCCGGGTGATGGACGAGGCGACCATCGTCGGCACCCCGGAGGGCACCTGCGTACGCCTGGTCAAGCGGCTGACCGGCGACGACGTCCCGCGCGTCGGCCAGCCGACATCAGCGGGCAGCGAAGATCAGCTATAAGGGACGCATGGAGTTTCCCGCGCACCTCGCCACCATGCCGATGCACGCGATCACCGAGATCCACGGTGAGCCCGGCCTGCTGGCCCGTTTCCGGCTGGAGATCGAGGCGTTCGACGAGGCCGCGCGCCTCCGGCTGACCGAGGCGCTGGACCTCGCCGCCGACCTGCACCGCGACGACCGCCGGGTCCGCGAGCCGTACCTGAACCACCTGCTGCGGGTGGCGATCCGGCTGATGCACCACTATCAGGTGCGGGACGTGGACGTGATCGTCGCGGGGCTGCTGCACGACGCGGTGGAGGACCATCCGGCGGAGCTGGCCGGCGTGCCGCTGGACGGGGACATGACCACGGCGGCGCTTGCCACGCTCGCCGACCGGTTCGGCCCGCGGGTGGCGCGGCTCGTCGCGGCGGTCACCAACCCGGCGTACGACCCGGGCCGGGACCGCGACACGCAGTACCGGGAGCACGTCGCGGCCAGCCTCGACCGGGAACCCTGGGCCCGGGTGATCAAGGTGTCCGACTTCACCGACAACGGCGTCGGCGTGATCCACACGGTCGGGCCGAAGGTGGCCCGGTCGGCGGCCAAGTACCGCCCGCTGGTGCCGGTCTTCCGCGAGCTGGTCGCCCGCCCGGACACGCCGCTGTCAGCCCCGGTCAAGCAGCACATCTTCGCCCAGCTCGACCTCGCCGAGGAACGCTTCAGCGCCATCCTCGACCACCCCAACTGACCCACCCCACCGCGCTTCACCACGAAGTCACCCCCCCCCACCTCGCCGAGGTGGCGGCATCCGGCACCGCCCGACCACACCACCTCGCCGAGGTGGTGGGCGGGCGGTAGCAGGCGGGGCGGTGGGTGGTCAGGTGTGGTCGGGCGCGCCGAGGGCGGCGGTGATGCGGGCGCGCAGGGCGGGCAGCCGGTCGGGGTGGTCCCGCAGCACCACCCGCAGGGTGGCGTGGCCGCCGGCGGCCGCCGCGCCGAGCACGTCGAGCAGCGTGCCGAGCTGGGCGGGCGGCTCGTCGGCGAGCAGGTTCGCCGCGTCGCGCACGACGAGGGTGAGCGGCCCCTGCTCGATCCGGTCGGCGAGGGCGTCGGCGAGCGCGTCCCAGTTGTGGCCGTACCAGTCGGGCAGCGGCACGGCCCCGGCGAGCGTCGCGTGCAGCGCCGCCCGGGTGCGGGCGGCCGCACCGGGCACCGGCACGCCGGCCGGTTCGGGCGCCGAGCCGGCGTCGAGCGTGAGCCAGGCCGGCGGCTGCGGGGGCGCGGCGTCCATCGGTCCGTCCTTTCCGGGGCCGGCGCCGACGGAACTCAGAGCCGGTAGAAGTTGCCGTAGTGGTCGGGTGAGAACCAGGTCGCCCCGGTGCTCTTGTTGACCACGATCCGGTACGCGTCGCGGGCGGCGTTGCAGGCGCGCGGGTAGACGTCGTACTCGTAGTAGGTGGCGTTGGTGGGCAGTTGGCCCTCACGGTTGTAGAACTGCCCGCCGGCGAAGTTGCACGTGCCGCCGCTCCAGGAGTACCAGCCGCGGCTGGTCGGGAAGCTCTTCGCCGACCAGCCGGAGCGCGCGGTGCGGGCGTCCGCGCACCGGGACAGCGTGCAGGAGCCGTAGACGGCGGCCCGGGCGGGCTCGGCGAGTCGGGTGGAGACCGTGGCGGGGGCCACGAGCGCGGCGGCGGCCACGGCGGCGACCAGGGCGGATGCGGCCAGGGCGCGGCGTACGCGGGTGGCGGCGGCGCGGAACGGGGTCAAGGGATCCTCCTTGAGCGAGCCGACGTTACATCGACCATCGTCGTTGAATGGTCGGCGCTCAGTCTGCCGAGGATCCTGCCCGCCGTACAGCCCTCACCGGGCGACAGCGCACCGAATCCCGGGTGAACAGGCGGTGGCGGGTGCGGACGGACCGAGCCGCCCGCACCCGCCGCGTGCTCAGCGCGCGAACGCCTGGAACTCGGCGATCCGCACGTTCTGCGCCTGCGGGCTGGCCGTCGCGCAGTCGGTCGCCGCCCGGGGGTCGGCGTCCTGCTCACCGGCGTAGTCCGGCCCGCCGGTGCACTGGTTGGTCAGCACCTCGACCCGCAGGTGCGTGGCCGTGGTGCGCGGGATGTCGAACGAGCGCAGGATCAGCTCCGGCGCCCGGGGCCGCGGCGCCACCGCCGGGAAGGCGTCCGGCCGGCTCGTCCAGACCGGCCGGAAGTCGGCCGCGTCGGCGCAGGTCACCGCGCCCTTGGCGGTGCACGCCAGGACCCGGAACTGCCGCACCGCGGAATACCGGCTCTGGGTGCCGGCGTCCGCGTCCCCGACCACCGGGGGTCGCAGCATCGCGCTGACCTGCACCCGGCGTACCTGCTGGAGCCCGCCGGCCAGGTCGACGGTGACCTGCCGGCCGGCGACCGGCGCGCCGAGCGAGGCCCAGTTGGTGGCCTCGTCGTCGTCGGCGATCGACGCCAGGTTGATCCCGTCGCCGGTGACCGTCGCGCCCGCGCCGGCCGAGGCCAGGTTGGGCCGCAGGGCCACCGCCAGCGTCCGGGTCTTGCCGGCCTTGACCGTCACCGGGCCGATCCGGGTGTGCCCGTAGCCGGGCGCCCGGACGACGAACTCGTAGGTGCCGGGCACCAGGTCCACCCGGTCGGTCAGCGGGGTGGCCGCGTCGGTGTCCGCGACCGGCACCGCCCGCGCCTGGTAGCGCCCGACGAAGAGCTGCGCGCCAGCAACCGGCCCGCGCTCGCCGAGCGGCAGCAGCCGCAGCGAGCCCTCGCGGGCGTACGGCGAGGTGAAGCCGGGGGTCGGGTCGGGGTCGGCGTTGCCGACGCTGGCCGCGGTCTCGCCGAGGCCGCGCGCGGCGAACGCGTTCCAGAGCAGGTCCTGGTTGGCCCCGCCGAAGCGGATCCGGTCGGCGGCGAGCATCGCGTCCCGGGCGTCGACCATGCTGACCTGGCTGACCGCCATCAGCAGGAACGAGTCGACGACGAGCTGGATCCAGCGCCGGTTGCCCGGGCAGGCGGTCACCGGCCGGACGCCGTTCGCGCAGGCCTTCTGCACGGTCGGCGTGCCGGCGCCCCAGCGGCGCATCATGGCCGCCCGGATGTCGGTGTTGGTGGCGCTCCACAGCTCGCCCGAGGCGTGCACCTGCAGGCCGACCAGGTCGTAGTCGACCGACGAGTAGTTCAGCGGGCTGGCGCTCATGTTGTAGTTGCGGATGCCCGCGTTGGGATCCTGGGTGGTGTACTCGCCGATGGTGAAGCCCCGCCGGCCGGGCGCGGCGTACCCGTGCTCGTGGAGGTATTCCATGGCGAGCTGGTCCGACCAGCTCTCGCTCATGCCCTGCGGCGAGCTGACCCCGGCGCTCGGGCCGGCGATCATGCGGTTGGTGACCGCGTGGCCGTACTCGTGGGCGATCACCGACATGTCGAAGTCACCGTCCACGCAGGGCGCGTAGAACGAGCCGGCGACGGGCTGCCACAGGTACATGTTTGTGGTCGGCGCGACGCCGTCCGGCGGGGTGATCTGGTTGGCGTTGTTGCGCGCCGGGAACGTCGGCGGGCCGCCGCTGACGCCGCCGGCCTGCGCGTTGCCCTGCTCGGCGTCGCCGCCGAGACCGCCCCGGCCGAGGTTGTCCTGCTGGAGGTTCCAGGTGTCCTCGGTGAAGCCGAGGTGGTAGGTCCAGTCGTGCATCCGGTTGTGCATCCCGAACAGGTTGGCCCGGGCCGCGTCGATGTCGTTGGCCTGCGGCGAGGTGAACACCTCCGGGTCGCAGCGTCGTTCCTGCCACTGGTTGGTCCACGGGTAGGCGTAGGTGCGGTCCGGACGCGGCGTGGCGGTCTCGGTGCCGACGCTGAACGCGTCGTTGCTGAACCAGTTGTGTACCGCGATCGCGTTGTTGCCCTTCGTCGTGGTGGTGGACGCCCCGGTGGCCGGGTCCACGTCCCACGCCGGGTGTCCCGGCACCCCGACCACCTCGCGGCAGCCGGCGGCCGGCGCGGCGCACCAGCGCACCCGGGTGTCGACCGAGGACCGGTCGACCCGCGGCGAGTTCGGGAAGACGTCCCAGGACGGGTTGTCCGCCGCGTGGTCGATCAGGTCCTCGCGGACCAGCACCGCGCCGTCGCGGGCGTCCACGTAGGTGGCGTAGGCGGCCGGGTCCGCGCCTGTGGTGTCGGCGCCGAGCACGACCTCCCAGGCCGCCCGCGCCCCCCGGTCCGCGGTGGGCACCGCGACCAACGAGGTACGCAGCACCCGCGCGTCGGCGCGGCCGGAGTCGGCGACCGCGACCCGTCGCGCCTGGGCGGCGTCGATCGTGGCCGGCGCCGGCGCCTGGGCGTCACGCGCCAGCGACGAGCTGACGTGCCAGACCGACCCCTGACGTACACCGATCGCCAGCATGCCGTCGACGGCGGCCGGCAGCTCGCCGAAGCGCTGCCGGAACAGCACGGTCGCGCCCTGCCCCATCGGCGCCACGGTCAACTGCTCCAGCGCGGCGGCGCCCTCGGCGGTCAACCCGAGCACGTCGGAGTTCGCGGCCACGTAGGCGCGGGCCGCGGCGGCCGGGTCGGCGGGCAGCCCGGTGGCGAGCGGCCGGCCGGTCGAGGTGAGCGTGGCCGGCGTACCGAAGTCGGTCCAGCGGGCCCGCGCGCCGAGCGCGGCGGCCCGGTCCCGCTGCCGCTCGCTGACCGCGACGCGTCCCTTGCGGTTGTCACGGGCCTTGGTGTCGTGCCGGTCGCCCGGCAGGTGGTCGGGTGAGGCCTGGGTGTGGGTCTCTTCCCGGGGTGCCGCCTGACCGCCGGCTGCGGCGGTCAGGACCATTCCGGCTGCCATGAGCAGCGCGGTGGTCCCCGTCAACGCACGGGATGGTGTGCGCACGGTCCCTCCTGTCATCGTCGAACGGCGATGTCCGTCCCGACATCCGACCAGGATGATCAGCTCGTCGACACCGGCCGAACATCCATTAATGACAGTGCATCGATGGGTCAGGAGTCCGACGCGGGTGCCGCCGGGCGGCCACGGCCCCGCTCCGGCGGGAGTGCCACCGGCTGCGCCGGAACGGTTTTCCCGAGCAGGTGCCGCACCTGCTCCACCGAGCCCCCGCGAACACCGAGGCTCTCCCGGGCAGCCCGGTAGAACCGGTCGCGTCCCAGGTCGGCCCGCTGGATCATTCCGGGCACGTCCGTCGGGGGGTCGGGCAGATCCCGTGCCGCCGATTCGATGTCGCGGACCGCATGCCGCCACTCGGCGGCAGCGCTGACGGTCCCTTCGTCGCCGAGCAGGAGCACCGCCTCCCAGGCCAGGGTGTGCCGGACGTCCGCCTCGGCCAGTCGGGCCACTCCCTCGCTCCGGTCGAGCGGCGGACGCCTCGCCCCGGGACGATGCGCGCCGAGCATCTGGGTCGCCACCGCGTGGATCTCCTTGACCGCCTTCGTCAATTCCACGTACGCGTCGAGCCGCCGCTCGTCCCACCGGACGGTCTGGCTCCGGCGCCACCGGGTCCGCTCGTTCAGGCCCGTGGCGAGCATCGTGCCCGCCGTACCGACAAGCACTCCGAGCAGGGCCGGTAGTTGGGTCGCGAGGTTGCCCAGCACGCTGATGATCATTCCTCTTCGAGGAGTGGCTGAAGTTGCGCCAGAAGTTGGGCCCTGCTGACGTTGCGGGGCAGGTCGACCTTCAGGTCGATTCCCGGTCCCTTGACGGTCAGGGTCACCGATGGCCGGGGGTCACGCAGCCGCCAGTTGCGGATCGCCGCGACCAGCGCACCCAGGTGAGGTTGCAGGGTGGCCAGAGTGGCCAGGTTGGCCACGACACTCACCGCGTCGACGGCGACGGTCAGGGCCGGGACATCGCGGACACCTTCGTACGGCAGATCCAGTTCTTCGAGGATGTCTGCCGGCAACAGCAGCTTGACGCCGGTCATTCCGCACCCCTTACCCGAGTGGCGATGCGGTCCCGGACCGCCTGGTCGAGCGGACGCAGCGACGTCGTCGCGGCCTCTCCGCAGAAGTACCCCTGGACGTGATGGATGCCGAGGTCGTAGATCTGCTTCAGCTCGACCGGCGCCTCGTCGTCGTAACCCTCGACGATGACCGCACGGGCCTGCGGCGCGTGTCCGCGATGCAGCGCGTCACGCGCCACCCGAGCCACGAGCGCGAGTTCCTCCACGGCCAACGGATGGTGCAGGACGGCCCGATCGACCTTGATCTGGGTCAACGGCAACTCGGCCATCCGCGCCAGCGACGCGTAGCCGACACCGAAGTCGTCGACCGCGAAGTGAATCCGAAGGTCGCGAGCGAGAGCGGTGAGCCGCCGGTGGAAGTAGGCGAGCGGCTCCTGCGGCCACTGCTCGCCCGGACCCGGCTCGATCGGGTCCTGTTCGGAGATCTCCAGCGTCAGGGTGCGCGGATGGAGGCCGGCGTCGGCGAGGGCCTTGCTCACGTGGCTGAGGTAGGAGTCGCTGAGCAGTGAGCGCACCGCGACGTTCACCGAGAGCGGCTTCGTGCCCTGCCAGGGCGCCTCGGCGTCGGCCAGGGCGTAGGACGTGATCGCCTTCTCCAGGAGGAGGGTGTCGCGTTCGATGATGAACCGGTCGCCCCAGACGTGTGCCATCTGCAGCGCCGTGAACGGGGCGCGCTTCTCCCGCTCGGTGCGGCGGGCCAGGGCCTCGTAGCTCTGGATGCTCACGCCGGCCGGGCGCTGGTCGAGTTCCACCACAGGTTGGAAGACCATGGTCATGGAGCCGATCAGCTTCTGGTAGAGGCTGAAGGCGTACTGGTAGAGGGTGACCGGCAGGCGCCCGAAGTTGGTGCGCAGGGCGGTCATCACCCGCATCTCGGCCTCGGTCGGGTTGTCCAGCGGATCCGAGTCCCAGATCGTGCGCAACATGATGGCCAGCGGCTCACCCATGTCGAGCAGTGCCACTGCGGGGTCCACCACGATCAGCGCGAGGGTCCGGTCGTTGTCGAACGACACGGGCACACAGAGCAGCCGACGGTCGGCGTCGTCCGAGACGATGTGCCCCGGCACCGACGTGCGGAACTGCAGGGTGTCGGGGGCACTGCGCTCGAGCAGTGGCCACAGCTCGTCCTTGTCGAACCGGCCGGTCGAGTTGACCACGCCGATCCCCTGACCGGAGAACTCGACGACCGCCACGGACGCGGCATCGAGGGCGTGCCGGATGAGTTCCGTACGTCCGGCCTGATCCGGCTGATGTGCCGGCGACCGGTCGGAGCTGGCCGGGAACACTCGGCTCAGGAGCTGAAGGATCGAACTCGCGCGGTCGTCGAGCGGGCTCTTGCACGGCTGGATGGTGCCGGGCCTGGCGGACGTGTTCAGCGCCTGGCGCTCGTGGCGCGACACCGGCGGGTGGGTGAGGAACGTGGTCGGACCGTACGTCTGCACGAGCGGGACCGGGGGCGGTTCGAGACCCTGGAGCGCGACGTAGTCGGCCAGTTGCCCGAACGACACCCGGCCGTTGTCGCCGGCCTCTCCGCGCAGCCCGCGCAGCAGGTGATGGGTCAGCAGCCCGTGCCGATGCTCGTCGCTCTCCCGAGCCGCCGCGCCGGTGGGGCAGGCGAGGAGCGCACTGTGCCGGTCGACCTGCGTGCGGTAGGTCTGCAACACCTCGGCGTGCCGCAGGGCGACGTCCCGGTAGATCCCGGCGTGGCAGCAGTCGAGAACGAGGAAGGACGTGCCCGCGAACGTCTCGAACACGTCCCGCTTCAGGAACGCCATCCGGAGCCCGTTGTCCGGCTCCCGGCGCAGCGTGCCCGGATCGAGGTCCGCGGTGACGAGGTAGGCGTCGAGTTGCGTGTTCCACTCGGGCACCAGCGCGTGACCGGCGAAGTAGACGAGCAGAAGGTCGGACGGACGCGAGTCGACGGCGATGTCCCGGAGCCGGGTCTTGATGTCGTGCCACCTGGCGTCCGGACCGACGAAAAGGTCGACGTTGTCGAAGGTGCCGATGTCCGGGTCCAGCAGCACGGACTGCATCTCCCGCGCGTCGTTCTCGGCGTAGCGCAGGGTGGGCAACTGCACATCGGCCCCGCAGGCGTTGACGCCGATCAGCACGGCCGAACGGTTGCTCGGCGCCATCAGACCCCCCAAGATGATCCGCCTCGCACGTACGGAAAGCAGTCGGAGCAGTGCTTTCGGTGACACTATCGGATCTTCGCGGGCCGGCCTGAGCCCAGAGTCAGATAGCCGTCAGCGCCTGTCTCATCCACCGCGCAAGGGCTCGAAGGCTCTCTTCAGTGCTCCGTCGGTGACGGTCAGGCCGCCTTGAACACGGTGTCCAGGTGCCATTCGAGGAACTCGGCGTTGGGCCGGTCGACCCGTCGCTCCGGCAGCGCGATGACGGAGCCGGCCCTGGCGTAGAACTGGTCCCCGTTCCCGAACTCGCTGCGCAGCCGTGGGCTGACCATCAACCGATACTTCGGATCCACGCCCAGGTATCCGCGGTCGAAGAGGATGTGCACGTCCGACTTGAGGAGCATGCCGTTGTCGATCCGGTGCTCGCCGCCCTTCGGCAGCGGTCGGATGTGGGCCGCCTGAAGCACCGGTTGGACCTTGTTCCCGGTGATCGCGCAGCGCCGGCCGTAGGCGCCGAGGACCACGGCCTTGAACGACTGCTGACCCAGGCGCTGCGGCGTGAGTCGCGGATCGCCGTAGACCGGGCCGGGGCGGTGCCACGGCTCGCGCGGGTCGAACTCCACGACGCCGCCCAGCAGACGGTGCAGCAACAGACCGAAGTAGTCGGCTGCGGCCGGGTCCGCCAGCTCGTACGTCTTTCCCTGCACCACGTTCGGCGCGAAGGCCGGAGGTGGGTCGACGGTGGAGTCGTCGGGGAAGAAGACGCTGTCCCGGACGAAGATGCAACCGATGAGGGGGTCCTCGTCCGGTGCGATCGGCTGCCTCCGGTAGCCACCGACCACCCGGCGCATCTCGTCGAGGCTGGCGACGCCGTTGGCCTCACCGAAGAGATCCCACGCCTCGGAGATCCTCAATCGCTCGAAGCCGCTGAAGAAGCCGCCGCCGATCACCCGGTTGAGCGGGTGGTGCGCCTTGAAGAAGAAGGGTTCACCCGGCGTCAACGCACGGAACGCGCCACCTGACGGCCGCCAGAAGTTGACCTCGGTCAGGTCGGGGCGGGCCGACAGGAACCGATACCACTTCGCGTCCGTCACTCCGACGAAGGCCTTCACATCGGACAGCTTGCACGAGACCGGATCTTGCCGCTATCCCCTGACCGGGTCACGGGCCTGATCGGAGCCGTGAGGCGGTGTCAGGTAGGTGGCGACGGCACGGCGGAAACCCTCCGCGTCCTCGACCCACGGCAGGTGACCCGCCCCGGCCAGGCTCACCCGCGCACAGTTCGGCAATGCCTGGTGCAGCGAGTTGACGCCCCAGCGGGGCCGGATGTCCTCGGCGCCGTCGACGATCAGCACAGGCAGGTCGAGCGTCCGGCACCGGGCCGCGAGGTCGGATTCCCTCAGCTCCCGCTTCACCTCGGCGTTGACGGCCCGGTTGCAGTCCCGGTTGACGCCCAGCCACGGGGTGGCCATGGCCTCGGCGTGCCGCAGGGCGGTGTCGGGGTCGGCGAAGTCGGCCGACCACTGCAGGACCGCCCATTCGCGTTCCTCGGCGGGGGTGCGGGCGCGGGCGCCGAGCGCCGCCCATCGGTCCAGGTGCGCGCCGAGCCGAAGTCGCAGGTTCCGCTCGTAGTGCGGGTGCCAGCCACGATCGGGGTCGATCCCGGTGCCGGAGACGTAGATCAGGTGACTGACCCGTTCCGGGTGTGCGATGGCGTACCGCAGCGCCAGGTGCGCGCCCCACGAGTGTCCCAGCAGCGCCACCCGAGGGCCGCCCAGTTGCTCGCGGACCGCGTCGAGGTCGGCCACGAAGCGCGCGATCGTGTACGGCTCGCACCGCTGCGAGCGCCCGCAGCCACGCTGGTCCCACCGGATGGTGCGGGCGTCGGCTTCGAACAGCCGGGCGACCGGGTCGAGGTAGTCCCAGAGGCCCGGACCGCCGTGACAGAACGCCAGCGGCGGTCCCGCGCCGGCCTGGTCGGCCCACAGGCGACAACCATCTTCGGTACGCACGACCACGGTCATCAGGGACAGTATGACGGGTCGCCCGAGCCGGTGTCCGTCATGGCCAGTGGGCAGGTGACGTCGGTCAGCTCCTCGAACAGGGTCCACAGACGACCGGCGAGCATGTCGACGACCCACCGGCGGACCGGGCACGGCGACGTGTGGTGCGCCGACGCCGACTACACCGAGCGCCACACCGACGAGTGGTTGAAGGCCCTGCTGGACTGAATCTGGCTACGGCTCTCTCATCCAGGTCTTCGGGTCCGTCACGAAGACGCCCTTGCCTTGGTGCCGCCGGATCACGCGCAACGCTTCCAGCCTGACGTAGACCATCTGAATGGTCGAGGTACCCACCTTGTAGTCCGCCGCCATCTGAGCGATCGACGGCAGCTTGTCGTCTGGCTTGAGTCCCTTACCCCTGACACCAGCGATGATGTCGTCGGCAATGCGGATGTAGTCGGGTGTCGTAGGCATGGCGCTCCTTGCGTGGCACGCCAATTTGATCACGAAACGCCCATCGAGCTGCTCCTCGCGTGGCAACGAGTTCGGCTCACTCCCCCGGTCGGGGCGGGTGCGCGTGCCCGTCCCGACCCACCGAACCGCTCCGCCGATCGAGGCCGCGCCTTTGGGTGCACTTCTGGTCGCCCTACCGACAACAAGTGCACCCGAAGGCGCGGACGCAACCGGGAAGGGACCGACGTGACCGAGGTGTACCGCTCCGGCCAGCTCTACGGGACCGGCCTGCCGGCCCGGCTGACCCCGCACGAGGCCCGCACCCGCGCGTTCGACCCGCGCCGGCGGGGCGTCGACGCCGGTCAGGTACGCGCGTTCCAGGCCGAGGTCGCCGACGAGCTGACCGACCTGCACCGGCAGGTACGGCGGCTGACCGTGGAGAACGAGCGTCTGAAGCGGGCGCTGCGCGACTGGCAGGCGATGCACGCCCGCGAGTGCCGGCCGCCCAACCAGGGCCACTGGTAGCGGTGCGTCCGCAACCGGGTGACCTGCTGCGGGTCGACGGCCACGCCTCGGTGCAGTTCGGCGGCGACCGGGCGTTGACGTTCCGGGTCGTGGCGGTGGGTCCCGAGCTGGCGTACACCGGTTGGACCTGGCTGACCGGCTACGTCCTCGACCGACGTGCCGTCGCCACCGCGAAGCGGGAGATCTTCGTCCAGCTCGCGGGACTGCGGCGGGCCGAGGAGCCGACGCCGCCCCGCCGGGCGGCCCGGGTGGCTCAGCCCCAGGCGTAGTCGAACAGGGTCCGGGCGTCGGCCTCGGTGGGTTCCAGCGGGCGGGCCGCGAGGTAGGCGGACAGGTCGCGGAAGTCGGCCGTGGCGTTGTGGACGCACGCCGCCAGCGCGCCGTCGAGCAGATCGCGTACGGCCTGCGACTCGGGCGCGGTCACGTCCTCGGTCAACGGGCGCCGGACGTCCCGGGTGAACACCACGTGGCAGGCGCTCCGGTCGGCCGTGGCGACGCAGTGGTAGCGGCCTTCGTCGGTCAACTGGTTCCTGATGTTCGCCCAGACCGTCGCCTCGGCGGCGTCCGTCACGTCCGCGCCGGCCGCGCAGGCCATCCGGACGCAGCAGCGGGTCGGGTCGTCCCGGGTGACCGTGCCGTGGACCAACGCCAGACCGCCACGGTGGAGGACGGCGAAGCCCTGCACCTCCGGGTTACGGCGGAGGACGTCGGGAGTCCAGACCCGGTCGTACCGCCGCTCGGCGCGGGACCTGAGGGATTCGATCGTCCGGCCGGCGGCCTGGCGTGCCTCGACGCCCATGCGGTCAGTTCCTCCCCGCGACCGGCACGGCGAGCCAGCGGAACTGGCCGTGCCGCCCCGGCAGTTGGGTGAAGTCCTGCCAGTCGAGCCGGTAGTCGCCGCTCAGGTGACGTTCGTTCGGCGGGAAGTAACGCCCGTCCACCCCCCACTTGAGGAGGCCGGTGAGCCGGCGACCGTTGTGGAGCCGGAACTCGCGGTCCCGGGTGGGCTGGTCGACGGCGGGCGCCCGCCACAGCGCGTGGTCGTTGGTGAGCAGGAGGGCGAGACCGTGCGTGTCGGCCGGGCCGGAGCGGCAGAGGTGCTCCAGCCGCTCGACGTCGGCGACGAAACGGTTCCGGACGATCTCGGCGGCGGTGTGGCTGCGCAGGGCGTAGTCCTCGCCGGTGTGCGGATCGGCGCCGTTCCAGCGGATGGTGACGTAGGTCAGTTCGATCGCCGTCCGGCCGCCGGGGCCGTGGCAGAGCAGGTCCAGGTGTTCGTGCTGCTCCTGCCGCACCGCGAGGCGGACCCGGAGGGCGCCGTCGAGCCGGCGCACCGTCCAGGCGAACGCGTGCTGGAAGTCGGCCTCGGAGTGGAACAGGGACCGCTCGGCACTCAGTTCCGCCATGACGCTCGCGACCGGTACGGCTCCGGCGATCAGCATTCACACCCCACAGTGACGATCGCATCCCTCCGGTGGCGCCCCACCGCCGGAAGGATTGCGGAGCCCCACGCTACGAAGCGCCACCTAGCGGAATCAAGACATCACCGTGAGATCGGCGTCCGGTCTGGACGGTCGGTCCCGTGCACGGGACCGACCGCATGAGAACGTTAACAGGCTCGGCACACTGTCCCCCCGATAGGACTAGGGGACGTGTCGTCCGATCGGCCGACCAGGTGTCGGACGGGCCGCCCGCGCGGCTGCCGGCCACGGCCGGACCCAGTTGTTAGTTTGGGTCGCGGACCGCCGCACACGACGGTCCGTACACCCCTCGCCCGACCGCTCGGCGCCGCCGACCGCGACGCCCGGGCGGACGGCTGCCCGCCCGGCGGAGAGGGGGTGCGATGACCGGAGAGCCGGAGGACCCGGGCCCACGGCCGACACCCGGCGTACCGGTCGACGGCCGGCGGCGCCGCTGGGCCGTCCGGGCCCGGACGCTCGGCGACGCGGCGCGCTCGCGTACCCGGAGGTTCTGGGCCGGCGCGCAGCCGACGCTGCGGCAACTGTGGTGGACCGAGGAGCCGCCGACGCGGGTGACCACGGTCGACAGGCGTTTCCTGGAGCCACTTGTGGTGCCGGCACAGGGCCAGGTCTACGTATTCGGAGTACGGGCCACGTTCACCTGGTCCTCCGACACCGCCCGGCCGGAGCTGTTCGGCTGGTACGTCGACTACTTCCAGCCGCAGGCGGCGCAGCGCCTGCACCGCCTGGCCGCCCGGTGCGCGGTCGAGGTGCCGCCGCACCGCCCGCGCGAGCTGCTCGCCACGTTGACCGCGGCGCTGGCCGCCGACGATCCGCCGCCCTGGACGTACGCGCGCGGGGAGGTGACGTTCGCCTGCGAGCCGGACGTCACGGTGCACCTGGACGAGCGGGTCCGTCGCCTGCTCCAGCCGTACTGGGAGCAGCGCATCGCGCTGGAGTGCGAGCGTGACCTGGCCCGCCGGCGCGCCGCGTACGCCCAGGAGCACGGACACGACGCCCCACCCGAGCCGCCCCGTCCCGAACCCACCCGCCCCGACCCGACCCGACGGGATCCGGCAGACCCGAGCCGACCACCCCGCGCGCCCGGCGAGCGCCCGCCGCGGACCACCCCCGACCCCCCGGTGGAGACGTTCACCCCCCTGGAGCCCCTGCTCCCACCCCCTGACCCCCCACCCTCAGCGCGTCGACCGCGAAGTTGACAGCAGCTCCCGTCAGTCACCGTCATGACCGACGCACTCCCGACCCGACGCGGCGATCTCGCAGTTACGGCCCCCTGAATGTCAGCTTTCAGCGCTGGGGGTCAGCGGGATGGCGGTACGCGTGAGGGCCGCGGTCGGGGTGAGAGCTGCGGTCGCGGGGTCGCTGTGTCGGCGGCGGGTCGCCCGCCGGCCGGGTGGAACGCGGTGCCCACCGGGTCACGACACACCCATGCCGTTCCACTCACGGCCACGGTGGGGCCCGAGTGGAACGTCATGGGTGTCCACCGCCCCGCGACACACCCATGCCGTTCCACTCACGGTCAGGGTGGGGCGCGCGGGACGTCGCGGGCGCCTTGGCGGCCGCGCACGGATCGACGGGTGGGGAGGGGACGGGTGGGGAGGGGTGGGGTGGGGAGGGGACGGGTGGGGAGGGACAGTCAGCCGAGCAGGGTGGCGTAGCGGCCGTGGCGGTCGAGCAGGGTGTCGTGGGTGCCGGACTCGACGATCCGGCCGTGGTCGAGCACGGCGATCCGGTCGGCGTCGCGGACCGTGGAGAGGCGGTGCGCGATGGTCACCACGGTGCGGCCCCGGGCCAGCTCGTCCAGAGCCCGCTGCACCGCACGCTCGGTCTCGGTGTCCAGCGCGCTGGTTGCCTCGTCGAGGACCAGGATCCGCGGGTCGCGCAGCAGCGTCCGGGCGATGGCCAGGCGCTGCTGCTCGCCGCCGGAGAAGCGGTGGCCGCGGGAGCCGACCATGGTGTCGTAGCCGTCGGGCAGCGCGGCGATCAGGTCGTGGATCCGGGCGGCCCGCGCGGCGGCCTCGAGGTCGGCGTCGGTGGCGTCCGGCCGGGCGTACCGGAGGTTCTCCCGCACGGTGGCGTGCAGCAGGTAGGTCTCCTGGCTGACCACGCCCACCACGGCGGCCAGGTCGGCCAGGCGCAGGTCGCGCAGGTCGACGCCGTCGATGGTGATCCGGCCGGCGTCCGGGTCGTGCAGCCGGCTGACCAGGGCGGCGAGCGTGCTCTTGCCGGAGCCGGTCTCCCCCACCAGGGCCAGGCTGGTGCCGGCCGGGACGTCCAGGCTGACGCCGGCCAGGGCGGCGGTGTCGCTGCCCGGGTAGCTGAAGGTCACGTCCTCGACGCGCAGGTGGCCGCGGACCCTGGCCGGGTCCAGCGACGCCGGGCGGGCCGGCTCGGCGACCTCCACCGGCAGGTCGAGGTATTCGAAGATCCGGGCGAACAGCGCGAGCGAGGCGGTCAGCGTGACACCCACGTTGAGCAGGCCCATCAGCGGGCGGAACAGGTTGCCCTGCAGCGCGGTGAAGGCGACCAGGGTGCCGATGGTGAGCGTGCCCGCGGTGCCGGGCAGGCCGGCGCCCAGGTAGATCACCGCGGGGATGGCGGCGAAGACGATCGTCATGGCGGCCATCCGCCAGCGGCCGGCCAGCTCGGAGCGCAGCTCCAGGTCGACCAGGCGGGCCGAGGAGGCGGTGAACCGGTCGACCAGCGCCGCCCCGGTGCCGAGCGTCTTGGCCAGTCGTACGCCGCTGACCGACAGCCCTTCCTCGATGGTCACGGTGAGGTCGGCCAGTTCCCGCTGGCGGCGGGCGGTGATCTCCCGGCGCAGCCGGGCGACCCGGCGGGTGAGCCAGAGCGCGGGCGGCAGCACGAGCACCGAGACGAGGGTGAGTCGCCAGCTCAGCGCCAGCATGGCGACGGTGGTGGCGACGACGGTGGTGAGGTTGGCGGCGATCGAGGTGGCGGTGGAGGTGACCACCGCCTGCATGCCGCCGATGTCGTTGGTGATGCGCGACTGCACCTCGCCGGTGCGGGTGCGCACGAAGAAGCCGATCGACTGCCGCTGGAGGTGGGCGAAGACGTCGGTGCGCAGCCGGTGCATGACCTCCTGGCCGACCCGGGTGGAGATCCAGGTCTGGGCGACGCCGAGCACGGCGGTCACCGCGGCCACCGCGACCATGGCCGCGACCAGCCAGGCCAGCAGCGTCAGGTCACGCTCGGGCAGGGCCCGGTCGATCACGGTACGCAGCAGGAACGGCGAGGCCATCGCGATGATCGAGGACGCCACGATGATCGCCACCACGGCGGCGAGCGGGCCGCGGTGGGCGGTGAACAGGCCGCCGATGCGGCGCAGCGACACCTCGCGGGCCTGGGCCTTCTCGGCCGGGGACACGGTTCGGCCGGCTCCGCGGCCGTCGGGGGTGTGATCCAAGGGGGTTCTCCTCTGTCCGGGGTAATGCTGAGGTTACCTCATCATGAGGGAACAACAGGACAGGCTGCTACCGTATTCCCGTGACCGGCAGCGACGAGGAGAGCCTGGCCGAGACGTTCTGGGCGGTGACCCGGCGACTGCGCCACCAGACCAAACGCGCGCTCGAACCGTGGGAGATCAGCCCCGGGCAGGCACGCGCGCTCGGCGTGCTGCTGCGGCACGGCGCGCTGCGGCCCGGCACGCTCGCCGAGCACCTGCGCATCGCCCCCCGCTCGGCCACCGAGGTGGTCGACGGCCTCCAGGAGCGCGGCCTGGTCGAACGGCGGCCCGACCCGGGCGACCGGCGGGCCACCCTGGTCGCGCCGACCGCCGAGGGCGACCGCGTCGGCACCGCCATCCGGGAGGCCCGGGCCACCGAGGCGGAACGGTTCTTCGCCGCGCTCGACCCCGGCGACCAGGCGGAGCTGACCCGGATCCTGCGCCGGCTCCGGGAGGAGTAGGCCGTCCGGTCAGCGGGAGCCGGCGCTGAGCAGCGCGCCCAGCGTGCGGGCCATGACCTCCCGGGCCGCCTCGACGTCGAGCCCCATGGCGTCGCGCATCATCGACCAGGCGGCCCAGGTGCCGGCCACGGTCAGCGCGTCCAGCAGCTGCGCCCGCCCCGGCCCCGCGTTCGCCAACTCGGCGGCGAACACGGTCTCGATCTCCTCCCGGACCCGGGCGATGGCCGCCTCCCGGTTGCGCCGCAACTGCGGTGAGAACGGCTCCCGCAGCGCGGACGCGCGGGCCGGCGGCGCCAGCACCTCGAGCAGCCGGGCGCGCTGGCCGCAGAACTCGGCGATGCGCACGGCGAGCGGCAGCTCCGGCGGGACGGGCCGCCAGAGCGCGGCCTGCCGTTCGCCGATCCGCCGCCCGGTGGCGGCGAACAGCGTCTCCATGTCCTTGAAGTTGGTCCACAGGGTACGCAGCGACACGCCGGCCCGCTCCGCGATCCGCTCCCCCGTCGGCCGCAGGTCGCCGGCGTCGATGAGCGCCAGGTGCGCCTCGACGATCGCGGCACGGGTCCGCTCGGCCCGCGCCGCCCGGCCGTCCACCCGCGCCGGCGGGTCGCTCTCCACCTCGATCACGGACGGCTCCCTGTGCTCGGCTACCGACGGCGACTCTACGTGCGTGCCGTCGGGCGGCCGGCACCCGCCCGACGGCACGCCGGCCACTCAGGCGGTCGGCACCGCGTCCGCCGGCGGGGTCGCCGGCGGCTCGGTGAACTCGGTGACCGCCGCCTCGCCGTCGTCGGTGGTGTACGTCGGGCCGAAGTAGGTCTGCGCACCACCGCTGACCCGGCTCAGCCGGACCCCGCTGTAGCCCGCGTGCACGCCCTCGGCGTACCGGAAGGGGGTGAGTCCGGGCCCGCGGAAGCCGCCCTTGCGCACGGCCTCGACCAGCTTCTCCCGGGTGGGCTCGGGCCCGGCGGCGAGCAGCGCCTGCACGAAGGTGTAGGCCATCGAATAGCCGTAGACCGCGTTGCCGTCGATCGGGTTGCCCGCGTTGAACCGCTGGTGGATCCGGCTGAACTCCCGGATCCACGGGTTGGCGGTGTCGCCCACCATGGGCAGGTAGTTGTCGGCGACCATGCCCTCAAGGATCACCTTCTTGTCGCCGAGCTGGGCGGACAGTGTGGTGTAGTCGGCACCCACGTTGGACACCACCCACTGCGCCCGGAAGCCCTGCCCGGCGGCCTGACCCATGGCCAGGGCGGTGAACCCGGGAATGCTCGCCGAGATCACCACCTGGCAGCCGGCCGCCCGCAGCGCGCCGATCGCGGGCCCGACCTGCTGGTTGGTGGTGGTGTACGTCTGCTTCGCCGCGACCGGGCCGAGCACCTGCTCCACCCCGGCCAGGGAGTCCCGGCCGAAGTCGTCGTTCTGGCCGAAGTGGCAGACCTTGGCGCCGGGGAACTCCCGCTTGACCCAACCGGCCAGGATCTTGCCCTCGACCGTGTAGTCGGGCTGCCAGCCGAACGTGGTCGGATACTTCTTTGGCTGGTTCCAGTTGCGGCTGCCCGAGGCGACGAAGAGGTCCGGCACCCGCTGGGCCTTGACGAACTCCAGCACGTTGGTGTGCGTCGGCGTGCCGAGCCCGCCGAGCAGCGCGAAGACCTTGTCGTCGAGGACCAGCTTGCGGACCACGTTCTCGGTGTTGGCCGGGTTGTAGCCGTCGTCCATGACCTTGTAGACGATCTTCCGGCCGTGCACCCCGCCCTTGCCGTTGACGTGCTCGAAGTACGCCTTCACCGCGGCGGAGATCTTCGAGTAGCCGGGCGCGGCGGGGCCGGTGAGCGGTTGGTGGGTGCCGATGACGATCTCGCCGTCGGTGACGCCGGGGACGTTCTCGGCGGCCTGCTTCGCGTCGTCGGCGCAGGCCGGCAGCGTGGCCAACAGGGCCAGGCCGGCGGCGGCCGCGAGAACGCGGCGGGTGGTGGTGCGCATGGTTCTCCAATCCGGTGCGGGTGGTGGGGACCGGTGAGGTCAGCGGTCCGGTGCGCGGCGTACGGCGGCGCGGAGTCGGGTGGCGAGGGCGCGGACGCCACCCTGCAGTCCGCCCGGGGCGGCGAGCATGACGACGATGAGGATCAGGCCGAACACGGCCAGCGCGAGGTTGCCCTCCAGCCGCTGCGCCAGCCCGGCGGGCAGGTCGAGGTGCTCGGTGAGCAGGGCGGGCAGGTCCTGCAGGGCGACCAGCAGCAGCGCGCCCCAGACCGCGCCGGCCAGGCTCCCGAGGCCGCCGATCACGATGGCCATGAGCAGGAACAGCGACAGGTCGAGGGGAAACTTGCCCGGGGCCACGGTGGCGGTGAGCACCGCGTACACGCCGCCGCCGAGGCCGGCGCAGCCGGCGCTGACCACGAACGCGAGCACCTGGGTGCGGGCCACCGGGATGCCGGCGAGCCGGGCGGCGACCTCGTCGTCGCGGACCGCCCGCAGCGACCGGCCGTACCGGCTGCGCACCAGGTTGGCCAAGAGCAGCACGGTGAGCAGGGCGGCGGCCAGCGCGATCCAGGCCAGCCAGCGTTCGGGCTGGAAGTACGGACCGAGTGCCGCCGGCGGGGTCTGCGCCGGGAAACGCAGACCCTGCTCGCCGTTGAACACCCCGGTGAAGATCGTGGTGACGGCCGGCACCAGGGTCGCCACCGCCAGGGTCACGCCGGCCAGGTAGGGGCCGCGCAGCCGGGCCGCGGCCAACCCGACCACCAGCCCGCCCAGCGCGGTCACCGCGACGGCGGCCAGCAGCGAGCCCGGCAGCACCCACCACCCGCCCACGGCCCGCTCGTCGAGGCCCTGCTGCACCAGGGCCACCGTGTAGGCGCCGGTGGCCATCAGCGCGCCGTGGCCCAGGGAGAGCTGGCCGTTGAGCCCGACCAGCACGGTGTGCCCGGCGGTGACGCAGAGGAACGCGCAGACCCGGGCCACCTGGAGGTTCTGGTAGGGCGGGAGCTGGTTGGTGACCAGCACGACGAGCGTGCCGGCGAGCACCGCCCCGGTGAGGTGCCGCAGCAGGGTCGACCCGCGGGGGCCACCGCCGGCGGGCGCCCCGGGCAGCAGTCGACGCAACGCGACCGGTGTCGTCGGTCCGGTTCGGGTGGTGGTCACACGTGCCTCGCTCTCGCCGCGGAGAAGAGCCCGCCGGGGCGGACCAGCAGGACGGCCAGCAGCAGCACCAGCACGGCCAGCGGGGTGGTGTCCGGCCCCAGGTAGCCGGTGACGTACGACAGGATCAGCCCGACCAGCAGCCCGCCGACCACGGCACCGACCGGGCTGTCCAGTCCGCCGACCACGGCGGCGGTGAACGCGACGACGAAGACCAGGTCCATGGCGTGCGGGTGCAGGCCCAGGCCGGTGGGGACGACGAGCATGCCGGCGAGCGCGCCGACCCCGGCGGCCAGCGCCCAGCCGAGCGTCAGCATCCGGCCGACGCTCACGCCGAGCAGCCGGGAGACCTCCGGGGCGAACGCCGCCGCCCGCATCCGCAGGCCGACTGGCGTCCGGGTGAACAGCAGCGCGAGCAGCACCACGACCGTCAGCGCCGCGCCGAGCACCCAGAGGTCGTAGGGGGACAGCGCGGCGACCCCGCCGACGGTGAGCGCGTCGGTGTCGAACGGCGCCGGGGCCGGCCGGTAGCCGTTGCCGAAGACCATGCCGAGCACCGCCTGGACCAGCAGTACCAGACCGAGCGCGACGATCACCTGGTTGAGCGGGCCGGCGGGCCCGACGAACCGCATCAGCACCCGCTCCACGAGCGCGCCCAGCGCGAGCCCGGCCAGCACCGCGGCGGCCAGGCCCAGCCAGTAGGAGCCGGTCGCGGCGATGACCGCGTAGCCGACGTACGCGGTGGCGACGGCCATCGCGCCCTGGGCGAAGTTGACCACCCGGGCGGCCCGCCAGATGAGCACCAGCGCGAGCGCGAACGCCGCGTACACCGCACCGGCGGCCAGCCCGTCGAAGGTGAGGAACCAGAACCGCTGCATCCGCGACCCTTCCCGCTCGCCGGTCAGAACCCGAGGTACGCGTGCCGCAGCCGGTCGTCGTCGCGCAGCCGGGCCGCCGGCGCGGCGGTCACCACCCGCCCGAGCGACATGACGATCCCCTGGTCGGCGACGGAGAGCGCGGTGCGGACGTTCTGCTCGACCAGCAGCACGGTCAGCCCCTGCTCGTCACGCAGCCGTCGCAGCAGCGCCATGATCTGCGCGGTGACCGTGGGGGCCAGCCCGAGCGACGGCTCGTCGAGGAGCAGCAGCCGCGGGCGGGCGATCAACGCCCGGCCGAGCGCGAGCATCTGCCGCTCCCCGCCGGAGAGCTGGTGGCCGAGATGGTCACGGCGGCGGGCCAGCGCCGGGAAGATCTCGTACACCTCGTCGCGCGCCCGCCGCGCGTCGGCCCGGTCCCGTCGCCAGAGGCCGCCGAGGCGCAGGTTCTCCGCCACGGTCAGCTCGGTCACCACCCCGCGGCCCTCCGGCACGTGCGCCAGGCCGCGCCGGACCAGGTGTTCCACCCGGACGCCGCGCAGGTCCTCCCCCGCGTACCGGATCCGGCCGCCGGTGGGGCGCAGCAGACCCGAGAGGGTACGCAGCAGCGTGGTCTTCCCGGCGCCGTTGGCGCCGAGCACGGCGGCGACGGTGCCGGCCGGCACGGTGAACGCCACGTCCCGCAGCACCGGCACCGGGCCGTAGCCGGCGCGGAGCGCCTCGACCTCCAGCACCGCGGTCACGGCGCGCCTCCGGCTTCGGCCGGCACGTCCGCGCCGAGGTAGGCCTCGGTGACCCGCGGGTCGTCCCGGATCCGCTCCGGCGGGCCGGCGGCGATCACCCGACCGAAGTCGAGCACCACCAGCTCGTGGCAGACGGACATGACCAGGTCCATGTGGTGCTCGACGAGCAGCACGGCGCAGCCGTCGGCGCGCTGCGGCAGGGCCCGGACCAGGTCGGCCAGCTCGGCCACGTCGTCGGCGCCGAGCCCGCCGGCGGGCTCGTCGAGCAGCAGCAGCCGGGGCCGGGCGATCAGGGCGCGGGCCAGCGCGACCCGCTTGCGCACCGGGTAGGGCAGGGTGGTGGGGGTGGCTGCGGCGTGCCGGTCGATGCCCAGCTCGGCGAGCAGGTCGAGAGCCTCGGCGCGCAGCCGCCGCTCGTCGCGGTCGCTGCGGGGCAGGCCGAACAGTGCGGCGGCGAAACCGGCCCGGGCCGCGTGGCTGGCGCCGGCCGTCACGTTCTCCAGCACGGTCAGGCCGGGGAACAGGCCGACGCCCTGGAGCGTGCGGCCGATGCCCAGCCGGGTGAGCCGGTGCGGGCGGGGTCGGAACGGTCGCCCGTCCAGGGTGAGCGAGCCCTCGCTCGGCCGCACGAAGCCGCAGACGACATTGAACAGGGTGGTCTTCCCGGCGCCGTTGGGCCCGATCACGCCGACCACGCTCCCGGGCGGCACCCGCAGCGAGACGTCGTCGAGCGCGACCAGGCCGCCGAAGCGCACGCCGACGTGGTGCAGCGCCAGACCGGGGTCGTCCGTGGGGGTGGCCGGTGGGCTCATCGTCACCTCGCACGGTCGATCGCGCACGGAAACTAATTACACTGAGAGTGTACTTTTCTCCGTCGCCGCGTCAATGCCCGTCGATCCACCGCAGCGCCACCACCGGCCGCTCAGGCGACGCCCGGGACGGGCACCCGAACCGTCATCACGTTGCCGGTCCGCGGTCCGCCGGCCAACGCCCCCGGATCCCACCGCATGGTGACCATGTGCAGCGTGCGCCCGTCCGGGCCGCCGAGCGCGGTGGCGAAGCAGCCCTGGTCCAGTTCGATCCGGTCGAGCACCCGTCCGCCCTCGGCCACCCGGACGGCACACTGGTTCGGCACGTCGCCGTACCAGACCGCGCCGGAGGCGTCCAGGCAGATGCCGTCCGGCGCGGAGTCCGCCACCTCCGCCCAGACCCGCCGCGCGCCGAGCGCCCCGTCGGCGGCGACGTCGAACGCGGTGAGCTGCCCGGCGTACGACTCGGCGACGATCAGCGTCCGGCCGTCCGGGGTGAGCGCCATGCCGTTCGGGAAGGCCAGGTCGCCGGCGACCAGCCGGGCCGTGCCGTCCGGCGTGACCAGGGCCACCGAGCCCGGCGCGAACGTCCCGCCCGGGAAGTCGAAACCGATCGTGTTGGCGTAGGCGTTGCCCCGCGCGTCGGTCACCACCTCGTTCCACGGGTACGGGGCCAGCGCGGCCAGGTCGGCGTGCGGGACCAGGGTGCCGTCGGGCTCCCGGCGCAGCAGCCGCCCGTCCCGGCCGGCGACCACCAGCAACCGCCCGTCGGGCAGCCGGTCGAAGCAGATCGGCAGGCCGTCGACCCGGACCACCACCTCGGTGCGCCCCTCGGCGTCCACGGTCAGCACCTCGCCGGCGCCCCAGTCGGCCAGCCAGAGCCGGCCGTCGAACCACCGGGGCGACTCCCCGAACGCCAGGCCCTCGACAAGCGGTTCCGGTGTACTCACGTGTTCTCCCTCGGCCGGTCCCGGCGGCGGCGCAGGAACTCCTGCTCCGCCGTGTTGGCGGTGGCGGCGATCGCCGCGTCGTACGCGGCCCGGGCCTCGGCCAGTCGGTCGAGCCGGCGCAGCAGGTCGGCCCGGACGGCGTGCCACACGTGGTACGTGGACAGGTCCAGCCGGTTCACCTCGACCAGTCCGGCCGCGGGTCCGCGTACCTCGGCCAGCGCGACCGCCCGGTTCAGCGCCACCACCGGCCCCGGCGCGTAGGCCAGCAACTGGTCGTAGAGCGCGAGGACCTGCGGCCAGTCGGTGCCGGCGGCGGTGGCCGCGTCGGCGTGCACCGCGTTGATCGCGGCCTGGATCTGGTAGGGGCCGGGTCGGTTCCGCCGCAGGCAGCGCCGGACCAGGTCCTGCCCCTCGCCGAGCAGCGCCCGGTCCCAACGGCCGCGGTCCTGGTCGGACAGCGAGACCGCGACGCCGTCCGACCCGGTCCGGGCGGGACGACGCGCCTCGGTGAGCAGCATCAGCGCGAGCAGCCCGAGCGCCTCCGGCTCGTCCGGCATCAGCGTCACCAGCAGCCGACCCAGCCGGATCGCCTCGGCGCCCAGCTCGGCGCGACCCAACCGCTCCCCCGCGCTGGCCGTGTGCCCCTCGTTGAAGATCAGGTAGACCACCGCCAGCACCGCGCGCAGCCGGTCGGGCAGGTCGGCGTCGCCCGGCACCCGGTACGGGATTCCGGCGTCGCGGATCTTGGCCTTGGCCCGGACCAGGCGCTGCGCCATGGTCGGCTCCGGCACCAGGAAGGCCCGGGCGATCTCGGCGGTGCTCAGGCCGCCGAGCAGGCGCAGCGTCAACGCCACCCGGGCGGCGGGGCCGAGCGCCGGGTGGCAGCAGGTGAAGATGAGGCGCAGTCGGTCGTCGGGCACGGGCCCCTCCTCCGCGGGCGGCTCGGCGGCGTGCAGCAGGGCGGCCTCGGCCTGCCGGGCGGCCCGGGTGGACTCGCGGCGCAGCCGGTCGATCGCCCGGTTGCGGGCGGTGGTGACGATCCAGCCGGCCGGGCTCGGCGGCGGGCCGTCGACGGCCCAGCGCCGCACCGCGACCGTGAACGCCTCCTGGACCGCCTCCTCGGCCAGGTCGATGTCGCCGAGGAGGCGGACCAGGACGGCCACCGCGCGGCCGTACTCGGCCCGGAAGACCCGTTCGACCTCGGTCATCCCTCGCCCTGGAACGGGCGGACCTCGATCGGCAGACCGGTGGCACGGGCGTAGCGGCGGCCCCAGTCGAGCGCGGCGTCCAGGTCCGGCGCGCGGATGATCGTGACGCCGCCCAGGTATTCCTTGCCCTCGGCGAACGGCCCGTCGGTGACCAGCACCTCGTCGCCGGCCGGCCGCAGCACGGTGGCGGTCTCCGGCGCGTGCAGGCCGTCGCCGAACACCCAGCTCCCGGCCTCCCGCAGGTCCCGGCCGATCGCCTCGACCTCGCGCATCACCCCGGCCAGGAACTCCGGGTCCGGCCGGTCCGCGCCGGTCGGCTGGTACATGCTGATCAGGTACTGCTTCACGGGTTCCTCCTCGTGCCCTCGGGCGGCTCGACGCCACCCTCCACCCTTCACACGAACGGCGGACGCCGGTTTCGACACGCCGGGGGTGTGGGATTCCCGCCGGGATCGGGGTATGCCGGGGCGTGCGCGGCGGCCGGGTGATCGTGGTGGGGGCGGGATTCTCCGGGCTGGCCTGCGCGCTCGCCCTGACCGACGCCGGCGCGGAGGCGCTGGTGCTGGAGGCCCGGGACCGGGTGGGCGGCCGGACGTTGAGCCGCCCGTTGCCCGGCGGTGGGTGGCTCGACCTCGGCGCGCAGTGGATCGGCCCGACCCAGGACCGGATGTACGCGCTGGTCGCCGCGTACGGAATGGAGATTTTCGCGTCGCCGGCGCACGGCGCCCCGACGCGGCTGCTGGACGGGCGACCGGCGGGCGGCGAGCCGGCCGGGTTGGCCGGGCTGCTCGGCACGCTGGACGAGCTGGCGGTCGGGCTCGACCCGGCCGCGCCGTGGCGGGCCGAGCGGGCGGCGGAGTGGGACCGCACCACGCTCGGCGGCTGGCTCGACGCCAACGGGCCGGACCCGGTCACCGCCGGCTACGCCGGTCGGCTGCTCGCCGGTGGCCTGCTGGCCGCCTCGCCGGACGAGGTGTCGCTGCTGCAGATGCTGTTCTACCTGCGCAGTGGCGGTGGCGTGGGCTCGCTGCTCGGGATGGCCGGCGGCGCCCAGCAGGACCGGATCGTCGGTGGGCCGGCCGCGCTGGCGCGGCGGATGGCCGCCGCGCTGCCGCCGGAGCGGCTGCGCCTGCGGTCGCCGGTGGACGCGATCGCCCAGGACGCCGGCGGCGTGCGGGTCCACGCCGGTGGCGAGGTGCATCGAGGGGACGCGGTGGTGGTCGCGCTGGCCCCGGCGCTGGCCGGCCGGATCCGCTACGACCCGCCGCTGCCGGCGCTGCGCGACGGGTTGACCCAGCGGATGCCGATGGGCGCGGCGTTGAAGGTGCACGCGCGCTATCCGGAGCCGTTCTGGCGGGCCGAGGGCCGCTCCGGGGTGGCCACCACGGACACCGGGCCGCTGACCGAGACGGTGGACAACTCGCTGCCCGGGCTGCCGGGCGGGGTGCTCACCGGGTTCAGCTACGGCGCGCAGGCCCGGGCGCTGCGCCGGCTGCCGGACGCCGCGCGCCGGGCCGCGCTGCGGGACGCGCTGGTCGCGCTCTTCGGCCCGGCCGCCGCCCGTCCCGAGGACCTGGTCGAGTACGACTGGTCGGCCGACCCGTGGACCCGGGGCTGCTTCTGCGGCTCGGTGACGCCGGGCTCGTGGTGCGACTACGGTCCGTCGCTGAGGGCGGCGGTGGGCCGGGTGCACTGGGCCGGGACGGAGACCGCGACCCGGTGGAGCGGCTACCTGGAGGGCGCGGTGACCGCCGGCGAGCGCGCCGCCGCCGAGGCGCTCGCCGCACTCGGCCGAGCACCCAGATTCAAAGAAAATCTTCGATACGTCTATTGAAAAGTTTCGCCATCCTGTGACCTAATGGCGACAGTTCCCTTCGTCACACTCCCGCCGCCGACAGGCGGCAACCCCCAGGGAGGAAAGATGCACCGTCTCCTGCGAACGGCGCTGCGCACCACCGGCGCCGCCGTGCTCGCCACCGTCACCGCCGCCGCGGCGGCCCTGATCGGCGCGGCCCCCGCGCACGCCGCCCCGGCCGGCCTGCCCGGGATGGACGTCTCCAGCTACCAGGGCAACGTGAACTGGTCCACCGCGTGGGCCAACGGCGCCCGGTTCGCCTACGTCAAGGCGACCGAGGGCACGTACTACACGAACCCCTACTTCGCCCAGCAGTACAACGGCTCCTACAACGTCGGGATGATCCGCGGGTCCTACCACTTCGCCCGCCCGGACACCACCACCGGCGCCACCCAGGCCAACTACTTCGTCGACCACGGCGGCGGCTGGTCGAGGGACGGAAAGACGCTGCCCGGCGCGCTCGACATCGAGTACAACCCGTACGGCGCCACCTGCTACGGGCTGAGCCAGGCGTCGATGCGGAGCTGGATCGCCTCGTTCGTCAACCAGTACTACGCCCGTACCGGCCGGTGGGCCACCATCTACACCACCACCGACTGGTGGAGCACCTGCACCGGCAACACCTCGCAGTTCGCCGCCAACAACCCACTGTGGATCGCCCGCTACTCCAGCAGCGTCGGCACGCTGCCGGCCGGCTGGGGCACGTACTCGTTCTGGCAGTGGTCCTCCTCCGGCGTGTTCCCGGGTGACCAGAACGTCTGGAACGGCACGCTGGACCGGCTCCGCGTGCTGGCCTGCAACGGCACCTGCTGATCCCACCGGCGGGGCGGGCCGCTGCGCCCGCCCCGCCGCCGTGTCCGAACCCGACGAGGAGGCCCCGACATGTCCGTTCCTCTCCCCCGGCGGGCCGTGCTGCGTGGCGCGGTCCTGCTCGGCGCCGCCGCCGGCGCCGGCGCGCTGACCCAGGTCGGCGCCGGCCACGACGCGCGGGCCGCCGCCGCGCGGGTCGACCAGCCCACGATCGCGAACTGCGCGACCTGGAGCGCCCGTCCGCCGTCGTCGCCGGTGAGCGTGGTGCAGAGCCGACCCAACAAGATCATCATTCATCACACCGCGTTCCCGAACACCAGCGACTTCAGCCTCGCCCAGGCCTACCGGAACTCCCGCGACATCCAGAACCTGCACATGGACTCCAACGGCTGGCTCGACTCCGGTCAGCACTTCACCAACAGCCGGGGCGGCTACCTGACCGAGGGCCGGCACGGCAGCCTCTACGGGCTGCTGCACGGGCAGAGCATGGTGCAGGGCGCGCACTGCGTCGGGCAGAACAGCCAGGCCATCGGCATCGAGAACGACGGCATCTACCTCGACGTGCAGCCGCCGCAGGCGCTCTGGGACAGCCTGGTCTGGTTCTGCGCGTTCACCTGCCAGCAGTACGGCATCGCGCCGACCGAGATCTACGGGCACAAGGACTTCAACTCCACCCAGTGCCCCGGCCTGCTGCACGACCGGCTGCCCGAGTTGCGCCGCACCGTCGCCGCCCGCCTCGGCGGCTGACCCGGCCGTTCGCGGGGCGCCCGGGTGCGACGGGCGCCCCGCCCTGAGATGCAAGGCGGGGCCCCTTCTTGACGCGTGCGGTGGAGGAAGGGGCCCCGCTCGACTCAACGGACCGTCAGCCGGCGTGCCGGCCGGAGCGCGGACGGGTGGGATGTCGGTGCGGGCTGGCAGGATCGGGCCATGCCGATCCGATCCGTCGCCGAGCTGATCGCCGCCCTCGACTCCGGTGAACACGTCACGTACCTGCACTTCTGGGGGCACCGGCCGCAACGCGACGGCAGCGTCGGCGCCGGCTGCCTGAGCCAGTGGTGGCCGGCGGCGTTCACCGTGGACGGTCGGGAGTTCGCCACCGCTGAGCACTGGATGATGTGGCACAAGGCCACCCTCTTCGACGACCACGCGGTCGCCGAGCGGGTGCTCACCGCCACGCACCCGCACCGGGCCAAGGCGCTCGGCCGGCGGGTACGCGGCTTCGACGAGACCGTCTGGACGGCGCGCCGCTGGGAGATCGTGGTGGCCGGCAGCGTCGCGAAGTTCGGCCAGCACGAGCCGCTGCGGCGGTTCCTGCTCGGCACCGGTGACCGGGTGCTGGTGGAGGCGAGCCCGACCGACCGGATCTGGGGCATCGGCCTGGCCGCCGGCGATCCGCGCGCCGCCGACCCGGCGACCTGGCAGGGCGAGAACCTGCTCGGCTTCGCCCTGATGCAGGCGCGCGCCGCGCTGGCGGCCGGGGCGTGACGGGGCAGCCCGACCCGAGCGCGGTGTCGAAGTCCGCCGGCGGGGACGCCTGGCGGCACGACCCGAGGCCGGCGGGACGGGTAACGTGCGCCGCGTGACCGCGTACTCGCACTGCTCCTTCTGCGGCGCGGCCTACCCGGCGGGCGCCGGCTGGCCGCGCGTCTGCCCGGCCTGCGGGGAGACGGTGTGGCGCAACCCGCTACCCGTCGCGGTGGCGGTGCTGCCGGTCCGCACGCCCGAGGGCCTCGGGGTGGTGGCGGTGCGCCGCGACATCGAGCCGGCCCGCGGCGAGCTCGCGCTGCCGGGCGGCTTCGTCGAGTACGGCGAGGAGTGGTCCGAGGCGCTGGTGCGTGAGCTGCGCGAGGAGACCGGGCTGCGGGCCGAGGCCGACCAGGCGCGGCTGTTCGCGGTGCACGGCGCGCCGGCCGGCGGCACCATGATGGTCTTCGGGGTGCTGCCCGAGCGGCCGGCCGGTGAGCTGCCGCCGTCCGCGCCGACCGAGGAGGCCACCGAGTGGCTGGTGCTCACCGAGCCGGTCGAGCTGGCGTTCTCCACGCACACCCGGGTGCTCGCCGACTTCCTGGCCGGGCGGCGCCCGCGCTGACCGTCAGCCCCGGGCGGGCACCGGCCGGGGCGCGAACGGCACGTCGGCCGGGGCCTCGTCGGCCGGCTCGCCGGCCGGGTGCCGCCACAGCCCGCGCCGGCGCAGGATCGGCAGCACCCCTTCGCCGAACCAGTACGCCTCCTCCAGGTGCGGGTGCCCGGAGAGGATGAACTCGTCGATGCCGAGGGCGTGGTACTCGGCGATCCGGTCGGCGACCTCGGTGTGGCTGCCGACCAGCGCGGTGCCGGCGCCGCCGCGCACCAGGCCCACCCCGGCCCACAGGTTGGGCGCGATCTCCAGGCCGTCGCGGGAGCCGCCGTGCAGGTCAAGCATCCGCCGCTGCCCCTCGGACTCGCTGCGCCGCAGCCCCTCCTGCACGGCGCGGACGTCGTCCTCGGCGATGCCGTCGAGCAACCGCCGGGCCTGCGCCCACGCCTCGTCGGCGGTGTCCCGGCTGATCACGTGCAGCCGGATGCCGTAGCGCAGGTCGCGGCCGGCCGCACCGGCCAGCCCACGGATCCAGTCCAGCTTGCCGGCGACCTGCGCGGGCGGCTCGCCCCAGGTCAGGTAGACGTCGCTGTGCCGGGCGGCGACCGGACCGGCGACGGCGGACGACCCGCCGAAGTAGACCGACGGCACCGGGTCGGGCACCCGGCCCAGCCGGGCGCCGGAGACCCGGACGTGGGCGCCGTCGTGGTCGACCGTCTCGCCGCGCCACAACGCCCGCACCACGTGCAGGAACTCGTCGGTACGCGCGTAGCGGGCGTCCTTGTCGAGGAAGTCGCCGTACGCCCGCTGCTCGGTGGACTCGCCGCCGGTGACCACGTTGAGCAGCAGCCGCCCGCCGGAGAGGCGCTGGAAGGTGGAGGCCATCTGCGCGGCCAGGGTGGGTGAGAGCAGTCCCGGCCGGAACGCGACGAGGAACTTCAGCCGCTCGGTCACCTCGGCGAGCATGGCGGTGGCCAGCCAGGCGTCCTCGCACCACGCGCCGGTGGGGGTGAGCGCGCCGGCGAAGCCGAGTTGTTCGGCGCTGCGGGCGATCTGGCCGAGGTAGGCGACGCTGGCCGGGCGGGCGCCGCCGGCGGTTCCGACCGGGACGCCGTGGCCGCCGCCCACGATGGCCCGGCTGTCGCCGTAGGTCGGCAGGAACCAGTGGAAGGTGAGCGACATTGGTGGCCTCCGGCGCGGGTCGGACGGGCCGCCTCCTGAGGGATGGGACGACCGCGCCGACAGACTACCCATAAAACCTATCGGGTTGGTAGGTTGCTGACGCCCGCCGATGGCCGGCCGGTCCCCCTCCCCGAGGAGTCGCCATGCGTACCCCGTCGAGACCCCGCCGCCGCCGGGTGAGCGCGCTGCTCAGCACGCTCGCGCTGCTCGTCGCCATCACGCTGGCGGCCTGCGGCGGCGACCCGGCCGACGCCCGCGGCGGCGACGGCGACCCGCTGCGGATCGGCTACCAGCGCTTCGGCGGCCTCAGCCTGGTCAAGGCGCGCGGCACCGCGAAGAACGTCACCTGGTCGCTGTTCGAGAGCGGGCCGGCGCTGACCGAGGCGCTCAAGGCCGGTTCCATCGACATCGGACAGACCGGCGAGGCGCCCCCCGTCTTCGCCGCCGCCGGGAAGATCCCGTTCTCCGTGGTCGGCACCTCCGAACCCATCCCGCAGGGCGAGGCGGTGCTGGTCAAGGCGGACAGCCCGTACCGGAGCCTCGCCGACCTGCGCGGGCGGACCGTGGCCCTGAACAAGGGCTCCAACGTGCACTGGCTGCTGGTGAAGCTGCTGGAGGCGAACCGGATGACACTCGCCGACATCAAGGTCAGGTACCTCAAGCCCGCCGAGGGGCGGCCCGCGTTCGACAACGGGCAGGTCGACGCGTGGATCATCTGGGATCCCTACTTCGCGCTGGCCGAACGGCCCGGCGTGCGGGTGCTCGCCGA
This sequence comes from Micromonospora sp. NPDC049282, assembly GCF_043197045.1. Lineage (NCBI taxonomy): Bacteria > Bacillati > Actinomycetota > Actinomycetes > Micromonosporales > Micromonosporaceae > Micromonospora > Micromonospora sp. NPDC049282. Next base: position 383,342 of record NZ_JBICSL010000002.1, read on the forward strand.
CGCCACCGGCCTGGCCGGCAACCGCGAGTACGTGCTGGCCGCGCCGGACGCGGTGAAGAACCGCACCGACGACGTCCGCGCCTTCCTGGACACCTACCGGCAGACCACCGACTGGGGCATCGCCCACCCAAGCGACCGGGCCGCCGTCCTCGCCCCGGAACTGAAGATCCCGCTGGACGTGACCACCCGGGCGCTGGCCCGCAGCGCCAAGCCGCTCGCGCCGGTCACCCCGGACGTCGGCAAGGAGTTGCAGGCCATCGCGGACAGCTTCGTCGGCCTGAAGCTGGTGCCCGGGCCGGTCGACATCGCCGGCCGGGTGGACGGCCGGTTCAACGAGGCGTTCCGGTGAGCGGTCCGGCGCTCGCCGAGGCGCCCGCGCCGGTCGTACCCCGGCCGGCGCCGCGACGACCACGGGCCGCCACCGCCCGGCGGTGGCGGCGGCTGGTCAGCCCGCTGGCGCTGGTGCTGGCCTGGGAGGTCGCCGCGCGGGCCGGCCTTCTCCCGGCGGAGAAGCTGCCGGCGCCCAGCACGGTGCTCGCCACCGGCTGGCGGCTGGCCGCCGACGGCACGCTCGGCGTGCACCTGCGCGACTCGCTCACCCGCGCCGCGCTCGGCCTGCTCGTCGGCGGCGGCCTGGCGCTGGTGCTCGGCGCCGCGGCCGGGCTGCTGCGCCTCGGCGACGACCTGGTCGACCCGCCGGTGCAGGCGGCCCGGATGCTGCCGCACCTGGGCCTGGTCCCGCTGCTGATCATCTGGGTCGGCATCGGCGAGTCGCTGAAGGTCACCCTGGTCGCGCTGGGCGCGTTCTTCCCGATCTACTTCAACCTGTACGCCGGCATCCGCGACATCGACGAGCGCCTGGTGGAGGCGGCCCGCACGTGCGGCCTCGGCCCGGCCGCGCGGCTGCGACACGTGGTGCTGCCCGGCGCGCTGCCCGCCCTCTTCCTCGGCCTGCGGCTCGCCATCGGCGCGGCCTGGCTCAGCCTGGTCGTCGGCGAACAGGTAAACGCCCAGACCGGCGTCGGCTTCCTGATGATGGAGGCGCGGGAATTCAGCCAGACCGACGTGGTGGTGCTCGGCCTGCTCGTCTACGCGCTGCTGGGCCTGGCGTCCGACCTGCTCATCCGGTTCGCGGAGAGGAGGACGCTGACGTGGCGACGCGGGCTGCGCGCGACCTGAGCGCGCCGGTGCTCACCGCGCGCGCGGTGACCCGTTCCTTCGGCCCGGCCGTGGTGCTGGCCGGCGTGGACCTGACCGTCGCCGCCGGCGAGACGGTCGCGTTGCTCGGCGGCAGCGGCTCCGGCAAGAGCACGCTGCTGCGCGTGCTCGCCGGGCTGGACGATGCCGCCGGCGGCGCCTGGACGGTGCACGGCGCCGCCGCCGTGGTGTTCCAGGAGCACCGGCTGCTGCCGTGGAAGCGGGCGGCCGGCAACGTCGCGCTCGGCGTCGGCGGCCCGGACGTCGACGACCGGGTCGCCCGCGCGCTCGCCGAGGTCGGGCTCGCCGACCGGGGCCGGGCCTGGCCGGCCGAACTCTCCGGCGGTCAGGCCCAGCGGGTCGCGGTGGCCCGGGCGCTGGTCCGCGAGCCGGACCTGCTGCTGCTCGACGAGCCGTTCGGCGCGCTGGACGCGCTGACCCGGCTGCGCATGCAGGGGCTGCTGCGCCGGCTGCGCGCCCAGCACGGCTTCGCCGCGCTGCTGGTCACCCACGACGTGGAGGAGGCGCTGCTGCTCGCCGACCGTGTCCTGCTGCTCGACGGGGGCGTGATCGCGGAGGAGATCCCGGTCCGCCTCGGTCCCGCGCCGAGCCCCGACGACCCGGCCTTCGGCGCGCTGCGCCAGCGGCTGCTCGACCGCCTCGGCGTGCCCGCCGCCTGACCGTTACGGAGAACCGATGACCCGCTGGACCCCCGACCCGTCCTTCTATCCCTCCCCCGCGCTGGCCGCCGCCGCGCCGGCCGAGAAGCTGGCCTACGTGGCCGCGTTCGACCGGGCCGGACAGCGTCCGGACGCCATCGCGGTGCTCGACACCGACCCGGACTCCGACACGTACGGCCGGGTGGTGCGGGTCGGTTCGGTGCGCCTGGGCGGCATCGTCGACCGCACCCCGCATCCGGCGTTCCCCGACGAGCCGCTGGCCGGCGGCCCGCAGATGGTCGAGATCAGCCGCGACGGTCGCCGCGTGTACGTCAGCAACTCGCTCTACGGCGCCTGGGACGACCAGTTCTATCCCGACGGCGTGGGCGCCTGGGTGGCGAAGCTGGACGTCGACCCGGAGCACGGCGGGCTCGTCCCGGACCCGCGCTTCTTCCCGCGCGGGGACGAGTTCCGCGGCCGGCGGGTGCACCAGACCCGGTTGCAGGGCGGCGACGCCTCATCCGACTCGTACTGCTTCCCGTGACCGGCGCGACCTGGGCGGCACTGGCCGGCCTCGGCGCGTTCCACGGCCTGAACCCGGCGATGGGCTGGCTGTTCGCGGTGGCCCGGGGCCTGCAGGAGCGGCGCCGGGCCGCGCTGCTGGCCGCCCTGCCACCGATCGCGGCCGGCCACCTGGCGTCGGTGGCGGTGGTCGCCGCGCTGGTCAGCGCCACCCGCTCGGTGACCGCCGGCACCGTGGTCGCGGTGGGCGGCGGGGTGCTGCTGGTCGGGTTCGGCCTGTGGCGGCTGCTGTCCGACCGGCACTTCCGCTGGACCGGCATGCGGCTGTCGGCGGCTCAGCTCACCGCCTGGTCGTTCCTGATGTCGGCGGCGCACGGCGCGGGCCTGATGCTGCTGCCGGTGCTGCTCGCCGAGCCGGCGGTCGGCGGCGGGCCGCACGCCGGGCACCTGGCCGCCGCGCCGGCCGGCGCGCTGACCGGGCTGGTCGCGGCGGCCGTGCACACCGCCGCCATGCTCGGCGTCGCGCTGGCCGTGGCGCTGCTGGTGTACGAGGTGCTCGGCGTCGGGGTGCTGCGCCGGGCCTGGTTCAACGTCGACCGGCTCTGGGCCGGCGTGCTGGTGGCGGCCGGCGTGGTGACGCTGCTCGGCGCCACCTGAGGGGTCGCGGCCGGCCTCGCCGTCAACGCAGCAGCGCCATCCGGTCGATGACGGAGTCGCGCAGCTCCGGTGGCCACCGGAGCAACGGCGCCGCCACCTGCGCCGACCGCTCCCTGCCAGGGGTAGGCAGATGACCGCCAACTCCTACTGCTCTAATAGGGAAAGGCAGCGTCGCCAACCCCCGGAGGTCATCCGTGAGCCGTTCCCCGTCTCCCGCCGAAGCCGTGCACGACGCCGAGCGGAGCCGGCAGTGGCTCGCCGGTGAGGCGCGCGGCGCGGGCGTCGACCGCACCCGGCTCCGGGAACTGGGCGCCGCGATGGCCGCGGTCACCGCCGCCGCCGCGGAACGCGAACCGGTCGCGGTGGTCTCCGCCCCGGTCGGCGTGGACCCGCCGATCGCCAAGCCGCTGCCGCCGGAGCTGCTGCGCCCGCTGGCCAGCAACGCCGAGATGTGCTGGTCGGCGATGGCCGGGCAGGGACACGTGGTGCCGACGGACCGCTTCTTCGTCCGCAACCACACCGTCACCCCGCACCTGGACCCGGCCGCCTGGCGGCTGCGCCTGTTCGGCGACGGGCTGCGCGGCGCGCCCACCCGGACCGCGCCGGTGGAGTTCAGCCTCGACGAGCTGCGCCGGCTACCGGCCGAGGAGAGCACCGCGCTGGTCGAGTGCGCCGGCAACGGGCGGCGCTTCTTCGCCGAGCAGCAGGACCAGCCGGCCCCGGGCGTGGCGTGGGGGCTGGGCGGCGTGGGCGTGGCCCGCTGGCGCGGCGTACGTCTCGGCGCGGTGCTGCGCCGGGCCGGCCTGCGCGCCGAGGCGGTCGACGTGATGCCCGAGGGCCTCGACCCCGACTACGTCACCGGCGGGGTGAACCTGGGCCGGGTCCGCCGGCCGCTGCCGGTGGCCAAGGCGCTCGACGACGTGCTGCTGGCGTACGAGATGAACGGCGAGCCGCTGCCCGCCGACCACGGCTTCCCGGTGCGGGTGGTGGTGCCGGGCTGGATCGGCATCTCCTCGATCAAGTGGGTGGGCCCGGTCGAGGTCTCCACCACCCCCCTGTTCTCACCGTGGAACACCCAGTTCTACCGCCTGTTGGGCCCCGGCCACCCGGTCGACGGCACGGTGCTCGGCGCGCAGCCGGTGAAGAGCGCGTTCGAGCTGGCCTGGGACGCCCGGGTGCCGGCCGGCGAGGAGGTGCTGCTGCGCGGCCGCTCCTGGTCCGGCAACGGCCCGATCGAGCGGGTCGAGGTGGACACCGGCGACGGGTGGCGCCCGGCCGACCTGATCGCCGCCGACCGGGGCGGACCCTGGCAGCGCTGGACCGTCCGCTGGCGTCCGCCGGCCGCCGGCCGGCACACGCTGCGCGCCCGCGCCACCGACCGCACCGGCGTCGGCCAGCCCGACCGGGCCGCCCCGAACACGCTCGCGTACCTCTTCGACGCCGTGGTGGCGCACCCGGTCACGGCGTGCTGACGGTCAGGTAGGCCGGCGGGACGGCGTCGGTCAGCCACACCCCGTTCGCCGACCGGTAGAACAGGTGGCCGCGCCCGGCCATCGCGGCGGCGTCGACCGACAGCACCACCACCGCGCCGCCGCGGCGCGCGCCGACCCGCCGGGCCGTCGCCACGTCCGGCGACAGGTGTACGTGGTGCCGGCGCCCCCGGCGCAGCCCCTCGGCCCGGATCGCGGCGAGCACGGCCTCGCCGGTGCCGTGGAAAAGCTGCCCCGGCGGCACGGCCGGGGTCAGACCGAGGTCGACCGGGACCGAGTGCCCCTGGCTGGCGCGGATCCGGTCGACCCCGTCCGGGCCGGGCTCGACCGCGAAGCGCTGCTTGTCGTTGCCGGCCACCACCTCGTCCAGGTCGGCGCGGCTGATCCGGAGCGCGGCGAGCAGGTCGGCGACCGACACCCAGCCGGCCCGGTCGAGGGTCAGCCCGAGCCGGTCGGGACGGTGGCGCAACGCCAGCGACATCCGCTTGCTGACCCGGACCAGGTCACGGTGTTCCATCCGGACAGTGTGGGCGCTCGGCCCGGCCGCGTCGACCGGGTTCGGCCTGCGGGTCGTCCGGCCGGCGGGTGACGATCGGGTTCGGCGTGCGGCGGCCCGGTCAGCGGGTGGCGGCCGACTTCGGGTCGACCATCAGGCCGGCGGCGTCCACCACCTCGAAGTCGCTGCCGCGCAGACGGTCCAGCGCGTGCAGCGCGTCGTTGTCCCAGCGCGGGTCGGGTGCGCCGGAGATGTACCAGGCCGAGCCGTGGTCGGCCACGATCAGCCCGTGCGTCCGCATCGCCTCCGCCACGATCCGGGCCTGCCGGGGCAGCCCGGACAGGTCGACCGAGCGCTTGAGCCGCAGCCGCTGGCCGAGCTGCGGCAACGCCGGGTCGGTGGCCGACGAGGCGGAGTGGCTGGCCGGCCACGTCCAGCCGGTGCGGGTACGCGGCACGGTCACCCGGATCGCGTGGTCGATCCGGCCGGCCGCCACCTCGTCGTAGCGGACCAGCCCGGCCAGCACGGACAGCCCGGCCGCGTCGGCGGAGGTCCAGCCCGCCCGACGCATCCGGTTCGACCGCAGGTCGAAGACCGCACCCGAGCCGGCCCGCCAGCCGTCGCCGGACCGGTGCGCGTCGAACAGCTCGTACGCGCGGCAGCCGGCCCGGTCCCAGACGATCACGTGCCGGTCGCCGGTGCCGGACGGGCCGCCCTCGACCTTCGCGTCGGGCGGGATCGGGTACGGCCCGGGGTCGCTCTCGTCGGCGTACCCGAAGGTGACCGGAACCTTCCGCTGCCCGGCCGCGACGACGGTGACCGGGATGCCGATCGGCGCGCCCTCCCACTGCCCCGAGCCGAAGTCGGCGTGCACGTTCGCGCCGGCCCCGATCGCGCCGACCATCGTGGCCGAACGGGAGTGCACGGGCAGCCGGGAGACGTCGGCGTGCCAGACGTTGTCGGCCGGGAAGACGGTGCACGCTCGGGCCGAGGCGCTCGGGCGGGCCCCGATCCCGACCCGGGCGGCCGGCACCGCTGACGGCGCGCCCGGCGTCGCGTCGGCGGACCCGGGCGTCGCCGTGGAGGCGGCGGCGCGTGCGGTGGAGCCGACGCCGGGCGCGGCGCTTGCCCCGGAACCGGCGGGATCAGCTCCGGACGCGGAGCAACCGGCGGTGAGCAGGGCCAGCACGGCGACGACAGCGGCGCGGCGAGGGCGGGGACGGAGCATTCCGGCGATCCTGCCCCAACCCACCGTCCCCGGCAAGCGTGCCCATCTCGCCGCCTACTCTTCGAGGCCGTCCCGCCACCCGACGTCGTGTGATGCCTGCCCGCGATTACCGCCTTCGCGGGCCGCTTCCCGGGCCGCTTCCCGGGCCCCACAGAGGGCGCCGTGGGGCGGGCAAGCCAACCGCCGGGCGCGCACCGCAGGGCCGGCGGGCACCGCAAGACGCGCACCCGTGGGCCGGGCGAGAACGGGGCGGACGCCGCAGGGGCGGGTGGTCAGGCGGCGGCGCGCTCCGGCAGCGGTCGGCGGCGCCGGGCGGGGTCGGTCAGCGACGGCGGGGACCAGGCCCCGTCCGGCTGGTAGAGGTTCACCCCGGGCGGCACGATCTCGTCGATCCGGTCGAACACCGCGTCGTCGAGGGTCAGCGTCGCGCCGGCGAGCAGCGCGTCCAACTGGTCCATGGTGCGGGGTCCGATGATCGTGGAGGTGACCGCCGGGTGCGCCGCGGTGAACGCCACGGCCAGTTGCGGCAACGTGCAGCCGACCTCTTCGGCGAGCGCCGCCAGCTCCTCGACGGCGGCGTACTTGGCGGCGTTGCCGGGCAGCGCCGGGTCGAACCGGCCCGGGGTGAGCGCCGGCCGGCCGGCGGTGAGGTCGACCGGCCGGTCGCGCCGGTAGCGCCCGGACAGGAAGCCGGAGGCCAACGGGCTCCACACCAGCACGCCCATCCGGTGCCGGCGGCAGACCGGCAGCACCGACGTCTCGATCCCGCGCGCCAGGATCGAGTACGGGGGCTGCTCGGTGCGGAACCGGCCGAGCGCGCGCCGCTCGGCGACGTGCTGCGCCTCGACGATCTCGTCGGCCGGGAAGGTCGAGCAGCCGAACGCGCGGATCTTGCCGGCTCGGACCAGGTCGGTGAGCGCGCCGAGCGTCTCCTCGATGTCGGTGCGGTGGTCGGGCCGGTGGACCTGGTAGAGGTCGATCCAGTCGGTGCCCAGCCGACGCAGGCTCTCCTCGACCTCGCGGACGATCCAGCGTCGCGAGTTGCCGCCCCGGTTGGGTCCCTCGCCCATCGGGAAGTGCACCTTGGTGGCGAGCACCACGTCGTCACGCCGGCCGCGCAGCGCCTTGCCGACGATGACCTCGGACTCGCCCGCCGAGTACATGTCGGCGGTGTCCACGACGTTGACGCCGCGGTCCAGCGCGGCGTGCACGATCCGTACGCAGTCGTCGTGGTCGGGGTTGCCGACCGCGCCGAACATCATGGTGCCGAGACAGTGGACGCTGACCTCGATGCCGGTGCCGCCAAGGACGCGGTAGCGCATGGGAACTCCAGGGGGTGACGCCGCGCTGACCGGGCGGCGGCCGGTCCGGTCACGGTAGGGGTTCGAGTGCGCTGGAGGTCAACGGTCGGCGGCGGGCCGGCCGGCGTCGGCCAGGTAGCCGGACGCCTGCAACTCGAACAGCTCGCGGTAGGGCCCGGCCTGATTCATCAGCGTGTCGTGGTCGCCGGACTGCACCAGCCGGCCGTGGTCCAGCACGAAGATCCGGTCGGCGTGCCGGACGTTGGCCAACCGGTGGGTGATCAGCACGACGGCCCGGTCCGGGTGCCGGCGCAGGTGCTGGAAGAGCGCGTGCTCGGCGCGGGCGTCGAGCGCCGCGGAGGGCTCGTCGCAGATCAGCAGCCGGGCGTCGCGGTAGAGGCCGCGCGCGGCCACCAGCCGCTGCCACTGCCCGCCGGAGAGGTCCTGGCCGTTCTTGAACTGCCGGTCCAGCAACGTGTCGTACCCGAACGGCAGTTCGCTGATCATGTCATGCGCGGCGGCGTCCCGGGCGGCGGTCTCCACGCTGGGGCCGGCCCGGCCGGCCCGGTCGTGGCGGCCGACGCGGATGTTCTGCCCGGCCGTGAACGGAAACTTCCACCAGTCCTGGCTCATCACCGCGACCTGCGCGGCGACCTGCCGCGGGTCCAGCTCGGCGGCGTCGACGCCGTCCCAGCGGATGCTGCCGCCGGTGGGCCGGTAGAGGCCGGCGATCAGCTTGGCCAGCGTGGTCTTGCCGGAGCCGTTCTCCCCCACCAGCGCGACCACCTCGCCGCGCCGGAACGTGAGGCTGACCTCGTCGACGGCGGCGCCCTCGGTGTCCGGGTAGCGCAGGCAGACCCGGTCGAGGTCGATCCGGTCGAACCCGTCGACCGGCCGCTCGCCGCCGGTCGGGATCCGCCGGCCGGCCCGGTCGAGGAAGTCCCGGTAGTCCTGGTAGTAGAGGGCATCCTCGTAGAGCGAGTTGGTCGCGAAGATCGTGGTGCGCAGGCTGCTCCGCGCGGACTGTAGGGCGAGCAGCGCGGTGGCCGCCGCGGCGAGCGCGACCACGCCACTCATCAGCAGCCCGCCCAGCACCAGGTAGAGGCCGAACGTGGCGACCCCGGTGACGGAGAGGCCGATTCCCCGGGTGATCGTCTGCGCGCGGGCCAGGCGCAGCTCGGCCCGGGTCTCCAGACGCGTCATCAGGCGGTATTCCGAGAGCAGGAACTCCCGCATCTGGTAGGCGCGGATCTCGGCCGCGGTGTGCCGGTTGGCCATCAGGTCGCCCAGCATCCACTTGCGGCGCCGCCGGGTGATCCGGGCGAGCCAGTCGATGTGCTGGCGGCGGGCCATCCGCACCGCAGTCACCGCCTCCGGCGCGGCGGCGACCAGGAGGCAGGGCAGCAGCGACGGGTGGATGATGGTCACCGCGGCGGCGGTAGCTGCCACACCGACCACACCGGTGACCAGGTTGACCGTGTCGTTGACCAGAGACCCCGCCTCGGCCAGCCCGCGGTCACGGGCGCGGTCCATCTCCTCGGCGAAGCCGGCGTCGTCGAAGGCGGCCAGTTCCACCTCGGAGGTGGTCTCGAACAGCCGGCGCTCGACCGTGTAGTTGATCTGAGGAATGAGCCGGGCCTGTGCCCACCCGGCGGCGACGGTAAGGGCACCGCGCCCGGTGACCGCGGCCGCGGCCAGGGCCAGGGCGGGCAGCGCCGCCCGGAGCCGCGCCGGGGTCGGGCCGGACGCGAAGAGCTGCTGCAGCACACCGGTGGTGGCGAGCAGGCCCAGCGTGGTGAGCACGCCCGCGGCGATGTTGAGGCCGAGCGACGCCGCGGTGTCCCGGCGGCTGGTCGTCCAGCCCAGACTGATCGCCTCGCGGACCAGCGCGGGCAGCCGCCGCGCCACCGACCAGAAGCCGGTGTGGGCCAGCTCGGTCGCCCGGTGCATCCAGTGCGGGTCGGCCAGCTCCGGCAGCGCCGGCTCGCCGGCCGGCTCGTCCGGACCCGATGCGGAACGAGGGTGGATCACCCCGGCCATGACACCTCCTCCGTGCGGTCGGGCAGAGGGATCCTACTTTCCGCATTCACCCGGTGTCAGCCAGTGACGGGCGTGTCGAACACCTGTCCCAACCGCGTGTCGCGACGCCGCCTCGCCGGACGCGCCGGGCGGGTGGGCGACGCCGGGTCGCGTCGCGACAACCGGCTCCGGGTGGCAGGCTGGTGGGGTCGCCGGCGAATGCCGACCGCCCGTCGTGAAGGAGAAGATCGACCCGATGGCTGTGGACGTCACCACCACGGACGAATGGCAGGCGCTGCGCAAGCACGCCGAGGCGATGCGCGGCACCCACCTGCGTGAGCTCTTCGCCGCCGACGGGCAGCGGGGCGAACGGCTCACCGGCGAGGTCGCCGACCTGCACGTGGACTACAGCAAGAACCTGGTCACCGACGAGACGGTCGCGCTGCTCACCGCGCTGGCCGAGCGGGTCGGCCTGACCGAGAAGATCGCGGCGATGTTCGCCGGCCGGCACATCAACGTCACCGAGGACCGCGCCGTGCTGCACACCGCGCTGCGCCTGCCCCGGGACGCCTCGCTCGACGTGGACGGCCAGGACGTCGTCGCCGACGTGCACGCGGTGCTGGACCGGATGTCGGCGTTCGCCGAGCGGGTGCGCTCCGGCACGTGGCGCGGCCACACCGGTGAGCGGATCACCACCGTGGTCAACATCGGCATCGGGGGCTCCGACCTGGGCCCGGTGATGGCGTACGAGGCGTTGAAGGCCTACCGGGACGCGGGGATCAGCTGCCGGTTCGTGTCCAACATCGACCCGACCGACATCCACGACAAGACCTCCGACCTGGACCCGGCGAGCACGCTGTTCGTGGTGGTCTCGAAGACGTTCTCCACCCAGGAGACGCTTGCCAACGCCGATCAGGCGCGGCGCTGGCTGCTCGCCGGGCTGGACGCCGACGACGACGCCGTCGCCCGGCACTTCGTCGCGGTCAGCACCAACGAGCAGCGGGTCCGCGACTTCGGCATCGACCCGGAGAACATGTTCGGTTTCTGGGACTGGGTGGGCGGGCGTTACTCGCTGCCGTCGGCGGTCGGGTTGTCGGTGATGCTGGCGGTCGGCCCGGACCGGTTCCGCGAGATGCTGGCCGGCTACCACGCCGTCGACGAGCACTTCCGCTCCACGCCGGTCGAGCGCAACGTGCCGGCGCTGCTCGGCCTGCTCAACGTCTGGTACACCGACTTCCTCGGCGCGGAGACCCACGCCGTGCTCCCGTACGCGCAGTACCTGCACCGGTTCCCCGCCTACCTGCAGCAGCTGACCATGGAGAGCAACGGCAAGTCGGTACGCGTCGACGGCTCGCCGGTGACGTACCCCACCGGGGAGATCTTCTGGGGCGAGCCCGGCACCAACGGTCAGCACGCCTTCTACCAGCTCATCCACCAGGGCACCCGGCTGATCCCGGCGGACTTCATCGCGTTCAGCCGGCCCAACCACGACCTGGGCGACATGCACGACCTGTTCATGTCGAACTTCTTCGCCCAGACCGCCGCGCTCGCCTTCGGACGGACCCGGGAGCAGGTGGAGGCCGAGGGCACCGCGGCCGAGGTGGTGCCGCACCGGGTGATGGCCGGCAACCACCCGACCACCTCGATCCTGGCGCCGAAGCTCACCCCGGCGACGCTGGGGCAGCTGATCGCGCTCTACGAGCACATCGTGTTCACCGAGGCCGCGGTCTGGGACATCAACGCCTTCGACCAGTGGGGTGTGGAGCTGGGCAAGGTGATGGCCAACCAACTCGCCCCGAAGCTCACCGGGCCGGACCCGGATCTCGCCGAGGTGGACACCTCCACCGCCGAGCTGATCCGCCGTTACCGCGCCGAGCGCGGCCGGAGCTGACCCGACCGGTGACGCCCGGGCGGCCGGACCGTCCGGGCGTCACCGTGACCTGCGGGTACACGGGCCCCCAATTCGGTTGCACCGAATTGCCCACTGATTACTCCCCGACAGTCAACACATTCATCACCGTCGCGCCTTGACCCGTCGCGCAGGCCGCCGCAACCATGGATGAGCCGACGTCGATTCGCATTCCGACACCGGCACGGCGGACCACCTCGAGCGTGGGCGCCGATTCGCGACGAGGGCTCGACGGGGAACTGTTTTCGCACGTCACCGACGTGGTGGTGCCGTGCGCGGGCACATCGGTTGCCGTTCCGTACGGCACCCGGCTGCACCGATGCACGCCCACTTTCCCGCACCCGTGATCCCTTGTGGAACGGCATTGCCGCCGCTATTCGACAACGAGGAACACCGGGGGCAATCGTGGAACGGATCCGCTATCGGCACGGGCCGCGCGCCGCCGCCGGCCCGGTCGTGCCCCGAGCCGGTTCGGCCGTGCCCCGAGCCGGTTCAGCCGTGCCCTGAGCGCGGCGGCCGCCGTGCCGCCGCTCGGACGGGCGGGGGGGGGGGGGGGGGCCGGGGGGGGGGGGGGCCCGCCCGCCCCCCCCCCCCCCCCCCCCCCCCCCCGCCGGGGGGGCGGGGCGCCCCCCGCGGGGGGGGGCGCCCCCGCGGGGGGGGGGGGGGGGGCCCCCCCCCCCCGCCCGGCGGGGGGGGCGGCCCCCGCCGGGGGGGGGGCCCCCCCCCCCCCACGGCACCGGGTCAGCGACGCAGCAGGTCGGAGTGGGCGGCGCGGAGCCGGGTCAGGGTCGGGTCGCCGCCGGGTGAGCGCCGATCCAGCTCGGCCCACGCCTCGGCGAGCGCGTCGGTAAGCGCGCGCAGCTCGGCGGCGTGCCGCCGGCCGGACTGCCGGTGCAGCTCCTCCAGGCGGCGGGCCCAGCCGGCGCTGATCGCGGCCACCCGCTCCGCGTCGGCGCGGGCCTGGGCGCCGGTGCGTGCGGCCGGCGCGGGCACGATCGCGGCGATCGGGCGGGGGTCGCCGTCGCGGGTGACGACGGTGACGGTGTCGGTCAGCTCGGCCAGGGAGACGAGCTGGGTGAGCCGGGTGCGGACCTCGCGCAGCGGCAGGGCGCGCGGCTGGGGGGACCGGTCGGCCAGTGCGGGGACAGCCATGGACACATGTTGACGTCCGGGTACGACAAGAAGACCGCTCAGGCCGTCCACTCCGGCGCCAGCACCGACCAGACCTCCGTGTCGGCCCGGCCCTCGGGCACCGGCGCGGCGGCCCGGAGCACCCCGTCGCGGCGCATGCCGAGCCGCCGGGCGACCGCGATGCTGCGCTCGTTGCCGGCCCGGGTCACCCACTCGACCCGGTGGATGCCGCGCTCCCGGACCGCCCAGTCGATGACGATCCGGGCGGCCCGGGTGACCAGGCCCTGGCCCTGGGCTTCCGCCTCCAGCCAACAGCCGGCCTCGCACACCCCGCGGGCGGTGCTCAGCGACACCAGCAGCACTCCCCCGACGAGCGTGCCGCGCTGCCAGATGCCCCAGATCCCACCGTCGTCGCGGGCCCACCGGTCGGCGTACGCCTGGAGGACCCGGCGAGCCGACTCGGGGTCGGTGGCGACGAACGACGCGCCGACCCAGGGCGCGATGTGCTCCCGGCAGCGGTCGAGGTTGGCGAGGAACTCGTCGGCGTGCCAGGGCTGCAACGGCCGCAGCTCGGCGTCGTCGGTCAGGGCGATCGCGAACATTCGTGCAACCTACCGGGCGGGCACGCCGCCCCGCCCGCCGATTCCGTCGGTCACGGCCGCATCTCGTACGCCCCGGCCAGGTCGGCCACCCGCTGCCACACCCGGGCCGTGCGGTCGGCGTCGACGACCGGGCGCCGGACGTGGGCGAGCGCCCAGGCGGCCTGCTCGTCCGTGGTGGCCGGCTTGCCGTGCAGCTCGGTGGCGTAGCCGGAGAAGTCCCGCACCAGCAGGTCGAAGATCTCGTCCAGCAGGTCCGGGGCGAGGCCGGTCAGCTCGGCATGTTCCAGGATGAGCTGGCCGTAGACGACAAGCGCGAACAGCTGGCCGATGGTCAGCAGGAAGTCCAGGTCGCGTTGCTGCGTCTCGTCCGGCGCGTGCGCGGCGAGCAGCGCGACCAGGCCGTCGGCCTGTTCCCGGAACCGGGCCACGTTGGGCACCCGGGCGTGTGCGTCGTAGGCGGCGCGCCAGTCGTGGAAGCGGATCGCGCCGAGGCCCCGGGCCGGGCCCTGCCGGAACAGGAACTCGTCGTCGGCCGCGTCCCGCCGGGTCGGCACCGCCGGGTGCGGCTGCGGCCGGAACAGGTAGTTCGGCATGAACTTGAGGATCAGGGCCAGGTTGACGTGCACCGTCCCCTCCAGCTTCGGCAGGCCGCGGATGTCCTTGGCGGCCTTGTCGAAGTAGGTGTCGGACTCGAACCCCTTGGCGGCGATGACGTCCCAGAGCAGGTCGATCACCTTCTCGCCCTCGGTGGTGACCTTCATCTTGGTCATCGGGTTGAACAGCAGGTAGCGGCGGTCGTCCGGGCCGGCCGAGCGGAGGTAGTCGACCGCCCGGTCGCTGAACAGCTTCATCGCGACCAGCCGGGCGTACGCGTCGGTCAGCTCGCGGCGCACGTGCGGGAAGTCGGTGACCCGCCGGCCGTACAGCACCCGGTCGTGGGCGTGGGTGACCGCCTCGTACATGGCGTGTTCGCAGATGCCGATGGAGGCGGTGCAGAGGTTGAACTTGCCGACGTTGACGGTGTTCAGCGCGGCGTCGAACGCGGCCGGGCCGGTGTGCAGCACGTCCCGCGCCCGCACCGGGTACTCCTCCAGCCGGAACTCGGAGACGTACATCTGGGCGGCGACCACGTTGCGGACCAGGCGGTACGCCGGGTGCCGGCTGTCGGCGGCGAAGAACACGTACCCCTCGGGGCCCTCGACGTCGGCGCGCCGGCCGAACACCGAGACCAGCCCGGCGACGTTGCCGTTGCCGATGTAGTACTTGCCGCCGGTGGCCCGGAAGCCGCCCTCGCCGTCGGGGGTGAGCAGCATGTCGGTGGCGTAGATGTCGGCGCCGTGCGGCCGTTCGGAGAGGCCGAACGCCATCACGTGCCCCTGGTCGAGCAGCTCGGCGGCGTGGGCCCGGGCGGCGGTGTTCCCGCTCTGCCAGACCGGCCCGAGGCCGAGCACGGTGACCTGCCAGGTGTACCAGTAGCCGAGGCCGTAGAAGCCGAGGATCTCGCTGAGCGCCGCGTTGCGGGCGGTGTCCCAGCGCTTGTCCTTGTCGTCGCCGCCGTCGGCGGACGGGGTGAGGAACGTGGCGAAGAGCCGTTCCCGGGCGGCGAAGTCGAGGAAGTCGGCGTACCACCGGTGCTCGTGGTAGCTGTCGACCAGGGCGCGTTTGCCCCGGGTCTCGAACCAGTCGATCGTGGCGCGCAGCAGCCGCCGCGAGGTGTCGTCGAGGTCGGCGGGGTCGTAGCGGTGCGGGTGGAACAGCAGCGGGTCGCTCACGCGGGGGGCCTTTCCGGGTCGGGGTCGAGGGCGCGGAGGGTGGTCAGGACGTCGTCCAGCCAGGCCAGCACCATCCGCTCGTACGCGATGCCGCCGCGCAGCACGACGTGCTGGAGCGCCGCCCGGGCGTCGGGTGGGTCGGGGTGCGGGAAGTCGCGGCGCTCGCCGGCCAGGTAGCCGGCGAGGACGGCCTCGTGGTCGGCGCGGTAGCGCTCGACCTCGGCGACCAGGGTGGCGCGCCCCGCGGCGTCGTCGAACGCGGCGCCGCGGATCTTCACGGCCAGTTCGTGCCGGACCGCCTCCGGGCGCACCGGGGCGTGCAGCCAGCCGACCAGCGCGGCCCGGCCGGCCGGGGTGACCGACCAGATCTTCTTGTCCGGCAGGCTCTCCTGACCGACCTGGACGCCGGAGATCCGGTCGTCGTCGGCCATCTGCTTGAGCACGCGGTAGATCTGCTGGTGGGTGGCGGTCCAGAAGCGGCCGATCGAGCGGTCGAAGCGACGGGCCAGCTCGTAGCCGGAGGCGGGTTGCTCCAGGAGCGAGACGAGGATGGCGTGCTCCAGCGACATGCCGGCCATCTTGCTATGCACTTTGTTGCATAGCAAGCCCGGAGGCACGCGCCCGACGACGCCGCGACCGATCCTGGTCGCGGCGTCGTCGGGTGAAACGGTCAGGCGCGGTGGGCGGGCCGCCGGGCGAGCGCCAGACCCAGGGCGATCATGCCGACGCCGAGGAACAGGTGCAGCCAGTTGTCGGCGTTGTTGAGCGGTACGAAGTTGGCGCCGCTGTCGTAGCCGATCACCAGGCCGTAGAGCCAGAGCACGAGGTAGATCGCACCGCCGCCGACCAGGTAGGCCCGCGCGCCGGAAACCGTGCGGGCCAGCGTCAGCCCGGCCACGCCGAAGAGCAGGTGCACGATGTTGTGCAGGACCGAGACCTGGAACACGCCCAGCAGCTTCGCTTCCGACTGGTGCCCGGCGAACATCATCGTGTCGTAGTCCGTGGTGATGCCGGGGATGAACCCCAGCACGCCGACCAGCAGGAAGACGATGCCGACCACCTGGGCAGCCCGTCGTACGGGTGACGCGGGGGGCGCCTTACGGGCCGCCCTGGATGAGTTGGTCATGCTTGTCCCACCTCCACCAGCGATCCTCTCGGGTTTCCCGGTGGAGCGGGCCTGAACTGGCGATAAGCCAGAATTATCCGATCAACGTCGGAGCGGCCGGCCCCCCGAGCCATGCCGGGGAAGCGGGCAGGTGGCCCAGGAGCGCCGCGAACTGCGCCACCGTCAGGTACGACGGGTTCGCCGCCTGCGGCTGCCGGAACCGGGTCGGCGGCGAACCGGCCGGTCAGGTCCGTCGCCTGCGCGTTGCCCTTGATCAACCAGGCGCCGAGGTCGTCGAGGGTCACCCGGCGTTCACTCATCCTCCCATTCTGCGACCCGTCCGGCCCGCCCGCCGCACGGGCGCGATCAGATGATCAGGTGGGTCCAGTAGGTGAGCCAGACCGCGAACAGCGCACCCTGCAGTAGGGCCAGCACCGCGGTGAGCCAGGGGTCCAGGCCGGGCCGGCGCGCCCACCGGGCCAGCACCAGCGCGACCGGGAACGCGGCGAGCAGGTAGCGCAGCAGGCTCTTGTAGACCGGCGACCCCATCGACAGCGGCACCAGCACCACGACCAGCGTGTAGACCAGGTACGGCCAGTCCGCCCGGCGGCGCAGCCCGACCACCGCCACGACCAGCGCCGCCACCACGAGCCACACCCGGAGCGCGTCGGCGGAGTTGCCGCCGGCCAACGCCGACCCGGCCACCGTCAACGGGCTCTGCAGCCGGATGCCCCAGCCGGTCTGCTGGGTGTGCTGGTAGGCGAACCAGTCGCCCGCCTGCCACCGGCAGAACGCCATGAACGTCAGCCAGCCCGCCGGGACCAGCAGCAGCGGCCAGCCCTCCCGCAGCAGTCGGGGCCAGGCGCGGGGTCCCACGCGCCAGCCGTGCTCGCGCACCAGCACCAGGGCCAGCGGAACCACCACGAGGAAGCCGACCGAGCGGCTCATCGCGAGGAAGTAGCCGACGATCCCGACCACCAGCCAGCGGCGCCGCTCCGCGTACCAGAAGGCGGCCAGCGCGAGGCAGAGGAAGAGCGACTCGGTCAGGGCCGCCTGGAACAGGAACGCCGTCGGCAGCAGCAGGAGGTAGCGGACCGCCCGCCGGCCGTCGGCCGGGCCGTCGCCGCCGAACAGCCGGGCCCCGAGCCGGTACGCGAAGAGGAGCTGGAACACCAGCGCCACGTTGCTGACCAGCAGCAGCGCCCAGGCGGTGTGCCCGCCCAGCAGCGGCGCGAAGGGCCGGGCCAGGAACGGGTAGAGCAGCGGGAACCCGAAGTCCGGCCAGGGCCGGTCCAGCGGCAACCGGGCCAGGTGATCGTAGAGGAACGAGTCCCAGGCGAACCAGAGCGAGACCCAGCGGTGCGACGAGACGGCGTCCTGCTGGTCGCGCATCAACGCCTCGGCGGCCGGCGGCGCGCCGGGCACCCCGTCCCACGCGGCCAGCACCAGCACGCCGACCAGGCTGAGCACGAGCTTGGCGCCGACGAAGACGGCGAGCACGAAGCCCCAGGGCTCGGGCACCCGACGGGCCGCCGCCGCCAGCCGGGCCGCCGCCCGCGGTCGCCCCCGGGCGAGGTCGGCCGGGCCGGCCCGCCGCTCGTCCGTCATCGCGCTCCCACCGGTCGCCCCGCGACCGACCCCCGGACCGGGAAACCCGACCCGCCTTCCCGTTCCGGCCCGGTTCACACCGACCGGGCCGATGTGCCGGCCGGTGCGGCGCGGCAGGTGAGGACGCCGGCAGGACGGGTAAGGGCGGTTCCGCATCGGCGGGCTGGCGGGGGGCGCGGACGGCATGGGTGACGGCGACGGAACGGTGGTCATCGGGGCAGGTCCGGCCGGGCTGACCGCAGCGTACGAGTTGCGACGGCACGGCCTGCCGGTCCGGGTCTACGAGGCCGACGACGTGGTGGGCGGGATCAGCCGCACGGTGGAGCGCGACGGATGGCGGTTCGACATCGGTGGGCACCGGTTCTTCACCAAGGTCTCCCGGGTCGAGGACTTCTGGCACGAGATCCTGCCCGACGAGGACTTCCTGCTCCGACCTCGGATGAGCCGGATCTACTACCGGGGAGCCCTCTACGACTACCCGCTCAACGCCGGCAACGCGCTGCGCAACCTGGGGGTGTGGGAGGCGCTGCGCTGTCTCGGCTCGTACGGCCGGGCCCGGCTGCGACCGCCGAAGGACCAGTCGCACTTCGAGGGGTGGGTGTCGGCCCGCTTCGGCTGGCGGCTCTACTCGATCTTCTTCAAGACGTACACGGAGAAGGTCTGGGGGATGCCGGCGGACCGGTTGCAGGCCGACTGGGCCGCCCAGCGGATCAAGAACCTGTCGTTGGCGACCGCGATGCGCAACGCGCTGCTGCCCGGCCGCGGCCGTACGGACGTGACCAGCCTGATCGAGGAGTTCCAGTATCCGAAGCACGGGCCGGGGATGATGTGGGAACGCTGCACCGAGGAGGTCGTCCGGCGCGGCGGCACGGTAGCCACCGGCACCTGGGTGAGCGAGGTGCACCGGGATCCGGCCGCCCGTCGGGCCACCGCCGTGACGGTGGTCGACGGGGGCGGTGCACGCACCGAACCGGCCGAGCACGTGATCTCCTCGATGCCGATCTCCGCGCTGGTGCACGCCATGCGTCCGGCCGCCCCGCCGGAGGTGCGGGCGGCCGCCGACGACCTGCGGTACCGGGACTTCCTCACCGTCGCGCTGGTGGTGCCGGCGGAGTTCTCGTTCCCGGACAACTGGATCTACGTGCACGACCCGGCGGCCCGGGTGGGGCGGATCCAGAACTTCGGTTCCTGGTCGCCGTACCTGGTCAAGGACGGCCGGACCTGCCTGGGGCTGGAGTACTTCGTCTTCGAGGGCGACGAGATGTGGCGGACCCCGGACGAACGGCTGGTCGCGTTCGCCACCGCCGAGCTGGAGCGGCTGGGGCTGGTGCGGCCCGGCTGCGTCGAGGCGGGCCACGTGGTGCGGATGCCCAAGGCGTACCCGGTGTACGACGAGCGGTACCAGCACAACGTCGACGTGATCCGGGGGTGGCTGGCCCGGGAGGCGCCGAACGTGCACCCGGTCGGGCGCAACGGCATGCACCGGTACAACAACGCGGACCACTCCATGCTCACCGCCATGCTGACCGCCGAGAACATCGCGCACGGCGCGGACCACGACGTCTGGA
The DNA here is from genome assembly GCF_043197045.1 of Micromonospora sp. NPDC049282. Classification (NCBI taxonomy): domain Bacteria; kingdom Bacillati; phylum Actinomycetota; class Actinomycetes; order Micromonosporales; family Micromonosporaceae; genus Micromonospora; species Micromonospora sp. NPDC049282. The sequence continues at coordinate 402,606 of NZ_JBICSL010000002.1, forward strand.
CGGTAAACGTCGAGCAGGACTACCACGAGCACCGCGGCCCGTCCCGGCACGGCACCGGCCGGGACGCGCCGGTCGTGCCCGCGCGACGGTAAGGCCCGGCGCGTGAGGCCGGTCATAACCGCTGGACGACCCGCGCACCGGTGCTGCTAGCCTTTCGGCAGGTCATGAGCGCCAGCGTCAAGCCCCGGCTCGCTGGCCGGCAACCCTCCGCCACGGTGGGGTGCTCCGGGTGAGGACCAGGCGCCGGCAGCCGTCGGCGCAAGCGTGGCCTGGCACCCAGGTCAGCACCGACCGACCAGGGGAGACCCGATGTTCGCACCGCCCGTCACTCCGGCCCGCCTCATGCTGGTCGAGCGCCGCCACGTCGACCTGATGCGGGTGTGCACCGACCGCTGTCGCGACGCGCGCTGAACCAACGCTCCACCCCCTTCCCCGATCCGTCCTCCCGGCTCCGCCGTGCCCGGCGTCGCCGGCACCGGCACGCGCGGCGCGCGTCCATCCACTCTGGAGAGTTCCTGTGCGTATCCGTACCGCCCTGACCCGCGTCGCCGCGCTCGGCGCTGCGGCCGTGCTCGCCGCCACCGCACTCACCGCCTGCGGCGGCGGTGGCTCCACCGACCAGGCCGACAACCCGTACGGCCTGCTCCGACCCGGCGTGATCCGGGCCGGCACGCTCACCGACGCCCCGCCGAACGTGTATCTGAGGAACGGCGAGTTCACCGGCTTCGACAACGACCTGCTGCGCGCGGTCGCCGGCAAGGTCGGCCTGAAGGTGGAGTTCGTCGGCACCGACTTCTCCGCCCTGCTCGCCCAGGTCGACAGCGGCAAGTTCGACGTGGGCAGCTCCTCGATCACGATCACCGAGGCCCGGAAGAAGACGGTGGACTTCGGCAACGGCTACGACTTCGGCTACTTCGGCCTGGACGTGCCGGCCGGCTCCCCGCTCACCGGCTTCGACCAGCTCGCCGGCAAGCGCGTGGTGGTGGTGCAGGGCACCGTGCAGGACGACTACGCCACCAAGCAGAACCTCGACCCGGTGCGCGTGCCCGACTACAACGGCGCGGTCAACCAGCTCAAGGCCGGCACCGCCGACGCCTGGATCGCCCCGGCCGAGATCGGCGACAAGTCCGCCGCCGACAGCAACGGCAAGATCAAGGTCGCGGCGAAGCAGCTCAGCCCCACCCCGACCGCGTTCGCGGTGGCGAAGGGCAACGACAAGCTGCGCGAGGCGCTGAACAAGGGCCTCGACGAGGTGATCGCCGACGGCACCTGGACCCGCCTGCAGGCGGAGTACTACCCGGGGCGGCCCGTCCCGGCCGACTTCAAGCCCGGCAGCGGCACGGTCCCGGCGCCGGCGCCGTCGGCCGCCTCCTGAGCCGGTAACCGAGCACGAGCAGGGCGGACGGAGCGGACATGGACCCACTGAGCACCCTCTGGGAGACGTTCTTCGACTGGGAGTCGATGCGCGAGGCGCTGCCCGAGATGCTTACCGTCGGGCTGCCCAACACGCTGATCCTCGCCGTCTCCGCCGCCCTGCTCGGCTCGGTGCTGGGCATGCTGCTGGCGGTCGCGGGCATCTCGCGTACCCGATGGTTGCGGTGGCCGGCCCGGGTCTACACCGACGTGTTCCGCGGCCTGCCGGCCGCGGCGACCATCCTGCTCATCGGCGTCGGCCTGGCGCCGCTGGGCATGCGGGTGTGGGGCCCCAACCCCTACCCGCTGGGCGTGCTGGCGCTGTCGCTGATCGCCGCCGCCTACCTGGGCGAGATCTTCCGCGCCGGCATCCTGAGCGTGGAGGCCGCCCAGTTGGAGGGCGCCCGGGCGCTCGGCTTCTCCTGGGGCGAGGCGATGCGCCTGGTGATCATCCCGCAGGGCGTACGCCGGGTGCTGCCCGCCTGGGTCAACCAGCTCATCGCGTTGATCAAGGACTCCAGCCTGGTCTACTTCCTCGGCCTGCTGGCCAGCCAGCGGGAGCTGTTCCGGATCGGCCAGGACTACGCGGCGAACACCGGCAACCAGTCCGCGCTGCTGCTGGCCGGCCTGTTCTACCTGCTGCTGACCGTGCCGCTGACGCACGCCGTCAACTGGCTGGACCGGCGGCTGCGGCAGGGCCGCCCGGCCGCGCCGCCCGAACCCGAGCCCGAGCTGACGCCCGCCGGCGTCGCCCCGACCGGAAGGGACCCGCGATGACCACGACCACCGCCACCTCGGTCAGCCTCGCCGTCCGCGACGTGCACCTGGCCTTCGGCGCACACCGGGTGCTGCGCGGCGCCGACCTGGACGTGGCCCGGGGCGGCACCGCCTGCGTGATCGGGCCGTCCGGCTCCGGCAAGTCCACCCTGCTACGGACGATCAACCGGCTGATCGAGCCGGACCGGGGCGACGTGCTGCTGGACGGGCGCAGCGTGCTGCGCGACGACCCGGACGCGTTGCGGCAGCGGATCGGCATGGTGTTCCAGCAGTTCAACCTCTTCCCGCACCTGAGCGTGCTGCGCAACGTCACGCTCGCGCTGCGGAAGCTGAAGAAGCTCGACGAGGACGAGGCGGTGGCGCTCGCCCGCGCCCAGCTCGACCTGGTCGGGCTGGCCGCCAGGGCCGACGTCCGACCGGCGCAGCTCTCCGGCGGCCAGCAGCAACGCGTCGCCATCGCCCGGGCGCTCGCGCTGCGCCCGCAGGTGATGCTCTTCGACGAGGCCACCTCGGCGCTGGACCCGGAGCTGGTCAAGGGCGTGCTCGCGGTGCTGGCGGACCTCGCCGCCGCCGGCATGACCATGGTGGTGGTCACCCACGAGATGGGCTTCGCCCGCACCGTCGCGGACACCGTCGCGTTCATGGACGGGGGCGTGGTGCTGGAGGCCGGACCGCCGGCCGCCGTGTTCGACGCGCCGGAGCACCCCCGGCTGCGGCGGTTCCTGTCCCAGGTGCTCTGAGCGGCGGGTCAGCCCTTCACCGCGCCGATCAGCACCCCCTTGATGAAGTGCCGTTGGATGAACGGGTAGACCGCGACGATCGGCGCGACGGTCAGCACCACCACCGCCATCTTGATCGCCTCGGTCGGTGGCATGCTCACCCCGGTGGTGCCGCCGGAGGTGTGCGGCGCCTGCCCGGCCAGCAGGTAGCTCTGCAGCACGCGTTGGATCGGGTACATGTCGTTGCGGTCCATGAACAGCAGCGCGTCGAACCAGACGTTCCAGTAGCTGACCGCGTAGAAGAGGCCGACCACGGCGATGACCGCGCGCGACAGCGGCAGCACGATCCGACCCAGGGTACGGAAGTCGCCGGCGCCGTCGATGCGGGCGCTGTCGATCAGCTCCTGCGGGATGCCCTGGAAGAAGCCGCGCACCACGACGAGGTTGAACACGCTGATCGCCGGCGGCAGGACCAGCGCCCAGATGGTGTCCTTCAGGCCCAGCCCGGTGACCACCAGGTAGCGGGGCACCAGCGGCGGATAGAGCAGGAACGGGATCAGGAAGTACGCCAGCAGCCAGCGGTGCCCCAGCGAGCCCGGCCGGGACAGCCCGTACGCGGCGAGCACGGTGACGGTCAGCGCGATCAGGGTGCCGCACACCGTGACCAGCGTGCTGATCCACAACGCCCGGGTGACCGCGCCGCCGGCGAGGATGGTCTGGTAGGCCGAGGCGTCGATGCCCTTCGGCACGACCACCAGCCCGCCGGCGTCGGCGATGGTCTGCCGTGAGGAGAGGCTGGTCACCAGCACCACCCAGAGCGGGAAGAGCACGCCGAGCACCAGCAGCGTGAGCAGGAGGGCCTTGAGTCCCTGGCCGAGCGGGGTGGGTGGCTCCTCCCAGACCGGTCGGCGGGCGCGGGCGCCGGTCGGCCGGCGGATGGTCACGGTCATGACTTCGAGTAGATCCCTCGTTCGCCGAGCAGGTGCGCCACCCGGTTCGCGGCCAGGATCAGCACGAGACCGATGACGGCCTTGAACAGACCGGCCGCCGCGCCGTAGCCGTAGTTCCCGGTGGCGATGGAGAAGTGGTAGACGAAGGTGTCGAGCACCTCGGCGGCCTGCCGGCCGACCGCGTCGCGTTGCAGCAGGAACTGCTCGAAGCCGACCGAGAGCGCGTCGCCGAGGCGCAGGATGAGCAGCAGCACGATCACCGGGCGCAGGCCGGGCAGGGTGATGTGCCAGAGTCGCCGCCACCGTCCGGCGCCGTCCGCGGCGGCCGCCTCATAGAGGTTCTGGTCGATGGTGGACAACGCGGCCAGGAAGACGATGGTGCCCCAGCCCACGTCCTTCCACACCGCCTCCACGGTGACCAGGACGATGAACGTGTCCGGGTTGGTCATCACGTTCCACGGCTGCATACCGGCGTCGCGCATGGTCTGCGCCAGCAGCCCGGCTCCGCCGAGCATGGCGACGAAGAAGGTGACCACCAGCACCCAGCTGAAGAAGTGCGGCAGGTAGACGACGGTCTGGACGAAGCCGCGCAACCGGCTGGAGAGCAGGTTGTGCAGCATGACCGCGAGCAGGATCGGCAGCGGGAAGAAGAACACGAGCTGGAACGCGGTGATGGCCAGGGTGTTGCGGAACGCGTCCCAGAAGGCCGGGTCGTCGAAGAGGAGCTGGAACTGGCCGAAGCCGATCCAGTTGCTGTGCGTGAACGCCTGCCAGGGATTGTCGCCCAGGTAGGGGTTGTAGTCCTGGAACGCGATGACGTTGCCGGCGATCGGCAGGTAGCTGAAGACCAGCAGGATTCCGAAGCCGGGCGCCACCATGGCCAGCAGTTGCCAGTCGCGGCGCAGCCGGGTGCGCAGCGGCACCCGGCGACGGCGGGGCGCGCGCGCCGGTGGCGCCGGGTCGTCGGGTCGGGCCCGCTCGGGCCCGACCACGACGGCCGGCTCGCTCACCTACCCGCCTTGGGCAGCGCGTCGGCGAGCAGCTTGCGCGCTTCCTCCCCGCCGTTGGCCTTCCACTCGGCGACGATGGCGTCGACGTCGCTGAGCGGCCGCCGGCCGCGCTGGACGTCGGTGAACTTGTCCTCCGTGGGCACCTGGTTGGCCTTGTAGGCGGCCGGCATCTCCAGCTTGACCCCGTCCCAGGGGTCCTTCTCCAGGAACTTGACCATCTGGTTGGAGTAGTTCAGCACGTCCGGCACGTAGCGGGGGGTGTCCGGGTAGGGCCCGACGGTGGGGTTGCGGCCGCTGATGAAGAAGTACTGGTTCGCGATCTCCTTGAACGCCAGGTCGGTCTTCACCGGCCCGTTCGGCGACTTGGTGTGGTGCTTGCCCTCGACGCCGAAGTCGCGGAGCTGGGCCTCCTGGCTGCCCAGCGGCGCGGAGCACCAGTTGATGATCCGCAGCAGCTCCTGGACGCGGTCCTTACCGAGGCCCTTCTTGACGAAGGTGAAGGAGATCGGCTTGTCGTCGCCCCAGACGAGCGGGTCGCCGCCGGTGGCGGAGAAGACCGGCACCGGCTGGATGTTCAACTTCGGGTTGGTCTTCTGGTGCTCGGCCTGGGCGCCCTGCCAGAAGCCGACGCCGGCCTGCTTGAACACGATGGCGCCGTTCTTGGCGAACAGCTGGTTGGCGTCCGCGCCCTTGCTGGCCACGATGTCCGGGTGGACCAGGCCGTCCTTGTAGACCTGGACCATCACCTCCAGCGCCCGGCGGTACTCCGGCGTCTCGTACTTGAACTCCGGCGTCCCGTCGGAGCGCAGCCGCCACCCGCCGTTGGAGCCGGGCACCCGGTGGAACATCTGGATCATGGCGAAGACGTCGTCGAACGCCCACACCTTGCGCGCCGGGTCGGTGACCTGCTTGGCCATGGTGAGCAGCTCGTCGAGGTTGGTCGGCAGCGCCAGGCCGCGCGCGTCGAGCAGATCCTTGCGCGCGAACAGCGCCCAGGGGAACGGCCCGTCGGTGGGGTTGGGCACCGCCATCAGCCGCTCGTTCCACACCGCCTCGCGCCAGGCGCCGGTCGGGAAGCTGGCCAGCATCGGGTACGCGTTCGCGGCGTCGCCCTTGAGGTGGTCGGTGAGGTCCTCGAAGAGCACCTTGATGGCCTCGGCGAAGCGCGGGATCTTCTCCACCTCCCACCCCGGCACGCAGACCAGCTCCGGCACGTCGCGGGCGCCGAACATGGCGTTGAGCTTGTCGGCGTACGTGTTGCCGTCCTGGATGGTGAAGTTGACAGGCGTGCCCAGCTCGGCGTTGACCGCCTGGAGGTAGGCGCTCTGCGCGATGCCGGGCGGCGCCGGGCCCCAGGCGGGCGTCATCGCGGTGACCTGCTTGCCGCTGGTGCCGGGCTTGTCGGTGATCGCGTCGACCAGGCTGGCCGGATAGCTGGTGTAGCCGTCGGGCACCGGGCGGGTGCCGACGATGTCGGGCTTGACGGCGCCGGGCAGGTCCTTGCGGGTGGGCAGCACGCCGGAGACGGCGTCGAGCTGCTGGGCGGCGCCGGACCCGGCCGGCTTCTCGGAACAGCCGGCGAGCAGCGGGCCGGCGGTGGTGGCGGCCACGCCGAGGCCCACCAGGCCGAGGAAGTGGCGACGGGAGGAGCCCGGCTCGGGATGGTGCACGCTCATCGGTCCCCCTTTCGGAGGGATGCACGGAGGAGTGTTCGTATGGATGGTCAACAAACTAATCTCGACCGTGAGCTTGCACAAGAGCGAACCGGAGCGTCGGTCAGGCCCGGCAGCGGTCGGAGAGCGCGTAGCGGGTCAGCACCACGTCACCGATCTGGCGCACCTCGACCACCCGGGCCCGACGGCCCGGGTGCCACGGGAAGCGCCCCTCCCCCACGAACCGGGGCGCCCGGCCGTCCCCCACGAAGAACGGCGCGACCACCAGGTGCAGCTCGTCGGCGAGGCCGGCGGTGAGGAACTGGCGGTGCATCGTGCCGCCGCCCTCGACCATCAACTGGCCGACCCCCCGCGCGGCCAGGTCGGCGACCACCGCCTCCGGGGTGACCGACTCACCGGCGTCGACCACGGTGGACACCGCGCCCACCTGCTCGCGGGCCTTCTCCACCACCCCGCTCGGGCAGTAGACCAGCTTGAGCCCGTCACCGACGCCGAAGAACCGGGCCCCCGGATCGAGGTCGCCGCTGCCGGTGACCGTGACCTTCACCGGCGACGGCGGCAACCCCCGGGCCACCCGCTCGGCGCGCCGCCGCTCGCTGCGCACCAGCAGCCGGGGGTCGTCGCGGCGGACCGTGGCCGCGCCCACCATGATCGCGTCACACCCGGCCCGCGTCGCGTCCACCCGGTCCAGGTCGTCGTCGTTGGAGAGCAGCAGCCGCTCGGTGCTCGCGTCGTCGATGTAGCCGTCGATCGACATCGCGCAGCTGAGCAGCACGTACGGGCGGGTGGTCACGGCACGAACGGCAGGTCGAGGGCGTGGTCGGCCCGACTGACCTTGGCCGCGAGGTAGTCGGCGTTCGCCGGGGACAGGTGCACGCCGGTGACCACCCGGTCGGCCACCGTGACGCCCAACCGTTCGAGCTGGGCCGCCTTGTCCGGGTTGTTGCTGAGCAGGGCCACCCGGTCCACGCCCAGCGCGGCGAGCATCTGCGCGGCCACGGTGTAGTCCCGCTCGTCGGCGCCCCGGCCCAGCGCCAGGTTCGCCTCGTAGGTGTCGAGGCCGCCGTCCTGCAGCGCGTACGCGTCGAGCTTGGCGTACAGACCGATGCCCCGGCCCTCCTGACGCAGGTAGAGCAGGTAGCCGCCGGCCTCGGCGATCCGCTCGACCGCCTCGCGCAACTGCGGGCCGCAGTCGCAGCGCTGGCTGCCGAACACGTCGCCGGTGAGGCACTCGCTGTGCGGGCGCACCAGCGGCGGCTCGGCCTTCCCGTGCTCACCCAGGCCGAACGCCAGGTGCTCGCGGCCGTCCACCAGGCCGTGGAAGGTGTGCACCAGGGCGGTGGTCACGTATCCGTCGGGGAACCGAAGCGGGACCGTGACCCGGGTCCGGACCGTCGCGGTGGGCAGGGTTTCGTCCATGGTTCTCCTCCGTCCAGTCGCCGGGCTGACCCGACGACGCACACCTCGCACCCTCACCGTATGCGGGATCACCGACAGTTGCCGGGCTCCGGCCGGGGCAGCCGACGCACCAGGAGCACCACCGCGCCGGGCAGGCTGGCCACCAGCACAAGCGCGCCGTAGACCGTGCCGGTGGCCACACCCTGCGCGGCGGTCAGGCCGGCCGCCGCGAACGCCCAGGCGGCCACCCCCTCGCGCGGTCCGAAGCCGCCCACGTTGAGCGGCAGGGCCATGGCCAGCAGGGCGAGCAGGGTGAGCGGCAGCAGGCGGGACAGCGGGGCGTCGGCGCCCGCGGTGCGGGCCGCCACCATGAAGGTGGCCAGGTGGCCGGCGAACACCACGGCTGAGGCGAACACCACACCGGCCCAGGTCCGGCGGGCCAGCAGCCCGGAGCGGACGTCGGCGATCGCGGTGCGGGCCGCCCGGGCGAGGCGGGACGCGCCGGAGCGGGGCACCGCGCGGGCGGCCAGCACCAGCGCCACGGCGGCCACCACGAAGGCGGCGGCCAGCGCCGGCAGGTACCGGCGGACCGGTGAGGGGAACGCGGCCAGCACCGCCACCGCGATGACCAGTTGCACCACCTGCCCCGCGGTGCGCTCCCACACCACGGCGCGGACGCCCCGGGCCATGTCCCCGGCGTCCCGCCCGTGCCGCACCGCGCGGTGCACGTCGCCGAGCACCCCGCCGGGCAGGGTGGAGTTGAGGAAGACCGCCCGGTAGCAGTGCGCCACGGCGGCCCCCATCGGCAGCCGTACGCCCAGCCCGCCGGCGACCAGCGACCAGCGCCAGGCGCAGCAGACGGTGGTGATCACGCCGATGCCCAGGGCGGCGGCGAGCGCCGGCGCGTCGATCAGCCGCAGCCCGGCCAGGAACGGACCGGCGCCCACGTAGGCGACCAGCGCCGCGAGCACGGCCAGCCCGACGGCCGGGCGTATCCATGCCGCGCCGCGCCGGGCCCGGCCAGCTCGCGCCGGCTCCGGCGCAGGCCCGGCGACCGGCGCCACCGCGGCGGCCGGCGCCGGCCAGGGCGGCGCGACCGGCACCGCGGCGGTGGGCGCCGGCCCGGACGGCACGGGCACGGCGACGGCGACGTGTGACAAGCGGTCCTCCCTTGTTCCCACCACATGTCACGTGTCGGCGGGCCGTACGGTTCAGCCGGCGAGCAGGTCGGCGTGGTGCAGCACCACCTCGACCCGGCCGGCGGCGGCCTCGACGAGTCGCCACCGGGTATACGTCCGGGCGGGGCCGAGCAGATGCGGGCGTTCCTCGACGGCCGCCTCGACCCAGCCGGTCAGCCACTCGACGGTCAGCGCGGCCTGCTCCGGGCCGAGCCGCCACGGGGTGGGCCGCACGGCCACCTCGATGCCGTGCCGGCCGAACGCGGCCACGGTGGCCGCCACCGCGTCCGGCCCGAGCAGGGTCCGCCCGCCGACGGTCCGCCGCTGGTGGGCGTTGAACGCGTCGGCCAGCTCACGGTCGAGCGGATCGGCCGGGGTGAACTCGGCCCGGCCGGACACGGTGAGCGCGAACAGCGTCGGGTGACCGGCGCACGCCGCCACCATCCGGTCGACCTCGTCGGCGGTGAGCATGTCCAGCAGGGCCGACGCGGTGACCAGGTGGGCGTCGGCCAGGTCGGCGGCGGTCAGCCGGGTGATGTCCGAGCCGCGGGTGGTCACCGTGACCGGGGCGCCGTCGGCGGCGGTGAGCCCGCCGCCGGCCAGCGCCAGCAACGCCGGGTCGCGCTCGTGCAGCACCCAGTGCTGCGGGCCGGGCAGCCGGGGGGCGAGCCAGCGGGCCATCGAGCCGGTGCCGCTGCCCAGGTCGTGCACGACCAGCGGACGGTCGGCCGGCAGCCGGTCGCGTACCGCGTCGGCCAGCTCGACCGAGCGGGCGGCCGCGTCGGCCGGCTCGCGCAGCCGCAGCCAGTCCGCGAAGCCGGGTGGGAGTGAGGTGGTCATGCCGCGGTCGCCTCCTTCAACGCCGTTGCCAGCCGGTCCACGGTGACCGGCCAGCCGGTGAGGGTGTCCCGCCGCTGCCGGGCGGCGCGGCGCAGCCGGTCCCGCAGGCCGGGTTCGGTGAGCCAACGGCGCAGCGCGGCGGCGGTCCCGGCCGCGTCGTCCGGCGGCGCCAGCAGGCCCGGCCGCTCACCGCCGGGGGCGTGCCCGAGCGTGGCCGGCAGGCCGCCGGTGTCGGCGGCCAGCACCGGCACGCCCCGGGCCAGGGCCTCGGTGACCACCATGCCGTACGTCTCCCGCCGCGAGGGCAGGACCAGCAGATCGGCGTCGGCGTACGCGTCGGCGAGGTCAGCGCCGGTGCGCGGGCCGGCCAGCCGGACCCGGGCGGCCAGGCCGGCGCCGGTGAGTCGCCGGCGCACCCGGTCCACGAACGCCGGGTCCCGGTCGAGCGGGCCGATCCAGTCACAGGTCCAGTCCAGGTCGGCGACCTCGGCGAGCGCGGCGGCAAGCACGTCGTGGCCCTTGACCGGGGTGACCGCCGCGACGCAGAGCAGCCGGCCGCCGCCGGGCGTGCCGGGGGCGAGCGGCGCCGGGTCGACCCCGGGCGGGGCGACCGCGACCCGGTCCGGGGCGAGCGGGTAGCGCTCCAGCAGCCGACGACGGGTCCACTCGCTGGTGGCGACCACACCGGTCGCCGCCGCCAGCGCCCGCCGCTCGGCCTCGTCCTCGATCGGCAGGTGCACCAGCACCACCAGGCGCAGCCGCGCGGCGTGCGGGGCGAGCACGTCCGGCACGGTGGAGGCGACCAGGCCGTCGAGCAGCACGGTCGCGCCGTCGGGCAGCCCGTTGAGCAGCCCGCCCAGCGCGGCGTGTTCCCGCCGGCCCGGGCGCGGCCAGCCGCCCGGCACCGGGTGCTCCCGCACCGTCCAGCCGAGCGCGGCCAGCCCGCGGCAGACGTGCCGGTCGTAGGCGTTGCCGCCGCTGGGGTTCGCCGGGTCGTCGATGTCGCCCGGCAGCACCACGTGCACGGCGGTCATCCGGTCACAGCGACCGCTCGTAGCTCGCCCACGCGACGTGCGACTCGTGCAGGGTCACGGTGATCCCGGCCAGGCCCCGCGCCCCCTCCCCCAGCCGGCCGGCGTGCACCGCGTCGGCGAGCCGGTCGGCGACCGTACGGGCCAGCACCTCGGTGGTGGTGTTCACCCCGGCGAAGGCCGGCTCGTCGTCCAGGTTGCGGTAGGTCAGTTCGCCGAGCACGGCCTTGAGCTGCTCGGTGGCCAGTCCGATGTCGACCACGACCCCGTCGCCGTCCAGCTCCGGCCGGCGGAACGTGGCGTCGACGACGAAGGTCGCGCCGTGCAGCCGCTGGGCCGGGCCGAAGACCTCGCCGCGGAAACTGTGGGCGACCATCATGTGGTCCCGGACGGTGACGCTGAACACGATCACTCCTCGCCGTAGGTGATGAGATGGCAGAGCGCCGGCAACCGGCCCGAGGCGAGCCGGTCCAGCACGTCGGGCAGGTCGGTGAAGCGGGACCGGCCGGTGAGCAGCGCGTCGAACGCCGGGTCGGCCAGCAGGTCCAGGGCGAGGGCGAGCCGGTCGGCGTAGCCGCGGTCGGCGCGCCGGGGCGAGACGGTGCCGACCTGGCTGCTGCGGATGCCGAGCCGTCGGGAGTGGAAGGCGCCGCCGAGCGCGAGGGTGACCGGGCGGTCGCCGTACCAGCTCAGCTCCAGCACGGTGCCCTCCGGGCGGAGCAGCTCCAGGCCGCGTTGCAGCCCTTCGGCGCTGGCGCTGGCGTGCACCACCAGGTCGCGGTCGCCGGCCGCGTCGGCGGGCAGGGCGAAGTCGACGCCGAGCGCCTCGGCCACCCCGGCCCGGGCCGGGTCGGCGTCGACCAGCTCGACCCGGACGCCGGGGAACCGGGCCAGCAGAGCGGTCACGCCGCACCCGACCATCCCGCCGCCGATCACCGTGACCCGGTCGCCGACCAGCGGCGCGGCGTCCCAGAGCGCGTTCACCGCGGTCTCCACGGTGCCGGCCAGCACCGCGCGCTCCGCCGGCACGCCGTCCGGTACGACCACCACGGCGTCGGCCGGGACCACGTACGCGCTCTGATGCGGGTACAGGCAGAACACGGTTCGCCCGCGCAGCTCCGCCGGCCCGGCCTCGACCGTGCCGACGTTGAGGTAGCCGTACTTGACCGGTGCCGGGAAGTCGCCTTCCTGGAACGGGGCGCGCATGGTGGCGTACTGGTCGGCGGGGACCCGGCCGGTGTGGACGAGCGTCTCGGTGCCCCGGCTGACCCCGGAGAACCGGGTGCGGACCAGCACCTCGCCCGGACCCGGTGGGTCGAGGCGGACCGGCCGGATCTCACCCTCGCCGGGGGCGCGGAGCCAGAAGGCGTGGGCGTCGACGGTCACGAACCCTCCTCATTTCCCGCATTCCGACCGAGTTGTCGATCATAAACACGGAAGCGGGGCGTCCATGGTTCGAACCGCCCGGCACCCGGGACGATCAGGCGGCCCGCCGCCGCTGCGCGGCGACCCGGGCGTCCGGCTCCCCGTGCTCGGCGCGGCGACCGGCGTCCCCGGCCAGCCGCATCGCCCGACGCGCGGCCTCCAGCGGCTCGCAGGGCGCCGGGCGGCCGGCACAGAGCAGGCTGGAACACCTGCCGGCGGCGTCCGGACGGTGCGCGGCGGCCACGTCGTAGGCGGCGCGCCACAGCAACGGGTCGCTGACACCGCGAGGAAGTGCGACGTCCTGACTGGACCTGGTCCGGTTCGTCTCGGGCACCGGTGTTCCCCTTCCGTCGTCACTCCCGGTATCAGTGACCCGGTGAGTCGAGATCAAACCTCCCACCTGCGGACATGTGTCGGCCAGCAATACATCTCACGTCTGGCGGGTCAGCCGGCCGGGACGAGCCGGACCCGGCGCAGCAACTGGGCGTTGAGCGCCACCACGATCGTGGAGGCGGACATCAGCACCGCGCCGAGGGCCGGGCTGAGCGCGACGCCGGCCCACGCGAGCACGCCGGCGGCCAGCGGGATCGCGACCACGTTGTAGCCGGCCGCCCAGGCCAGGTTCTGCCGCATCTTCCGGTACGACGCCCGGGACAGCCGGATCACGCCGCCGACGCCTCGCGGGTCGGAGCCGGCCAGCACCACCCCGGCGGACTCGATCGCCACGTCGGTGCCGGCGCCGATGGCCACCCCGACGTCGGCGCGGGCCAGGGCGGGGGCGTCGTTGACGCCGTCGCCGACCATGGCCACGGTGAGCCCGCGCGCCTGCAGCTCGGCCACCGCCTTGTCCTTGTCGGCCGGGAGCACCTCGGCGAAGACCTCGTCGACGCCGGGCCGGAAACCGAGGTCGGCGGCGACCGCCTCGGCGACCGGGCGGGCGTCGCCGGTAATCATCACGATCTTGCGTACGCCCAGCTCACGCAGCTCGACGACGGCGGACCGGGCCTCGGGGCGGACCTGGTCCTCCAGCGCGAACGCGGCCGTCACCTCGGTGCCGCGCTCGTCCCGCAGCCGGATCAGGTGCAGCACCGCGGCGCCCCGGCGGGACCAGTCCTCGGCGGCCCGGGCCAGCTCGTCCGGGACCACGGCCTGCAGCTCACGCAGCAGGGCCGGCCCGCCCACCGCCCAGTCGACGCCGTCCACGGTGGCCCGCACGCCCCGGCCGGTCAGCGAACGGAAGCCGTGCGCGGTGGGACGCGTCGGGCCCGCGCCGCGCGCCGTCGCGTCGGCGTCGGCGTCGGTCGGCCGGGTCGGGTCGGCGTCGGCCGGCCGGGTCGACCGCGTCGGGTCGGCGTCGGCCTCGCTCGGACCCGCGTCGGCGGCGGCGACCAGCGCGCGGGCGAGCGGGTGCTCGCTGTCGGCCTCCACGGCGGCGGCCAGGCGCAGCGCCGTCTCGTCGGCGAGCCCGCCGGTGGCGGCCACGCCGGTGACCGCGTGCCGCCCGCTGGTGAGGGTGCCGGTCTTGTCGAACAGGACCGTGTCGACGGTGCGCATCCGCTCCAGCGCGAGCCGGTCCTTCACCAGGATGCCGGCCCGGGCGGAGAGCGCCGTGGAGAGCGCCACCACCAGCGGGATGGCCAGGCCCAGGGCGTGCGGGCAGGCGATCACCAGCACGGTCACGGTGCGCACCACGGCCTGGTCGGTGTCGCCGAGCAGGAGCCAGACCACGAACGTGGCCAGGCCGGCGGACGCCGCCAGGTAGAACAGCAGCGCCGCGAACCGGTCGGCGAGCGCCTGCGCGCGCCCGCCGGAGGACTGCGCCTCGGCGACCAGCCGCCCGATGCCGGCCAGCGCGGTGTCCGCGCCGACGGCCTCGACGCGTACCCGCAGGGCGGAGTCGGTGGCGACGGTGCCGGCGACCACCCGGTCGCCGGCGGCGCGTGACACCGGCCGGGACTCCCCGGTGATCATCGACTCGTCCAGTTCGGCCGCGCCCTCGACGATCCGCCCGTCGGCCGGCACCCGGCCGCCGGAGCGGACCAGCACCAGGTCACCCACCCGGAGTTCGGCCACCGGGACCGGCTGCGGCCGCCCGGCGTCGTCGAGGCGCTCGGCGTCGTCGGGCAGCAGGGCGGCCAGCGCGCCGAGCGCGCCGCGCGCCTGGCCGACCGCGCGCATCTCCTGCCAGTGGCCGAGCAGCATGATGGTGACCAGCGCGGCCAGCTCCCACCAGAAGTCCAGGTCGAACGCGCCGAGGCTGGTGGCGGCGGAGGCGAGGTAGGCGACCACGATCGCCATCGAGATCAGCAGCATCATCCCGGGGGCGCGGTCGCGCAGCTCGCGCAGCCCGCCGGCCAGGAACGGCCAGCCGCCGTACGCGAAGACGACCGTGCCGAGCACCGGCCCGCCCCAGCGCACGCCCGGGACGTCGAGCGTGTAGCCGAACCACTCCATCACCATGTGGCTGGTGAGCACGATCGGCACGGTCAGCGCCAGGCTCAGCCAGAACCGGCGGCGGAACTGCTCCGGGTCGTGCCCGGCGTGATGTCCGGCGTGGTGTGCGTGGTCCATCGGGCGTCACCTCCGGTCGCCAGCCTATACCCTTACCCCCCAGGGGTACCGGCTGGCTTGCCCTGCCAGGGCCAGCGGCCGTCCAGTTCCACCTCGAGGGAGAAGCTGAGGAACGTCCGGACCAGCACGATCAACGCCAGCACGCCCACGCTGGTGAACGTGGGCGACACCGCGACCGTCCGGATGATGTCGCCGCCGACCAGGAACTCCAGGCCGAGCAGGATGGCCCGGCCCACCCCCTGCCGGTACGCCCGGTAGTGCGCCACCACCTGCCGGGTCCGGCCGCAACGCACCGCGTACACCACCGTGGCGACCGCGACACCCACCGCGATGACCAGTACCCCGGCCACGTCCAGCAACGCCCCGACGTGCTGGATGATCTGCTTCGTCGGCACCGACACCCCCGTACGCCTCGGGTTCAGCCTGGCGTACGGGGGTGCGACGGGGAGTGGTTTCGGCGCGGGCTCAGTCCTGCGCGCGCCAGCGGTAGAAGACGGTGGCCACCTGGTCCTGCGGCCCGCGGCAGAGGTCCGGCCGGTACGGCTCGACGTACGGGCCGAGGTCCTGCATCACCTTGCCGAAGGCCGGCTTCTCGGCGTGCTGGTCCCGGGTGGCCTCGGCGGCCGACGACTCCTGCTCCAGCAGGTGCACGTAGACGTCGTCGATCGAGTAGAGCCAGCGTCCGGTGACGCCCAGGTCGGTCGGGAGCGAACCGGCGTCGGACTCGCCGAACACCCGGGCCACGTCCGGCTCGGCGCCCGGCTTGATCCGCCCCACGATCACGGTGAGCGTGGTGTCCTCGGACGGCTTGCCCTCCGGCGCCCAGTGGTAGAACTCCTTGGCCACCGAGTCCGACGGGTTCTTCCAGTAGCGCGGGTACGGCGTCACGTACGGGCCGATCTCCTCGGCGATCTTCTGAAAGGCGGGCAGCCCGCGGGTCTGCCCGGAGATCCTCGGGTCCTGCTCCCGCTCGATCACGTGCAGGTAGAGGTCATGGTGCGACAGCAGGTACCGGCCGACGACCCCGAGGTCCTGGGGTCGGGTGGCCCGGTCGTAGTGACCGAAGACGTTGCCGACGATCTCGTCGCTGCCGGGGACCATGTGGCAGACGATCACGTTCCGGAAGACCATGACGTGCTCCTTGGCTGGGTGGACGGGCTAGAGGGTGAAGGTGACCGGCAGTTCCAGCAGGCCGCGGAAGGGCGAGGCGGCGGGCAGCCGGCGCACCTCGGCGAGCGGGACGGCGAGCCGGAGCCCGGGCAGCCGGCGCAGCAACGCGGAGAGCGCGAGCAGCGCCTCCATCCGGGCCAGCGAGACGCCCAGGCAGTAGTGCACGCCGTGGCCGAAGCCGAGGTGCGGACCCCGGACCCGGCGCAGGTCGAGCCGGTCGGGGTCGGCGAAGTGGGCGGGGTCGTGGTTCGCCGCGTTGATCGCCACCCCGACGATCGCGCCGCGCGGGATGCGTACCCCCTGGTAGTCGACGTCCTCGGTGGCGATGCGCGGGCTGGCCACCGGCAGCGGGCCGTCGAACCGCAGCAGCTCCTCGATCGCCGTCGGCAGCAGGCGCGGCGTGGTCCGCAGCAGCTCCAACTGCTCCGGATGGGTGAGCAGGGCCAGCACCGCGTTGCCGAGGAAGTCGGCGGTGGTCTGGTGCCCGGCGAACAGCAGCAGGAACGTGGTGGTGACCAACTCCGCCTCGGACAGCGTCCGGTCCCGGTCGACCGCGTCCACCAGCGCGCCGATGATGTCGTCGGCCGGGTCGTCCCGCTTGGCCCGGACCAGGTCGGCCAGGTAGTGGTGCAGCCGCAACTGGGCCTCCTGCACCGCCGCCCGCTCCTCGGCCGGGGGTCGGCTGGTCGAGCCGGAGGTGCGGATCACCTGGGTCCAGTCGAGCACCTGGTCGTGGTCGGCCGGCGGCACGCCGAGCAGCTCGCAGATGACCGTCATCGGCAGCGGGATGGCGAAGTCCCGCATCAGGTCCGCCTCCCCCTGCGGAACGATCTTGTCGATGAGACGGTCGACGATCGCGGCCACCCGGGGACGCAGCGCCTCGATCCGGCGCGGCGCGAACGCCTGCGACACGACCCGACGCAGTCGGGTGTGCTCGGGCGGGTCGGAGTTGAGCATGTTGCGGTTCAGGCCCTCCGAGTTCGGGCCGAAGATCCGCAGGTAGTGCTGGTCCGGCCCGTAGAGGTCCTTGGACAGCCGCGGGTCGGTCAGCGCCGTGCGCGCGTCGTCGAGGCGGGTGATCAGCCACGAGTCGAACCGCGGCGAGCCCACCGGGCAGACCGGCCGCTGCGCGCGCAGCCGGGCGAGGGTGGGATAGGGATCGGCCGCGAACGCGTCCGTGTACAGCTCGCTCGCCGGCACCACGTCGTCGGTCATCGGGCCTCCCCCGGCTCGCCGGTCACACTGTGCAGCACCTGGTAGGTGTGTCGTTCGGCGGACTCGCGCAGCTCCCGGATCACCCGCAGCAGCCGGTCCCGGTGCGCGCTGCGACCGAAGGCGTCCAGCCGTTCCCGGTCCGCCCAGTCGCTGATGACCAGATAGCTGCGCGGGTCGTCGGCGTCGCGGACCAGGTCCTGGTGCAGGCAGCCGTCCAGGGTGCGGATCTCCTCGGCGGCGGCGCGCCACTCCGCCTCGAAACGCTGCTCGCACCCCTGCCGGGTACGCATCGTCAGGACCGTGCGCACCCGGTTCACCGCGCGCCGCCGAAGACCAGGTGCAGGTGCTTGCGCAGCGCGTCGGCGTCGACCGGGGCGCCGCGGAACCCGACGTGCCCGTCCGGGCGGATCAGGTAGAGCCCGGTGCCGGCCAGGCCGTACCCGGCGCGGAATCCGCGGTCGCCGTCGCGCAGCACCGGCGGGTCGGCCAGGCGTGGCTCGGCGACGTCCGGGTCGAGCAGCAGGTACGCGTCGAGTTCCCCGCCGGCCTGCCGCCGGGCGTCGGCGCAGAGGTCGGCGAACCCGGCCAGCTCCGCCGCGCCGGCCGTGGCGTCGGCGTAGAGCAGCAGCGTGTGCCGGGTGCCCCGGGTCAGGTCCCGCAGCCGCAGCGGATGCCCGACGCCGCGCCGGCGCAGACCCTCGACGTCCGGCGCGCGGTCGCCGGGACGGGGTGCGTCACCGAGCGCGGCCGGGTCGGCGACGGTCTCACCGACCAGCGGGCTGCCGGCGTAGCTGAGCAGCAGGGACATCTCCTGGAGGAACTGTCGTTCCAGGTCGGCCCGGTCCAGCTCCTCGGTGCCGGCCATCCGCACCGCGCGACCGACGATCTCCTCGCCCTCCGGGCGCCGCTCGGCCTCGTAGCTGTCCAGCAGACCGGGGGCGGCCCGCCCGCGTACCGCCAGGGCCAGCTTCCAGGCCAGGTTCCAGGCGTCCTGGATGCCGGTGTTCATGCCCTGGCCGCCGGCCGGCGGGTGCAGGTGGGCGGCGTCGCCGGCGACGAAGACCCGGCCGTGACGGTAGCGGTCGACGATGCCGTGGCTGATCCGGAACACCGACGACCAGCGCAGGTTCGTCGCCCGGGTGCCGGGCGGGGCGAGGCGGTCGAGGGCGGCCTGCACGTCGTCGAGGGTCGGCTCGCCGAGTTCCTCGCTGAACCCGGGCGGGGCGTCCTGCCCGCCGGTCCGGGCGAAGAACCGGGGTGGCGCCAGCGTCGCGATCCGGTACCGGTGCTCGCCGCGCAGCGGCACGCAGACCAGCATCCCGTCCATCTGCCCGTCGGTGGTGTGCAGGAAGCGCAGCAGGTGCCCGTCGGGCATGGCCCAGTCCACGTCCACGTCGACGAGCATGAACAGCTGCGGGAAGCGGCCCAGCCCGCCGGTGAAGGTGAGGCCGAGCCGGTCCCGGACCCGGCTGTGCGCGCCGTCGCAGCCGACCAGGTACGCCGCCCGTACCGTCTCGGTGGCGCCGTCGGCGGTGCGCACGGTGGCGGTCACGCCGTCCGCGTCCTGGGTGAAGTCGACCAGCTCGGCCCCGAGCCGCGGGCGCACCCCGAGCGTGGCCAGCCGGGCGGTGAGGATGCGTTCGGTCTCGTACTGGGGCAGGCCGAGGTGGGCGTAGGGCAGGCCGGGCAGGTCCCAGCTCATCCGGTGGGTCTGCTCGCCGTTGACGAAGACCATGTTGCCGGTGAGCCAGATGCCGGCGTCCATCGCCTCCCGGACGACGCCCTGCTCCTCCCAGATCTCCATGGTGCGGCAGTGCACGCCGATCGCCTTGTCCGCCTGCCCGGCCGGGGTCGCCCGCTTGTCGATCACCCGGCAGTCGATGCCGCGCCGGGCCAGCTCGACGGCGGCGGTCAGCCCGGTGGGGCCCGCCCCGACGACCAGTACGTCCGTTGTCCTCTGCACGTCGGCCTCCCTGCCGGTGGTGTGGAGTCGCCGGCCGTCCCCGCCGGGCACGACGTGGAACAGGCGGCGGCGGATGTCGAGAAGGAACGGCGCGATCGGCCCGGCCTGCGCCGAGGCGTGCGCCGGGTCGGCGATCCAGGCGAGGAACGGCGCGGCGCTGTCCCACTCCGCGAAGATGTGGTGCGTGTCGGAGCCGGGTTCGCGGAGCAACTGCTCGCGCCGGTAGCCGGGTATCGCCGCCATCCGCCGCACCACCTCGGGGTAGCCCCGGTGGAACTCGGCGAGCCGGTCCCGCGGCACGGTCAGCTCCACGTCCACGTAGACCGGGCCGTCGCCGTCGCCGTCCTCCCGCATGGGCGGGTAGTCGGGCGGGTCGGCCGGGTCGGTCAGGGACCGGAGCAGGTCGGCCAGGCGTGCCGCCACCGGCCCGTCCCGGTACGCGCGCAGCGCCGCCTCGTCGGTCCACTCGGTGACGGCGACGAACCCGTACGGGTCCAGCGCGTCGCGCAGCAGCTCGTGCCGCAGCCCGCCGGGCAGCGCGCTGAGCTGCCCGGCGATCATCTCCCAGGCCGGTCCCACCGCGGGCTCGCATCCCGGACGCGCACGCAGCCGGAGCATCGTCCTGATCATGTCGCCCCCTCACGCCGAGCCGTCCTCGTGCCGCGACCCTGCCGGAGCCCGCGTCACCCGGTCGTCACCGGCGCACCGGGCGGTGTCGCCAGGTGGTGACGCCACCGCGACGCCACCCCGTCCCGGCTTGTCGGCACGACATCGGCAACACGCCGCGACGCGCGGCGCGGTGGCCGGCTCCGCCGGGAGCGCCTCTCTCAGGCGAGCAGGCGGGCCAGCTCGGTGCGGGAGCGCACGCCGAGCCGGTGGAAGACGTTGCGCAGGTGGTGGTCGACGGTCCGGGTGGACAACGACATCCGGGCGGCGATCTCCCGGTTGGTCGCCCCCTCGGCGACCAGTCGGGCGATGTGCAGTTGCTGCCCGGTCAACAGCAGCTCCGGTGGCCGCCGCACCGGCCCGACCGACTCCCCCGCCGCGCGCAGTTCCTCGCCCGCCCGCTCGCCCCAGACCGTGGCGCCGAGCAGGAGGAATGCCTCCCGGGCCCGGTGCAGGTGCGCCCGGGCGTCCCGCGGCCGGCGGTTCCGCCGCAGCTCGCAGCCGAACAGCAACTCGGTGCGGGCCCGCTCGAACCGGTCGGTGTCGGCCGGGTGCAGCCGCAGCGCGGTGCGGAACTCCCGTTCGGCCTCGGCGCCGCCCCGGGGCGCGAGCAGGGCGCGGCAGCGGGCGGCGAGCGCCCGGCGGGACGGGCTGGCGGTGCTGCTGGCCCAGTGGTCGAAGACCGCCAGCGCGGCAGTGGGCCGCCCACCGTCGTGGGCGGCGGCCTCCACCAGGTACGGGGTGGCCATGACCTGTACCAGCACCTGCCCCCGGCCGGTGCCGACGCGGGCGAGCGCGGCCAGCCGGGCGGCGGCGTCGGCGTGCCGCCCGTCGACCAGGTCGAGTACCCCGAGCGCCCAGCGCGCGTAGGCGTCCGGCCGGCTGCCGGGGGCGGCACGGTCACCGATCTCGGCGATCCGTGCGAGCGCGACGGCCCGGTCCGCCCGCACGGCGGCCAGCACCGCGAGGATCCCCAGGTGCACCTGGGCGGAGGCGTCCTGCCCGGTGGACCGGGCCACCCGGAGCCCTTCGCGGGCGGTCTCCGCCGCGACCTCGTGTCGACCCGACCAGTACTCCGCGACCGCCCGCAGCTCCAATGCCCGGGGCAGCAGCGACAGCTCACCGCGCGCCCGCGCCGCCGCCACGGCCCGCCCGGCGAGGTGGTGGGCGGCACCGTCCACCGCCACCAGCAGTCCGGCCGCGGCGGCGCACACCAGCGCGGCCGGGCTGGGCGCCGGCCCGGTGAGCCGGCCGCCGAGAACCACGACCCGCCGCAGGGCGGGACCGCCCCAGGCGTGGTCGCCGCGCAACGTCGCCCCGACGCCCGTCGCGAACGTGGCCAGCAGTTCGACGTCCGGCGGGTCCCCGGCGCCGCGCAGCGCCTCCGCCCGGCGTGCCACCTCGGCATAGCGGTAGTGGTCGCCGGTGACGCAGATGGCCTCCCCGGCGCGGACCAACGCGAGCAGGGCCTGCCGCCGGTCGGTCGGGGCGAGCACGTCCGCGGCGGCCAGCAGGGTGGCCACCGCGACGCCCGGGGCCTCGCAGCGCAGCTGGATGTCGCCGCGGAGCAGGTCGGCCGGGCCGCTCGCGGCGGCGGACGGCAGCCGGCGCAGCAGGTCCCGCGCCTGCGCCGGGTCGCCCGCGGTCCAGGCGTGGCGGGCGGCCGCCACCATCCGTTCCGCCGCGCACGCCGGCTCGGCGGTCAGCTTCGCGGCGCGTCGCAGCGCGGCGATCGCGCCGGCCCGATCGGTGGTCTCGTCGGCGGCCGCCTCCAGCTCCGCGGCGAGCGCCGGGTCCGGGCCGTCGGCGACGGCGGCGCGGTGCAGGGTGCGACGCAGCCGCCCCATGCCCTGCGCCCCGGCCAGCAGCAGGTGGACCGCGCGCAGCTCGGCCAGCGGCGCGACCGCCTCGATCATGGTCCGGGCCAGCGGGTGCGGGAACGTCACGCCCGCCGGGCCGGTACGCAGCAGGCCGGCGGCCTCGGCCGGGGCGAGCGCCTCGACGGTCAGGCCGGCCGCCCGCGCGGCGTGGACCAGGGTGTGCGGATCGTCGTCGGTGTCGAGCGCGGCCAGCAGCACCATCCGGCGCGTCGGCGCCGGCAGCCGGTCGAGGCGGGCGCGGTACGCGGCGCCGAGCGCGCCGTCCGCCGGCGGCGCGTCGGGCAGCGGCTCCTCGCCCTGCCACTGGGCCGGCGTGAGCGCCTCGGCCAGGTCGGTCAGCGCCTGCGGGTTGCCATCGCCGAGCGCGGCGAGGGCGGCGGCCACCCGGGCCGGCGGAGGTGGGTCCCGGCGGTCGGCGAGCAACGCCCGGCACTGGTGCGGGTCGAGTGGGCGCAGCCGGTGGGCCGGGATGCCGTCGACCGGCGCCGGCACGCCGGCGGTGAGCAGCAGGGTCACCGGCAGCCGGCGCAGCCGGCGCGCCACCACCGCGAGCGTCCAGGCGGTCTGCCGGTCGCCGAGGTCGACGTCGTCCACGGTGCACAGCAGGGGGCGGTCGCGTGCCGCGGTGGCGAGCACGGAGCGTACCGCCGCGGCGAGGGCCAGCCGCTGGTCGGGCGGGCACTCCCCGCCGGTGAGCGTGCGACGCAGCAGCCGCCGCTGCCGGGTCGGCAGCGCCCGGGCCGCGTCGAGCACCGGGTCGAGCAGGCGGTGCAGCCCGGCGTAGGGCAGGGCCGCCTCGTCGACGAGGCCGGCGCCGGTGAGCACCGCGCGGTCGCCGCTCTCCCGCCGGGCGTACGCCAGCAGCGCGCTGCGCCCCGAGCCGGGCGGGCCGTGGCAGAGCAGCGCGCCGCCGTCGGCCTGGTCGAGGAGGCGCCGGATCGCGGCGCACTCGTCGTCCCGACCCCGCAAGGCTATTTGCACTGTCGATGCAGTAACCATGCGTCCAGTGTCACCCATCGGCAACATGTCGGAAAAGATGCGCGCACGACCCGGGGGCGGCCGCCGTGCGGCCGCCCCCGGAGCCGGCGTCAGGAGCTGGGGCAGGTGTTGCGGTACTCGTCGACCGCGCTGCCGCTCGGACCGGGGCAGAGGAACTGCTCGTAGCGGGTGTCGTCGTCGACGAAACGCTTCAACCAGGCCACCGTCTGCCTGGCCGTCGGCGTGTTCACGGTCTGCGGGAAGAAGTGGCTGGCGCCGTTCAACTCCAGGTACGCCTTCTCCGACGAGGCCGGGATGCTGGTGTAGAACGGGACGGCGTGGGTGGCGACCGGCGCGATCGAGTCGCTCTCGCCGCCCACGATGAGCGTCGGCACCCGTACCCCCGACCAGGTCTTGTCCAGGTTCCACGGTGCGAGCGGGACGGCGGCCTGCAGCGACGGCCGTGCCGCGGCGGCCTCCAGGCTGCCTCCACCGCCCATCGAGTGCCCGGCCACGGCGAGCCGGCCGGCGTCGATCCGACCGCGCACCGAGCTGCGCTGCACCAGGTAGTCCAACGCGGCCAGGAGCTGGCGACCCCGGCTGTCCGGCTGGTCCAGCAGGGTGTTGGTCTCGATGCCGATCACCACGAAGCCGTGCGAGGCGATCCGCGGGCCCAACCAGCTCAGGCTGGACCAGGTGGCGGTGTAGCCGGGCGAGATGGCGACCGCCCCGAAGGTGCCCTCGGCGGTGCTGGTCGGGTAGTAGACGACGCCACCGCCGAAACCGGTGACGCTCAACGCGGAGACGCTGTAGGACGAGGTGGCGAACGGCCCGCGGCTGGCCTCGAGGACGGCGACGGTCGGCGCCGGGCCGCGCTGGTAGGGGTTGTCGGCGGCCGCCGCCGACGGGACGGCCAGCGCGCCGCCGGTGGCGAGCACGGCCGCCACGGCGAGCCGGACCAGGGCACGGACGGGGGTACGGGGGTGGGTCGCGGTGGTGGGCACGTCGGTCACTCCTTGGCGGGCCGGGGGAACATCGACATGCGTCAGCATCGATGCCCGGCCCGCCGACCGCATCGGCGAAATCGCCGGTCGTCGGCGAGGAGACCGCCGGGTCTACCCGTCCGGACCGGCGCGCGGCGTCATCGCCGGCGACCAGGTGAGGTCGTAGCGGTCGGCGGCCACCGACTCGGCGAACGCCTCCGCCGCCGGCGGCGAGTCGGCGATGCGCCAGTCCTGTTCCTTGTCCACCTCGAACCAGATCAGCCCGATCAGGTTCCGGTAGCGCGGCAGCGAGTCGAACGTCTCCCGGATCCAGCGGGCCTTACGCGCCGCCACGGCGGAGGCGCCGGTCTCGGTCACGACAAGCGGCTTCCCGGTGACGGTGCGGATCTCGGCGATGGTCGGGCCGAAGATCTGGTCGAACGACCAGTAGGTCTTGGTGAACGCGCCGGTGCCGTAGTAGCCGGTGACGCCGACCCAGTCGACGTAGTCGTCGCCCGGGTAGAGCCCGCCCAGCCCGGCGGTCGTCTTGTCCCACCGCGCGTTCGGGCTCCACACCCAGGTGACGTTTGTGGCGCCGGCGGCGGCGAAGACGTCGTGCACGTGCCGCCAGGCCCGCACGTAGTCACCGCGCCGGTTGCCGTTGGCCCGCTCGCACCAGGGGTACCAGTCGCCGTTCATCTCGTGCGCGAACCGGATGGCCACCGGGTAGCCCAGCGACCGCACCCCGTCCGCCCAGGAGCGCAGGTAGCCGTCGAAGTCGCCGGCGACGATGCGGTCCAGCCGGAAGTCCGGCTGGGTGGCCCGGATCCGGTCCACCCGGCGGGCCGGCAGCCCGGTCCGCCGGGCGGCCTCGTCCACGGTGTGGTCCCACGGCTCCCAGCCCAGCATCGGCATCATGCCCCGCTCGGCGATCCGGTCGAACAGGCTCCGGTCGAACGTGGCCGACGCCCAGCTCGCGCCGAAGAGCATCACCTGCGGCGCGCGCCGGGCGGCGGCGGTGAACCGGTCGGTGTCGGTGAGGTCGTAGGGACCCTTGTCGGTCATCACCCCGAAGAACGCCCGCCCGGCCGGCGGGAAGACGCCGGCGGCGGGGGCGGCCGTGGTCGCCGCCGGGACGTCGGCGGGGACGGACGTGGTCGCCGCCGGGGTGTCGGCGGTCGCGCGCCACGCGCCGGGCGCCACCACGAAGGCGTACGCCAGCAGCAGCGCGGCGGCCAGCGCGAGGCCGATCCGGGGCACGGTCAGCCTCAGCACGGCACGCCCCCGCCGGCCGGCGCCGGCCGCTCGGGCGCCGGCTCGGGCTCGTCCCGGCGGGCGCGGGCGTTCTCCACCCAGGCGATCAGCGGTGGCGCGAGCCCGGTGAGCAGGGTCAGTGTCGGCCAGACCCGCAGCAGCGGGTGGTCGTGGTCCAGCGCGAAGCTGGCCGCGAGCAGGCCGGCCGCGGCTCCCGCCCAGCACAGGTGCAGTCGGAAGGTACGCGGCGACTCGGCGGTGCGCAGCGTCCCCTTGGCGGTGACCACGAAGCCGAGCCGACGGCGCAGCAACGCGCCGGCCGCGGCGGCCAGGTAGACCGGGCCGGCGAACAGCGCGAGCGCCATGCCGACCATGCCGATCTCCTCCCGCTCGTGCGGGGCGATGTTGAACCGGCGCAGCCAGAGCCACAGCAGGAACCAGGTGCCGATCGTGGCGCCCCACAGCGTCGCCCACACCTGCGGGTCGAGCCGGCCCGCGGCGACGCCGGTGAGCAGGTACAGCGCGGTGGCGGCGTTGCCCAGCAGCAGGCTGACCGCGACGCTCGGGTAGTAGAACTGGAGCAGGCGGTACTGCCAGCGGCGGCGGGACGGCAGCTCACGTGGCGCGCGCAGCTCACGCCGGAGCAGGATCTCGCAGATGCCGGCCGCCCAGCGCTTCTGCTGGTTGAAGTAGTCGGCCCAGGAGGTCGGCCCCTCCCCCAGCGCCACCACGTCCGGGGTGTAGACGCCCTTCCACCGCCGGCCGGTGGCCGGGTTGACGGCGGCGTGGATCCGGATGCTGGTGAGGTGGTCCTCGATGATCGAGTCCTGGTAGCCGCCGATGGTCCGCCAGGCCGCCGGGCGGTAGAGGTGGCCGGTGCCGGTGAGCAGCGGCGCGTCCAGACCGTTGCCGCCGCGCGCGATCAGCCCGTTGTAGAGGTACTGCTGCACGGAGGCGCCGTGGGCGACGAAGTTCTGGTGCATGTTGCCGTACACCTGGGGGGTCACCACGAACGCCACGTCGGGGTCGCGGAAGTAGCCGAGCGTGCGTTCCAGGAAGTTCGGCAGCGGCACGTGGTCCGGGTCGACGTTCGCCACCACGTCGTAACGGTCCTCGTGCTCGGCCCGCCAGGCGTTGTGGTTGCCGGACTTGGTGCGGGCCCGGAACTCGCCGTGTGGTTGGTTGTACTCCGGCCGGCCCCTGCGGGTGAAGTGGCGCACGCCCAACCGCGCCGCCATCGCCCGCACCGCCGGGTCGTCGCCCTCGTCGAGGATCCACACGTCGACCCGTCCGCAGTAGACGATCTCCCGCAGCCGGCGCAGGGTGCGCTCCGCGACGTCGAGCGGCTCCTTGCTCGGCACGATGGTGGTGAGCAGCGCCACTCGCAGGCCGACCGGCGGATCGACCGGTACCGGGTCCTTGGCGTGGAAGGCGAACACCCACACCACCGCGTTCTGTGCCAGCCGGATCAGCTCGATGCCGACGACCACGCAGAACGCGAGCCGGGCGGCGACCGTCTGCCAGCCGCCCAACCCGACGACGCCCGGGCCGGGCACGTGCTGCGGCAGCAGCAGCCAGCCGACGAAGAGCAGGCCGGCCGCGCTGTTGACCAGCACCAGCAGGGTCAGCACCAGCCGCGCGGCGACCGAGGCGGCGGGGCGGAGTTCGACCGCCGCGTCGGGGCGGCGGGGCGGACGCAGCGGCCCGGCGGTGGCGCCGCAGCGGGCGTACGCCAGACGGGCCCGGATGTTGCGCTGCCGGCGGTCCGGCTCCGGGTCGGCGGGCCGCCCGGGTGGCGCGGCCGGCGGCGGGCAGTCGCCCGGAGTTCCCGGCCGGGTGGCGCGGGACAGGCGTGTATCAGCGGCGACGGCCACGTTTCCCCCATGGTCTGCATCGGGCTCGCCCGAACCCGACCGATCCTAAGCCGACAATCAACCCTAAAGGGCACGAATCAGGCGGATTGCTGGCGCTCGGCCAGCAGCAGGACCACCGTGTAACCGGTCGGCCACCAGACCTGCGCCGGCTGGTAGCCGGCCCGGAGCGCCCGCTGCACCGGCGCGTCGCCGGACGACCGCGACACGGCGTGGTGACCGGGCTGGATCAGCCACAGCCGGCGCGGGCCACCCGGGCACCCGGCACAGCCCTGTCCCGCCGGCGCGACGAGCACGTCGAGCGGCCGGTGGCCGGCCGGAACGTAGCGCGCCACCAGCGCCCGCGCGGCCGGATCGCCGTAGAGCACACCGTCCCCGCGCTGCCCCGACCCGTCGATGATCGCCGCGACCCGGCGCGGGTCCTGGCCGTGCCCGTCGGACGCCCGCACGGTCGCCTGGGCCGGCACGCCGACCAGGGCGATCGCCGCCAGCCCGGCCACCGCCCAGCCGGGGCGGAGCCGGGACAGCGCGACCGCGCCGAGCACCGCCCAGGCCGGCACCGTGAAGAACAGGCCCGCCGGCGACCAGACCGGGACGGCCCACGCGACGAGCAGCATCGCCAGCGCCGGCACGAGCGCCCACGCCGTGCAGATCGCGGCCGCGTGGCGCAGCGGGAGGCTGAACAGGGCCAGGCCGGCCAGCGCCACGCCGAGCGCGGCGACGCCGAACAACTCCCGGGGCGCCGCCACCAGGGCGGCCGGATCGGGCCGGACCCCGGGCGGGAGGAACCCGCCGCCACGCCCACCGAACCAGAGCAACGCGGCCAGGAGCAGCACCCCGGGCGTCACGGCGGCCAACCAGCGGCCGGCCGCCCGGCGCCGGAAGGCCAGCACGATCCAACCGTGGCCGACGAGCAGCAGCAGCGCACCGGGCTGGCACAGGCCGAGCAGGACCACCGTCCCGGCGTACGACGCGAGCCGGCGCGCGGTCGGCCGATCGAGGACCGGCGGCAGCAGCCAGGTGGCGAGCACGGCGGCGAACAGCGCCACCGCGTGCGGTTGGGCCTCCTGCGCGTACCGGGTGGTGGTCGGCAGCACCGCGAGAATCGCACCGGCCAGCACGCCCGTGCCCGGCACGAACAACCGGGCGGCCAGCCCACCGACGAGCGCCACGGCCGCGGTCACCGCCAGCAACGAGGGCAGGCGCAGGGCGACGTCGGAGGCACCGAACAGCTCCGCCCACCCCCGCACCAGCAGGTGGTACGGCGCCGCCTCGCCGCCGGTCAGCGCGTCGCGCCAGGGGGACGTGGCGGCGCGCCAGGTCGCCAGTTCCTCGGTCCGCAGCCCCGGCGTCCCCAGCCCGGCGCCGCCGAGGCCGCCCGCCAGCAGCGCCGGCAGCAGCCACGGGGCCACCCGCCACCGGCCGACCCCGGCCGCGGCGCGCGCGGCGGACCGGCTCCGGCGCGGCGGCCGGTCCTCGCCCCACGGGTCCTCGACGCCGGCCTCGGCCGGCCCGAGCCGGGGCAGGACCATGGTGTCCGCGTCCATCATCGTCGACTCACGCATCCCTGTCGGGCCGGCACCGGAAGCCCTCGTTCGGGGCTGGATGACATCCGGAGCCTACGGAGCCGGAGCCGGCGATAAGCCCCATATGGGGTTAAATCACTTCCATCCCGGCAGTGTGGTGCGGAGGCGTGTCGCGGGCGGTCGGCGTGTCGACGGGCGCGGGAAGGCATACGCCGGTCCGCCGGCCGTCCCCGTGGACGACCGGCGGACCGGACCTCGGCTCAGCTCAGCTCGGTGGTCGTCCAGCGGGCGGACGCGTTGGTGACCGGGACGGTGTCACCGACCAGCGTGGTCGACGCCTCGGCGTCCCGCCGCGCGCTCGTGCCGACCCACAGCTCGACCTCACCGGGCTCCACGACCCGGGTGAGCGTGCGGTCGGAGAAGGCCAGCCGGGTCGTGGGGACCGTCAGCCCGACGGTCACCGACTCCCCCGCCTCCAGGCGTACCCGCCGGTAGCCGAGCAACTGCGCCACCGGCCGGGTCACCGGGGCCACCACGTCGTGGCCGTAGAGCTGGACCACCTCGTCGCCGGCGACCGCGCCGGTGTTGGTGACCCGCACCGTCACGGACAGCGCGCCGTCGGTCGGCACGGTGGCCGGCACGGTCAGGCCGTCGTACGCGAACGTCGTGTACGACAGGCCGTGGCCGAACGGCGCCGCCGGCGTCGCCGGCAGGTTGGTGCCGTTGTTCCCCGCGCCGAGCGTCGGGTGCAGATACGAGTACGGCTGCGCGCCGGCCGAACCGGGCAGGCTGACCGGCAGCCGACCCGACGGGTTGACCCGCCCGGAGAGCACGCCCGCGATCGCGCCGGCGCCCTCCTCGCCGGGGAAGAACGACTGCACCACGGCCGCGCACCGGGACAGCGCCCAGTCGAGCGCGTACGGGCGGCCGGTGAGCAGCACCAGGACGACCGGGGTGCCGGTCGCCAGCACCGCCTCGACCAGTTCCCGCTGGACGCCGGGCAGCTCCAGGTCGTCCCGGTCGCAGCCCTCGCCGACCGTGCCCCGGCCGAAGAGGCCGGCGTGGTCACCGACGACCAGGACGGCGACGTCGGCGGCGGACGCCATGGCCACCGCCTCGTCGAAGCCGGACCGGTCCTCGCCGTCCACGTCGCAGCCACCGGCCGCGGTGACGAGATCGCCGCCGAACTCGGCACGCAGCGCGTCCAGGACGGTCGGCACCTCGAACCCGGCCTCCACGCCGGGGTGCTGGACCAGCACGTGGTTGAGGAAGGAGTAGCAGCCGAAGAGCGCGCCCGGCCGGTCCGCGTTCGGGCCGACGACCGCCACCCGCCGGCCCGCCGGCAGCGGAAGGACGCCCTGGTTCGCGACCAGGACGATGGACTCCTCGGCGAGGCGGCGGGCGATCGCCCGGTGCTCCGGCGGGTCCAGGTCGATCGCCCGGGGCGGCTCGTCGGCGAACGTGGCGTCGAGCAGTCCCAGTTCCTGCTTCTGGCGCAGGACCCGCAGCACCGCCCGGTCCACCAGCGCCTCGTCGACGGTGCCGGCCCGGACCGACTCGGCCAGGGTCAGGTAGGCGTCGCCGGTCGGCAGCTCGATGTCGAGGCCCGCGGCCAGCGCCTGCGCGGCGGCGTCCGCGTTGTCGGCCGCGACGTGGTGCAGCAGGTTCAGGAAGGCGACCCCGTAGTAGTCGGCCACCACCGTGCCGTCGAAGCCCCACCGGTCCCGCAGCACGCCGGTCAGCATCGCCGCGTCGGCGGCCACCGGCACCCCGTCGATCTCGGCGTACGAGTGCATGACGCTGCGGGCGTCACCGTCGAGGATCGCCATCTCGAACGGCAGGAACAGCACGTCCGCGAGTTCCCGGGGGCCGGCGTGCACCGGGCCGAAGTTGCGCCCGGCACGCGAGGCGGAGTAGCCCGCGAAGTGTTTCAACGTCGCGAGCACCCCCTGCGACTGCAGGCCGCGCACGTACGACGTGCCGATGGTGCCGACCAGGTAGGGGTCCTCGGCGACGCACTCGTCGACCCGACCCCAACGCGGGTCCCGGATCACGTCGAGCACCGGGGCGAGCCCCTGGTGGATGCCGAGCGCCCGCATCGACGACCCGATCGCCGCGGCCATCTCGGTCACCAGGTCGGGGTCGAACGCGGCGCCCCAGGCCAGCGGCGTGGGGAAGGTGGCCGCCTTCCACGCCGACAGGCCGGTCAGGCACTCCTCGTGGACGATCGCCGGGATGCCCAGCCGGGTGCCGGTGACCAGGTTCCGCTGGAACGACCACAGCCAGGCCGCACGCGCGGCGGCGTCGACCGGGCGGGTGCCGTAGGCGCGGGTGAGGTGACCCAGCCCGTGCCGGACGAAGTCCTCGAGCCGGACGGCGTCGGTGAACTCGCCCTGCAGGGGCGCGACCGCCTCGCCGTCCTCCTTCTCCCAGAACCCGACGAGCTGCGCGATCTTCTCGTCGAGCGTCATCCGGCCGAGCAGCTCCCGTACCCGTGCCTCGCCGGTGTGTCCGTCGGGCCGGTCGTGGTCCGGAGCTGCCTGGGCCGGCGCCGGCCCGCCCACCACCGCGTGGACCTCTGTCATGGTGTGCCTTTCCCTTGGTTGTGCTCGTACCGCTGCCGCTCAGCCCTTGACGGCGCCTTGCAGGCCTCCGACGATCTGCTTCTCGGCGAGCGTGAAGAAGAGCAACGCCGGCAGCATCGCCAGCGAGGTGAAGGCGAGAACGCCCGCGGTGTCGGTGGTGTACTGGCTGGAGAAGTTCTGCACGCCCAGCGGCAGGGTGTGCAGGTTGACGTCGCCGAGGACCAGCAGCGGCAGCAGGAACGCGTTCCAGCTCGCCACGAACGCGAGGATCCCGACGGTGACCAGCGCGGGTCGCGACAGCGGCAGCACGATGCGCCAGAGGAATCCGAGCCGGTCCGCGCCGTCGATCGCGGCGGCGTCCTCCAACTCCCGGGGGATGGCGGACAGGAACGGCCGCAGGATGACGATCGTGATCGGTAGTGAGAAGGCGACCTGCGGCAGGATCACCGCGTAGTAGGAGTTGATCAGGTTCAGGTCGCGCAGCATCAGGTAGAGCGGCAGGATGGCCGCGCCGGCCGGGAAGAGCAGGCCGAGCGTGA
Source organism: Micromonospora sp. NPDC049282 (assembly GCF_043197045.1). NCBI lineage: Bacteria > Bacillati > Actinomycetota > Actinomycetes > Micromonosporales > Micromonosporaceae > Micromonospora > Micromonospora sp. NPDC049282. Next base: position 434,221 of record NZ_JBICSL010000002.1, read on the forward strand.
AGAAGGTGTGCAACGCCTCCCGCCCACGGAAGGTGTAGCGGGCGATCACGAACGCGGCGCAGAGGCCGAGCACCACGACGCCGAGGGTGGTGCCGAGCGCGATCACCGCGCTGTTGAACGCCTGCCGCCAGAAGTCGCTCTGGGTCAGCACCCGGGCGTAGTTGTCCCAGACCCACGGATCGGGCAGCCCGGCCGGGTCCGCGACGATCTGCGGGGTGGTGCGGAAGCCGCCGACGATCACGTAGACGATCGGGGCGATCGACACGGCCGCGACGGCGAGCGCGAGCGCGTAGGTCAGCGGCGTGCCCCAGGACATCGGCCGGCGGCCGGCGGACCGGGAGAGGACGGAATTCGCGGTCACGGTCAGTTCGCCCTTCTCGTGATGGCGCCCTCGATGTCCCGGCGGAGCAGGAACCGCTGGAACAGCAGCGCCGCGACGAAGGAGATGACGAACAGGATCACGGCAATCGCGTTGCCGTAGCCCCAGAGCCGGGCGAAGAACCCGTTGTCCACCATGTACGTCGCCATGGTGGCCGACGCGCCGAGGGACCGCACCGCGGGCACCGAGGTCACCCAGACCACGTCGAAGACCTGCAACGAACCGATCATGGACAGGAACATCCAGATCCGGATCGTCGGGCCCAGCAACGGCAGGGTGATGTGGCGCTGGATCTGCCACCAACTCGCGCCGTCGATGGCGGCGGCCTCGGTCAGCTCGTCCGGCACGTTGGACAGGCCGGCGAGCAGCAGGATGATGGCGAAGCCGACGTACTTCCAGGTGACGACGAACAGCAGGGTCCAGATGACCACGTCGAGGTCGGCGAGCCACGCCTGCACGAGGCCGCCCAGGCCGACCGCGCGCAGCAGCACGTCCATGGTGCCGTCGCCGGTCAGGATCAGCTTCCACATGATGCCGACGGTGACCTCGGCGAGCACGTACGGCACGAAGGCCAGCAGGCGGAACGTGGAGCGCCCGCGGAAGCGGCGGTTGAGCAGCAGCGCGACGCCCAGCGCGATCGGGCCCTGGATCAGCAGCGACCCGAACACGATGATGGCGTTGTTGCGCAGCGCGTCGAGGAAGATCGGGTCCTGGAAGGCGAGGACGTAGTTCTTGAAGCCGACGTACTCGGTGGGCGGGCCCACGCCGCGCCACCGGAACAGGCTGTAGTAGAACGCGAAGCCCATCGGCACCAGCACGAAGGTCACGTAGACGACGAGCGCCGGCGTGGTGAGCCCGACGATCTCGTACCACTTGCGACGGGTCTGCGACCGACGAGCGGACGGGCGTGCGGTGGGCCGGAGGCCCGCCGGCGGCGCGGAGACGCCGCCGGCGGGGAACCGGGTCTGGTCGGTGGAGGTCACTTGCTCGCGGCCGCCTTCATGGCCGCGACGACCTTCTCCGGACTGCCGTTGCCGGCGAAGATGGCGACGATGGCGTCGTTCATCGCGGTGCCGACCGTGCTGCCGTAGGCGGTGTCCAGCCAGAGCTGCACGTAGGTGGCCTCGGACGTGGCCGTCAGGATGGACTTCAGGGCGGGGTCGCTCACGCCGTCCGCGGCGCCCTTGGCGACCGGAAGGCCGGTGCCGGTGGCGGCGTAGCCCTTCTGCACCTCGGGGCTGACCAGGTACTTGAGGAACTCGACGCACTCCGCCGGGGCCTGCTTGGCGCAGGCGAACCCGTCGCCGCCGCCGAGGGCCGCCTTCGGGTCACCCGCGGAACCGGAGATCGCCGGCACCGGGAACCAGCCGAGGAACTTGGCCAGCTTCGCCTTGTCGGTGGCGACCGTGTCCAGCGTGCCCCGGTTCCAGTCGCCCATCAGCTCCATCGCGGCCTTGCCGTTGGCCAGCATGCCGTTCGCGCTGGTCGGGTCGTTCTGGCCGGGCGTGGCGATGAAGTTCTTCTGGAACGGCTTGGTGTCGATGAAGGCCTTGAGGTCCTGGCCGGCCTTCACGAAGCACGGGTCGTCGAAGTTCCGGTCCGTGGTCGCCTTCTTCAGCGTGTCGACCGAGCAGGCCCGCAGCGCGAAGTTGTACCACCAGTGGGCGGCCGGCCACTTGTCCCCCGCGCCCAGGGCGATCGGGACGACGTTGATCGCCTTGAGCTTGGTGACCGCCGCGTTGAGTTCCTCGAACGTGGTCGGCGGCGCCGCGATGCCCGCCTGGGCGAACATGTCCTTGTTGTACCAGACGCCCTCGATGCCCATCCGGAACGGCAGTCCGTACTGCTTGCCGCTGACCTGCCAGATCTCCGAGGCGCTGCCGATGTCGGCGACCTCACCCTTGACCTGGTCGGTGACGTCCTTGAGGTAGTCGGCCTCCACCTGCTCGCGCATCTCGCCGCCGCCCCACGCCTGGAAGATGTCCGGCGGGTCGTTGCTCAGGAGCGCGGCGGGGAGCCGGGTGCGCTGGAGCTGGTTTGTCTCGATCGCCTCGATCTCGATCTTGACGGTCGGGTGGGCCGTGGAGAAGTCCTTGGCGACCTTCTCCCAGTACGTCTTGCCGGGGCCGTCCTGGGAGGCGTTGTGCCACCAGGTCAACGTCACCGGGTTCTTGTACAGCTCACTTCCCGTGTCTGCTTCGTCCTCGCCACCGCCGCTGCATCCGGCGGCGACGAGGGCGCTTGTCATCAACAGTGCCAGGACGGCACCGGCGCGGCGCTTCATCGCCATGAAATGTCTCCTCGACCGCTCAGTCGGGTTACCTGTCGGGGAGTGTTACAGGCACGTAACTCGATGTCAATCGGTATCGATAACGTTTTCGAAACCGTCGCGACGCCGCCCCTCGCGCCCTCTATCATCGTCGGCGTGGCCTTCCCGCAGCGCGTCAAGATGTCCGACGTGGCACGTACCGCCGGCGTCTCGGTGGCGACCGTATCTAAGGTCGTCAATGGTAGGTACGGCGTCGCCCAGGCCACCGTCGAGCGCGTGCGGCAGGTCATCCACGAGCTCGGGTACGAAGCCGACCTGGGCGCGCAGAGCCTGCGCAGCCACCGCACGAACGTGCTGGGCATCCTGGTCGCCGAGTTCGAGCCGTTCTCGACCGAGCTGCTGAAGGGCGCCTCCCGGGAGGTCGCCGGCAGCGGCTACCAACTGCTGGCCTACTCCAGCGGCGACGGCGAGGGCGCCGCCATCGGCTGGGAGCGGCGATCCCTGGCCCGGCTCTCCGGGACGCTCATCGACGGCGCCGTGATCGTGACGCCGACCGTGGTCGAGACCAAGCACGGCTTCCACGTGGTGGCCGTCGACCCGCACACCGGCCCGTCCGGCCTGCCCACCGTCGACTCGGACAACTTCGCCGGCGCGGTCCTCGCGACCAACTACCTGCTCTCCCTCGGCCACCGCCGGATCGGGCACCTCAGCGGTCGACCCGACCTCGAGTCGGCGCGCCTGCGTGAGGCCGGCTTCCGGCAGGCCATGGCCGACGCGGGGGTGGCGGTGGACGAGCGGCTCGTCCGCGTCGGCGGCTTCCGGATCGAGGGCGCCGCCGGCACCGCGGCGGAACTGCTGGCGCTCCCCGACCGGCCGACCGCCATCTTCGCGGGAAACGACCTGTCCGCGATCTCCACGCTCGACGTCGCCCGGACCATGGGCATCCCGGTGCCGGACGAGCTGTCGGTGATCGGCTTCGACAACGTCCCGGAGTCGGCGCTGGTCGACCCGCCGCTGACCACGATCCGGCAACCGCTGCAACGGATGGGCGCCGAGTCGCTGCGCCTGCTGATGGACCTGATCGCCGGCGTGGACCGCGACGCGCACATCCGGCTCCCCACCGAGCTGGTGGTGCGGGCCTCCTGCCGGCCGCACGGCTAGACGACCGTCAGGCGGCCGCACGCGACCACTGCTGGTTGGCGCCGGTGTTGCACGGATACTGCTTGAGGACCACGCCGTCCGCGGTCGACGCGGCCGGCACGTCCACGCACTTGCCGCTGTGTCGTGCCCGGAGCTGGAACCAGCTGCCGTTGGCGACCATCTGGAACTGCTGGTTGCTGCCGCTGCCGCAGGTGTACTGGATCAGCTCGGCGCCGTCGGCGGTCGAGGCGCCCACCACGTCGAGGCACTTCCCGCTGTTGCGGCTGACGAGGCGCCAGTAGCCGCTGCCGGCGTCGGCGAACTGCCACTGCTGCCACGCGTTGCCGCCGTACGTGTACTGGCCGACGCGCGCGCCGTTGTCGGTGTTCGGCGCCTGGACGTCCATCGCCTTGCCGCTGTGGCGCACGGTGACCCGGTAGAACGTCCCGGTCGGCGGCGGAGGCGTGGTGGGCCCGTCGCCGACGGTGTCGCCCCACCCGTAGCGGATCCGGTCCGCGCCGGAGGTGTTGCGGACGGTCAGGTCGAGGTTCGTGCCGCTGCCGCTGAGCGAGTACATCGAGTACCAGTCGTAGCCGATGGTGCCGGGCTTGCCGCCGAGGGCGGGCCAGTAGGTGCCGCCCATCCGGTTGTCGCGCATCACCTGGGCCATGGCGCGGATGTAACGCACGAAGTTGTCGGTGCTGTTCGCGTCGGCGTAGTCGCGGCCGTCGTTCATGGGCGCGCCGAACTCGGTGGCGACGGCCCGGCCGGCGCAGTTGCCGAGGCGGGTCTGGATGTGGCTCCGGAAGGCGTCGTAGGTCATCGCGCCGTAGAAGAAGGCGTAGTAGTGGAACGAGAGCAACGTCGCGTTGAAGCGGGTGTCGTTGCAGATGTCCCGCAGGTCCTGGCTGAACCCGGTGCCGCCGATGAGCACCCGGGCGGGCACGGCCGAGTAGTGGTAGCTGAGCCAGTTGGCCGCGACGTTGCGCCACTCCGTCGAGCTGTAACCGTGCGGCTCGTTCATCGGTTCGAAGTAGACGTTCGGGTTCGCGCCGTACGTGTTGGTCACCGTGGACCACATCGCGTTCCACGCGGTGAGGTTCGTGATCCGGCCGCCGGAGGCGGCGCCGTCCTCCCAGTAGGCGAGGATGACCTTGAACCCGCGGGCGGTGGCGGCGTCGATCGCGCCGCGATACGCCTCCCACCACGCCGTTCCCACCGTGTGGGTGTTGATCGGCAGCCGGACGGTGTTGACCCCCATGCTGGCGGCCATGTCGTCGTAGAGGGCGTTGGCCTTGGCCCGCACCGTCGCGTTGCTGTCGGACGCGCTCAGACCCTGCACGACAAGCGGACCGGTGCTGAAGTTGTCCCCCAGCACGGCCCAGTTCATGCCCCGGAAACCACCGGTGTCGGCGGTGGCCGGCGCCGACGCGACGACGACGCCGCCGACCATCGCGGTAACGGCCGCCACCAGCACGATCAGCGTCCGACGAACCGATCGACCACGTCTCATCACGCCTCCAGTGAACGATGTTTATCTATGTTCACGTTAACACCGCTGCACGTCAAGGCGTCGAGGGGCGCCGCAGGCGATTGACGGGGCCACATCGACCGCCGTAAGGTTCCGGCCGAATTTCGGAAATGTTCCCGGAAGTTTCGGAAGCCGCGCTGGCCGGAAGGAACAACCATGAAACCGAGCCGCTGGATCGCCGCCGGCATCGTCGCCGTCGCGACCGCCGCCGCCCTCAACGTCGTGCCCGCCACCGCCGGGCGCCCCTACGACCCGACCGCGCAGAGCCTGCGCGACCTGGCCAAGCGCCATGGCCTGTACGTGGGCACCGCGGTCGACATGGCCACCCTCGACAACGCCGCCGAGCCGCGCTACCGCGAGCTGGCCGGCTCCGAGTTCTCCACCGTCACCGCCGAGAACGTGATGAAGTGGGAGAGCCTGGAGCCCACCCGGGGCACCTACAACTGGGGTCCGGCCGACGAGCTGGTCGCCTTCGCCCGCCAGCACCAGCAGCGGGTCCGCGGCCACGTGCTGGTCTGGCACAACCAGTTGCCGACCTGGCTGACCAGCGGCGTCGCGGACGGCTCCATCGACGCCACCGAGCTGCGCCGGATCCTGCGCGACCACATCACCGCCGTGGTCCGCCACTTCAAGGGCCAGATCTGGCAGTGGGACGTGGTGAACGAGGCGGTCAGCGACCCCTGGGACACCCCGTCCACCCTGCACTACAAGGGCTTCTGGGCCGAGCACCTCGGCCCCGGCTACATCGCCGACGCGTTCCGCTGGGCCCGCGCCGCCGACCCGAAGGCGCTGCTGTTCTACAACGACTACAACATCGAGGCCTTCGGCTCCGGCAACCCGGCAAACGACAAGACGCAGTTCGTCTACGAGATGGCCCGTGACCTGCGGTCCCGGGGCGTGCCGATCGACGGCGTCGGCAGCCAGGGCCACCTGGGCACCCAGTACGGCAACTACGACACCCTCCAGGTCGTCGCCGCGCTGCGGAAGTTCGCCGGCCTGGGGCTGGCGACCGCGTTCACCGAGGTGGACGTGCGCAGCCAGATGACCGCGGGAGTGCAGGCGGGTGACTCCGCCGAGATCAACCCGCGGTTGCAGGCGTCCGCGGCCAACTTCAGCACGCTGCTGCGCGCCTGCCTGGCCGAGCGGCACTGCCTGTCGTTCACGCTCTGGGGCTTCACCGACAAGCACTCCTGGGTGCCGGGCGCGTTCTCGGACCCGCCGGAGGGCCTGGCCACCGTCTACGACGAGAACTACCAGCCGAAGCGGTCGTACCAGGAGCTGAAGGCCGACCTCATCTACTCCGGCCCGCCGTTCGTGCTGCCCCGCGTACCGCAGCAGCCGCGCCGCTAGACGGCGCTCACGCTGTCCGGCGGCGGAGTTCCGACTCCAGCCGCCGGATCAGCGTGCTGCGGGCCCGGCCGCGGCGCTCCCGGCGCAGCGCCGCGTCGAGCTGACGCTTGTCGAGGTCGCGCACGAGCTTGACCGCCTCGGCCACCGGCAGCTCGGTCACCTGCTCGGCGGCGGTCGCGTCCCGGCGCGCCCGCTTCGCCGGGCCGGTGTTCGGGACGTACTGCCGACCGGAGCGCGACGCACGCCGCTTACGGGTGTCGGTCGCCCGCCGGTCCTTCTCCGACAGCTCCTCCCATGCCTGTTTCGGCAGGTAACGGTCGGTTTCGCCGTCGTGTCGGGCACGCGTGTCACCCGAGCGGGTCTGCCACTGCTCGCCGCCCCAGCGCTGCAACGAGCGCTGCCGCGCGTCCTTCGGACCCTCGAAGCCCCCGCCACGCTTCTTGTACTCGTTGGTCAGCAGCTGCGACTTGCGGGCCGACCACTGCCCCGGCCGGCCACCCTTGTCGGAGGCCCTGATCTCCTCCTTGAGCTGTTCCCGAAGCTCGGGCCTGGTGTACTTCGCCATGACGCAGCGTTACCCGCACCGGGCGCGGCCATGCCCGCCTCAAGCGGCGGCCCGGTAGGCGAGGTCCATCGTGTCGAACCGGCCGGACCAGGCCAGCCGCAGATGCCAGCAGCCAGCCACGGGCAGGTCGACGATGGACGGTCCGGGACCGCCGGCGACCTCCCGGGTGACCCGGGTGCCGGCGCCGTCGAGCGTCGCGGTGATGACAAGCGTGGTCGACGCCGCCGGGTCGGGCGAGCCGGCCGCCGGGCTCCCCACCCAGAGGATCTTGTTGGTCGGGCCCTCGCTCCGGCCGACGGTCAGCGGGTGCCCGAACAGGATCGCGACGATCTCGCCCCGGTCACCGAGCACGTGCGGCATCCGGGTGTCCCCGCTGAACCCGGCGTCCGCCCAGTCCGGCAGCCGGCCGGTCGCCACCCGGGAGTGGCAGCCCGCCGACGCGGCTGTGGACGCCCCGGCTGTGGACGCCCCGGCTGTGGACGCCCCGGCTGTGGACGCCCCGGCTGTGGACGCCCCGGCTGTGGACGCCCCGGCTGTGGACGCCCCGGCCGGCGACGGCCGGGCCGGCGGCCCGGCGCTCGTGCAGCCGGCCAGCAGCAGCACCGACACCAACATGATCCTGCCCGGACGGGACATCCGGCACCCCCGATCGACGACGAAACCCGTCAGCAGGACACCTGCCGGGCCCGGCAGGTTCCACGCTCACTCCAGCGAGCCCGCGACGTCGAGCGCCTCGTCGCGGGTGAGGTCGCCCTCCAGGCGGTAGCTCACTCCCGCGTCCTGCCAGATCAGCGTCGCGGCGGACAGGCGCGCGGTGGCCACCCGCACCGTCCCACGCCGATCGACGTACGCGAGCGCGTGCGGGCCGCCGACCCAGATCGCGAAGTCGCCGTGCACCTGGGTGAACGTCACGTCCGCGCCGGCGGCCTCCTTGTGGAAGGCGATGTCGAGCGAGCCGTCGAACGCGTCCAGGCGCAGCGCACCGCCCCGCCAGAGCAGGCTGGCCACCCGGTGGGCGCCCGCGCCGTCCGGGTCGGCGACCAGCACCCGCTCCGGGGCGCCGAGCCGGGCCGGCACCCGGATCGGGAAGCGGACCTGCCGCTGCGCCTCGACCAGGGCGACCGGACGCTGCCCCGGCAGCGGCGACGGCGTACCGGTGGGTGGCGTCGGGGTGGCCGAGGTGTCGACGACGACGCCGGCGAACCGCAGCAGCCCGGACACCGCGCCGGCGACCGCGGCGCGGCCCGGCGGCAGCGCCGCCACGAGCAGCGCGGCGAGCGCGGCGGCCAGCAGGTGGCGCCACCGCCGTCGCGACGGCGCGGCGAGGCGGGCGTGGACCCGGGCGACCACGTCCGGCGGCGCGGCCGGTTCCAGCCAGGCGGACAGGTCCCGCAGTTCCCGCTCCAGCTCATCCACGGTGCGCCACCTCGCGGTCGAGCAGGCCGCGCAGCTTCGCCAGGGCGCGGTGGGTGCGCGACTTCACCGTGCCCCGGGGCAACCCCAGCACGGTCACGGTCTCCTCCTCGGTGAGGTCGAGCAGGTAACGGCAGGCGATCACCTCGCGGTCCCGGGCGGGCAGCCGACGCAGCGCCCCCACCAGCGCGGCCCGGCGCTCGGCGGCGAGGACCGCGCCGAGCCCGTCGTCCGCGGTGGCCTCCGTCGCCGGGTCCGCGGCCGCGGCCCGCAGCACCAGCCCGTCCCGTCGGCCGCGCGAACGGTGCAGGTTGCGGGTCTCGTTGGCCACGATCGCGAGCAGCCAGGAGCGGAACGACGCGTCGCCCCGGTAGCGGGACAGCTTCCGGTAGGCCTTCACGAACGCCTCCTGGATGACGTCCTCCGCGTCCGACCCGGCCCCGAGCAGCACCGCCGTCCGGTACGCGGACGCGGTGTGCCGGGCGACCAGGAGGTCGTACGCCTCCCGGTCACCGGCGCGTACGCGGGTGACGATCTCCTCGTCGTCCAGGGCTACCTCCGCCTCGGTCCACTTCCCTGACACCGCCCGCGCGGCCCGGGTTCCACCGGAGTTTGACCGACGCCCGCGGCGGAAAGAGTGGCGGGATGAGCTGGGCCAGAAGAGCCGTACCCGCCGCCGTCACCGCCGTCGCCGCCCTCGCGGCCCGGGACCTGCTGCAACGCGACCACGCGCTGCGGCGCAACTTCCCCGTCCTCGGCCGCGCCCGCTACCTGATCGAGGCGATCGGGCCGGAGCTGCGCCAGTACGTCGTGGCGGGCAACGACGAGGAGCGGCCCTTCACCCGCGACCAGCGGCGCTGGGTGTACGCCTCGGCGAAGCAGGAGAACAACTACTTCGGGTTCGGCACCGACAACGACATCGAGCACACCCGCGGCTACCCGATCATCAAGCACCGCACGTTCGGCCGGGCCGTGCCGCCGTCCGCGCCAGGCGCCGGGCACGACGTGGCGCTGCCCTGCGCCAAGGTGCTGGGCGCGGCGCGCGGCCGGGCGCGGGCGTTCCGGCCGGAGTCGGTGGTAAACATCTCCGGGATGAGCTTCGGCTCGCTGTCCGGCAACGCGATCGAGGCGTTGAACCGGGGCGCCGCGCTCGCCGGCTGCCTGCACAACACCGGCGAGGGCGGGCTGTCGCCGTACCACCGCAACGGTGGCGAGCTGGTCCTCCAGCTCGGCACCGCCTACTTCGGCTGCCGGGACGAGCGCGGCCGGTTCAGCCTGGACCGGCTCAAGGAGCTGGTCGCGGGCGCGCCGGTGCGGGCGTTGGAGATCAAGCTGAGTCAGGGCGCCAAGCCGAGCCTCGGCGGCCTGCTGCCGGCGGCGAAGGTCTCCGCCGAGATCGCCGCCACCCGGGGCATCCCGGCGGGGCAGGACTGCGTCAGCCCGTCGCGGCACGCCGAGTTCTCCGACTGTGACAGCCTGCTGGACTGGGTGGAGCTGCTCGCCGCCGAGACCGGACTGCCGGTCGGCATCAAGTCCGCCGTCGGTGACCTCGGTTTCTGGGAGGAGCTGACCACGCTGATGCGCGACACCGGCCGGGGGGTGGACTTCGTGACCGTCGACGGCGGCGAGGGCGGCACCGGGGCCGCCCCGCTGATCTTCAGCGACTCGGTGTCGCTCCCCTTCCAGCAGGGTTTCTCCCGCGTCTACCGGACGTTCGCCGAGCGCGGCCTGCACGAGCAGGTGGTGTTCGTCGGCGCCGGCAAGCTCGGCCTGCCGGACAACGCGGTGGTCGCGTTCGCGCTCGGCGCCGACATGGTCAACGTGGGCCGGGAGGCGATGCTGGCGATCGGCTGCATCCAGGCGCAGAAGTGCCACACCGACACCTGCCCGACCGGGGTCGCCACCCAGAACGCGTGGCTGGCCCGGGGCCTGGAGCCGGCCCGCAAGTCAGTGCGGGCCGCCAACTACATCCGCACCCTCCGTCGCGATCTGGTCAAGGTCGCCGAGGCGTGCGGCGTCGAGCACCCCGGGCTGGTCGGCACCGACTCCGTCGAGATCGCCGACGGCCGGACCGCGTCCACCCCGCTGGACGAGGTGTACGGCTACCGGCCCGAGTGGGGGCTGCCGTCGGCCGCCGACCGGGCGGAGATCGTCCGGCTGATGACGCCGAAGGCGCCGCGCGGCGGAAGCGCGCCCCCCTCCCCCACCGCCGTCGGTTAGGCGTTCCGCCCCCGTGGGACGCCGGGCCGCGGCAGCGCCACGGCCCGGCGTCGCGGCGTCAGCCGCAGTAGCCGGTGGTGCACTGGTGGGAGCGGAGCTTGTACGTGCCCTGGAGGCTGCCCGCCGCCGCCCCGGTCCACTGAGCACGGGTCGGGCGGGACGGCGATGTCAGTGCTGCGGCGTACAGTGCCGCGCATGGCTGTGGACACCAGGCCGACGCTGCGCGCCGGTGGCCGCCGGCTGCTGCCGTTGGCCCTGCTGTTCCTGACCGTCGGCACCTCCTTCGCCGTGGTGATGCCCTTCCTGTCGCTGTTCCTCGACACCGAGGTGCGCGCCGACCCGCTGCGGGTCACCGTGTTCCTGGTCGTCGCGCCGCTGTCCGGGGTGGCCGTCGCCGCGCTGGTCGGGCGCCTGTCGGACCGGCGGCCGATCCGCCGTCGGCTGCTCATCGGCGCGGCGCTGGCCGGGATGCTGGGCGCCGGGCTGACCGCGTTCGTGCGCGACTACTGGATCCTGCTGGGGCTGACCGTGACCCTCACGGCGCTGGCCGGGGCGTTGTTCCCGCAGTCGTTCGCCTACGCCCGCCAACTCCTCGACCGGGACAGCCCGGCGCGGGCCGCGCTCGGCATCAGCGCCGTGCGTACCGTTTTCTCGCTCGCCTGGGTGGGCGGGCCGCCGCTGGCCGCGCTCCTGCTCTCCGTCGGCGGCTTCCGGCTGGTCTACGGCGCGGCCGCCGCCATGTACGCGCTGGCCGCGCTGATCGCCACGCTCCGGCTGGAGGAACTGCCCGTGCCGCCCCGGCCCGCCCCCGACGAGCGGGGCGCCGGCCCACCGGGCGCGTCCCGGTGGCGGCTGGCGCTGACCGTGGCCGCCTTCACCATGATGCAGTGCCCGCTGACGCTCGGCGTGCAGGTGCTGCCGCTGTTCATCGGGCGGGAGCTGCGCGGCGACCCGGCGGACGCGGGCCTGGTGCTGGGTCTCTGCGCGGCGCTGGAGATCCCGGTGATGCTGGGGCTGGGCGCGCTCACCGCGCGGGTCCGGCTGCGGCCGCTGATCCTGCTCGGCGGCGGCTGCGGGGTCGCCTACTACGCGATCGCGGCCGGGGCCCCCAGCGTCGCGGTGCTGCTCGGCGCGCAGCCGGTCAACGCGCTGTTCATCGCCGCCGTGTCCGGCGTCGGCATCGCCTACGTGCAGGACCTGCTGCCGGGCCAGCCCGGCCGGGCCACCACGCTGTTCACCAACACGTTCCCGATCGGCGCCATGCTCGCCGGCCCGTTGCTGGGGCTCGCCACGCAGGTCGGCTTCCGGTGGGCGTACGTCATGAACGTCGCGTTGTGCGCGGCCGGCCTGCTGGTCCTGCTGCTCGCCCGGCCCCGGCCGTCGGTGCCGGCCTGACGGCGGTCAGCGGCGGCGGGCCAGGACCACGTGGTCCAGCAGTTCCCCCGGGTGTCCGTCGGGACCGGTGGCGGTGCGGCGGGCCGGGCCGCACCGCTCGGTCTCCCAGCGGTCCGGGTCGAGGTCGATCGCGGCGAGGATCTCCTCCGGGGTGGCGAAGCGGGGGTCGTCGGCGTCGAGCCCGGACCACGGCGGCGGCGCGCCGTGCTCGACGACGAGCAGCCGGCCGCCGGGCGCGACCGCCTCGGCCGCCGGGGGCAGTACCTTCTCCCGCGGCAGGACGAGCGGGGACTGGAAGAACTGCGCCGACACCAGGTCGAAGCGGCCGGCCGGGAAGCCCTGGGTCAGGTCGTGGCGCACGGCGGTGATCCGGTCCGCGACGCCGGCGCGCGCCGCCTCGACCGCGAGCCGCTCCAGCGCGACGGCGGAGATGTCCACGGCGGTGACCTGCCAGCCCTGCCCGGCCAGCCAGATCGCGTCGCCGCCCTCGCCGCAGCCCAGGTCGAGCACGGTGCCGGGCGGCAGCGCACCGGCCACGTCGGCGAGCACCGGGTTCACCCGGCCGCTCCAGATCCGGTCGGACTGCCCGTAGCGCTCGTCCCAGAAGTGGGCCGGGTCGGTGTCCGCCGGCGGGTTCTGGTGGTGCTGGTGGTGGTGCCCGGTCATGCCTGCCTCCTTCGCCGCCGGACGCCTCGGCGGCGCCGGCCCCGCCATCGTGCGCGACCGCCCAGCCGGCGGCAAGGATCCTTGCCGTTCCGGCAAAAGTCCGCATGATCGGCCCCACCTCGCCGAGCCGGCGGGTCCAGGACGCGGAGGCAGGATTAGTGCAGCGCTCTCGGGGGCAGACATTTGTCATCGACCACGGATCCGAGGGGAGCTGACGGCATGGCCAAGGGTGACATCGACACCTACCAGCAGGACGGGCAGTGGAAGAACCGTCCCGAGGGCAACGAGCGCGCGAGCAGCCGCCACGACACCAAGGCGGAGGCGGAGGCGGCCGGCCGCGAGATGGCGGCCGAGCGCGGCACCGAACACGTGATCAAGAAGCAGGACGGCACGATCGGCGAGAAGAACACGTACCCCCGCAGCCGCGACCCGCGCGAGATCCCGGGCTGAACCGCAGCTCAGCGAGCACCGGACGACGCCGGACCCGACGGGTCCGGCGTCGTCCGCATTTCGGCTAAAAACTTTTGTGGGGTTCCCACAACGGCTCTGGGGCAGGGTTCGGCGGTTACGATATGGCGCCGCTCGCTGGCAGACGGCAGGGTGAGGCGAGCCGGCGGCACCGCCGCCGCTCGGCGCTCCACCCTGGGTCTACCGAAGGGGACGGTCACGTGTTCACCCGTGTCGCCATCGTCAACCGTGGAGAGGCCGCGATGCGGCTCATCCACGCGGTCCGGGAACTGGCCGCGGAGACCGGCAGCCGGATCGAGACCGTCGCGCTCTACACCGACGTCGACCGCACCGCCACCTTCGTCCGCCAGGCGGACGTCGCCTACGACCTGGGGCCGGCCTCCGCCCGCCCGTACCTCGACCTGAAGGTGCTGGAGCGCGCGCTGGTGGAGACCGGCGCGGACGCCGCGTGGGTCGGGTGGGGGTTCGTGGCCGAGGACCCGGCCTTCGCCGAGCTCTGCGAGAAAATCGGCGTCACGTTCGTCGGACCCAGCCCGGACGCCATGCGCAAGCTCGGCGACAAGATCGGCGCGAAGCTGATCGCCGAGGAGGTCGGCGTGCCGGTCGCGCCGTGGAGCCGCGGCGCGGTGGAGAGCCTGGAGGCGGCGGTGGCCGCGGCGGCGCAGATCGGCTACCCGCTGATGCTGAAGGCGACCGCGGGCGGCGGCGGGCGCGGCATCCGGGTGGTCCGCAACGACGCCGACCTGGCCGACGCCTACGAACGCACCAGCCAGGAGGCCGCGCGGGCGTTCGGCAGCGGCGTGGTGTTCCTGGAGCGCCTGGTCACCGGCGCCCGGCACGTCGAGGTCCAGGTCATCGCGGACGGGCAGGGCACCGCGTGGGCGCTCGGCGTACGGGACTGCTCGGTGCAGCGGCGCAACCAGAAGGTGATCGAGGAGTCGGCGTCGCCGGTGCTGAGCCCGGAGCAGACCGCCGAGCTGAAGGCGTCGGCGGAGCGGCTGGCCGTGGCGGTCGGCTACCGGGGCGCGGCGACGGTGGAGTTCCTCTACCACCCCGGCGACCGACTGTTCGCCTTCCTGGAGGTCAACACCCGACTCCAGGTCGAGCACCCGATCACCGAGTCGACCACCGGGTTCGACCTGGTCAAGGCGCAGTTGCACGTCGCCGGCGGCGGGCGGCTCACCGGCGGGCCGCCGGCCGAGCGCGGGCACGCCATCGAGGCGCGGCTCAACGCCGAGGACCCGGACCGCGACTTCGCCCCCTCCCCCGGCCGGATCACCCGGCTGGACCTGCCCGCCGGCCCGGGCATCCGGGTGGACACCGGGGTCAGCGAGGGCGACACCATCCCGGCCGACTTCGACTCCATGATCGCCAAGATCATCGCGTACGGCCGGGACCGGGACGAGGCGCTCGGCCGGCTGCGCCGGGCGATGGCGAACACCACGGTGGTGATCGAGGGCGGCGCGACGAACAAGAGCTTCGTGCTCGACCTGCTCGACCAGCCCGAGGTGATCGACGCCAGCGCGGACACCGGCTGGATCGACCGGGTCCGGGGCGAGGGCCGGCTCGTCACGCACCGGCACTCCGCGGTGGCGCTGGCCGCCGCCGCGATCGAGGCGTACGAGGAGGACGAGACCGCCGAGCGGCAGCGGCTGCTGTCCACCGCGGCCGGCGGCCGTCCGCAGGTGCAGCACCGCAGCGGCCGGCCGCTCGACCTGAAGCTGCGCGGCGTCACCTACCGGATGCGGGTGGCCCGGGTCGGCGCGCACCGGTTCCGGGTCGGCATCGAGGCCGGCGACGACGCCCGGACCGCGGACGTCGAGCTGGACCGCTTCGACCGGCACACCGGACAGATCGCCGTCAACGGCGTCCGCTACCGGCTGCTCACCGGCACCCACGGGCCGGTCCACCTGGTCGAGGTGGACGGCGTCACGCACCGGATCAGCCGCGACGAGGGCGGCGTGGTGCGCTCCCCGATGCCGGCGCTGGTCGTCGCCACGCCGCTGGAGGTCGGCGCGGAGGTCGAGGCCGGCGCGCCGGTGCTGGTGCTGGAGGCGATGAAGATGGAGACGGTGCTGCGGGCGCCGTTCCGGGCCCGCCTGAAGGAATCCGCCGTCGCGGTGGGCACCCAGGTGGAGGCCGGCGCGCCGCTGCTGCGCCTGGAGCCGCTCGCCGACGCCGACGACGAGACCGCCGCCGCCCCGGACGAGCCGGCCGTCGAGCTGGACCTGCCGGTCGCGCCCGGGGACGCGCCGGCGCGGAACCGGGCCGAGCGCGGCCGGGAGGACCTGCGCGGCCTGCTGCTCGGCTTCGACGTCGACCCGCACGACGAGCGCCGGGTCCTCGACGACTACCTCGCCGCGCGGCGGGCCGCCACCGACGCCGGGCACCGGCCGCTGGCCGAGGAACTGGACCTGGTGGACGTCTTCGCCGATCTGGCCGAGCTGAGCCGCAACCGGCCCACCGGGGAGGACGGCCCGGGCGGCCACCTGCACAGCGCCCGCGAGCACTTCCACACCTACCTGCAGAGCCTCGACGTCGAGCGGGCCGGGTCGCCGGAGGCGTTCCGGGCCCGCCTGGCCAAGGCGCTCGGCCACTACGGCGTCACCGAGCTGGACCGCTCCCCCGCGCTCGAGGCCGCGGTGTTCCGGATCTTCCTGGCCCAGCAGCGGGCCGCCGCCGACGCCACCGCGATCGCCGCGCTGCTGCGCTCGTGGCTGCGGGAGCCACCGCCGGACGAGGCGCTGCGCGAGCCCGCCGGCCTCACCCTGGAACGGCTGATCTCGGCCACCCAGGTCCGCTTCCCGGTCGTCGCCGACCTGGCCCGGGGCGTGGTGTTCGCCTGGTTCGCCCAGCCGCTGCTGCGTCGCAACCGGGCCCGGGTGTACGCGCGGGTCCGGGCGCACCTGCGGCACCTCGACACCCACCCGGACGCACCCGACCGCGCCGAGCGGGTCGCCGAGATGGTCCGCAGCACCGAGCCGCTGGTCCGGCTGCTCGGCCAGCGACTGGTCCGGGACAACCTGGACAACGCCACCATGCTGGAGGTGCTGACCCGGCGCTACTACGGCAACAAGGCGCTCACCGGCGTGCGCACCCGCGCGGCCGGTGGCTGCGTGTTCGTGGTGGCCGGCCGCGCCGGGTCGAGCGTGGTCTCCGCCGCCGTCCGGTTCGACGCGCTCGGCGACGCGTTGCGCGGGCTGGCCGAGGTGTCCCAGGGTGAGGACGCGGTCGACGCCGACGTCTACCTGGCCTGGGAGAGCCAGCCGGAGGACCAGGACGCCACCGCCGCCGCGCTGCTCGACGTGATCAACGCACATCCGCTGCCGGACCGGGTCCGCCGGCTCACCACCACCGTGGCGGGGCGCGGCGGCGCGGTGATGCACCACCACTTCACGTTCCGCCCGGACGGGACCGCGATGGTCGAGGAGCGGCTGATCCGTGGCCTGCACCCGTACATCGCGCAGCGGATGCAGCTGGAGCGGCTGCACGAGTTCGACCTGACCCGGCTGCCGTCGCTGGACGAGGAGGTCTACCTCTTCCAGGCGGCCGCCCGCCAGAACCCGTCCGACCAGCGGCTGGTGGCGTTCGCGCAGGTCCGTGACCTGACCGAACTGCGGGAGCAGGACGGTCGGCTGGTCGCGCTGCCGACCACCGAGGACACGGTAGCCACCTGTATCGACTCGATCCGCCGCGCGCAGTCCCGGCGGCCGTCGAAGGTCCGGTTCCCCACCAACCGGATCGTCGTCTACGTCTGGCCGCCGAGCGAGCTGACCCGCGAGGAGATGGAGCTGATCGCCGCCCGGGTGCGCCCGACCACGGTCGGCGCCGACCTGGAGGAGATCCTGTTCATCGGGCGGCAGCGCGATCGCCGCACCGGCGAGTTGACCAAGGTCGGCGTGCGGATCGCCTTCGACGTCACCGGGCACGGCCGGCTCACCGTCGGCGAGCCGCCGACCGAGCCGGTCGAGCCGCTGGACGACTACCGGCTCAAGGTGCTGCGGGCGGCCAGCCGCAACACGGTCTACCCGTACGAGCTGACCGGCCTGCTCGGCGACTTCACCGAGCACGACCTGGACGCCGACCACCGGCTGGTGCCGGTGGACCGGCCGAAGGGACGCAACGGCGCGGCGATCGTGGCCGGCGTGGTGACCACGCCGACGCCCCGGCACCCGCAGGGCGTCACCCGGGTGGTGCTGCTCGGCGACCCGACGAAGTCGCTCGGCGCGCTCTCCGAGCCGGAGTGCCGGCGGGTGATCGCCGCGCTGGACCTGGCGGAACGGATGGGCGTGCCGCTGGAGTGGTACGCGCTCTCCGCCGGCGCCCGTATCTCGATGACCTCGGGCACCGAGAACATGGACTGGGTCGCCGCCGCGCTCAAGCGGATCGTCGAGTTCACCCAGGCCGGCGGTGAGATCAACATCGTGGTGGCGGGCATCAACGTGGGCGCCCAGCCCTACTGGAACGCCGAGGCCACGATGCTCATGCACACCAAGGGCGTGCTGGTCATGACGCCGGACTCGGCCATGGTGCTCACCGGCAAGCAGTCGCTGGACTTCTCCGGCGGCGTGTCCGCCGAGGACAACTTCGGCATCGGCGGCTACGACCGGGTGATGGGCCCGAACGGGCAGGCACAGTACTGGGCGCCGGACCTGCCGGCCGCGCGTGACGTGCTGATGGCGCACTACGACCACACGTACGTGGCGCCGGGCGAGGGCGCGCCGCGGCGGGCCACCACCACCGACCCGGTGGACCGGGACGTCTCCACCTTCCCGCACGCGGTGGCCGGCAGCGACTTCACCACGGTCGGCGAGATCTTCTCCGCCACCGCGAACCCGGACCGGAAGAAGCCGTTCGACATCCGTACGGTGATGCGCGCCCTCGCGGACCAGGACCACCCGGTGCTGGAGCGGTGGGCCGGCATGGCCGACGCGGAGACCGCGGTGGTGCAGGACGTGCACCTCGGCGGCATCCCGGTGTGCCTGCTCGGCATCGAGTCCCGGTCCGTGCCCCGGCACGGTTTCCCGCCCACCGACGGCCCGGACACCTACACCGCCGGCACGCTGTTCCCCCGCTCGTCGCAGAAGGCCGCGCGGGCGATCAACGCGGCCAGCGGCAACCGGCCGCTGGTGGTGCTGGCCAACCTGTCGGGCTTCGACGGCTCGCCGGAGTCGATGCGCAAGCTGCAACTGGAGTACGGCGCCGAGATCGGCCGGGCGATCGTGAACTTCCGCGGCCCGATCGTGTTCTGCGTGATCTCCCGCTACCACGGCGGCGCGTTCGTGGTGTTCTCCAAGGCGCTCAACCCGGCCATGACCGTGCTGGCGATCGAGGGCTCGTACGCCTCGGTGCTCGGTGGCGCGCCGGCCGCCGCCGTGGTCTTCGCCGGCGAGGTCGCCTCGCGCACCGCGGCCGACCCCCGGGTACGCGAGTTGGAGGGTCGGGTCGCGGCCGCCGCCGTCACCGAGCGCGCGACGCTCACCGCGGAACTGGACGAGCTGCGGTCGTCGGTGCGGGCGGAGAAGCTGGGCGAGGTGGCCACGGAGTTCGACCGGGTGCACAGCATCCAGCGCGCCGTCGAGGTCGGCTCGGTCGACGCGGTGGTCCGCGCCGCCGAGCTGCGTCCCCGCGTCATCGAGGCGATCGAGGCGCACCTGGGCTGATCCCGGTCGCACCGCCGGCGGCGGACGGCCCCGAGGGGCCGTCCGCCGCTTCGCGTACCACCGGTCCGCCGGTCCCGGCGGCTGACCGGGCGTGCGGCGGGGAGCACGCTCGGTGAGCGGGCCCCATCGTCGGGCCGGAGCTGGCACTGTGGACGGATGACGGACATCGACGGCCGCCGACCCCACCCCTTCCACCAGGACGCCGACGGCGTCAACCGGCCACCCGGCCCGCGTAAGCACCCGGACTACGCCCGGTTCGCCGCCGGCTCCGGCGTGGTGCCGATCGTGCGTCGGGTCGGCGGTGCGCCGGTCCCGGCGCTGCTGATCTGCCGGTACGCCGACGTCCGGGAAGTGCTGCGCCGGCAGGACGTCTTCTCCCGGGCGGCCGCCGCGCACGCCGACGAGGTCGACGTGGCGGGCACCATGCTCGGCATGGACGGTGACGAGCACGCCCGGGTGCGCGGCACGGTGAAGGACGCGTTCACCCGGCCGGCGGTCGACGAGCTGCGCGACGCGGTGCGGGCCGCGGCCGAGGCGAGGCTGTCGTCGATGGTGGACGCCGGCGCCCCGGCGGACCTGGTCCGGGACTTCGCGGTTCCGTTCGCGCTGGACGTGATCTGCGACCTGCTCGGCCTGCCCGCCGCCGACCGGATGCGTTTCCGCCGCTGGGGCGACATGTTCCTCGGCGCCGGTGACCTGAGCCGCGAGGATGCCGCCCGGGCGGCCGAGGAGATGGGCGGCTACCTGTGGGGCCAACTGGAGCAGCGACGCGGGCGGCCCGGCGGCGACCTGCTCGGCCGGATCGCGACCGCCGCCGCCGGCCAGCCGGCGGACGTTCAGATCAAGCTGCCCATCTCGCTGGTGGTGGGCGGTTGGGAGACCACGGCCAGTTCGATCGCCACGTTCGTCCACGTGCTCCGGACCGAGCCGTACGGGCCGGACGGCACCGGGTGGGCGTACCTGGTCGCGCATCCCGAGCGGCTGGACGCCGCGGTCGCCGAGCTGGAACGGCTGCACTCCACGTCCAACGGCGACGAGATGCCGCGGCGGGTGATGGCGGACGTGACGCTGCCCAGCGGCGTCCGGCTGGCCGAGGGCGACATCGTCGTCCCGTCGCACGACGCGGCGAACCGCGACCCGGACGTGTTCCCGGACCCGGAACGGATGGACTTCGACCGAGCGCCCACCCCGCACCTGTCCTTCGGCCACGGCCCGCACTACTGCATCGGCGCGCATCTGGGCGCGCTGGAGGTCCGCACCGCGCTCGGTCTGCTGCTGCGGGACCTGCCCGGCCTGCGCCTCGCGGTGCCGCCGGACGAGGTCCGGTGGAAGGCGGGGCACGCCATCCTCGGCCCGGTCGCCCTGCCGGTCACCTGGTAGTCGCGGCGGGCGACCGGTGTCAAGCGGGGCCCCCTCCTATACCGTAGGCGTTAACAGGGGGCCCTTCCTTGACCTCGCGGTCGAGGTGCAGGCGCAGCAGGAGCCAGCCCAGCGACACGGCGCCGATGAACAGGTAGGCGGCCTGCGTGCCGACCGTGTCCCAACAGGTGTGCAGCGCGACCGCCGCGGCGAAGGTCAGCAGGAACGCGGCCAGCCGGCGACCACCGGGCGCGGCGGCCAGGGCGAACAACGCGCCGGCGGTCAGGCCCGTCCAGGACAGGTGCGCGGCGGGCGCGGTGAGGCCGCGGATCAGCAACGTCCGCTCGACCGCACCGAGGTTGCCCTGCGACCCGACCAGCGCGGTGAACGCGTAGCCCATCGTCTCCAACGCGGCGAAGCCGGCGCCCGAGGCCACCCCGATCACCAGCCCCTCGCCCGGCGTCCGGTACCGCCGCCACAGCAGCAGGATGCCGACCGGGACGATCAGCTTCACGGTCTCCTCGATCAGGCCGACGAACACCATCGGCAGCACGCCGAGCCCGCGCAGCGTGTCGAACTCCAGCCAGCCGGCGGCGACCACGCCGATCACCCCGCCGAGGAACGCGGCGAGGCCGACGATCGCTCCCGGGACCCGCAACCGGCCCGACCGCCCCTCGGCGAAGGTCAGGAACGTGGCCGGGGCGACGGCGGCGCCGAGCACGATCAGCGCGGGCACGAAGTTGATGTTCCTGGTGCCGATCAGTGTCTCCAGCACCAGCAGGAACAAGCCGACACCGACCAGCAGGACCACGACCCACGCCCAGCGGCGCCCCGGTTTCGCCATGCCGCCGAGTATCGCCGCCGCCGCTCCGCAGCGCCAACCGCGCGCTGAGACGAACCCGACACGCGGACCCGACATCTGGTGTTGCCCGGAGGCCACCACCGCCATATATGGTGTCCCCGCAGCTGGTTCGGCCGCGCCCCACGGGTGCGGTCGAGGCAAGAGGGAACCCGGTGGAAGTCCGGGACTGCCCCGCAGCGGTGAGTGGGAACGACCGCCGTCATCAGCACTGGGCCACCGGCCTGGGAAGCGACGGCCAGTAGGCGACCGAACCCGGTCACGCCCGCGAGTCCGAAGACCTGCCAGCGCGCCGTGCGCTGCCGCGCGCGGCGGTCGAAGGTCGCGCGGGACGACCGACGCCAGCAGCCGGGCCGGCCGCGCGTGCCGTGCCCGTTGGCGTTCTCCCGCCGTCCGAGGCCATCGGTGACAGCGAGGAGAGGTCATGACGGTCGTGCAGGAGAGCCCCCGGTCCGGCGCCGCCGGACCGGAGCAGCGCCGGCTGGCGATGCGGGTCCGCAAGCGGGACGGCGACACCGAGCCGGTCGACGTCAACCGGATCGTCCGGGCGGTCGAACGGTGGTTCGCCGACCTGGACGAGGTGGACCCGCTGCGGGTCGCCACCAGGACGATCAGCGGGCTCTACGACGGGGCCACCACATCGGAGCTGGACCGGTTGTCGATCCAGACGGCGGCGGAGCTGATCGGCGAGGAGCCGCAGTACTCGAAGCTGGCCGCCCGCCTGCTGGCCGCGTACGTGGACGAGGAGGTGCGCGGGCAGGAGGTGGCGAGCTTCAGCCGGTCGATCGCGTACGCGCACGGTCTCGGGCTGATCGGCGACCACACCGCCGCGTTCGTGGCCCGCCACGCCGGCGAGCTGGACGACGCCGTGGACCCGGCCGGTGACCTGCGGTTCGAGTACTTCGGACTGCGCACGGTGGCGGACCGCTACCTGCTGCGGCACCCGGAGTCGCGGCTGGTGGTGGAGACGCCCCAGTACTGGCTGCTGCGGGTGGCCTGCGGCCTCTCGCACACGCCGGCCGAGGCGGTCGACTTCTACCGGCTGATGTCCCACCTGGCCTACCTGCCCAGCTCCCCCACGCTGTTCAACTCGGGCACCCGGCACACCCAGATGTCGTCGTGCTTCCTGGTGGACTCCCCGCGCGACGAGCTGGACTCGATCTACGAGCGCTACCACCAGGTCGCGAAGCTGTCGAAGTTCTCCGGCGGCATCGGGATCTCCTGGTCGCGGGTACGCGGGCGGGGCGCGCTGATCCGGGGCACGAACGGGCGCTCGAACGGCATCGTGCCGTTCCTCAAGACGCTCGACGCGGGCGTCGCGGCGGTCAACCAGGGCGGCCGGCGCAAGGGCGCGGCCTGCGTCTACCTGGAGCCGTGGCACCCGGACGTGGAGGAGTTCCTGGAGCTGCGGGACAACACCGGCGAGGAGTCCCGGCGTACCCACAACCTCAACCTGGCCAACTGGATCCCGGACGAGTTCATGCGCCGGGTCGAGGCCGACGGCGACTGGTCGCTGATCGACCCGTCGGACGCGCCGGAGCTGCCCGACCTGTACGGCGAGGCGTTCGACGCCGCGTACCGGGCGGCGGAGAAGAAGGCGGTCCGCGTGGTCAGGGCCCGGGACCTGTACGGGCGGATGATGCGCACGCTCGCGCAGACCGGCAACGGCTGGATGACGTTCAAGGACGCCGCGAACCGGCTGTCCAACCAGACCGGCGAGCCGGGGAACGTCATCCACCTGTCCAACCTGTGCACCGAGATCCTGGAGGTCAACGACGACGCCGAGACGGCGGTGTGCAACCTCGGCTCGGTGAACCTCGGCGCGCACGTCACCGCCGAGGGGGTCGACTGGGAGAAGCTGCGGGCCACGGTGCGCACCGCGGTGGTCTTCCTCGACCGGGTGATCGACATCAACTACTACCCGGCCGCGCAGGCGGCGGCGTCGAACCCGCGCTGGCGGCCGGTCGGGCTGGGGCTGATGGGCCTGCAGGACGCGTTCTTCACGCTGCGCCTGCCGTTCGACTCGGCGGCGGCGCTGGAGCTGTCCACCCGGGTGCAGGAGGAGATCCTGCTGACCGCGCTGGAGACCTCGGCCGGGCTGGCCGAGCGGTTCGGCCCGCATCCGGCGTACGACCGGACCCGCGCCGCGAAGGGCGACCTGCACCCGGACCTGTGGGGCGCGGAGCCCGCGCAGACCGGTCGGTGGGCCGCGCTGCGGGCGCGGATCGCCGCGCACGGGTTGCGCAACTCGCTGCTGGTGGCGATCGCGCCGACCGCCACCATCGCCTCGATCGCCGGCTGCTACGAGTGCATCGAGCCGCAGGTGTCCAACCTGTTCAAGCGCGAAACCATGTCCGGCGAGTTCCTCCAGGTCAACACGTACCTGGTGCGGGAGCTGAAGGCCCGCGGCCTGTGGACGCCGCAGGTCCGGGACCGGATCCGGCGCGCGGAGGGCTCGGTGCGGGGCATCGGCGAGCTGCCCGCCGAGGTGCGGGAGCTGTTCCGCACCGCGTGGGAGCTGCCGCAGCGGGCGCTGATCGACCTGGCCGCCGCGCGGGCGCCCTTCGTCGACCAGTCGCAGTCGCTGAACCTGTTCCTGAGCGCGCCGACCATCGGCAAGCTCTCCTCGATGTACCGGTACGCCTGGAAGTCCGGCCTGAAGACCACCTACTACCTGCGTTCCCGACCCGCCACCCGGATCCAGCAGGCCACTGTCGCCCCGGTGCTCACCCCGGTCGTCGACGCGGCGACGGCCTGCTCCCTGGAGAACCCCGAGAGCTGCGAGGCCTGCCAGTGACCACGAGCGCCGAGAACCGACAGATGCTGCTCGACCCGGGCATGAACCTCACCCTGCGTCCGATGCGGTACCCGCACTTCTTCGACCGCTACCGCGACGCCATCCGCAACACCTGGACCGTCGAGGAGGTGGACCTGCACGCCGACCTGGCCGACCTGGACCGGCTCTCCCCGGCCGAACGGCACCTGGTGTCCCGCCTGGTGGCGTTCTTCGCCACCGGCGACACCATCGTCGCCAACAACCTGGTGCTCAACCTCTATCAGCACGTCAACTCCCCGGAGGGGCGGCTCTACCTGTCCCGGCAGCTGTTCGAGGAGGCGGTGCACGTCCAGTTCTACCTGAACCTGCTGGACACCTACGTGCCCGACGAGACCGAGCGGTTCGCCGCGTTCGCGGCGGTGGAGAACATCCCGTCGATCGCCCGCAAGGCCGAGTTCTGCTTCCGGTGGATCGACTCCATCTTCGAGCTGCGGGAGCTGCGCACCCGCGACGACCGGCGGGCGTTCCTGCTCAACCTGATCTGCTTCGCCGCGTGCATCGAGGGGCTGTTCTTCTACGGCGCGTTCGCCTACGTCTACTTCCTGCGCTCCCGAGGGCTGCTCAACGGGCTGGCGTCCGGCACCAACTGGGTGTTCCGCGACGAGTCGATGCACATGGCGTTCGCCTTCGACGTGGTGGACACCGTGCGCGCCGAGGAGCCGGAGCTGTTCGACGCCGAGATGGAGCGGCAGGTCCGGGAGATGCTCGCCGACGCGGTGGAGTGCGAGGCGCAGTTCGCCGAGGACCTGCTGGAGCAGGGCGTCTCCGGCATGTCGCCGGCGGACATGCGGCTCTACCTGCAACACGTGGCCGACCGGCGGCTGGCCGCGCTGGGCATGGCGCCGATGTTCGGCAGCGGCAACCCGTTCGCGTTCATGGAGTTGCAGGACGTGCAGGAGCTGTCCAACTTCTTCGAGCGGCGGGTCTCCGCCTACCAGGTCGGCGTGACCGGCCGCGTCACCTTCGACGACGACTTCTGACCGCCGTCGGCGCCCCGGCCGCCGCGAGCGCGGCCGGGGCGTGGGGTCAGGTCGCCCGGCTCTCGCCGGGCAGCGCCCGCGCCTGGACCCGCCCGATCAGCGCCACGACGGCCAGCGCCAGCACCGCCACCACCACGAACGCGGCACGCAGGTTCAGCGCGCCGGCCAGCAGGCCGATCACCGGCGCGGCGAGCAGCGCGCCGGGCCACTGCCCCATCGCCACCACGGAGACGCCCTCGCCGGAGGTCAGGCCGGGCTGCTCGCCGGCGAAGCCGAGCACCGTCGGGGTCACGCAGGCCAGCCCGAAGCCGAGCAGCGCGAACCCGGCCATCACCGCGGCCGGACGGGGGTACGCCACCGGCAGCGCCACGCCGACGGTGGCGACCAGCGCGGACGCCCGGACGAAGCGGATCCGGCCGATCCGGCCGGCCAGCCGGTCACCGAACAGCCGGGCCACGGTGGCGGCCAGCGAGAGACAGGTGTACGTGGCGGCGGCGAGCACCGCCGCGGCGCCGGCCACCTCGGTGGCGTAGAGCGCGCTCCACTGCGCGCCGGCCATCTCGATGAACGAGGCGAGGAACGCGATCACCGCGAGCAGCAGCAGTTGCGGGGTGAACCGCTCGCGCAGCCCTCGCCGGGCCTCGCCGTCCTTCGTCTCCTGTCGGGGCGTGTCCGGCAGCCACCGGTGGGTGCCGATCAGCAGCGCGCCCAGCAGCACGCTGGTCACCGCCATCTGCGCGGACGGGGAGAGCCCGGCCGCGGCGGCGCCGGTGCCGCAGAGGCCGCCGGCCAGCATGCCGATGCTGAAGCCGGCGTGGAAGGTGGACAGGATCGGCCGCCCGTAGCGCTTCTGCACCTCCACCGACTGGGCGTTCATCGGGGTGGCCAGCAGGTTGGCCGCGAAGCCCCAGACCGCGAGCCCGGCGACGAGCGCCACCACGGTGCTGGAGGCGGCCAGCAGCGGCGCGTTGACCAGGATCAGCGCGGCCCCGGCCAGCGCCAGCCGGCGGGTGTTGATCCGGCTGATCAGCACCGCCACCACGACCAGGGAGACCAGCTCCCCCGCGTTGGTGGCGATGTTGGCCAGGCCCCAGCCGGTGTTGCCGACGCCGACCGCGTCGCGGACCTCGGGCACGCGGGCGGACCAGCCGCCGATGGCCAGGCCCATGATGACGAAGAGCAGCACCACCGACCAGCGGGCCCGTACGGCCGACGGGGGCGCCGGCGGCGTGGGCGACTCCGCCGTGTCCTGGTGCGTCGAGGTGTCCGTCATGGTCGTCGTACCTCTCTCGGATCGGTCCCGGTCAGTGTCCTACCCCGTGGCGTGGTCGAGGAAGCACGCACCGTCAGGCAGGCGCAGCCGCGCCGGGGTCAGGCCGGGGTCGGTGACCAGCGCCGAGACCACCGCCACGTAGTCGTCGATCAGGCCCCGGACCAGGTCGTCGCCGAAGACGCCGCGGTTGCGGATGACCACGCCGCCGGCCCGGTCGTCGTCGACCACCACGATCGGCGAGCCCCGCTTCACCCAGACCGGCAGGCAGTCCGGTGGCACGTCGGCGGCGATCACCGGCGGCGGGGTGCCGGGCGCCGGCCGGGCGGTCACGTCGACCGGCTCGACCCGCAGTCCCGGGCCGGACAGCACCGGCGAGGCGGACGCGGCGGACTGGAACCAGGCGTCGAACAGGTGGTTGTCCGGCCACGGGCGCACCCGCGGGAAGTCCGGCCGGACCGCGCGGGCCACCCGGTGGAACGGGGCGGCGTGATCGATCGCCTCGGCCAGCGAGGCGTGCGCGGCGGTCACCACCGCGCGCATCGGCGCGTGCGGGTCGACGGTCGCCGGCAGGTACACGTTGTTGGTGAACTGCCCGATGAGCTGCCGCGACAGCGGACTCTCCCGGCCCAGCGTGGTGGTGCCCAGCACCACCCGCCGCCGTCCGGCCCGGAGGGACAGCAGCACCAGGTAGGCGGCGAGCAGCAGGACGTACGGGCTGGTCCGCTCCGCCCGGGCGGCCGGGCGCAGCCACGCGGTGATCTCCGGCGGGAACGCGAACCGGGTCGCCACCTCCGCGCTGAGCGCGACGTCCGGAGCGGGCGCGGGCGCCGGGAAGAGCTGGTACGGCTCGACCGGCCGCAGCCGCTCGCCCCACCAGCCGGCCCGGGTGGCGGCGTCGATCCCGCCCCCGGCCAGTTCCGCCTCCTGGAGCGCGGCGACCCCGGCGAAGTCCACGCCGAGCGGCGGCTGCGGGTCGACCGCGCCGAGCCGGGCCGCGTAGGCGTGACACAGGTCCTCCACGAACACCCGGCAGGACCAGCCGTCGGAGACCATGTGGAAGAAGCAGAGCGCGAGCACGTGCTCGGTCGCGGAGAGCCGGATCAGCGCGGCCCGCCACAGCGGCGCCCGCCCCGGGTCGAACGCCACGTTGCGGTGCTCGTACGCGACCTGTTCCACGCGGGCCCGCTGCTCCTGCGGCGGGAGGCCGGTCAGGTCGACGTACTCCAGCGGCGACTCGACGTGCGGCAGGATGGTGACGGCCGGGTCGGCGCCGATCCGGTCGAACCGCATCCGCAGCGCGTCGTGCCGGTCCACCACGTCCTGCATGGCCTGCCGCAGGACGTCGACCCGCAGCGTGCCCCGTAACCGGCGGAACTCCACCACCACGAGTCGGGCGTCGCCGGGGTGGGCCGGGTCGAGCGCGGTCATGAACTCCCACATCATCTGCTGGCTGGGCGCCAGCGGCAGCGTCGTCGGCACGGTCGCCTCCTCAGGCCGCGACCGGCTGCGCCGGCGACGGCGTGACCGGTTGGTAGTCGGCCTCGTCCGGTGCCCGGAAGCCGGTGAAGAGCAGGTCGGGCCGGCCCAGCCGGAGCGCGGTGACGAACGCGGCGCCGTCGAAGAGCGTCTCGACCGCCGCGCAGGCCACCGACTCGGCCACCGCCCGTGGTCCGCGGTCGCCGCCGAGCCGGCCGGGTGTCTTCGCGGCGATCACCGCCGCCGCGACGGCCGGCACCGCGAGCAGGCTGCGCCCGCCGCTGCGCCGCGCGGTGAGCAGCCCGGCCAGCGCGGTGACGGCGAGCGTGCTGGCGGTGTTCAGCACGAACCGGCGCCGGTGCGGGTGGGCCAGGCAGAGCCACTGCTCGGAGCGGCCGTACGTGGTGAACCGGTAGGCCACCGCGCGGAACGTGTCGGCCACGCCGGTGTCGTGGGTGACCACCCCGTCCGGCTCGGCGAGCAGCACGTATCCGGCGTCGGTCAGGAGCAGTCCGAGGTGCAGGTCCTCCCCGCCGATCGGCATCGGCGAGTCCTCCGGGAACCCGCCGACCGCGTCGAAGGCGGCGCGCCTGAGCGCGGTGTTCGCCCCGGCGCCCCAGGAGACGCGGGCGAAGTGCAGCGGCCGGGTCAGGTCGCCGAGCAGCAGGTAGGAGCGGCTCATCACGCGGAAGAAGGCGCTGCGGCCGGGCTCCACGAGCACCGGGCCGGTGACGCCGGCGACCTCCTCGCCGCTGGCGCGCAGCCGGGCCGCGTACCGGGTGATCAGGTCGGCCGGCACCCGGCAGTCGGAGTCGGTGAAGAGCAGCAGGTCGTGGCGGGCGTGCCGGACGCCCAGGTTCCGCTTGGCGCCGACGTGGCGGGGCCCGCGCACGTAGCGGGCGCCGTACTCGGCGCAGGCGGCGCGGTGCGCGGCGGCCGCGGCGGGGGCCGAGTCGTCGACCACCACCACCTCCACCGGCTCGGGACAGTTCGGGGCGGCGTCGCGCAGGCTGCGGAGCTGGCGGCGCATCTCCGGCACCCGGTCCTTGACCGGGATGACGACGGAGACGCCGCGCGTGACGGCGCGGGGTTCGGTCGGTTCGCCCACGGGCGATGCGGATCGGCTCATGTATGGAGCAAAGGCCATCGCGATACAACGCCGATACACGGCGGCGGTCGGCCCAGGTATCCGGCATGTACCGCCGATGTATCGACGGGCATCAAGGTCGTAGACATGACGACCTCCACTCCGCTCGACCGGCGGCTCGCCGTCGACGGCGGCCGGCCGGTCCGTCCGCCGGACCGCCCGTGGCCGCGCTGGCCGATCCCCGCACCGGACGCCGCCCGCAACCTCTCCGCCGTGCTGCACGGCGGGCGGTGGGCGATCAGCAGCCCCGCCGTCGGCGACGGCGAGCTGTTCGAACGCCGCTTCGCCGCCGACTTCGCCCGCTACGTCGGCACCCGCCACTGCGTACCCGTCGACCACGGGTCCAGCGCCCTGGTGGTGGCGCTCGAGTCGCTCGGCCTCGGCTACGGCGAGACCGTGCTGGTGCCGGCGCTCACCTGGACCGCCTCCGCCACCGCCGCGCTGCGCGCCGGCCTGGTGCCGGTGCTCGTCGACGTGGACCGCGACACCGGCTGCATCGGACCGGACGACCTCGACCTGTCGGTCGACCCGCGGGCCGTGGTGGCCGTGCACTGGGCCTCGAACATGGCCGACGTGCCGGCGCTCGACGCGGTCACCCGGCCGCGCGGCATCTCCATCGTGGAGGACAGCGCGCAGGCCCACGGCGCCACCTGGCAGGGCCGCCAGGCCGGCTCGTTCGGCCGGCTCGGCTGCTTCAGCTTCCAGCACGGCAAGGTCCTCACCTGCGGGGAGGGCGGGGCCGTGGTCACCGACGACGACCGCCTCGCGCCGGTGCTGCAGGAGCTGCGGGCCGACTCCCGCCGCTACCGGGACGACCGGACGCCCCCGGGCGAGCTGGACCTTCAGGAGAGCGCCGGTGTGCAGGGCGCGAACTTCTGCCTGGGCGAGTTCTCCGCCGCGGTGGCGTGCGCGCAACTGACCACCCTGGACGCGCAGCACGAGGTGCGCAACCACAACTACCGGCTGCTCACCGAGCTGCTGGCCGACGTCGACGGCGTCCGGCTGCTGCAACCGGCGCCGGCGCAGACCCGCATCTCGATCTACGAGGGCACGATCGTCCTCGACGAGCTGCCCACCGGCATGGACAACGCCGGCGTGGCCGCGGCGCTCACCGCCGAGCTGGGCAAGCGGTTCTACTGCACCGACGAGCCGCTGCACCGCAGCCGGCTGCTGCAGCCCTGGACCAAGCCGCTGCTCGCGCCGCTGGCCGAGCGCTTCGCCGCGATCCACGCCGACCGGGCCTACCCGAAGACCGAATGGCTCGCCGCCCACACCGTCCAGACGCACCACAGCACCTTCCTCGGCTCCGAGCAGGACATGCACGACGTCGCTGCCGCCGTCGCCAAGGTGCTCACCCGCTGATCGGCGCCACCGCCGGCGCACTTACCAGAAGGGACCATCCCGTGACCGTCACCCAGCGTGAGACCTCGCACCACCAGACCCCCGAGGCCGACGGACCCGTCGGCATCTGGCTCAACGGCGCCCGCGGCTCGGTCGCCACCACCGCGATCACCGGCCTGCTGGCGCTGCGCGCCGGCATGACCGACTCGACCGGCTGCGTCACCGACACCGGCATGCTGCGCGACGCGCCGCTGGCCGACTGGGCCGACATGGTCGTCGGCGGGCACGACATCGTCGACACGCCGCTGGAGAAGAAGGCCGAGTCGCTCGTCGACTCCGGGGTCATCCCGGCGCCGGTGCTCGCCGCCGTGCGGGGCAGCCTGCCCGCGATCGAGCAGGACCTGCGCACCGGGTACGACGCGCGGACCGAGACCTGCCCGCTGGCCGAGGTGATCGACCGGCTCGCCTGTGACATCGAGGAGTTCCGCAGCCGCCACGGGCTGTCCCGGGTCGTCGTGATCAACGTGTCGTCGACCGAGCCGCCGGTCGAGCACCGTCCGGAGCACGACGACCTGGACGCGCTCACCCGCTGCCTGGCCGACCCGGACGACCGGGTGCTGCCGGCCAGCTCGGTGGTCGCGTACGCGGCGTTCCGCGCCGGGTGCGGCTTCGTCGACTTCACCCCGTCGACCGGCGCCCGGCTGCCCGCGCTGGAGATGATGGCGCAGCGCGAGCGGGTGCCGTTCGCCGGCTCGGACGGCAAGACCGGCGAGACGCTGCTGCGGACCGCGCTGGCGCCGATGTTCACCTGCCGCGCCCTGCACGTGCTCTCCTGGGCCGGGGTCAACCTGCTCGGCGGCGGCGACGGCGCCACGCTGGAGGACCCGCGCAACGCCCGGAGCAAGCTGAGCTCCAAGTCCGGGGTGCTGCCGGCGCTGCTCGGTGAGGACGTCACCGCCCCGCTGCACATCGACAACGTGCCGGACCTCGGCGACCACAAGACCGCCTGGGACCACATCTCGTTCGAGGGGTTCCTCGGCGTCCGGATGTCCATGCAGCTGACCTGGAGCGGTGTCGACTCCACGCTGGCCGCCCCGCTCGTGCTCGACCTGGCCCGGCTGACCGCCGCGGCGCACCGGGCCGGGCACGTGGGCCCGATCGAGGAGCTGGGGTTCTTCTTCAAGGACCCGATCGGCTCCGACGAGCACGCCCTGGCCGAGCAGGCGCAGGCGCTCTCCAGCTGGGCCAGCGGGCTGGACGCGCCCTCCGGCAGCTGACCTTCGTCCCGGCCGCCGGCGCGGACGTCCCGCGCCGGCGGCCCCGCCCCCGTGTATCCGCTTCGAGGAGCCCCCCATGTCACACGTCCCGAACGCACCCGACCCGCCGACCACGGACCCGGTGTGGACGCCGATCCTGACCGGTCTGCGCGCGACCGCGCTGGACTGCCTCCAGACCAGCTTCGCCCTGCTGTCCGACCACGCCAACGGATCCGGCAGCCACCTCGCCCTCGGCGCCCGGTACGGGTTCCGCACCCGGGAGCGGGACGGCCTGGTCACCGTCGAGGCCACCTCGGACGACCGGGCCGCCGAGGCGGTCGACCTGCTGGGCCTGCGGGTCGAAGGCCGGTGGATGCAGCTCGACGGCCCGCAGGTCCGCCGGCTGTGCGGCCCGGGCCAGCCGCTCTACGTCACCGCCGACGCCTACGACCTGCCCTGGTGCCCCTACCACGGGCACGAGCACATGCGGCACAGCTTCCTGGTCACCGACGCCGCCGACGACGTGACCGTGGTCGACGGCTACCACAACGACACCGCCTGGGGCGCCGCGCGGCCGGGCGTGTGGCGGCTGCCCACCGCCGACTTCGACACGGCGCTGGCCGGTGGCGCGCACGCGCTGGCCGTGGCGGCGCACCCGGCGCCGGCGATCGACGTGCCGGCCATGCTCGCCGGCAACGCCGCCCGGGCCCGCCGGGCCCGCCCGCAGATCGCCGACTACCTGGCCCGCACCGGCGCCGCGCTGGGCACGGAGGCGGGCCTGCACCGCTTCGTGCTCGACGTCTGGCTGCTCGGCCGCGCCCGCGACCTGCACGAGCAGTGGCTCGCCGCGGCCCGGCCGGACGCCGCGGCCACGCTTGCCGAACAGGGCCCGCGCTGGCAGCAGCTCTCCGCGCGCAGCTACGTGGCGCTGCGCCGCGCCCAGGCGGGTCGGCCCGCCGCGCCGGAGCTGGCGGACGCGCTCGGCGCGCTGATCGCCGAGCACCTGGACGCGCTGGAGTCGATCGCCGCAGCGCCCGCGCCGGAGGTCGCCGCCGCCGCGCCGGCCGGCGGGGACGGCGTACGCGCGGCCGTGCTCGGCGCGCTCGGCGACACCCTGCACCTGGACGGATCCGCGCTGCGCACCAGCGACGTGCTGCGGGAGCTGCCCGGCTTCGACTCGTTCCGGCTGGTCGACATCATCGACCGGGTCGAGCGACGGCTCGGCGTCGAGGTCCCGGCGACCGCGCTCTCCGCCGCCGACCTGCGCGACGTCGGCTCGCTGTGCGCCATGTTCGGCGCCGCCGCCGGGGGTGCCCGATGAGTACCGAACTGCTGCCCGACCTGCTGGACGCCACCGCCGCCGCGCGCCCCGACGCGCCCGCCGTCGACGACGGGACCACCTGTCACACGTACCGCGAGGTCCGGGACGCCAGTGTGCGCCTGGCCGGCCGGCTGCGTGCCGACGGTGTCCGGCGCGGCGACCGGGTGCTTGTCGCGCTGCCCACCGACGCGGCCCTGCCGGCGCTGCTGTACGCGGTCGCCCGCGCCGGCGCGGTCTTCGTCGTGGTCCGGACGCCGGCCCCGGACGTGGCCCTGGCGCACGTGCTGGACGACGCGGAACCGGCCCTGGTCCTCACCGACGACGCCGCGCTCGGCGACCTGGCCCGCGCCCGGCACGTGCCGGTACGCGGCGCCGCCGACCTGGCCCGCGCGGCGGCGACCGGCGGCGACGGCGACGCGCCGGCCGGGAGCGGCCCGCTCGCGGTCGACCCGGTCTGCCTGATCTACACCTCCGGCAGCACCGGCATGCCGAAGGCGGTGGTCTCCACCCATGCCCAGGTCACCTTCGCGGTCCGGGCGATCCAGTCGGAGCTGCGCTACCGGCCCGACGACGTGGTGCACGACGTGCTGCCCAGCTCGTTCGACTACGGCCTCTACCAGATCTTCCTGAGCACCGTGGCGGGCGCCCGGCTGCACCTGGGCGACCCCGCCGAGACCGGCGGCCGGCTGCTGGTGAGCCTGGTCGAGTCCGGCGCGACCGTGCTGCCCTGCGTGCCGTCGCTGGCCATCAACCTGTTGCGGCTGCTCGGCCGGCCCACCGCGCCGCGCCCGCCGCTGCGCCTGCTCACCAACACCGGTGCGGCCATGCCGCCGGAGGTGCTGGCCGGCCTGCGCCGGCTGCTGCCCGACCTGACCGTCCAGTTGATGTTCGGCCTCACCGAGTGCAAGCGCGCGGCGATCATGCCGCCGGACGAGGACCTGCGCCGGCCGGGCGCCTGCGGCCGGGCGCTGCCCGGCACCGAGATCTTCACCGTGGACGCCGACGGCCGGCGTCAGCCGGCCGGGGTCACCGGCGAGCTGGTGGTCCGCGGGCCGCACGTGATGGCCGGCTACTGGCGGCGCCCCGAGCTGACCGACAAGCGCTTCCGGCGCGCGCACGGGCTCTTCCCGCAGCTGCACACCGGTGACCACGGCCTGGTCGACGCCGACGGCTACGTCCACTTCGGCGGCCGGCGCGACGACGTCTACAAGGAGAAGGGCACCCGGGTCAGCGCCACCGAGGTGGAGGCCGCCGCGTACCGGGTCGACGGCGTGGACGCGGCGGGCGTGCTGCCGCCGGTCGACGGCCACGACGGCGCGACGCTGTTCGTGGTGGCCGCGCTGACGCCCGGCGACGTCCTGCGCCGGCTGCGCGGCCAGTTGGAGGAGATGAAGGTGCCGGCGCGCTGCGTCGTGCTGCCGGACCTCCCGCTGACCGGCAACGGCAAGGTGGATCGGCGGGCGCTGGCCCGGCTGGCGGGTGAGCGTCGTGGCTGACCTGCCCTTCGACACCCCGGCCTACCGCTACGACCTGGCCGAGGTACGCGCCAACCACGCCACGCTGCGCGCGGCGCTGCCCACCCCGCACCGGCTCTACTACTCGCTGAAGGCCAACCCGCACCCCGCCGTGGTGGCCGCGCTGCACCAGGCCGGCTGCGACGCCGAGATCTGCTCCCCCGGGGAGCTGGCCGCGGCGCTGCGGGCCGGTGTGCCCGGCGACCGGATGCTCTACACCGGGCCCGGCAAGCGCGACGCCGAGGTGGCCGGCGCGATCCGCGCCGGGGTCCGCTGGTTCTCCGTCGACTCGCCGGTCGGGCTGGACCAGGCCGACCGGATCGCCGCCGCCCACGGCGTCGATCTGCGGTGCCTGCTGCGGGTCAACGACCGGATGCCGAACCCCGGCCAGGGGCTGACCATGACCGGTGTCGCGTCGCAGTTCGGCGCGGACGTCGACTGGATCGAGCGTGAGCCGGAGCGGTTCGCGTCCCGACCGTCGGCCCCGGTGCGCGGGTTCCACCTCTACACCGGCAGCAACGTCGACTCGGTGGACGCGCTCGTCGCGCAGTTCACCACCGCCGCGACCACCGCCCGCCGGCTGCGCGACCTGCTCGGCGTCGAACTGGACGTGCTCGACCTGGGCGGCGGCTTCGGCGCGCCGTTCGCCCGGCCCGGCGGCAACGCCGACCTGTCCGGGCTCGCCGACCGCGTCGGCACGGCGCTGGACGGGCTCTTCCCCGACTGGCGCGACGGCGCGCCGACCGTGGCGTTCGAGTCGGGGCGGTTCCTCACCGCCACCGCCGGCACCCTGCTGACCCGGGTGCTGGACGTCAAGCGGTCGCAGGGCACGCCGGTGGTGGTGCTGGAGTCCGGCATCAACCACCTGGGCGGGATGTCCGGCCTGCGCCGGCTGCCGCCGCTCGTGCCCGCCCTGCACCCGGCCGACGGTCGCGACGGCGAGCCGCTGAGCGCCGCCATCGTGGCCGGACCGCTCTGCACGCCGCTGGACACCTGGGCCCGCGCCGCGAACCTGCCCGACGTACGCCCCGGGGACGTGCTGGCCGTGCCGAACGTCGGCGCGTACGGGCTCTCCGCGAGCCTGCTGGCCTTCCTCGGCCACCCGGCCCCGGTCGAGGTGATCTGCGACGGCGACCGGGTCGTCGAGACGTCCCGGCTGACCCTGACCCGGCTCCCGGCCGACCTGCCGGACGCCGACGAAGAACCACGAGATGAGAGGTGACGTCATGAACGCCGAATTCACCGAGCTGCTCCGGCCGTTCCTCAAGTTCGTCGGCGCCGACGAGATCACCGAGGAGTCGCGCCTGCGCGACCTCGGCCTGGACTCGATGCGCGAGATCGAGCTGCTCTTCGCCATCGAGGAGACGTTCGGAGTGGCCGTGCCCGACGACAAGCTGGTGGACTCCACGTTCGCCACCGCCGGCGGGCTGTGGGGCGTGGTCGAGGACCTGCGCACCCCGGTCGGCGGTGGTCCCCGATGACCGCCGGCGCCGGGTACGCCCCGGCCGTCGAGACCGTGGCCGAGGTGGCGGCGACGCACGCCCGCCAGGCCGACGAGACCGCCACCTTCCCCACCGAGGCGCTTGCCGCGATGCGGCGCACCGGGCTGCTGGGGCTGCTCGTCCCGGCCGCCGAGGGCGGCGCCGACGGCACGCTTACCGATCTGGTCGACGTCACGCTGGCGCTGGGCCGGGTGGACATGTCGGTGGCGATGGTCTTCGCCATGCACTGCCAGCAGGTCGCCGCGATCACCTCGCACGGCGGGGAGAAGCTGCGGGCCGAGGTGCTGCCGGCGGTGGCCCGGGGTGAGCGGTATCTCGGCTCGGTCACCACCGAGGCCGGCAAGGGCGGGCACCTGCTGACCGCCGAGTCGGCGCTGACGCACGACGGCGAGATGCTCGGCATCGACCGGGCCGCGCCGATCGTCACCGGCGGCCCGTACGCGGACGCGTTCCTCATCACCACCCGGGCCCCGGACGCCGGGTCGGCGACGCAGGTGGACCTGGTCTACGCCGACCGGGACCAGTTGGAGGTCGAGGTGACCGGCGGGTGGCGTCCGCTCGGCATGCGGGCCACCCACAGCGTGCCGATGCGGCTGCGCGGCGCGGTGCCGCAGTGGCAGGTCGTCG
Organism: Micromonospora sp. NPDC049282; assembly: GCF_043197045.1. NCBI lineage: Bacteria > Bacillati > Actinomycetota > Actinomycetes > Micromonosporales > Micromonosporaceae > Micromonospora > Micromonospora sp. NPDC049282. Next base: position 470,771 of record NZ_JBICSL010000002.1, read on the forward strand.
GCGAGCACGGCGCGTTCCGGGAGATCGCCACCACGGTCTTCGCGCCGCTGGCGCACATCGGCTGGGCGGCCGCCTGGCTCGGCGCGGCGGCCGGGGCGTACGGGCGGGTGCTGCGGCACGCGCGCAGCGAGGCGGGACGGCGACAGTTCGCCCCGTCGTCGGAGCTGGTGCTGTTGCGGCTGGCCGGGATCCGTACCCGGCTGGACGCGGCGCACGCGCTGCTGCGACACACCGTCTCGGTGGTCGACGACGCGCCGGACATGTCCGCGACGCCGGTGCAGTTGCTGCTCAACACGCTGAAGATTCGGGCGGCGGAGGAGTCGTTCGCCGCCGCGCACGAGCTGGTCGAGCTGGCCGGCCTGCGCCACGGCTACCTGACCGACTCGCCGCTGGCGCTGGAGCGCACCTTCCGGGACCTGCGCTCGGCGTCGCTGAACTACGCCAACGACCGGCTGCGACTGGCGAACGGGGCGCTGTCGCTGCGCGACCCGGGGGTGCGTCTTGCCTGAGTCGACGCCGCCGCCGACGCCCACGCCGGCGGCGCCGGAGGACGGCACCGCGCCGGGCGGGGACCGCGCCGAGGTGCGTGCGGCCCTGTCCGGTGTGGACCCCACCGACCCGCGTGCCGTGTGGCGCGCGCTGGGCGCCGGCGGCGTCACCGCGGCCCTCTACCCGAACGGCGACCAGCCGGACCCGGGCCGGCTGTCGGCGCTGCTCACCGAACTGGACGCCCGCTGCCCGCTGGGCGTGACGCTGTCGGTCTGCGTGCAGGTCGCCACCGTGCTGCCGCTGCTGGCCGGCGCGGGCGGGCCGGCGGAACGCGCGCGTCACGGCATGCTGCGCGGCGAGACGGTGGTGGCGCTGGCCGTCACCGACGCGGCCGGGTCCGGCTCGGACCTGCTCGACGCCACCACCCGGGTGAAGCTGGGCGAGGGCACGGCCACCCTGGACGGCGCGAAGACCTGGATCACCAACGCGACGACCTGCGACGCGGCGTTGGTGCTGGCCCGGCACCGCGAGGCCCGGCACTTCACCAGCTTCTGCTGGCTGCTCGCGCCGGCGACCGCGCCGGGCGTGACGGCCGCCTCCGCCGGCCGGGCCTTCACCGGCTCCGGCGTGGGGCACCTGCGCTTCGACGGCGTCGCGCTCGACCCGGACGCCGTGGTGGGCCGCCCCGGCCGGGCGCTGGCCGGGTTCGCCCGGCAGGCCGGCGTCGAGCGGCTGGCCGGCGCGTTGTGGGCGCGGGCGATGTGCCACCGGCTGCTGGCCGGCCTGCGCGACTGGCTGCGGCGGCGACCGGCCGCCGAGGGCACGCTGTGGGACCGTCCGGCGATCCGGGAACGGTACGCCCGCTGCCTGGTGGCCGTACGCCAGCTCGACGCGCTGTGCGCGCCGCTGCTGGCCTCGACGGACCCGGTTCCGTCCACGGTCGCCGGCATGGTGCTCAAGGTCGCCGCCGCCGAGACGGTGGACCGGGTCGCCGCCGAGGCGGTACGCCTGCGCGGCGCGGACGCGTTCCGCGACGGCGGTGAGGCGCACCTGCGCAGCGAGGCCGCCATGTTCGGCATCGCCGGCGGCGCCACCGGCGCGATGCTGGCCGGCATCGCCGACCACGCCGACGAACTGGTCGGCGACGGGATCTGACCGCACGAACAGCAGGGAAGGGAGCAACGTCGTGAGTCTCTACCAGTGGTTCCAGCGAAGCGTGGAGCGTGTGCCCGACGCGGTCGCGCTGGAGGTCGGCGGGGAGTCGGTGACCTACCGCCGGCTGCACGAGATCGCCGGCCGTCTCGCCGGGCGGATGCACGCCGAGGTGGGCCGGCGCCCGCGGGCCGTCGGTCTGCTCGCCGCCCGCAGCCTGCCGGCGTACGCCGGTTATCTCGCCGCGCTGCGGGCCGGCGCGGTCGTGGTGCCGCTCAACCCGGCCTTCCCGGCGGCCCGCAACGCCCGGCTGTGCCGCGACGCCGGGGTGGACGCCCTGGTCGTCGACGCCGCCGGCGCGGCGGTGGCCGCCGACGTCGCGGGCGACGCCGCCACGGTACGGCTCGACGGACCGCCGGACGCCGCGGCGCCGGAGCCGGCGGTGCGCCCGGACGACGTGGCGTACCTGCTCTTCACGTCCGGGTCGACCGGCCGGCCCAAGGGCGTGCCGATCCGGCACCGCAACGTCGACGCCTATCTGGCGCACTGCCTCTCCGGCTACCGGGTCGGCCCGGGAGACCGCCTGTCGCAGACCTTCGACCTGACCTTCGACCCGTCGGTGTTCGACATGTTCGTCGCCTGGGGCGGCGGCGCCACGCTCGTGGTGCCGCAGCCGGACGAGGTGCTCACGCCGGTGCGGTTCGTCAACGAGCGGCGGATCACCCACTGGTTCTCGGTGCCCTCGGTGGTGTCGCTGGCCCGGCGGATGCGGATGCTCTCCCCCGGCGCCATGCCCGGCCTGCGGCACAGCCTCTTCGCCGGCGAGCAGCTCACCTTCGAGCAGGCGCGGGCGTGGGCGGCGGCGGCGCCGGGCAGCGTGGTGGAGAACCTCTACGGCCCCACCGAGCTGACCGTGACCTGCACCGCGCACCGGCTGCCGGCGACGCCGGCGGACTGGCCGGCGACCTCGAACGGCACGGTGCCGATCGGCGACGTGCACGACGACCTGGACGCGATCGTGCGTGGCGAGGACGGCGCCACCGGCGGCGACGACGGCGAGCTGTGCGTACGGGGACCGCAGTGCTTCGCCGGCTACCTCGACCCGGCCGACGACGAGGGCCGGTTCGTCATGCACGACGGCCGGCGCTACTACCGCACCGGCGACCGGGTCCGCCGCGAGCACGGCACGCTGGTGCACCACGGCCGCCTCGACGACCAGGTGAAGCTGCGCGGCTACCGGATCGAGCTGGGCGAGGTCGAGATGGTGCTGCGCGGGCACCCCGGCGTGCAGGACGCGGTGGTGCTGGCGCTCGGCGCCGGCGACGACGTGACGCTGCAGGCGGTCTACACCGGCGCCGCCGGGATCGCCGCCGAGCTGTCCGGCCGCTGCGCGGACCGGCTGCCCGGCTACATGGTGCCGGCCCGGATCCACCACGTGGCCGCGCTGCCCACCAACGGCAACGGCAAGACCGACCGACGCCGGACCGCCGCCCTGGTGGGCGACGGGACCGGCGGGACGAGAGGAGAACGGTGATGACCGGGATCAGCAACGCGTACGAGCAGGAGCGGGCGTTCCGTTCCGTGGCGGGGCGGTTCGCCACCGGGGTGGCGGTGGCGACGGCGCTCGGACCGGACGGGCCGCTCGGCATGACGGTCAACTCGTTCACCACCGTGTCGTTGTCCCCCCGGATGCTGCTGGTCTGCCTGCGGCGGGACTGCCGGCTGTTGGACGCGGTCCGGCGCAGCGGCCGGTTCGCGGTCACCGTGCTCGCCGACGACCAGCGCGAGGACGCGGCCTGGTTCGCCAGCCGGGGCCGGCCCACCGGCGCGGAGGGTTTCGCCGGCGTGGCGTACGACGCGGAGCGGGAGACCGGCTGCCCGCGGCTGACCGACGGGGTGGCGTACTTCGGGTGCGAGGCGGTGTCGGCCGAGCCGGCCGGTGACCACGCCGTGCTGATGGGGACCGTCCGCGCCGCCGGCCTGCTGCGGTCCACGCCGCCGCTGCTCTTCGTGGACGGGCACTACGCGCAGGTCGCCGACGTGCGGGAAGCGGAGGTGGCGCGATGAGCATCGGCGGCGCCCCCGGCGACCTGCGCCACCTCAGCCTGCGCGCCGCGCGGGCTGGGGCGGACGCCATCCGCCAGGTACGCCACCAGGGCTTCCGGACCGTCCACAAGGGAGGCGCGGCGCAGGATCCGGTGACCACCGCGGACCACGCCAGCGAACGGGCGATCCTCGACCTGCTCGCCCGCGACCGCCCGCAGGACGCCGTGCTGGCCGAGGAGTCCGGGCTGAGCGCCGGCTGCTCCGGCCTGCGCTGGATCGTCGACCCGCTCGACGGCACGCTGAACTTCAGCCACGGGGCGAGCCGCTACGCGGTCAGCATCGCCGTGGCGGCGGGCTGCGACGCGGGCGACGGCGACGGCCGGGTGGTCGCGGCCACCATCCTGCAACCGGCCTCCGGCGCCTGCCTGGTGCTCGACGCCGACGGCGCGCACGACGGCGACTCCCGGGTCGCGGTCAACCGCGACGCCGCGCCGGCGCACGCGTTGGTGGCGTTCGCGGTGCCGAACGCGCCCGGCCCGCGGCGGCGGGCGTACCAGGCGCTGGTCGGCCTCGCGCCGCGCGTCGCGGACCTGCGCAACTCCGGCTCCACCGTCTGCGACCTGGCGGCGGTGGCCACCGGGGAGCTGGACGCGTTCGTCAGCTTCGACCCGGCGGAGTGGGACGTCGCCGCCGGCACCGCGCTGGTGGAGGCCGGCGGCGGGGTGACCCGCCGGTGGCGGCGGGACGGGCAGACCGTCTTCGCCACCGGCGCCCCGGCCGTGGTGGCGGCGCTGGAGAACTGGCTGGGCACGGACCGTGCCGACGAGGAGGGGAACGACGATGACGAGCAGCGATGAGTTCCGGCTGGCGCTGGTGGGTGCGGGGCGGATGGGCCGCCACCACCTGCGGGCGCTGGCGGGCAACCGGACGGTCCGGATCAGCCACGTGGTCGACCCGGTGCCGGACGCGCGGGCGGCGGTCACTGCCGCCGGGCTGGCGGCGTACCCGAGCGTGGAGGACCTGCTCGCGGAGGCCGCGCCGGACGGTCTGCTGGTGACCGCGCCGACCGGCCGGCACGGCGCGCTGGTCGCGGCCGCCGCGAAGGCGGGGCTGCCGGTGCTGTGCGAGAAGCCGGCCGGGTTGGACGCGGCCGAGGCGGCGGAGGCCGGCCGGGTGGCCGCGGCCGCCGGCATCGGCTTCCAGGTCGCCTACTGGCGCCGGTACGTGCCGGAACTGCGGCGGCTGCGCGAGCGGATCGCCGGCGGCGACCTCGGCGAGGTGCTGTTCGTGGCCGCGTCGCAGTGGGACGGGGAGCCGCCGGCGGCGGCGTTCCGCACCGGCAGCGGCGGGATCTTCGTGGACATGGGGGTGCACGAGTTCGACCAGATCCGGTGGCTGACCGGGCAGGACGTCGCCCGGGTCGCCGCGCAGCCGGCCGGGCCCGTCACCGACCCGGCGGTACGCGGGCGGGACGTGGACAGCGCGCAGGCGTTGCTCGGACTCTCCGGCGGCGGCACCGCGCTCGTCTCGCTCGGCCGGCACTATCCGGGCGGGGACATGGCGGCGGTGGAGGTCTTCGGCACCCGGGACCACGTGCGGCTGATGTTCCTCGACCCGGCGGACGGCGACGCCACCATGTACGCGGCCCTGGCCCGCCAGGCGGAGGACTTCGCCGGGCTGGTCCGCACCGGCCGTTCCGAGGGCGCTCAGGTGGCGGACGCGGTCGCCGTGCTGGACGCGGCGCACCAGGCGACGGAGCAGATCACCCAGAGTCACGAACCACAGCCCGATCGGTGAGTCCTTTCACCATCTGGGGGCGCGTTATTCCCTAGCCGCAGGTGGGAAATTCAGCCGTCACCACACTGTGGACGGTACTGCGGAGCGGGGGACTACATCCATGCAGTTCAGTGTTCTCGGTCCGCTGACCCTGTCTGCGGACGACCACGCGGTCACGCTGGCCGGCACCAAACCGCGCCTCCTGCTCGCCGTGCTGCTGCTCAGCGCGGGCCGGACCGTCTCCACGGCCCGGCTGGTCGACGGCCTCTGGCCCGATGCGCCGCCCGCGTCGGCGGTGCGCAACCTGCGGACGTACGTGCACCGGCTGCGGCAGGTGCTGGACCGCGGCGGCGACTCGGCCGACCGGCTGGTCCACGACGGCACCGGCTACCACCTGCGCGTCGACGAGCACGAGCTGGACCTGCTCCGGTTCCGGCGCCTCGCCGGGGACGCGCGTCGGGCCGCGCGGGAGGACCGGCCGGACGCCGCCGCCGACCTGTTCGACCGGGCGGACGAGCTGTGGCAGGGCCACCCGCTGGAGGACCTGCCGGATCTCGGCACCGAGCTGGGCCCGGCGGTCACGGCGCTGCGGGAGCAGCACCGGGAGATGACCACCGAGCTGACCGACCTGCGCCTGCGCCTGGGCCAGCCGGCCCGGGTCATCCCCTCGCTGCGCCGGCTGGTGGCCGAGGAGCCGCTGGACGAGCGCCGGCAGGCGCAGCTGGTGACCGCGCTGACGCAGGAGGGTCGCGTCGCCGAGGCGCTGACCGTCTACCAGCAGGCCCGCCGCGGCATCGTGGACGAGCTGGGCGTCGATCCCGGCCCCACCCTCCAGGGCGCCCTGCAGACCGCGCTGGACGCGGACTCGGCCGAGGCCCGTCCACCGTCCGGCCCGTCGGCCGCGCCGGCCGGCGCCGGTTCCGGGGCGCCGCCGGCCGGCCGGCAGGCGCTGCCGATGAAACCGCCGTCCCTGATCGGCCGGGACACCACCGCCGGCCAGCTCCGGGCCATCGCCGAGGGGATCGCCGACTCGACCGGCGCGGACGAGCACGCCGCCGTCGTGCTGGTCTCCGGCGCGCCCGGCGTCGGCAAGTCCTCCTTCTCGGTGACCAGCGGCTACGACCTGGCGGACCTCTTCCCCGACGGTCAGCTCTTCGTCAGCTTCGACAGCGGTGACGAGCCGGCGCGCGGCAGCGGGGAGCTGATCCGGGAACTGCTGGTCGAGCTGGGGGTGCCGCTGACCGACGTGTCCGAGGACATCCGGGAGCGGGCCGCCGTGCTGCGGTGCGCGCTCGCCGGCCGGCGGCTGCTGCTCATCATCGACGACGTCGAGTGCGCGCAGCAGGTACGCCCGTTGCTGCCGGGCGCCGGCCGCAGCCTGGTGCTGGTCAACAGCCGGCAGCGCCTGCTGGACCTGGACGTCGGCTGGCGGCTGACGCTGGGCGCGCTGGACCGGGACGAGGCGGTGGAGCTGCTGGCGACGATCGCCGGCGAGGCCCGGGTCCGCGAGCAGCCGGAGGTGTTCGGCCGGATCGCCGACGCGTGCGACCAGTTGCCGCTGGCCCTGCGGATCGTCGGCAGTCGGCTGGTCACCCAGTCGGACGGCGCGCTGCCCGGCTTCGCCGAGCACCTGGAGATCGAGGAGAACCGGCTCGCCGAGCTGGCCGTCGGGGACATCTCGGTCCGGCACACGTTCTCGGTCAGCTACCGAGGGCTGGACGTCGACGCCCGCCAGGCGCTGCGCGAGCTGGCCGCCGCCGACTCACTGATCACCGCGACCAGCGCGGTGGAGATCCTGCGCCTGCCCCGGCCGCAGGCCAACCGGCTGGTCGAGCACCTGGTCCAGCACAACATGCTGCTGCCGGTCGACTCCGACGGCCTCGGCCAACGCTTCCACCTGCCGGAGCTGCTGCGGATCTTCGCGAACGAGTGCCCGTAAGGAGGGGGCCCCGCTTGACGCATTCCGCATGAGCGGGGCCCCCTCCTGACGCTCGCTACTTCAGGAACCGGTCCAGCGCCGCCTCGATGGTGCCGCTGTCCGGGGCCGCGTACGACTTCATCGTCACCTTGTTGTAGGAGATGAAGCTCGGGCAGCGGGCGGCCGGCGCGGTCACGGTGCCGCCGTCGCCGATCTTCTCGCCGGTCTTCGCCGCGTGGAACGTCAGCGTGTAGCGCGAGGAGATGTAGTCGACCGTGACGGCCTTGCCGTCACTCGCCTTGTACTGGCACTTCTTCGGCGCGCCCTCGCTGCCGTCGACCACCTTGAGGCAGCCGACCACCGACGCGGTGGCGAAGTCCGCCGACTTGGCGTAGTAGCGCTTCTCCGAGCTGAACGACTTCTGCGACCAGAACGTCGGCCGGTCCGGTGCGTTCGAGAAGACGTACGCCTTCGCGCTCGACGGCCCGGTGTACGGGGCCGCGTTGAGGATCGAGCCACCCTCGCAGACCGCGGACAGCTCGCTGGCGTAGCGGGCGGTCGTCGCGTCGTTGTTTGTCGGCTCGTCCGGCCCGGTCGTCTCCGGCCCGGCCTGCGAGGGAGTCGCGGTCGGACCGGGAGTCGCGCTGCCGGACGCCACCGGCGTCGGGTCGTCCTTGTCGTCCCCGCCGAACGCGACGTAGGCGAGCCCGCCGCCGCAGCAGAGCAGCGTCAACGTCACCGCACCGGCGGCGAGGCCCACGATCAGCCCCTTCTTCGACCGGCCGCCGGGCGGCGGGGCCGCCGCGAACGGCGCCGGCTGCCCGGGGTAGCCGGGCTGACCCGGGTACGGCGCCCCGGGCTGCGCGCCGTACGGCGCCTCGGGCCCGGGCTGCGCGCCGTACGGGGCACCGGACTGCGGGCCGTACGGGGCGCCGGAGGCCGGTGGGGTGCCGTAGGGCGCGCCGGACGCGGGCTGCTGACCGTACGGCGCGCCCGAACCGGGCTGGGCGCCGTAGGGCGCGCCGGAGGCCGGCTGCTGGCCGTACGGGGCGTTGGGGTCGGGCTGGTTGCCCCACGCTCCGGCGTTCGGGTCCGGATAGCCTCCGTAGGGAGGGTGATTGTCACTCATCTGAGGTTCTTCCACCTGTCGTCCGTGGTTCCGGCGATCAACCACCCCGCAGCGTAATGACGGCTGCAAACCCACGATCGCCGACATCTGGTCGGTCTTCACCATCCGTGCCCACGCCGTTCCGGTGCGTGCCCGGACGGCCCGCGCACCCGCCCCGGGACCGCGCTCCACCTGGTGGGATCCGTTGCGCGGCAACGGATCGCGGGTGCGGCGCCGGGCACCACAGGCGCCGAAAAATGTGACGTAGGCTACAGCGACGCGGGCACCGTGTCCCGCGCCACGGCCAGCGCGCCGTACAACGCCGCGTCGTCGGCGAAGCCGGACCGCACCACGTCGGGCGGGTGCGGCAGCGCCTCGGTCAGGCGCAGCCGCTCCCAGCCGGGCACGTTGGGCGCCAGGTCGATGCCGTCCGGGCGGACCACGCCGGGCGAGGCCACCCCGGCCGCGGCGAGCGGGCCGCCGACCTCGCCGACCAGGTCGCCGGCGAGGGCCAGCGCCTGCGACGCGCCCTGCTCGGCGTGGGTGGGCACCCGGCGGTGGGCCAACAGCCGGCCGTCGGCGTGGCGACGTTGGTTCCGGCTGCCTTGATCGACTCCACTACGCCGAGGTGGCGGCAACCCACACGCCTCGACCCCGCCACCTCGGCGGAGTGGAGTGGATCACCACCCGCCCACCTCACCGCCGCCGGGTGGGCGCACAGCGGGACCTGCTACGCCACCGTCGCCGGTCAGAAGTGGACGCCACACACCCCTGCCACCCTTAATGAGATCCATCTATATTGACGGGCATCGCAGGCGCGGACAGACTTCCGGAACCACCACCCCCATGATCCCGCTCCGGGAGGACGCAATGAACCGTCCCCGCCTGTCGCTGACGCGTACGGCCGCACGCCTGACCGCGTTCGCCGCCGCCACCGCCGGCGTGCTGCTCGCCGTCGTCGCGCCCGCCAACGCCGCCGTGCCCTCCGGGCGCTACGTGGCGCTCGGCGACTCGTACACCGCCGGCCCGCTCATCCCCACCCAGACCGACCTGAACTGCCTGCGCTCCAACCGCAACTACCCGTCGCTGGTCGCGGCCGCCGCCGGCTCGTCGTCGTTCGCGGACGTGAGCTGCTCCGGGGCCACCACCGACGACATCCTGTACGGCGGTGACGGCCAGCTCGGCATCACCGTGCCGCCGCAGCTCAACGCCGTCACCTCGAACACGGCGCTGGTGACGGTGCAGATCGGCGGCAACGACATCGGGTTCTCCGGGATCATCAGCGACTGCGCGCAGGCGAGCGTCAGCAGCCCGCTCGGCTCGCCGTGCAAGGACCGGTTCACCGCCGGCGGCACCGACCAGCTCCGGGCCCGGATCGCCGCCACCGTGCCGAAGGTGACCTCCGTGCTGCGCTCGGTCCGGCAGGCCGCGCCGGGCGCGCGGGTCGTGGTGCTCGGCTACCCGGCGATCCTGCCGGACAGCGGGTACGGCTGCTGGCCGGTGGTGCCGATCGCCTACCAGGACGTGCCCTACCTGCGGGGCGTCGAGAAGGCGTTGAACACGATGCTGGCCGACACCGCGGCGGCGAACGGCGCCAGCTACGCCGACGTCTACACCCCGTCGATCGGCCGCGACACGTGCAAGGGCAGCGGCACCCGCTGGGTCGAGGGGCTGGTGCCGCAGAACGCGGCCGCGCCGTTCCACCCGAACGCGCGGGGCGAGCAGGGCATGGCCGACGCCCTGCGGGCGCACCTGGGCTGACAGCGCTCCGCCCGAGCCGGTCCCGCCACGTGGCGGGACCGGCTCACGGCCGGTGGGGCCGCGGGTCGGCGAACGCCGCCGTGGTGGTGACGAAGCCCCAGCACTGCTTCGTGTTGAAGACCACGGCATCCTTGCAGTACGACGGGCTGGACGTGGCGGTGGCGTCGCGGTCGCTGCTGGCGGCGAGTTGCACGCCGCCGTCGCCGGTGTCCCCGTAGATGGTCCGTCTGCTCGCCATGCCTCCGTTCTAGTCCGTCCGGCCGGTCCGACGGGCGGCGATGGCCGCAAGTGCATCCGGCCGGGTGGCGGAGCACCCCCGCCGGGTCGGGCCGGTCTCAGCGCAGCGACCGGAACGCGTCCCGCATCTCCCGCGCGAACAGCTGCGGCTGCTCCCAGGCGGCGAAGTGCCCGCCCCGCTCCACCTTCCGGTAGTGGATCAGGTTCGGGTACGCCCGCTCGGCCCAGCTCCGCGGCGCCAGCAGGATCTCGTCCGGGAACTGGCTGACCGCGGCCGGCACCCGGACCCCCTTCGCGGCGAAGAAGGACAGCGCGTTCTGCGCGTAAAGGCGGGCCGACGAGACGCCCGTGTTGGTCAGCCAGTAGAGCGTCACGTTGTCCAGGATGTCGTCCCGGCTCAGCCCGACCGGCCGGCCGGCGAACGCCGCACGGATCAGGTCCAGGCTGGCCGCGTCGTGGTCGAGCATGAACGACGCCAGCCCGACCGGCGAATCGGCGAGCGCGGTCAGCGTCTCCGGGCGGGTGGTCATGATGATCGCGTACGCGGAGTGCTTCCAGAAGAAGTCGATCCGCTCGCAGGCCGCCCGCTCCTCCTCGGAGAGCCCGGCCGGCAGCTCCGCCAGCGGGTCGTTCACCCCGGTGATGCCGCTCTGCAGCAACGCGTCGATCTCCGGCGGCACCACGCACGGCATGTTGGTGTGGATCCCGGCCAGCTCCGGCGGCGCCTGCACGCCCAGCATGTCGGTGATGAGCGCGCCCCAGTCGCCGCCCTGCGCCACGAACCGGTCGTAGCCCAGCCGCCGCATCAGCTCGGTCCAGGCCCGCGCGATGTGCTGCGGGTCCCAGCCGGGCGCGTCCGGACGGCCGGAGAAGCCGTAGCCGGGCATCGACGGGATCACCAGGTGGAAGGCGTCCGACGCGCTCCCGCCGTGCGAGGTCGGGTCGGTGAGCGGCCTGATGATCTTCATTTGTTCGATCACCGAACCCGGCCACCCGTGCGTGACGATCAGCGGCAACGCGTCGTCGTGATGGGACCGGACGTGGATGAAGTGGATGTCCAACCCGTCGATCTCGGTGACGAAGTTCGGCAGGTCGTTCAGCCGAGCCTCGACCCGGCGCCAGTCGTACTCCTTCTCCCAGTACCGGGCGAGCGCCCGGCTGGTCTCCAGCGGCACGCCCTGGGACTGGTCGTCGACGGTCTCCCGCTCGGGCCAGCGGGTCGCCGCGATCCGCGCCCGCAGGTCCTGCAGGTCCGACTCGGGCACCTCGATCCGGAACGGGCGGATGTCGGTGGTGGCGCGGGTCGGCGTCATGGTCTTGACGGCCACGGAGAATCTCCTCCTCGATCGGGATCAGGGGCCGAACGTGAAGACGTACGCGCGGAAGCCGGGTCGACGTCGGCGCCGCGCGCGCCGGTTTCCCGTCCAGCAGCTCCTGAACCGCGACCGCACGCTCCGAACGGCCGTCGGCGTCGGCTCCACGGCACTCCCCCCACCAACCGTCCCACCAGCAGAGAAATCACCCGTCCTGCGAGACAACCGCAGACCTTGGTACGAATGCGCCCCTCCGAGGGCCGTCCGGTACCAACTTCTCGCTGCGGGGTGGCGGCTACGGGAGGCGGCGGGCCACCGACGGAGACGAGCAGGGCTGACCGGCCCGCGCACCAGAACGCCGAGGTGGCGGTATCGGGGACGTCCCGACACCGCCACCTCGCCGAGGTGGAGTCGATCAGGCTGCGCGGTGGCCCGGGTCGACCCGGCGGCGCCGGCTCAGCACGGTCAGCGTGATGCCGGTCAGCAGCACCAGCCCACCGAGCGCGGAGAGCGGCAACAGGAACGAGCTTCCGGTGACCGGCAGCTTGCCGTGGTGCCAGGGCCACGGTCCCGGGTGCGGGCCGGGACCGGGGTGCGGGCCGGGACCAGGGTGCGGGCCAGGTCCGGGTTCGATCTTCACCCGGACGCAGAGCGTGTCCTCGGGTGAGACGGGCGCCGGACCCGACGGCGGCGTTCCGGTCGCGCTGGCGGTGTCGGTGATGCAGCGCTGCTCGGCGTCCGCCCAGGACACGGTGTAGATCGCCGTGCAGGTGATGGTCTCCCCCGGCGCCAGGGTGACGTCACCGTTGGGCGTGTCGTCCGGCCCGCAGGTGATCGGTCCGAGGTTCGCCGGGTCGGCCGGCGGCGCCGGCGTGTCCGTCACGGTGACCCCGGTCAGCGGGACCGAGCCGGTGTTGGTGACCTGGAAGCGGTACCGCACCTGCTGGCCGACCTTGTGCACCTCGGCCGGGTCGGCGGACTTCTCCAGCGTGATCGCCGCTCCCCTGGTGACGGTCACCGTGGCCGAGGCCGGCCCGGAGCGTACCGGCGCCGGTGGTTCCTGACCGGGGACCGTGGGCGGCGTGCCGACCGCGACCGCCGTGTTGGTGATCCGCCCGGCTGCCACGTCCGCTTCCGTCACCGTGTAGGTGGCGGTGCAGATGGTGCTCTGTCCCGGGGCGAGCGTGGTGTCGGCGCAGGTGATCGCCGACGGCCGCCCGCTGCCGGAGAACGCGGTCTCGTCGATGGAGACCTGGGAGAGCGTGGTGTTGCCGGTGTCGGTGACGACGTAGCGGTAGGTCACCACCTCACCCGCCCGGGACACCGTCTCCGGCGTCACGCTCTTGGTGAGCGCGATGCCCGGGTGCAGGATCGGGATGTCGTACGTCGACGGTCCGGAGACGGGCGCCGGTCCGCGGGGCGGGGTGCCGGTGGCGGTCGCCGTGTCGAGCAGCGACGCCCGGGTGAAGTCGGCCGCCGAGACCGTGTAGGTGGCGCGGCACTCGACGGACTGTCCCGGCGCCAGCGTGACGGTGCCGTTCGGCACGTTGTCCGGACCGCAGGTGATGGCGGTCTGGTTGGCGCGGTCGGCCGGCGGCAGCAGGGTGTCGTTCACGGTGACCCCGGTCAGGGTGAGGCCACCGGTGTTGACCACCCGGTAGGTGTAGTCGACCTGCTGGCCGGCCTCGGTGATGGCGACCGTGGTGGACGACTTGACGACGTCGATGTCGGACAGCGGGTCACCGGCGGGAACGGTGAGCGGCGCCGGGTCCGAGTCGATCGGCGTGGTGGTGCCCGGCGGGGTGCCGTGCGCGGTGGCCGTGTCGGCGAGCGAGCCGTGGTCGAGGTCGGCCTGGGTGACCGTGTACGTGGCCGTGCAGGTGGTCGACGCGCCCGGCGCCAGCGTGGTGTCCACGCAGGTGATCGGCCCGAGGTTCGCGTTCGACGAGGGCGGCGTCTGCACGTCGGTCACGTTCACGCCCGACAGGGTGAGCCCGCCGGTGTTGACCACGACGAAGCGGTACGGCACCTGCTGCCCGGGCGCGGTGATCACGGTCGTGGTGGACGTCTTGTCCACGCTGATCGCGGCCGTCACCTCGGCGCGCGGGATGGTCAGGCCGGACGGGTCCGAGTCGATCGGGGTCTCACCGCCGACCGGGGTGCCGTGCGCGGTCGCCGTGTCGGCGAGCGAACCGTGGTCGAGGTCGGCCTGCGACACCGTGTAGGTCGCGGTGCAGGTGGTCGACGCGCCCGGCGCCAGCGTGGTGTCCACGCAGGTGATCGGCCCGAGGTTCGCGTTCGACGACGGCGGCGTCTGCACGTCGGTCACGTTCACGCCCGACAGCGTGACGCCGCCGGTGTTGACCACCACGAAGCGGTACGGCACCTGCTGCCCGGGCGCGGTGATCACCGTCGTCGTGGAGGACTTCACCACGGTGATCGCGGGGGCGACCGGCGTGGCTCCGATCGTCAGGTCCGACGGGTCCGAGTCGATCGGCGTGGTGGTGCCCGACGGCGTGCCGTGCGCGGTCGCGGTGTCCGACACCGAGCCGAAGTCGAGGTCGGCCTGGGTGACCGTGTAGGTGGCCGTGCAATTGGTGGACGCGCCCGGCGCGAGCGTGGTGTTCGCGCAGGTGATCGGCCCCAGGTTCGCGTTCGACGACGGCGGCGTCTGCACGTCGGTCACGTTTACGCCGGACAGCGTCAACCCACCGGTGTTCGTCACCACGAACCGGTACGGCACCTGCTGCCCCGGTGAGGTGATCGTCGTGGCGGTGGAGGACTTCTGCACCGAGATCGACGGGGTGAGTATCTCGGCCGGGATGGTGAGGTCGCTGGGCTCGGAGACCACCGGCGTGCCACCGCCGGCCGGCGTGCCCCGCACGGTCGCGGTGTCGGAGACGCCACCGTGGTCGAGGTCGGCCTGGGTGACGGTGTACGTGGCCGTGCAGGTGGTGGACGCGCCCGGCGCCAGCGCGGTCGCCGGGCAGGTGATCGGGCCGAGGTTGACGTTCGACGACGGCGGCGTCTGCACGTCGGTGACGGCGATGTCGGTCAGTGCGACGCCGCCGGTGTTGACCACCCGGAACGAGTACGGCACCTGCTGCCCGACGGAGCCGATCAGCGCGGTCGTCGACGACTTCACCACCGCGATGCTGGCCGCGCCGCCGCCGTTGCAGGTCAGCGTGGTGCCGAACGGGAAGTAGTGGATCTCGCCGCCCTCGTGGTCGAGGGTGCGGGTGATCACGCTGCCCTCGGTGTTGCTGGCGGACAGGTCGACGAAGTCGGCGTTCGGAGCGTAGATGCTGCCCTCGACCGTGCGCGCGGCGGCGGTGAGCGTGAGCCGGGTCGCGGTCGGGAAGTTGATCAGGATGTACGGGGCCTGCTGGCCGCCGATGCCGGAGAAGTTCGGCGCGTTCCAGTCGAAGGTGTTCCCGACGCCTGTGGTGTCCACGTTGATCAGCAGCGGGGTGGTCGCCGTGGGCTGGTCGCGGAAGGTAAGCGTGTCGATGTTGTTCAGGTCGGTGGCGCTGAGGTTCAACACGTTGGTGACCCCGCTGGTGAGGGTGATCACGGCGTTGCTGCCCGGCGGGATCGGCCGGGGCAGGACGTTGCCGTTGGGGTCGGTGAGCACCACGGTGTTCGCGCAGCCGGCCAGCCCGGTCGAGGTGGACCGGAACGACGCGAACGTGTCGGCGAAGTTGATCGGCGAGGTGGGCCCGACGTTCGCCGGGGCCTGCCGGACGGTCAGCTCGACCCGGGGGAAGGCGTCGTAGTTGTTCGTCGGCAGGATCCGGGTGTTGACCGCGGCGCCGTTGTTGTCGGTGTCCCGGACGAACGCGCCGGTGAGGTTGCCGACCTTGGCGTACCCCTGGGACAGCACCTGGAGCCGGGTGCCCGAAACGCTGCCGGCGAAGTCGACCCGGCCGCCCACCACGAGCGCGGTCGGCCGGCTGTCGCCGGGGACGACGAACGAACCGGCGGTGTTGTTGGCGAGCTGGTAGTTGCCGAAGGAGAGGTCCCCACCGACCGCCATGGTGCCGTCGTTCTCGTTGGTGACCACCCTGGCGTTGCCCTCGGTCATCACCCCGAAGCTCTGTGCCGGCGCGACCGGGTTGACCGGTCCGATCGCCCGCGCCGACTGCGGTGGTGGTGGTTGGCCGCCCGGCGCGGCGGCTGCCGCCGCGACCGGGGCCGGCGCGGCGAGCGCCGCGACCACCACGACGGCGGCGGTCCTCCACCACATCCCACTGAACGCCTTGATCATCATTCCCCCGCTTGTCCGGTTTGTGGGGAATCATAATCATTTGAGAAACTTGGGCCGGCGCTATCCGGGAACTGCGTCGCCGGCCTCGAACCGCTCCCGGGTCAGGAACGCCAACTGTGCGCGCTTCTCCGGCAGGTCGATCTCGTCGGCGAACGTGAAACCCTCCGTCCGCAGACGACGCAGCGCGGCGTCGTTGCGCACGTCCGGCTCGGCCACCACCCGCCGCGCGGCCGGGTCCCGCAGCAGGAACCGGATCAGCGCCGGCACGACGGCCGAGGTGAGGCCGCGCGCGTAGCGCCGGGGCGGGTTGAGCAGCAGGTGCATCCCCACGTCGCCGGGCTGCACCGGGTAGCGCTCCCCCACCGGGTCCGCCTCCGGCCGGTAGGTCTGGAACAGCCCGACCGGCTCGCCGTCGAGCCGGATCAGGTACGCGTGGTGGGTGTCCAGGCCGTCGAGGAAGGCGTAGACCTCGCGCACGTCGTCGAGGGTGTGCGAACCCATGCCCCAGAACCGGTTGCGGGGCAGCGTGACCCAGCCGTACAGCAGCTCGGCGTGCCGGTCGGGGCGCACCGGCGCCAACGCCAGCTCGCCGAGGTCGGGGTTCCGCTCCAGATGGATCACGAGGTCGTCCTTCGACAGGGGCCCGGCGGGCACCGGGATCAGCGTCCCGGCGGCCCAGTGGGCGAGTTGGTCGGTGAAGTGCGGGTCGCCGGGTCGGCCGGAAACCCCGAACGGGACGATCCAGCGGCTGGCCGCCCGGTCGGTCAGGTCCCACACGTAGCGGGCGACCGGGCCGCGCCAGCAGGCGTCGGAGACGCCCGGGACACTGGAGGTGGCCAGCACGCAGTCGGTGTCACCGCCGAGCGCCACCGCTCGCACCGCATCAGCGGTCGAGGCCACCACGCCCAGGTGCACCGGGTGCAGCACGTGCCGCCGGCCCCACGGCTCCGGCGCCGGCCCGGCGGCCACCTCGGTCAACGCCCCGGCGGCGAGCGACACGACGTCGACGTCGAGGGCCCCGAGCGACGCGCCGCCGGACGCGGCGACCCGGCGCGACGCGGGACCGACGCCGGGCGCGGCATCCCCGGACGACAGGTGGTCGCCGCCGGGGGCGGGCGGCCCGTCGACCAGGTGGTCCAGCGCCAGGCCGATCCGGGTGGCCGGGTCGGTCCAGGGGGTGAACAGCTCGTCGTACCCGGACGGCTCGTGCAGCGCGCGCAGCGACGGGTGCGCGCACAGCCGGCGGGCGAGCGCGGCGCGCCACGCCGCGTACCCGCCGGCGTCGACCGAGTCGGCCGCCAGCATGCCGTCCCAGGCCAGCAACCGGTGTCGCAGGGTACGCGCCGGCGCGTCGAGCCGGGCCGGGTCGAGCCGGTCGAGCAGCCGGCGCAGCGGTGTCGCCGGGAGCCGGGCGTCGGTGTGCACGGCGGACGCCTCGACGCCGGCGGCGAGCAGGTCGCGGATCCGCCGGGCGCGGTGCGGCGGCGCGAAGTCGACCCCGTGCGCGGCGACGTCCGGGCGCCGGTCGTTGGCGCAGACCGCGACGCCGTCGACCTTCTCGTCCACCGGCGGCAGGTAGTCGCCACGCCAGTGGTGTCGCGCCTCCCAGCCGGGCACCGGCTCGCGGCGGCACCGCTCGTCGCGTACCGGAACCAGGCCGGCGACCAGGCGGCGGACCGCGCCGCCGGTGTCGGCGGCGAGCACGCTGTTGACCGGCTCGACCCAGTGGCGCAGCGCGTCCGCGACGTCGCCGGCGTGCCGGGCGCGCAGCAGCGGCAGCAGCGCCTCGAAGCCGAGGCGGGCCTCGACCCGGCTCGGCGTGCGCAGGCTGAGCGCCTCGCCGGTGACCCGGTCGTGGTCGATCACCGGGCCGCGCGGCGTCTCGACGATCTCGACGGGCTCCGGGTCGCCGCCGCGCACCTCGATCTCCTCCACGTGCCGCGCGACCGGCGCCCAGCCGGACGGGCCGCGCGCCAGCACCCGGTCCCCGTCGCGGCGTAGCTGCTCGCGGTAGAGATCCTGGTAGTCGGCCATCGCGTTGGTGACGGCCCAGGCCACCTGGCCGGTGTGGCCGAAGTGCGGCAGCCCGGGTACGCCGGGAAAGGCCAGCCCGACCACGTCGAACTCCGGGCAGGCCAGCCGGATCTGCTGGTAGACGCCGGGCAGTTCGAGCAGCCGATGCGGGTCGCCGGCGAGCACCGGGCCGCGTCCGGTGGCCGGGTCGGCGGGCCGCGCCCAGGCGTTGCTGCCGGCGGAGGCCGGTCCCTCCACGGCGAACCGGCCGACCGCGTGCGGACCGAGCGTGCGGGTGACGTGCGCGTGCCAGAGCTTGTTCGGGAAGGTGGAGAAGAGCGCGTGCTGGACCAGGAACACGCCCAGCGGCGTCCACGGGCGCCACGGCTCGGGCGCGCTGCCGGTGGCGGCGTACTCGGGTGCGGCGGCGGCGCCCTCGGCGAGGCCGGAGTTGACGCCATCGACGTACGCCTCGACCCACCGGCGGGTCGCCGGGTCGAGCCGTTCGTGGCAGCGCCGGGCGGTGTCGTCCAGCCGGGCCCGCCGGGCGAACCGGTCCCAGGCCAGCTCGGCGGCGCCGACGTGCGCGGCCAGCCGGCCTTCGGACCGCCACCGCTCGACGCCGAGCTGCCAGGCCCGGTCCCGCGCGGTGACCCGGCCCTGCAGGCGCGCGAGCGCGTCCACGTCGTCGGCCCACAACTGCGGTACGCCCCAGCGGTCGCGCTCGACACGCATCCCGACCCCCTTGCTTGATAGTTAGGTGAGCCTAACCTAATCTGACTGCCGCGCGGCGGTCACCGCGCCCCCTGTCCGCACGACCATCGGGACGTCGCATGAGTTCGATCGGCAGCGCCGCACGCGCCCACCTGTTCCACGACGGCACCGCCGAGCGCTACCGGGACGTGCTCGCGCGCGGCGTCGACCGGGTCGCCCGCCGGGTCGGTGAGGTGGACCGGCCGGGCACCGGCGTCACGCCGGAGGCGCTGGCCCCGCTGGTCGGCGCGATCGACCTGGACCGGCCGCTGGGCGACACCGACGCCGCCCTCGACGAGCTGCACGACGTGTGGCTGCGCGACGCGGTGTGGTTCCACCACCCGCGCTACCTGGCCCACCTGAACTGCCCGGTGGTCATCCCGGCGCTGCTCGGCGAGGCGCTGCTCAGCGCGGTCAACCCGTCGCTGGACACCTGGGACCAGAGCACCGGCGCCACGCTGATGGAACGCCGGCTGATCGGCTGGACGGCCGGGCGGATCGGGCTCGGCGCCACCGCCGACGGCGTGTTCACCAGCGGCGGCACCCAGTCCAACCTCCAGGCCATGCTGCTGGCCCGGGAGGAGGCGTACCGCCGGGTGGTGGGCGGCGCCGCCACCCGCCCGGCCCGGCCGGAGGTTCTCGCCCGGCTGCGCGTCATCACCTCGACCGCCGGCCACTTCAGCGTGCAGAAGGCGGCCAAGCTGCTCGGCCTGGCCGCCGACGCGGTGCTCACCGTGCCCACCGACGCGGGCCGGCGGATGCGCACCGACGAGCTGGCCCGCACCATCGACCGCTGCCGGCGCGACGGGCAGGTGGTGATGGCGGTCGTCGCCACCGCCGGCACCACCGACTTCGGCACCGTCGACCCGCTGCCGGAGATCGCCGACATCTGCACCGCCGCCGGCATCTGGCTGCACGTGGACGCCGCGTACGGCTGCGGGCTGCTGGTCTCCCCCACCCGCCGGCACCTGCTCGACGGCATCGAGCGGGCCGCGTCGGTGACCGTCGACTACCACAAGTCGTTCTTCCAGCCGGTCAGCTCCAGCGCGCTGCTGGTCCGCGACGGCCGGACGCTGCGGCACGCCACCTGGCACGCCGACTACCTCAACCCGGCCCGCGCCGCCGAGCAGGGCATCCCGAACCAGGTCGACAAGAGCATCCAGACCACCCGCCGGTTCGACGCGTGCAAACTCTGGCTGACCCTGCGGATCATGGGCCCGGACGCGATCGGCGTGCTCTTCGACCAGGTCGTCGACCTCGCCGCCGAGGTCTGGCGACGCCTCGACGCCGATCCCCGCTTCGAGGTCGCGGCCCGTTCCCAGCTCAGCACCGTGGTCTTCCGGCACGTACCGCCCGGCGCCGACCCGAACCTGGTCGACGAGGCCAACCTGCACGCCCGCGAGGCCCTCGCCGCCTCCGGCGCGGCGCTCGTGGCCGGCACGAAGGTCGACGGCGCGCACTGGCTGAAGCTGACGCTGCTCAACCCGGAGACCACCGTGGACGACGTCACCGCCGTGCTCGACCTGATCGCCGGCCACGCCGCCTGGTACGCCCGGACCGCCGCCGCCGCGCTGTCCCCGGTCGGCTGAGGAGCGCCCATGTCGACGTACGACTTCATCGCCGTCGGGCTGGGCCCGTACAACCTCGGCCTGGCCTGCCTCACCGCGCCCATCGACGACCTCGACGGGCTGTTCCTGGAGGCCCGCGACGGCTTCGACTGGCATCCCGGGATGCTGCTCGAATCCACCCGGTTGCAGACGCCGTTCCTCGCCGACCTGGTCACCCTCGCGGACCCCACCTCGCCGTACTCGTTCCTCAGCTATCTCAAGGAGACCGGCCGGCTCTACCCGTTCTACATCCGGGAGAGCTTCTTCCCGCTGCGCGCGGAGTACAACGCCTACTGCCGCTGGGCCGCCGGCAAGCTGCCGAACCTGCGGTTCCGGCACACCGTCACCCGGGTCGAGCACGACGGCGACCACTACCTGGTGCGGGCCGACACCCCCGACGGGCCGGTCACCCACCGGGCCCGGCGCCTGGTGCTGGGCACCGGCACCCCGCCGTACCTGCCGCCGGCCTGCGACGGGCTGGGCGGTGACCTGATCCACAACTCGCGCTACCGGGAGCACCGGGAGGGGCTGCGGGCCAAGCGCAGCATCACCATCGTCGGCAGCGGCCAGAGCGCCGCCGAGATCTACCACGACCTGCTCGGCGACATCGACACGTACGGCTACCAGCTCACCTGGGTCACCCGCTCGCCGCGGTTCTTCCCGCTCGAATACACCAAGCTGACGCTGGAGATGACCTCACCGGACTACGTGGACTACTTCCACGCGCTGCCCGAGGCGACCCGCTACCGGCTGGAGACCGCGCAGAAGCCGCTGTTCAAGGGCATCAACGCCGACCTGATCAACGACATCTACGACACGCTCTACGCCAAGAGCCTGCACGGGCCGACGTCGACGCGGCTGCTGACCAACACCGAGCTGGTCGACGTGGAACACGCCGACGGGCGCTACCGGCTCGGGCTGCGCCACACCGAGCAGGGCCGGGAGTGCACGCTGGACACCGAGGGCCTCGTGCTGGCCACCGGCTACCGCCACCGGGTGCCGGAGTTCCTCGCGCCGGTGCGCGACCGGCTCCGCTGGGACGCGCACGGCCGGCTCGACGTGGCCCGCAACTACAGCGTCGACCACACCGGCCGGGGCGTGTTCCTGCAGAACGGCGGCACGCACACGCACAGCATCACCTCGCCCGACCTGGGCATGGGCCCGTACCGCAACTCGTGGATCATCCGGGAGCTGACCGGCCGCGAGCACTACCCGATCGAGAAGCGCATCGCGTTCCAGGAGTTCGGGGTGGCCTCGTGAGTGTCTTCACCCGTCTCGACGCGCGGCTCGGCGCGTTCACGCTGCGGCCCCTGGACGCCGACGCGGACGCGGCGCTGCTGCACCGCTGGGTCACCCACCCGAAGGCGGCGTTCTGGCTGATGCAGGGCGCCGACGTGGCGGGCGTCGCCGCGGAGTACCGGCGGATCGCCGCCCACCCGCACCACGACGCGTACCTCGGCTCGTGGCGCGGCCGGCCGGCGTTCCTGGCCGAACGGTACGACCCGGCCCGGGTGGAGCTGGTCGGGTTGTACGACCCGGAGCCCGGCGACGTCGGCATGCACTTCCTCTGCGCGCCCACCGACACCCCGACGCACGGCTTCACCCGGGCGGTGCTCACCACGGTGTTGGCCTGGCTCTTCGCCGACCCGGCCACCCGCCGGGCGGTGGTGGAGCCGGACGTGCGCAACACCGCCGTGCACGCGCTGAACGCCGCCGTCGGCTTCACCGTCGTCGGCGAGATCCGCAAACCGGAGAAGACCGCGCTCCTCAGCGTCTGCACCCGCGAGCAGTTCCGGACAGCCACCGAAGGAGACACCCCCGCGTGAACGCGACCGCATCCGTGGACCACCTGACCCCCGAGGCGTGGGCGACCGCCAACCGGCTGCTGGTCCGCAAGGCGCTGGCCGAGTTCGCCCACGAACGCCTCATCACACCCGAGCCCGCCGGCCCGGGACGGTGGCTGGTGCGCGGTGACGACGGCGCGGTGGAGTATCGGTTCGCCGCCGAGCTGCTCGCGCTGGACCACTGGCAGATCGACGCCGCCAGCATCACCCGACGCCGCGACGGCGTCGAGCTGCCGCCGGACGCGGTCGACCTGTGCCTGGAGCTGCGCGGCACGCTCGGTCTCACCGACGCGATCCTGCCGGTCTACCTGGAGGAGATCACCTCCACCCTCGCCGGCGCCGCGTACAAGCTCGGCAAGCCGGCGGTCACCGCCGCCGAGCTGGCCGCCGCCGACTTCCAGACCGTCGAGACGCAGATGACCGAGGGCCACCCCTGCTTCGTGGCCAACAACGGGCGGATCGGCTTCGGCGCGCACGACTACCACCGGTACGCCCCGGAGACCGCCGCCCCGGTCCGGCTGCTCTGGCTGGCCGCGCACCGCGACCACACCACGTTCACCTGCGCCGCCGACCTCGACCACGACACGCTGATGCGGGCCGAGCTGGGCGAGGACGCGCTGGCCGGATTCGCCGCCACGCTCACCGGGCTGGGCCTCGACCCGGCCGACCACCTGCTGATCCCGGTGCACCCGTGGCAGTGGTGGAACCGGCTCGCCGTGACGTTCGCCGGCGACGTGGCCCGGCGGCGACTGGTCTGCCTCGGCGAGGGGCCGGACACCTACCTGGCCCAGCAGTCCATCCGGACGTTCTTCAACGTCAGCGACCCGGCGAAGCACTACGTCAAGACGGCGCTGTCGGTGCTGAACATGGGCTTCCTGCGCGGGCTGTCCGCCGCGTACATGGAAGCCACGCCGGCGATCAACGACTGGCTGGCCGAGCTGATCGACGCCGACCCGGTGTTCGCCCGTACCGGACTGACGATCCTGCGGGAGCGGGCCGCGATCGGCTACCGGCACCGGCAGTACGAGGCGGCGACCGACCGGCACTCCCCGTACCGGAAGATGCTGGCGGCGCTCTGGCGGGAGAGCCCGGTGCCCGGCCTGGCGCCCGGGCGGCGGCTGGCCACCATGGCGTCGCTGCTGCACCTCGACCGCGACGGCCGCCCGCTGGCCGGCGCGCTGGTCGACTCCTCCGGGCTGGCCCCGGCGCGGTGGCTGCGCCGCTACCTGGACGCCTACCTGGTGCCGCTGCTGCACAGCCTCTACGCCCACGACCTGGCGTTCATGCCGCACGGCGAGAACGTCATCCTGGTGCTGGACGGCGGCGTGGTGGAG
This sequence comes from Micromonospora sp. NPDC049282, assembly GCF_043197045.1. Classification (NCBI taxonomy): domain Bacteria; kingdom Bacillati; phylum Actinomycetota; class Actinomycetes; order Micromonosporales; family Micromonosporaceae; genus Micromonospora; species Micromonospora sp. NPDC049282. Next base: position 494,389 of record NZ_JBICSL010000002.1, read on the forward strand.
CGGGTGATCTTCAAGGACATCGCCGAGGAGATCGTGGTGATGGACCCGGACGCCGACCTGCCGGAGCCGGTCCGCCGGGTGCGCGCGTCCATTCCGGACGACGAGAAGGTCCTGACCATCTTCACCGACGTGTTCGACTGCTTCCTGCGGCACCTGAGCGCGGCCCTGCACACCGCGGGCGTGCTCGACCAGGACGACTTCTGGCGCACCGTCGCCGAGTGCGCCACCGACTACGCCGCATCGGTGCCGCACCTGGCCGACCGGATCCGCCGGCACGACCTGTTCGCGCCGGAGTTCGCGCTGTCCTGCCTCAACCGGCTCCAGTTGCGGTACAACCGGCAGATGGTGGACCTGGCCGACCCGTCCGCCGCGCTCCAGTTCGCCGGCACCCTGGCCAACCCGCTCGCGCGCTTCACACCGCCGGAATGAACCCGCGCGGGTCATCCTGATCCGTCGCCGCGGGCCTGCCGGTGGGTGTCCGGGACGCCGGGGAACGGCCCTCGGCCAGCTCCGACAACGTGCCGAGCCGGCGCAGCCGCGGTGGCTGGTAGTCGGTACCCTCCGGAACCTCCTCGACGGGACCCGGTACGGGATCGGTGCTCATGACGACTCCTCGGGGGTCTCCGGCGTCGGCCGGACCTGGCCGCCGGACCCGTGTCTCAGACCTGCTCCACCAGGTCGGCCGCCTCCAGGTCGGCCAGGAAGGAGCACACGTCGGCCGTCGCCCGCTCCCGCCCCACCCGGGCGCGACGGACCAGCACGTCGCTCAACTGCGCTGCGGTGGCGCCCGCCACCAGGTGGGGCCAGAGCGCCGTGGCCCAGCGGTCCAGCGTGAAGTAGACGGACCGGCCGATCTCCAGCAGCACCGTCTCGTCCCCGCTCGTCCGCCAGGCCACCCGGTCACCCCGGACCCGGTACACGACGGACGGGTCGCTGTTCACCGCGTCGCCTCCAGGTCGGGTAGTCCGGGCGTGGCCGGGAGCCCGGCCAGCCACACCTGTTGCCACAGCGCGGTCGGAGATCCAGGCGGACAGCGGGGGCACGGGACCGGCCGACCGGGGTCGGCATCGTCGCCTGACTCCGATCGACCGGCCGTATCCGCCGAGCCGGGGACGGCGGCTCGGGCAGGGCAGACGCTAGGGCCGGGAGCGGGTGCCGTCCCGGGTGGCGGAACAGTCGGGTACCCGACAATTTCGCCCACGGCGTCGCGTAACCGCAAAGCCGTCTTTCCTCTGCGGAACCGGTTCGCCGTGCTGCCGCCGAGCGGAGGGACGAAGGATTGTTTCCGGCCTACGAATTCCGCCCCCGTCCACCGTCGCGCTGCCATTCGCGAAACGGATAGGTGGCTTCGGAAAGCGGATCGACTGCTTCACTCGGCGTGTCGCGTCCGTCGTCACCTCACGGTCAGACCGTTGCCGACCGACAAGTAGCCCGTTCATCCGAGCGGACGGAACCGGACCGGCTCATCGGGAGGGAAGACGTGAACCAGCTACGGACGGCCCTCAGCATCGCGCCAGGGCCGGTAGCGCGGGATGTCGTCGCGACGACAGACCCCGAACACGCCCACCACCTCATCGCGGGCAGGTATGGCGAACACCGGGCCCGCGTCTCCGGGCGGCTAGACCGCTTTCGCTATCGGCGGCGCCGGATGACCGTGGACGACCTGGAGATCGACGAGATCCGCTACACGTTGGACACCCGCGCGGACACCTCGCCCTATCCGGGCTTCGCGGCCGTGACCGTGACGAACGGCCGATCCGCCGCGCTCGCGCCGCTGTCGCCCACGATGACCCTGCCCTACCTGCCCGGGCCGCCGGGCGTACGCCCCGCGCTGGTGCGTCGGGCCGCCGAGTACATCGAGGCGCACGCCGCGCAACCGCTGACCGTGGTCCGGATCGCCGCGGCCTGCGAGGTCGGCCCGCGCGCGTTGCAGGCGGCGTTCCAGCGGCACCACGGGCAGAGCCCGATAGCGTTCCTGCGCGCGGTCCGGCTGCGCCGGGCGCACCGGGAGCTGACGCTGGCCGCGCCGGGGCAGACCGTCGCGGGGACCGCCCGTCGCTGGGGCTGGGCCCACCCCGGACGGTTCGCCCGGGCCTACCGCGAGGCGTACGGCTGCCACCCCGGCGACACGCTCCGCGGGGCGGGAGTGGCGAGCCCGGCGGAGCGCAGTCGGTGACGGACCACTCGCCGGTGCGGCGGACCGAGCTGTCCACCCGGGACCCCGACGTCGCCCGCGAGGCCATCGCCGAGGCGTGCGGCGAGCACCACCCGCACTTCCGTGGCAGTCGGCGTGACTTCCGCTTCACGATGCGGATCGTGCAGGCCGGTCCGCTCGCCCTGTACCGGGCCGCGCACTCCATGGACGCGTGGACCGAGGCCGGGCCGTACCCCGATTTCATGGCCGCGCACGTGGTCGCGGGCCGGTTCCGGTTCGTCGACCGCGACGAGGAGCTGCTGCTGCCGGCCGGCGGCGTCGGCCGCTATCCGCCGGGCCGGTCGGTGCTGCACTGGACCGACGTGGTCGGCACCACGGTCCGGCTGCCGCTGGAGCAGGTGGCGCGGGTCGCGGACCGCCAGGTGGAGGCGCATCCGCGTGCCTTCCGCTTCCTCGGCCTCGCGCCGGTGTCACCGGCCATGTCGCACGCCTGGGCGCACCTGTCCACGTTCCTCCACCGGATGTCCGTCACGCCCGGCGAGGGCCTCGAACAGCCGCTGGTGCGGGCGTCCCTGACCGATCTGGTGGCGACCACCGCGCTCGCCGTCTTCCCCAACACCACGATGACCGCGGCGTACGTGCCGGAGCCCCGCCGGGTCGCGCCGTCGGTGGTCCGCCGTGCGCGGGCCTACCTGGAGGAGCACGCCGCCGAACCGGTCACCGTGGCCCAGGTCGCCGCCGCCTGCGGCGTCGGAGCGCGCGGCCTGCAGGCCGCGTTCCAACGACACGTCGGCCACAGCCCGCTGGCCTACCTGCGCCAGGTCCGCCTCGCCCGCGCCCACCGCGACCTGAACGCCGCCGACCCGGCCACCGGCGAGACGGTCGCCGGGATCGCCCGGCGCTGGGGCTGGACCAGCCCCGGCCGCTTCGCCGCCGCCTACCGCGAGACGTACGGCAGACCACCCAGCGAGACGCTGCGGGAGTGAACACACAACACGTCCGTCGGTGACGCGTCGCGGGCCGGATCCTTTCCCCGGAGGAGGTCCCCGAGCAGACGGAAGGACGGCCCATGACGACCGGAGGGAACACCGCGCCGACGCGGCGGCACGAGCTGGCCACCCGGGATCCCGACGTCGCCCACCACGCCATCGCCCGGGCGTACGCCGAACACCAACCGTGCTTCGCCGGTTCCCGGCGCGACTTCCGCTTCGCGTTGCGGACCGTGCAGGCCGGGCCGCTCGGCCTCGACCGGATCGCGCACTCCATGGACGCGCGGGCGCGCACCGGGCCGTACCCCGATTTCATGACGGTGCACGTGCTGCGCGGCCGGTTCCGGTTCCTCGACGGCGACCAGGAGCTGCTGGCGCCGGCCGGGACGGTCGCCCGCTACCCGACGCGGCCGTCGGTGCTGGGCTGGACCGACGTGGTCGGCACGATGATCCGGCTGCCGCACGAGCAGGTGGCGACCGTGGCGGCCACCCGGACGGACATCGCCGCGCGCGACTTCCGGTTCCTGGGCCTCGCGCCGGTGTCGGTCGGCATGGCACAGGCCTGGGCGCGGCTGTCCGCGTTCCTGCACGGGATGACCGTGGAGGGCCTCGAACAGCCGCTGGTGCGGGCGTCCCTGGCCGACCTGGCGGCGACGACCGCGCTCGCGGTGTTCCCCAACACCAGCATGACCGCCGACTACGTGCCGCAACCGCGCCGGGTCGCGCCGGCCGTGGTCCGCCGCGCCCGGGAGTATCTCGACGAGCACGCCGCCGAGCCGGTGACCCTGGCCCAGGTCGCCGGCGCCTGCGGCGTCGGACCGCGCGGACTGCAGGCCGCGTTCCGACGACACGTCGGCCACAGCCCGCTCACCTACCTGCGCCGGGTCCGGCTCGCCCGCGCCCACCGGGACCTGGTCGCCGCCGAGCCGGGCGGCGACGAGACGGTCGCCGCCGTCGCCCGCCGCTGGGGCTGGACCAACCCCGGCCGCTTCGCCGCCGCCTACCGCGAGACGTACGGCAGAGCGCCCGGGGACACGCTGCGCGGATGACCGATCAGCACTCGGCCCGGCCGGCCCGCCAGTACCCCATGAACGCCACCGCCCGCCGGTCGAGCCCACGGTCGGTGACCAGGTGCCGGCGCAGGCCCCGGATCACCGCCGCCTCGCCGGCCAGCCAGGCGTAGACCGCCGCGCCGTCCGGACGCTCCGGCACCTCCCAGAGGATTTCCCGGTCGACGTCCACCTCGGCCGGCGGGCCGACCGGCGGCTCGGCCGGAGCGGGCAGCAGCCGGGCCGCCAGCTCCGTCACCGCCGGGGTGAGGCGACTGCCGTGCGGGGCGCCGCCCCGGGGCAGCCAGGTCACCGTGACGCCGGCCGGCACCCGACACGGCAGCACGTCGCCCGCCTCCGGCACCTCCACCAGGGCGTGACCGTGCGCGCCGGCCGGCAACCGGTCCAGGATCGCGCAGATCGCCGGCGCGCCGGTCTCGTCGCCGGCCAGCAGCAACGTCGCCCCGGCCGGCGGCCGGAACTCGACGCCGCCGTGCGCGCCCGGCCAGCCCGCGTCCGGCCCGACCAGCGCCAGCCGGTCGCCGACGCGGGCCCGCCGCGCCCACCGGGTCGCCGGGCCGCCGTCGCCGTGCAACGCCAGGTCCACGTCCACCTCGTACGCCTCCGGCCGGGCCGCCCGGACCGTGTAGGTGCGGATCGGGCTGCGGTGCTCCGCCGGCAGGTCCCGCCACCGCTGGTACCAGTCGGGCCCGCCGGGCAGCTCCACCGGCACGCCGTCGGCCACCGGGAGCGCCAGCTTGATCCGCTGGTCGTACCCGTTGTCGGCGAACCGGTCCAGGTCCGCTCCGGTGAACGTGACCCGCAGGAACGACGGGCCGAGCCGGCGCAACGCGCGCACCTCGACGGTGAAGACGCGCCACGGCGCGACGGCCAAGGTGCTGGTCATGGTGACTTCCTCTCGGTGTGCTCAGCGGACGGCCCCGGCGCGGGAGCGCCACAGCAGCCAGACGAAGTAGGGGGTGCCGATCAGCGCGGTGACCAGCCCGGCCGGGATCTGCGCGGGCGCGATGACGGTGCGCCCGAGGGTGTCGGCGAGGCTGACCAGCGTGGCGCCGAGCAGCACCGCGACCGGCAGCACCCGGGTGTGCCGGCCGCCGACCAGCGCCCGCGCGGCGTGCGGCGCGACCAGGCCGACGAAACCGATCACGCCGACCGCCGACACGGCGGTGGCGGTGAGCAGCGCCGCCAGGCCGAGCGCGACCAACCGGGCGCGCTCCAACCGGACGCCGAGCACCCGGGGCGTGTCGTCGTCCAGGGCGAGCAGGTCCAGCTCCCGGCGCACGGCGGCCACCACCGGGACGGCGACCAGCAGCGCGAGCGCCACCGGCAGGACCTGCGGCGCGGTGCGCCCGTAGGTGGAACCGGACAGCCAGGTCAGCGCCTTGCCGGTGTTCCACGGGTCGGAGGAGACGACGATGAACGTGATCACCGCGGCGCCGCCCTGCCAGACCGCGAAGCCGATCAGCACCAGCCGGTCGGAGTTCAGCCCGCGACGCCGGGCCAGCCCGTACACCAGCGCGAACGCGGCGACCGCGCCGAACCCGGCGGCGCCGGAGAGCGCGAGCACCCCGGCCGCCGGGACGAACGTCAGCAGCGACACCGCGCCGATGCCCGCGCCGCCGGTGATGCCGAGGATGCCCGGCTCCGCGAGCGGGTTGCGGCAGACCGCCTGCACGGTGGTGCCGGCCAGGGCGAGCGCCGCGCCGGCCAGCAGCGCCGCCGCGACGCGCGGCCAGCGCGCGTCCAGCACGAAGGTGTACGCCGGCCCGGTGCGATCCTGCACCCAGTTGACGACGTCGCCGAGCAGCACCATGGTGTCCCCGGCGAGCATGCCGAGCAGCAGCGCCGCGACGGCCGCCACCGCGCAGGCGGCAACCACGGCGGTGTGGAAGGCGCCGGATCGTACGGCGGCGTGGCCGCCCGGCGGCTGCCGGGTGGGACCGGCGTCGCGGTGCCGGCGGGCCAGCCAGACCAGCAGGACCGCGCCGAAGAGCGTGGTGACCACGCCGGTCGGCACCTCCACACCGGCCTGCCCGCCGAGCACGGCCCGCAGCAGCACGTCGGAGCCGAGCACGACGATCACGCCGACCAGGCCGGAGAGCGGCAGCAGCACCCGGTGCCGGTGGACCTCGGGCACCCACCGGCCGAGCAGCCGGACGATCACCGGCGCGGCCAGCCCGACGAAGCCGATCGGCCCGGCCAGGGTGACCGCGGCGGCGGAGAGCAGCACCGCGAGCAGCACCACCCAGAGCCGGGTGCGGCGCACGTCCAGCCCCAGCACGGTGGCGGTGTCGTCGCCGAGGGCGAGCAGGTCCAGCCGGTGCCCGAGCGCGACGAGCACCAGCGCGGCGACCGCGATCACCGGGGCGAGCTGGGTGAACGCCACCAGGTCGCCCTGCACGAGCGAGCCGTTGCCCCAGGCGAACAGCCCGATGGTGGCCTGTTCGAAGAGCAGCAGGAGCAGCATGGTGAGCGAGGCGAGCGCCATCGCGGTGGCCGAGCCGGCGAGGATCAGCCGGGTGGTCGCGGCCTGGCCGCCGGCCGACAGCAGCATCACCAGCCCGGCCGCGGCGAGCCCGCCGCAGAACGCCAGCCCGCCCGCGGGCAGCGCCGGCAGCGCGATCCCGAACGCGGCGGTGGACACGATCGCCAGGTGCGCGCCGGCGTTGACGGCGAGCGTGTCCGGCGAGGCGAGCGGGTTTCGGGTGGTCGACTGGAGGGCCGCGCCGGCGAAGCCGAGCGCGACGCCGACGGCCAGCCCGACGAGCAGTCGCGGCAGCCGGGAGGCGACCAGCACCCGGGCGGTCTCGTCGTCGGCGTCGGTGAGCAGCCGGAGCAGGTCCGCCGCCCCGACCGACGAGGTGCCCTGGGTGAGGTGCACCGCGGTGATCGCCACGAGCAGCGCGGCGGCGAGGAGGAACGCGCCGGCGACCCGGCGGCGGGCGGGGGGTGGCCCGACCGGGGCCGGCCGGGTGGCCGGCTCCGGTCGGACGGTGGCGATCATCGGAGGTCAGGCCGTGTAGACGGCGACGAGCTGGTCGACGTACTGCTTCGCGGAGAGGGGGCCGCCGAACGTCCAGATGCCGTCCGGCATCTTGTGCAGCTTGTTCTGCTGCACGAACGGCAGCGAGCGCCAGATCGCGTTGCCGGCGAGGCCGTCGGCGAAGACGTCCTGCCCGTCCGAGGCGTTGTAGAAGAAGTGCAGGTCCTGGCCCTTGAGGACGGTCAACCCCTCGACGTCGGTCTGGCCCAGCCCCCACATCGGGTCGGTCTTGCCGGTCCAGGCGTTCCTGAGGCCGAGCTGGATGCCGAGCTGGGAGACGAGCGCGCCCTGACCGAACATCCGGATCGACACCGTGCTGCCCTCCTTCCAGCCGTCGGCGAAGGCGAACTGCCGGCCGGCCGCGCCGGCGTCGGCGATCTTCTTCCGCCCGTCGGCGAGCGCGGCGTCGAAGTCGGCGAGCAGCTTCTCCGCCTGGGCGGTGCGGCCGGTCGCGGTGGCGATCATGGTGAGGTCGGACCGCATCCGGCCGAGGTTGTCGGCCGCGTCGCTGCCCTTGGTGACCAGCACCGGGACGTACTTCTCCAACTGCGTGACGATGGCCGCGCCACGCTCGGCCTCCATCACCACCAGGTCCGGCTGGAGCGCCACGACGGCGTCGACGCTCGGCTCGCCCCGGGTGCCGACGTCCTTGACGCCCGGGTCGAGCGGCGCGGCGGTGACCCAGGTGGCGTACCCCTTGGGGTCGGCCACGCCGACCGGCATCACGCCGAGGCCGACAAGCATCTCGACCTCGCCCCACTCCAGGCCGACGACCTTGGTGGCCGGGTTCTTCAGGGTGATCGCCTTGCCGCGGCTGTCGGTGACGGTCACCGGGCCGGTGGCGGCGGCGGAGGAGGTGGACGGGGCGGCGGCGGGCGCCTCGGTGGTGCCGCAGCCGGCGATCAGCAGCGCGGTCGCCGCGGCGGCGAGGAGGGTGAATCGGGTGCGCAACATGGGTTTCTCTTCTGTAGTCAGGACTTGGTGTGTTTGCCGACCGGGCGGGTGGAGAGCCGGCCGGTGACCGGGTCGACGGTCACCTCGACGCGGATGCCGTACGCCTCGGTGAGCGCCGCCTCGGTGAACACCTCGCGCGGGGCGCCCGTGCCGCGCACCCGGCCCTGGTGCAGGAGCACGACCTGGTCGGCGACGGCGGCGGCCTGGTTGAGGTCGTGCAACACCACGCCGACGGCGACGCCGGCGGTGTCGGCGAGTTCCCGCACCAGGTCGAGGATCTCCACCTGGTAGCGCAGGTCGAGGAACGTGGTGGGCTCGTCCAGCAGCAGCACCGCGGTGTCCTGGGCCAGGCAGGTGGCCAGCCAGACCCGCTGGAGCTCGCCGCCGGACAGTTCGTCGACCGGCCGGGCGGCCATGGTGTCGACGCCGGTCACCGCCATGGCCCGGTCGATCGCCGCCGGCCCGTCCGGGTCGCCGGCGCGCCACCGCTGCCGGTACGGGTGCCGGCCGTAGCCGACCACGTCCCGGACGGTGACCCCGCTCGGGGTGGGGCGGCTCTGCGCCAGCAACGTGACCCGGCGGGCGAAGTCACGGGCGGACAGCGCCCGCGCCGGCGTGCCGTCGGCGAGCACGATCTCGCCGTGCTCCAGCGGGTGCAGGCGGGCCAGCCCGCGCAGCAGCGTCGACTTGCCGCTGCCGTTCGGGCCGACCAGCGCGGTCACCGCCGCCGGCCGCAGCGTGATGTCGGCGTCGTGCACCACAGTGGTCCCGTGGTAGCCCAGCCGCAGCGCACTGCCCCGCAGGCCGTCGGCCCGCACCGTTCCGCTCGTCACGAAGGTTAGGCTAACCTAACTGCTGATCACGCTGTCAAGCCGCCTCGGAATCTCGCTTCGGGTTCTCGCGTCGACCCGCCGACCACGTCCTCGACGTGCCGGCGCGCTGCCACCAACGCGGAGCCGACCAGGGCGGGATACCTGTTGAGGAACGCGACGTGCGCGCCGTCGTCGTGGAGCGGCTCGCGGGCGAAGTCGGGGTCACCGGCCAGGTAGGCACAGACGAAGCACCGGCCGAATCGCGCCCGGCGCTGGTAGGCCGCCAGATCCCACGGCTCCCGCGCCCCGGTCATCCCCCACAGCCCTCAGGGCTGGCCTACATATGTCCCACGTTGCGGCACGGTGTAGACCAACCCGCGTTCACGCAGTTCGGCCACGGCACGGCGGGCGGTTCCCCGCGCCACGCCGAACTCCTGCACGATGGCCGCCTCGCTCGGGATCGGCCGGTGCGGCACGAGCTCACCGGCGGCGATCCTCGCCGCCAGAACGTCCGCCACCTGCCGGTAGACGGGCACCGGTCCGTCGGGGTCGATCATGGGGCCGACGCTAGTTGACACGGGACGACAGCGGTTCTGCAGATACGTCTCTAGACGTCCATGCTTGTATAGCCCTACCCTGAGGTGTGAGCTCGTGACCTCGGGTCACCCTGCGGGCTTTCGAGGAGCGGTCCGGGTGTCTGATCGGGGATCGGCGCCCGGACCTGCCGTTCCAGGAGGCAGCCATGATCGAACGAGACGTGCCCCGCTCCGAGTGGGTGCCGGAGCTGGCGAAACGGATCATCCGGCGGCACTGGATCCTGGGCTACTGCGACCGTTGCCGGGACCGGTCCGGCGACTGCGCATCCCTGCGCTGGGCGCGGGACCGCCTCAGGACCCGCCGCCTCCCCGACGACCCGACACCCACCCCTCAACCACCGCACCCGCTCACCCCCTACCCACCCCGTGACCCCGCCGCCCGCTCGCGCCGATCTTGCGGTTGCGGCCCCTGACTCGTACCTCTTGTCGGGTTTGTGGGGGCGGAAACCGCAAGATCGGCGACGCGGGACGGGCGGCGCGGACCTACAGGGAGACCACGCGGCCGCCGAAGGTGACCGTCAGGCGGCCGTCGGAGGCGAAGGACCAGCCCAGGGCGCCGGAGTAGGTGGCACAGCGGGAGCCGTTGGAGCCGGACCAGAACTGGTTCGAGCCGTCCACGTTGCCGACCGTCTTGTCGTTCGACCCGCTGCCGCTGCGGCAGGACGTGTTGTTGCGGAAGACCGAGGTGCCGGCGTCGAACGAGAAGTTGCGCTCGGTGTTGTCGATGCTCAGGTTGTTGGAGATCGTCATCGTGCCGGGGTTCCGGTTGTAGGTGAAGCCGTGCTTGCCGTTGCGGTACGCGATGGTGCGCCGGACGGTGTGGTTGACCGCGATGTCCTCGCCGCCGAGCTTGAAGCCGTTGCGGTCGCCGTTGCCGGCCTGACCGCCGTTGCTGAGCGTGCCGTTGTTGTAGGAGAGGGAGTCCTCGATGGTCACCGCGCCGATCGCGCCGGTGTCGGTCTTGGTGTAGAGGTCCCAGCCGTCGTCGATGTTGTGGTGCGACACGGCGTACCGGAAGACGTTGCCGCCGCCGACGGTGAGCTTGGCGGCGAACCCGTCGGCGTCCTCGCCGTCGGAGTCGGCGTTGTCGTGCGACTCGACGCTGACCATGAGGTTGTTCGCGGGCCACTGGTCACGTGGGGTGCTGGACGCGATCCGGGACAGTTGCAGGCCGGTGTCGCGGTTGAACCGGGTCACCGTCCGCTCGATGATGTTGTTGCTGCCGCCGACGAAGATGCCGTTGTCCCCCGCGCGTTCGACCACGATCCCCCGCACGTGCCAGTAGGACGCGTTCAGCGCGAGGCCCCGGTTGGCCGGGTCCTCGCCCATCGCGGAGAAGTTGAGGATCGGGGTCTCGCCCGGGTAGGCGTACAGATTCTTGCGGGCGCTCGCGGTGCCGTTGTTGCCGGCGGCGATGGTGACCGTCTGGGCCAGGCTGTAGGTGCCGCCGCGCAGGTAGACGGTGCCGCCCGCGCCGACCCGGGTGATCGCCGAGGCGACCGTGGTGGGGTTCGCCTGGGTGCCGGCCGCGCCGGCGGTGCCGCTCGGCGCGGCGTACACCGCTCCGCTCGTCGGCGGCGGAGTCGTCGGCGGCGGCGGGGTGGTCGGCGACGGCGGTGGGGTCGTCGGCGACGGCGGGGTCGGGGTGAGGGTCCCACCGGGGTCGGTGGGGATGGCCCCGCCGCAGAGGACGCCGTTGACCGCGAACGAGGACGGCTTGGAGTTGTTGCCGTTCCAGGCGCCGTTGAAGCCGAACGAGGTGGTGGCGTTCGTGCCGAGGCTGCCGTTGTAGCTGACGTTGGCGGCCCGCACCGACGCGCCGGTCTGGGTGATGTCGGCTCCCCAGGCCTGGCTGACGGTCTGGCCGTCGTTGAAGTTCCAGGTGACGGTCCAGCCGTTCAGCGGATCGCCGAGGTTGGTGAGGTTGACGTTGGCGGTGAAGCCGCCGGACCACTGCGCGGTGACCGCGTAGTCGACCCGGCAGCCGGCGGCCGCCTGGGCGGCGGTCGCGCAGACGGCCAGGCCGGAGGCGGCGAGCGTCGCCGCCGCGGCCGCGGATGTCCACAACACGGTACGGCGCTGTCTGTTGATCATGAAGGTTCTCCTGCGGGTGATGGTTGCCACGCCGGCACCGGCACCGATGCCCGGTCGGTGCCGTCGGCGGGCCCTTCCTGCCCCGGACGTCCGTTCTCGACGGACCCGTTGCGCCTCCCGCGCAGAAAGCGCTTTCAGCGCAGACTACTGACGTACGTCGATGCGGTCAATCGGATCGGCCGATGCTCACAGTGGACCCAGCACGGCGACCGGATCGGCGTCCCACGCCAGCGTCTCCAGCACGGTGAGCAGTTGGCGCTCCTCGTACCGGAAGTGCGACTCCATGATCGCCGCCACGCCCTCCAGGTGCCGGCCCAGCTCCTCCGGCGGGACGTCCCGGGCCACCGCGGCGGACAGCCCGGCCAGCAGGTGCCCGATCATCGAATGGTCCTGCCGCAGGCGGCGCAGGGTGTCGCGCAGCTCCGGGTGCCGGGCCGCGATCGCCGGGAACAGCTCCCGGTCCTCGCCCTCGTGGTGTGCGGTGAGCGCGGCGCAGAACCCGTGACAGAACAACAGCAGGTCACGGGTGGCCGGCCCGGCGGACCCGCCGTCGGCCAACGCCTCCCGGGTCACCCGTAGCGCCTCGCGCAGCCGTCCGTGGACGCTCCGCAACTCTCGACTCCAGGCCACCAGCCTGGTCTGCTCGCCGTCACGCATCAGGTGACGGCGAAGGGACGACGGTGGTCATCGTCATGCTCCCTCCGGTCCGGCGCCTCCATGCCTGACACGGTCTGCCACCGGCACGCGACGCTGGCCCGACCCTACCGGCTGACGCGCGATGACCAAGCCGCGTGTCGACTCCCGGACCGCCGCGGTCGCCGCCGCCACCGACCTCGGCATAATCCGCTGCTGAGAGCGTTAACATCGCCGTCCCTAGATCCGCTGTTCCTATCGCGCGGCCACCGCCTGCGTGGTGAACGTGTTGACAGTCGCCAATGTAAACGCCACGCTAAGAGCGATTGTTAGCGTTAACTAGTTCGTCATCTCCGCTGGAGGAGGATCGATGGACCCCACCACCACCCGCCGTCGACTGGCGGCCGCGCTGGTACCCCTGGCCCTGCTGGTCGCGGCCACCGCGACCGCGGTCGGCTCCGCCGCGCCCCCGGCGCGCGCCGCCGGCACCGGCCCCTGCGACATCTACGCCGCCGGCGGCACGCCCTGCGTGGCCGCGCACAGCACCACCCGCGCGCTCTACGGCGCCTACGCCGGGCCGCTCTACCAACTGCGGCGCGCCTCCGACAACACCACCCGCGACGTCGCCCCGCTCGCCGCCGGAGACGTCGCCAACGCCGCCACCCAGGACGCGTTCTGCGCCGGCACGAGCTGCCTGATCAGCGTCATCTACGACCAGTCCGGCCGCGGCAACCACCTGACCCAGGCCCCGCCCGGCGGGTTCTCCGGCCCGGCCGCCGGCGGCTACGACAACCTCGCCGACGCCACCCTCGCCCCGGTCACCCTCGGCGGCCGCAAGGCGTACGGGGTGTTCGTCGCCCCCGGCACCGGCTACCGCAACAACAACACCAACGGCATCGCCAAAGGCGACCAACCCGAAGGCATGTACGCCATCTTCGACGGCACCCACTACAACGGCGGCTGCTGCTTCGACTACGGCAACGCCGAAACCAACAGCCGCGACAACGGCAACGGCACCATGGAAGCCATCTACTTCGGCAACATCAAAGTCTGGGGCTACGGCACCGGCAACGGCCCCTGGATCATGGCCGACCTCGAAAACGGCCTCTTCTCCGGCGTCAACCCCGGCTACAACGCCAACGACCCCTCCATCAGCCACCGCTTCCTCACCGCGATCGTCAAGGGCGAACCCAACCACTGGGCCATCCGCGGCGGCAACGCCCAATCCGGCGCCCTGTCCACCTTCTACGACGGCAAACGACCCAACGCCTCCGGCTACAACCCGATGAAAAAAGAAGGCGCCATCATCCTCGGCATCGGCGGCGACAACAGCCACGGCTCCGCCGGCACCTTCTACGAAGGCGTCATGACCTCCGGCTACCCGTCGAACACCACCGAGGACGCCGTCCAGGCCAACATCACCGCCGCCGGCTACGCGGCGAGCACCGGCGGCAGCCGGCAGAACGTCGAGATCGTGGGCAGCCAGTCCGGACGCTGCGTCGACGTGCCGAACGGCGCCACCACCAACGGCACCCAGGTGCAGCTCTACGACTGCCACGGCGGCACCATGCAGCGCTGGACCTACACGTCGGCGCGGCAACTCCAGGTGTACGGCAACAAGTGCCTGGACGCCAACGGCCAGGGCACCAGCAACGGCACCGCCGTCATCATCTGGGACTGCAACGGCCAGGCCAACCAGCAGTGGAACCTCAACGGCAACGGCACCATCACCGGCCAGCAGTCCGGGCTCTGCCTCGACGCCAACAGCGCCGGCACCGCCAACGGCACCAAGCTCATCCTCTGGGCCTGCAACGGCGGCGCCAACCAGCAGTGGAGCCTGCGCAACTGAGCCACGGGCCGGGCGGAGCACGATCCGCCCGGCCCGTACCCGCGCCACCCCACCCGCACCCCGCCACCGCCCGCCCCACCACGAAAGGCCCCTCATGTCCGCTCCTGGAATGAACCGCCGGATGCTCCTGCGCGCCACCGGTGCGACCGCCGTCGCGACCGCGGCCGGCGGCGCCGTCGGCTCCCTGTCCAGTGGCGGCACGGCCGGCGCCGCCCTGGCCCCGGCCCGACCGGACATCGGCGTCTCCGCCTACGCGTTCGACCCCGGCCAGGCGCGGCTGACCGCCGGCCGGTGGCTGGACAACCAGAACCGCACGCTCTCCTACCTGCGCTTCGTCGACGTGAACCGGCTGCTGTACAACTTCCGGGCCAACCATCGGCTCTCCACCGCCGGGGCCGCCGCCAACGGCGGCTGGGACGCGCCGAACTTCCCGTTCCGCACCCACATGCAGGGCCACTTCCTGACCGCCTGGGCGCAGGCCTGGGCGGTGACCGGCGACACCACCTGCCGGGACAAGGCGGTCACCATGGTGGCCGAGCTGGCGAAGTGCCAGGCCAACAACGGCGCGGCCGGCTTCAACGCCGGCTACCTGTCCGGCTTCCCCGAGTCCGACTTCACCGCGCTCGAGGCTCGGACGCTGAGCAACGGCAACGTGCCCTACTACTGCGTGCACAAGACGCTCGCCGGCCTGCTCGACGTGTGGCGCCTGATCGGCAGCACCCAGGCCCGCGACGTGCTGCTGGCGTTCGCCGGCTGGGTCGACTGGCGCACCGGCCGGCTCAGCTCGGCCCAGATGCAGGCCATGCTCGGCACCGAGTTCGGCGGCATGAACGCGGTGCTGACCGACATCTACCAGCAGACCGGCGACGCCCGGTGGCTGACCGCCGCCCAGCGCTTCGACCACGCCGCCGTGTTCAACCCGCTCGCCGCCAACTCCGACCAGCTCAACGGGCTGCACGCCAACACCCAGGTGCCCAAGTGGATCGGCGCGGCCCGGGAGTACAAGGCCACCGGCACCACCCGCTACCGCGACATCGCCGCCAACGCCTGGAACATCACGGTCGGCGCGCACACGTACGCCATCGGCGGCAACAGCCAGGCCGAGCACTTCCGCGCACCCAACGCCATCGCCGGCTACCTGCGCAACGACACCTGCGAGGCGTGCAACACCTACAACATGCTCAAGCTGACCCGGGAGCTGTGGCAACTCGACCCGGACCGGGTCGCCTACCCCGACTTCTACGAGCGGGCGCTGCTCAACCACATGATCGGCCAGCAGAACCCGGCCGACCCCCGTGGCCACGTCACCTACTTCACCCCGCTCAACCCCGGTGGACGACGCGGCGTGGGCCCGGCGTGGGGCGGCGGCACCTGGAGCACCGACTACAACTCGTTCTGGTGCTGCCAGGGCACCGGGCTGGAGACGAACACCACGCTGGCCGACGCGATCTACTTCCACAACGGCACCACGCTGACCGTGAACCTGTTCGTGCCGTCGGTGCTCAACTGGAGCCAGCGCGGCATCACGGTCACCCAGAGCACCTCGTACCCGGTGTCCGACACGACGACGCTTACCGTCACCGGCTCGGTGAGCGGGTCGTGGACGATGCGTATCCGGATCCCGTCGTGGACGACCGGGGCGACGGTGAGCGTCAACGGCGCGGCGCAGGGCATCGCCACCACGCCGGGCAGCTACGCCGTGCTGACCCGCGACTGGACCTCCGGCGACGTGGTCACGGTCCGGCTGCCGATGCGGGTGACCACGGTCGCCGCCAACGACGACGCGGCGGTCCAGGCGGTCATGTACGGGCCGGTGGTGCTCTCCGGCAACTACGGCAACACCACGTTGAGCGCGTTGCCGACGCTGGAGACCGGCTCGGTCACGCGCACCGGCGGCGACTCGCTGGCGTTCACCGCCCGGGCCAACGGCGCCACGGTCAACCTGGGGCCGTTCTACGACGCGCACGGGTTCAACTACACGGTCTACTGGCGGGCCGGCACGAGCAGCGGCGGTGGCGGCGAGGCGAGCTTCCGGCTGGCGAACGCGGCCAGCGGCCTCGTGCTCGGGATCCAGAACATGTCCACCGCCGACGGTGGGCTCGCCCTCCAGTGGGGCGACACCGGCACCGCCGACCACGACTGGCAGCTGGTGGTCGACGGGTCGGCGCTGAGGCTGCGCAACGTCAACAGCGGCAAGGTGCTCGGCGTGGAGAACATGTCCACCGCCGACAACGCCCGGATCCTCCAGTGGGCCGACAACGGCACCGCCGATCACCTCTGGACCGTGGTCGACGTCGGCGACGGCACCCACAAGCTGCGCAACTCGCACACCGGCAAGCTGCTCGGCATCTCCGGGGGCTCGACCGCGCAGGGCGCGCAGGCCGTGCAGGACCCGGACAACGGCAGCCTCGACAACCAGTGGCGGTTCCTGCCGAACGGGGCCCGCCGGTTGCAGAACCTCGGCAGCGGGCTCGTGCTCGGCGTGCAGGACATGTCCACGGCCGACGGTGGGCTCGTCATCCAGTGGGGTGACACCGGCACCGCCGACCACCTCTGGACCGCGCTCGTGGACACCGGCGGCTACCTGCGGCTGCGCGCCTCGCACAGCGGCAAGGTGCTCGGCGTCGAGGGCGGTTCCACCGCCGCCGGCGCCCGGGTCGTGCAGTGGGCCGACAACGGCGCCGCCGACCACCGGTGGCGGCTGCGCCACGGCGGGAACGGCTACTTCCGCATCCAGTGCGCCAGCGGCGGCCGGGTGCTGGGCCTCAGTGGCGGCTCCGGCAGCCAGGGCGCGCAGGCCGTCCTCAGCGACGACACCGGCGCCGCGCACCAGCGCTGGCGGTTCGTCTGAGATGTGGGGTACGCGGGCGCTCGGTCCGCGTACCCCCGGTGACGCCGCCGTCGCCGGGCCGGGCGACCCGGCGACGGCGGCTCAGCCTCGCCGTGCCGCCCGGCGCCCGCCATCGGACGCCGGGCGGCGGGCGCCGGGGCGACCGGCAACGGCTCAGCGCTGCGGGGGCGGGCCGACGCTGCGCCGGGACACCAGCGTCGGCGCGATGGTCTGCCGCAGCGGCCCGACGCTGGCGGACTCGATCTGCGCCAGCAGCAGGCCGAGGCTCGCCCGGGCCACCGCCGCGAAGTCGGGCCGGACGGTGGTCAGCGGCGGGATGAAGTAGGCCGCCTCGGGCACGTCGTCGAACCCGACCACGCTGATGTCGTCCGGTACCCGCCGGCCGTGCTCGTGCAGCGCGCGCAGCACGCCCAGCGCCAGGTGGTCGTTGGCCGTGAAGACGGCGGTGACCTCCGGCATCCGGGCCAGCATCTGCCCGCACCGGTAGCCCGCCGCCGCGGACCAGTCCGCCGGGACCAGCGGCGGCACCTCGGCGCCGGCGAGCCGCAGCGCCTCGCGCCAGCCTTCGATCCGGCCGGCGCTGTCGAACCAGTCGGACGGGCCGGACACGTGCCAGACCGTGCGGTGCCCGGCGTCGAGCAGGTGCTGGGTGGCGGCCCGGGCGCCGGCGACCTGGTCGACCGTCACCAGCGGGATCGGCCGGCGTGGGTCGCCGTCGACGGTCACCAGCGGCACGTCGTGGGGCAGCCGTTCGAGCGCCGCACCGGCCGACTCGACCGGAGCGATCACCACGATGCCGGCCACCCGGTGCGCCAGGTGTCGCTCCACCGCCGCCGAGATGGAACGGTGGTCGAGGTCGCTGACGCTGCCGACGCTGACCGCGAAGCCGGCCTCGGCGGCGGTCTGCTCCAGCGCGGCCAGCAGGGAGGCCGGACCGTAGAGGGTGGTGTTCTGCGCGACCACGCCGATCACCTGGGACCGGCCGGTGACCAGCGCGCGGGCCGCGCGGTTGGGCCGGTAGCCGAGTTCGGTGATGGCCGCCTGGACCCGCAGCCGGGTCTGTTCGCGCACGTTGGGGTGCCCGTTGAGGACCCGGGAGACCGTCTGGTGGGAGACACCGGCGAGGCGAGCCACGTCCGTCATCGCAGGACCGCGCACGGCCACCTCACTTTCGCACATGCCCGCGTGGCCGAACCATGTCGACGTCGACCGGACCGGCCAGGGTGGCGACAGTCTACGCCAGTTGTCCCACCGGTCACGGTAGGGCCGATCAACGAATCGATTCGTCGCGCCGGAATGTCGGAGAATGGCCGGCGGCGCTCATTCCTCTCCCGCCCGTACGGCGCGAAGTGGCAGGTCCGGTGGCCCGGGGCGGGGCATTCCCGACGGTTGTCGGGACCCGCCCCGGGCAATTTCCGGACCCGTCAAGGACCGAAAATAGTGACCCGCGTCACGGCGTTGTCACGGAGAACTGGCGCGCCGTCACCGCGCCGCCCAGTGATTGGGTGGCGTAGTTGAAGATGCCGAACCGGTAACCCATGAAGAACTGCCACGCGTTGTTGAGCGTCAGCGCGTTGCCCAGCGGGACGAAGGTGACCCCGTCGGTGCTGTAGGAGAACTTCGCCTGCCGCCCCGAGCCGGGCCGGATGTCGGCGTTGACCCGCAGCCAGATCCGCCCGCCGGAGACCGCCGCACTGGCGACCTCACTCCCGGTGGAGGTGGTGTTCCAGGCGCCGCTGGCCATGGTCAGACCGTTTGTCATGACCACCCGGGTGGCGCCGTTGTCCCGCCGGACCCCGATCCAGGCCGAGCTGTCGCGCAGCATGGCGAGCCCGGACCGGTCCCCGTCGCGCATGGCCGAGTAGTCCAGCTCGACGGTCGCGGTGGAGGTCGGACCCTGGATCCGGTGGGTCAGCGTGTTGCGGGCCTGGTAGAGGTCGTTGGTCACGGTGGCGGTCTGCAGGCGCAGGCCGTTGTTGACCGACCATCGACTGTTGTCCGGGTTGTGGTTCCACTCGTACTGCACGCCGAGCGTGGTGCCGGCGAACGTGTCGGTGCCGGTGAGCGGCTTCACCGGATGCAGCGGCAGCGGGTTGGGATAGCTCGCGCCCCACGCCCCGTTGACGGTCTGCAGCTGCGGCCAGCCGTCGGCGGTCCAGGTGATCGGCGCCAGCGTCGGCATCCGCCCGCCCGGGTACGCGTCGGTGAAGGCCATGTAGTACCAGGCGCCGTTGGGCGTCTGCACCAGGCCGCCCTGGTGCGGCACGCCGCCGCCGGAGATCGGGCCGGGCAGGTTGAGCAGCACCTGGCGCTGCTCGTACGGGCCGAACGGGCCGTTGGTGGACTTCAGCACGTACTGGCCGTTCGCCGGCCGGGTCAGCCAGATGTAGTAGGCGCCGTTGCGCTTGTAGAAGCGCGCTCCTTCGAGCGTGCCGATGCTCGACGGCGTCTGGTAGACCTGCTGGGCCCGCACCTGGCTGCGCCCGTCCGCGGACAGCTGCGCCACGCTGATCGTGCCGTTGCCGTACGCGACGTACATGGTGTCGTTGTCGTCGATCAGCATGCCGGCGTCGTAGTAGCAGTTGGGGATCGTGGTGAGCCTGCTCCACGCGCTGTCGACGGCGGACGCGGTGTAGATGTGCGTCTGGGCGAAGTCGATGCACCCGGCCCAGTAGTAGGTCTTGTTGCTCGGCCGGTAGTTCAACGTCGAGGCCCAGATGCCGTCCACGTACGCCTGGCTGCCCGGGGGCAGGTCGTACTTGGTCCCGAAGTCCAGCCGGGGCACCGAGTGCCCGGCGAACTCCCAGTTCACCAGGTCCCAGGAGCGCAGCACCGGCGCCCCGGGCGAGTAGTGCATGGTCGAGGCGGACATGTAGTAGATGTCGCCGACGCGGATGATGTCGACGTCGGCGAAGTCCTGCCAGATCGCCGGGTTGGTGAACGTGCCGCTCGGCGGCGGGGTGGTCGGCGGCGGGGTGGTCGGCGGCGGGGTGGTCGGGGTGCCACCGCCGTCGACGCGAGCCAGTTGCCACTGCTGGTTGCTGCCGTTCCAGTCGTCGTACTGGACGATGTTGCCGCCGTCGGCGGTCGAGGCGCCCTGCACCTCCACCGCCTTGTTCGAGTTGCGGTTGATCAGCCGGACGTAGCCGCCGTCCGAGTCCGCCAACCGGAACTGCTGGTTGGTGCCGCCGTGGTCGCTCCACTGCACCACGGCCGCGCCGTTGGCCGTGGACGCGCCGGTCACGTCCAGCACCTTGCCGGAGTGCCGCGACCGCAGCCGGTAGTAGCCGCCGCCCGAGTCCACGAACTGCCACTGCTGCCACGCCCCGTCGTTACGCGTCCACTGGGTGATCCGCGCCCCGTCGTTCGTGGCCTGGTTGTACAGGTCCAGCGCCTTGCCGCTGTTGCGGTTCACCAGCACGTACCACGCGTTGGTGTCCACCGTCGCCGCCGAGGCCGGCGTCGGGACCAACCCCACCAGCACACCGCCGACCACCATCGCCACCAACCCCGCCAGGAGCCGGGACAGCCGAGCTGTCACCACCATGACCCTCCTCATGTGATCGTTAACAGTCGTCCCTGCCCGAGGGGAATCGGTGCCTGGTGGCAGCCATGGCGGGGGCCCGGCCCGGAACGGCCCGCGGAAGCTGCCGGCAATCCGACACATCGACTGTGAGCGATAACAAGACGTTCGTCAAGGCGTAGCGCCGCAGACACGAACGGGTGGCGCGCCCCCGACTCGGACATGGGGGCACGCCACCCGTGGCGCGTCCGGCGCGGTCAGAAGCCGCGCGCGAGCCGGTGGTACGCCTGGTTCCAGCGCAGCTCGTCGGCGAACCGGTGCGGCACGGTGTCGCCGTCGATGACGGCCAGCTCGGTACGCGTCATCTCGGCCAGGTCACGCAGCTCCTCCACGCCCACCGCCTGGGAGAGCACGGTGTGGTGCGGGGCGCCCGCCGTGATCCACGCCTCCGCCGACGCGGCGAGGTCGGGGCGGGGCCGCCAGACCGCCCGGGCCACCGGCAGCCGGCGCAACGGTTGCGGCGGCGGCACCACGTCGACCACGTTGGCCACCAGCCGGAACCGCTCCCCCAGGTCCGACATGCCGAGCACGACGGCCGGGCCCGACGCCGCGTCGAAGACCAGGCGGACCGGGTCCTCCCGGCCGCCGATGCCCAGCGGGTGCACCTCCGCCGTCGGCACGTCGGCGGCGATGCTCGGGCACACCTCCAACATGTGCGCGCCGAGGACCAGCTCGTGACCGAACGTCAGGTCGTAGGTGTAGTCCTCCATGAAGGACGTGCCGCCCTCGACGCCGACCGCCATCGCCTTCAGCGTCCGCACCAGGACCGAGGTCTTCCAGTCCCCCTCGCCGCCGAACCCGTACCCGTCGGCCATCAGCCGCTGCACCGCGATGCCGGGAAGCTGGCGCAGACCGCCGAGGTCCTCGAAGTTGGTGGTGAAGGCGCGGAAGCCACCGTCGTCCAGGAACGCGCGCAGCCCCAGCTCCTGGCGTGCGGCGTAGCGCAGCGAGTCGTGCCGGTCCCCGCCGGCCCGCAGCGCGACGTCCAGCCGGTAGGTGTCGTCGTACTCCTTCACCAGATCGTCCACCTGCGCCTCGGCGACCTGATCGACCACCGCGACCAGGTCGTTCACGCCGTAGGTGTTGACCGAGACGCCGAACCGCAGCTCCGCCTCGACCTTGTCCCCCTCGGTGACGGCGACGTCACGCATGTTGTCGCCGAAGCGGGCCAGCCGCAGCGTTCGCACCGACGACCAGCCGATGGCCGCGCGGGCCCAGGCCGCCACCCGCGCGACCACCCTCGGGTCGGTGACGTGGCCGGCCACGGTCTTGCGGGCCACCCCCAGGCGGGTCTGGATGTACCCGAACTCGCGGTCGCCGTGCGCGGCCTGGTTCAGGTTCATGAAGTCCATGTCGATGGTGTCCCACGGCAGCGCCACGTTCGCCTGGGTGTGCAGGTGCAGCAGCGGCGTCTGCAACGCGTCCAGTCCGGCGATCCACATCTTGGCCGGCGAGAACGTGTGCATCCAGGCGATCACCCCGACCGCGCCCTGCACGGCCGCGTCCCGGCACATCGCCAGGATGTCCGTGCTGGAGGTCAGGACCGGCTTCCAGACCACGCGGACCGGGATGTCCGACGACTCGTCCAGCCGGGCGGCGATCTGCCGGGACTGGTCGGCGACCTGCCGCAGGGTGTCCTCGCCGTAGAGGCCCTGGCTACCGGTGAGGAACCAGACCTCGGGCTGGGGGTGAGTTGCCATGTTGTTGCCTTCCGCGCTAGTTGCCGTCACTTGAACCGGATGCCGATGAGGCGCTGGAGGAGGATGAACGCGAAGAGCAGCCCGCCGATCACGATCTTGGTCCACCAGGAGTTGAGGCTGCCGTCGAACGTGATCAGGGTCTGGATCACGCCCAGCACCAGCACCCCGAGCACGGTGCCGAAGACGTAGCCCGACCCGCCGGTGAGCACCGTGCCGCCGATGACGACCGCGGCGATCACGTCCAGTTCCATCCCGACGGCGATCAGCGGCGCGCCGGACAGCGTGTAGAACGACAGCAGGATGCCGCCGATGGCCGAGCACAGCCCGCTGATCGTGTAGACGGCGATCCGGGTGCGACCCACCGGCAGGCCCATCAGCAGCGCCGACTGCGCGTTGCCGCCCACCGCGTACACGTTGCGGCCGAATCGGGTGTACGCCAGCACGTACGCGGCGACCAGCACCACCGCGAACGCGATCAGCACGCTGATCGAGACGAAGTTTCCGGCCGGGTTGCCGATCCGCTGCTGGGACATGCCGGTCCAGAAGCCGTCGGTGATGGAGATCGAGGAGCCGCTGATGAACGTGCACATGCCCCGGGCGAAGAACATCCCGGCGAGCGTGACGATGAACGGCTGGATCTCGAAGAAGTGGATCGCGCAGCCCATCAGGAACCCCAACGTCGGGCCGATGAGCAGCGCGATGACGAGCACCAGGGCCGCGGGCACGCCGTCGCGGAGCAGCGCGGCCGACACCATCGCGGTCATCGCCACCACCGAACCGACGGACAGGTCGATGCCGCCGGTGAGGATCACGAACGTCATGCCGACGGCGACCACCAGCACGAAACCGTTATCGATGAAGACGTTGAAAATCACCTGGACGTTGGAGAAGGCGCGGTACTGGGACACGCCGATGCCGTACATCACCAGCAGCAGCGCGAGCGTGGCCAGGACCGGGACGTGCCGCCGGGGCAGGCTGGGCCGCCACGACCGGACGGCGGACAACGACGTGCTGCTCATGCCGGCACCTGCTCCTTCTCCCGCTGCGGCGCCGTCGGACCGGGCTCGACGCCACGTCGGCGCCGCCGGAACCGGGCCCGGAACGCCGGGGCCTGCACGAGACAGACGGCGATGACGACGACCGCCTTGAACAGCAACGACGTCTGCGGCGAGATGTTCATGGCGTACACCGTGGTGGTCAGGGTCTGGATGATCAGCGCGCCGAGGACGGTGCCGCTGAGCGAGAACCGGCCGCCGGCCAGCGAGGTGCCGCCGATCACCACCGCGAGGATCGCGTCGAGTTCGATCCACAGCCCGGCGGCGTTGCCGTCCGCGCTGGACACGTTCGCGGTGACCATGAAACCGGCCAGCGCGGCGCAGGCGGCGCTCACCACGTAGACGAGGAAGACCACGCGGCGCGACCGGATGCCGGCCAACCGGCTGGCCTCGGCGTTGCCGCCGACCGACTCGACGATCAGCCCGAGCGCGGTGCGCCGGGTGAACGCGGCCACCAGCAGCGCCGCGGCCAGTGCGATCAGGATGGCCAGCGGCAGCGTCAGGAAGTGCCCGAGCCCGATCGCCCGGTACGGCCCGGAGTTGATCGTGATGATCTGCCCCTCGGTGACCAGCTGGGCGATCCCCCGGCCGGCCACCATCAGGATCAGCGTGGCGATGATGGGCTGGATGCCGATGACGGAGACCAGCACGCCGTTCCACGCGCCGAGCACGAGCGCGGCCCCGAAGGCCAGGGCCAGCGCGGTGAACACGGTGGACAGGCTGTTCTGGTCGGCCGCGCCGCTGATGTGCAGGCAGGCGATCGCGCCGCTGATGGCGCAGAGCGAGCCGACGGACAGGTCGATGCCGCCGGTGGCGATGACCAGGGTCATGCCGAGGGCGACCAGGATCAGCGGCGCGCTCAACCGGAGGATGTCCACCGGGGTGCCGTACAGGTGGCCGTTCTTGACCTCGACGGCGAGGAAGCCGGGTCGGTAGACGGTGTTCGCGGCGATCATCACCACGAGCACCAGGGCCGGCCAGAACAGTCGGTGCCCGGTCAGCGGGCGGAGGCGGTCGGCGACGGTGTTCATCGGTTCACCTCCTCCCGGGGGGTTCCGCTGGCGATGGTGCGCATGACGCGGTCGGCGTCGAGCGTGTCGTCGTTGTCGAGCTGGGCGACCATCTCGCGGTCGCGCATGACCGCCACCCGATGGCTCAGGCGCAGCACCTCCTCCAGCTCGGCGGAGATGAACAGCACCGCCATGCCGCCGTCGGAGAGCTGCACCACCAGTTTCTGGATCTCGGCCTTGGCGCCGATGTCGATGCCGCGGGTGGGCTCGTCGAGGATGAGCAGGCGCGGCTCGGTGATGAGCCAGCGCGCCAGCAGCACCTTCTGCTGATTGCCGCCGGAGAGGTTGCGCACCGGCAGCTCCGGGTTCGCCGGTCGGATGCTGAGCGCCTGGACGTACCTCTGGACCAGCTCGTCCTGCCGGCGGCGCGGGATCGGCCGCAGCCAGCCGCGCGCGGCCTGCATCGCCAGGATCATGTTCTCCCGGACCGACAGCTCCGGAACGATGCCCTCCGCGCGGCGGTTCTCCGAGCAGAAACCGATGCCCTGGTCGATGGCCTGGATCGGGGTACGCAGCGGCGAGCGGGCACCGTCCGTGCGGACCTGGCCGTGGTCGGCGCGGTCGGCGCCGAAGATCAGCCGGGCCACCTCGGTGCGGCCGGAGCCGAGCAGGCCGGCCAGGCCGACCACCTCGCCGGCGTGGATGCGCAGGCTGAACGGGGCGACCGCGCCACGGCGGCCCAGCTCGGCGGCGTCCACCAGCGGGGCCCGCCCGTCCGGCGCGACGGTGGCCCGCTTCTGCTGCTCCTCGAGCCGTTCCAGCACGTCCAGCTCCTGGCCGATCATCTTCTCGACCAGGCTGAACTGCGGCAGCTCCTCGGTGCGGTACTCCCCCACCAGGGTGCCGTTGCGCAGCACCGTGATGCGGTCGGCGATGGCGTAGACCTGGTCCAGAAAGTGGGTGACGAAGAGGATCGCGATCCCCTCGTCCCGAAGCTGACGCATGATCCGGAACAGCTGGGCGACCTCACCGGCGTCCAGACTGGAGGTGGGCTCGTCGAGAATGAGCACCCGGGCCTGGACGTCGATGGCCCGGGCGATGGCGACCATCTGCTGCACGGCCAGCGAGTATGTCCCGAGCTGCGCGCCGACGTCGAGGTCGAGGTCGAGCCGGGCCAGCAGTTGCCGCGCCCGCCGACGCATCTCCCCCCAGCGCACGGCGCCCAGGCGGCGGGGCTCCCGGCCGATGAAGATGTTCTCCGCCACCGACAGGTTGGTGCAGAGGTTGACCTCCTGGTAGACGGTGCTCACGCCGGCCGCTGCGGCCTGCATCGGCCCGGTGAAGGACACCTGGTCACCGGCGAGCGTGACGGTGCCGGCGTCGGTGCCGTAGACGCCGGTCAACACCTTGATCAGGGTCGACTTGCCGGCGCCGTTCTCACCCATGAGGGCGTGGACCTCGCCCGGGAACAGCCGGAAGTCGACGTCGTGCAGCGCGCGGACCCCGGGGAAGGTCTTGCTGATTCCGGTCATGGTCAGGACCGGACGGTCACCCGTCATGCCATCGGACCTCTTCTTGAACGGTGGTGGCACGGGGGCCGCCGTCGGCGCGACGGCGACCCCCGGTGTGGGTCAGTACTTGCGGTTGGGCAGCGCCTCCTTGGCCTGCTCCTGGGTGAAGGTGGTCTCCTCGGTCTCGATCCGGGCCGGCACCTGTTCGCCGGCCTTGACCTTCTTCGCCAGGTCCATCAGCTGCGGGCCGAGCAGCGGGCTGCACTCCGCGATGAAGTTGAACTTGCCGTCGGCGAGGGCCTGCATGCCGTCCTTCACCGCGTCGACGGTGATGATGGTGATGTCCTTGCCGGGCACCTTGCCGGCCGCGGTGATCGCCTCGAGCGCGCCCAGGCCCATGTCGTCGTTGTGCGCGAAGAGCACGTCGATCTTCGGGTTGGCCTTGAGGAACTGCTCCATCACCTGCTTGCCGCCGGCGCGGGTGAAGTCACCGGACTGGGACGCGATGATCTTCAGGTTGGGGTTGGCCGCGATCGCCTCGCCGAAGCCCGCCTTGCGGTCGTTCGCCGGCGCGGAGCCGGTCGTGCCCTGCAGCTCGACGATGTTGACCGGGCCGGTGGCCGCCTTCTTCTGCTCCACCAGCCACTCGCCGGCGAGCCGACCCTCCTTCTTGAAGTCCGACCCGAGGAACGTCTTGTAGAGCGACTTGTCGGCCGAGTCCACCGCGCGGTCGGTCAGGATCACCGGGATCTTCGCGTCCTTGGCCTCCTTGAGCACGGTGTCCCAGCCGGACTCCACCACCGGCGAGAAGGCGATCACGTCGACCTTCTGCTGGATGAAGTTCCGGATCGCCTTGATCTGGTTCTCCTGCTTCTGCTGCGCGTCGTCGAACTTCAGCTCGATGCCGGCCTGGCCCGCCGCCTCCTTGATCGAGGTGGTGTTGGCGGTACGCCAGCCGCTCTCCGCGCCGACCTGGGAGAAGCCCAGGACGATCTTGTCGTTGCCCCCGCCGCCGGAATCTCCGCCGGTGTCGCTGTTGCCGCAGGCGGCCATGCTGCCGGCGAGCAGCACGCCGGCCAGGGCCGCGATGACCGTACGTGCCGTGCTCCTGGTTCTCATCGATTCTCCTCAGGGTGGGTGATCCGGAGGCGCGACCGGCGGGGCCGGGGCGACCGGTTGTGGTGGTGGGATGAGGTGGTGCTGGTCGGTGTCAGCCGCTCGCCGGGCGTTGGCCGTACACGTTCTGGTAGCGGTCGTAGAGCGAGTCGATGTCGGCCGGCGCGATCGGCAGCGGCTGCCCGAGCGCGCGGGCCAGATGCGCGGTGCGGGCGACGTCCTCGCACATCACCGCGGCCTTGACCGCCGCGCGCGCGTCCTTGCCGACGGTGAAGACGCCGTGGTTGCGCATGAGCACCGCGGGCGAGCGGTGCCCGGCCAGCGTGCTGACGATGCCCTTGCCGATGTCGTCGCCACCGATCAGCGCGAACGGCCCGATCGGGATCTCGCCGCCGAACTCGTCGGCCTGCGCGGTCAGCCAGCACGGGATCGCCTCGCCCCGGGCCGCCCAGGCGGTGGCGTAGCCGCTGTGCGTGTGCACGACGCCGCCGACCTCGGGCATCGCGCGGTAGACGTAGGCGTGCGCGGCGGTGTCGCTGGACGGCGAGCCGCCGCCGTCGACCACGACGCCGTTCAGGTCGCAGAGCACCATGGTGTCGGCGGTCAGGTCGTCGTAGTCCACCCCGCTCGGCTTGATGACCAGGAGGTCCTGTCCCGGGACGCGCGCCGAGACGTTGCCGGAGGTCCAGGCGACCAGGTTGTAGCGGGTCAGTTCGCGGTGCAGCCCGGCCACCGTCTGCCGCAGCGCGGCGATCTGCCGGGTGACGTCGGGGTTCATCCGACCACCTCCAGGGCCGGGTCGGTAGGCGCCGTGGCGGCGTCGACCGCCGCGTTCCGGATCGCCCGCAGGCGCAGCATGACGTCGTTCGCGCCGCGACCGAAGTGGTCGTGCAGCGTTCGGTACTCGGCGTAGAGCGCGTCGTACGCCCGCACGTTCTCCGGGATCGGCCGGTAGACGCCCTCGTCCACCCGTCCCATGACCGCCGACGCCTCGTGGATCGACGGGTAGGCCCCGGCGGCGACCGCCGCGTGGATGGCGGAGCCCAGCGCCGGGCCCTGTGCCGAGCCGATGATGCCCAGCGGCCGGTTGGTGACGTCGGCGTAGATCTGCATCAGCAGCCGGTTCGAGGTGAGCCCGCCGGCCACCACCAGGTCGTCGACCGGGACGCCCGCCTCGGCGAACGCCTCGACGATCATCCGGGTGCCGTAGGCGGTGGCCTCCAGCAGCGCGCGGTAGACGTCCGGCGGCCGGGTGGCCAGGGTCAGCCCGACGACAAGCCCGCTGAGGTCGTGGTTGACCAGCAGGGACCGGTTGCCGTTCCACCAGTCCAGCGCCACCAGCCCGTGCGCGCCGACCGGCTGGGCGGCGGCCAGCTCGGTGAGCCGTTCGTGCGAGTCGAGGCCGGACGGCGCGGCGTGCCGCACGAACCAGCCGAAGATGTCCCCGACGCCGCTCTGCCCGGCCTCGTAGCCCCAGGCGCCCGGGCTGATGCCGCCGTCGACCACGCCGCACATGCCGGGCACCTCGGCGGGGTGGGTGCCGTTGAGCACGTGGCAGGTGGAGGTGCCCATGATCGCCACCAGCCGCCCCGGGCGCAGCGCCTGGGCGGAGGCCGCGGTGACGTGCGCGTCGACGTTGCCGACCGCGACCGCGATGCCCTCGGGCAACCCGGTCCAGGCCGCGGCGCGGGCGCTGAGCGTCCCGGCCCGGTCGCCGAGCGGCAGCAGCGGGCCGTCCAGTTTGGTCACGAAGTCGGTGAAGCCGGGGTCGAGCGCGGCCAGGTAGTCCGCTGACGGATACCGGCCGTCCTGCCGGATGCCCTTGTAGCCGGCGGTGCAGGCGTTGCGCGTCTCGGCGCCGCACAGCTCCCACACGATCCAGTCGGCGGCCTCGATGAAGCGCTCGGCCCGCCGGTAGACCTCCGGGTCCTCGGCCAGGATCTGCAACCCCTTGGCGAACTGCCACTCGGCGGAGACCTTCCCGCCGTAGCGGCCGATCCAGGGTTCGCCGCGCTCGTGCGCCAGCGCGTTGATCCGGTCGGCCTGCGACTGCGCGGCATGGTGCTTCCACAGCTTGACCCAGGCGTGCGGCCGGTGGCGCAGCTCCGGGACCTCGCACAGCGGGGTGCCGTCGGCGAGCGTCGGCAACACGGTGCAGGCGGTGAAGTCGGTGCCGATCCCGATCACCCGGGCCGGGTCCACCCCGGCCGCGGCCAGCGCGGCGGGCACCGCCTCGCGCAGCACGTCGCGGTAGTCGTCGGGATCCTGCAACGCCCAGTCCGGGGGCAGCGCCGGACCGCCGTCGGGCAGGGCCGCCTCGATCACCCCGTGCCGGTACTCGTGCACCGCCGTGCCGACCTCGGCGCCGTCCCGGACCCGCACCACGAGCGCGCGCCCGGACAACGTGCCGAAATCGACCCCGACCACATAACGGTCGGGTCCCTCCACCTCGCTCATCTGCACCTCTCCCGTGTCACGGAGTTAGTGTTAGCGCTCACATATACATCCGTCAAGACACCTGCGCGCAACGGCTGCGTAACGAGAGCCGATGCGGCCCGACGATCATCGACGCCCGCGCCGGGACCGGCCCGGCCGCTCTGCGCCGGAGATCGTCGAGCGACGCCGCCACCGCTGCGGCTCGGACCGGACCACCATTGTGTTAGCGACAACAATTGACGCCTTGTAGAGATCGCTTTCCGATCACCCCGCGCCACCCGGGGTGGAGTTCATCCGCACGCGCCGCAGCCCGGCAGAGGGCCTCTCAACGGCCCTTTCTCCCGCCGAGGACACGCCTTCCAGACCCGCCGGAGGCCGCCGGGAAGCACGTCATGCTATTTACACAGTTTGATGTCAGCGATAACATCCGCGACATCGCTGTGCCGACGGGACGTCCCCGGGCGGACGCCACCGGCACCGCGGCGAGGCGGCGGCCGGCGGCGTCCCCGGCCCTCGCCGAACCACCACCCCGAGCGGCCGCCGGCGGCCCACCGGTCCCCTCGACGCCACGGCCTCCCGGTGACCACCGCCCCCGTGGCACGGGCCGTCGCGAGCGGCCGCTCCCACCGGGCGTCGGCACCGTCGGCGCCCGTCCACCGAGGAGGACCTGTGCGCAGAAGGACACGACGGTTACTGGCCACCCTGGGGGTGGCGGCGGTCGCGCTCGCCGCCACCGTCGTCGGCGGGGCCGCCGCCCCGCAGCCGGCCCGGGCGCTCGACAACGGCGCGGCCCGTACGCCGCCGATGGGTTGGAACAGTTGGAACACGTTCGGGTGCAACATCAACGAGACGTTGATCCGGCAGATGACCGACGCGATGGTCAGCTCGGGGATGCGTGATGCCGGTTACCAGTACGTCGTCGTGGACGACTGTTGGATGAACCCGAACCGGGACTCGGCGGGGAACCTGCAGGGCGACCCGAGTCGTTTCCCGTCGGGCATGAAGGCGCTCGGTGACTACATCCACGCCCGGGGGTTGAAGTTCGGCATCTACCAGGGCCCGTTGGACAAGACGTGCGCGCAGTACTTCAACAGCTATCCCGGCGCGACCGGGGCCCAGGGACACGAGGCCCAGGACGCCCGCCAGTTCGCCGCCTGGGGCGTGGACTACCTCAAGTACGACTGGTGCTCGCCCAGCGGCACCATCGACGAGCAGGTACGCGTGTTCAACATCATGCGCGACGCGCTCGCCGCGACCGGCCGGCCCATCGTCTACAGCATCAACTCCAACAGCGTGCACTCCAAGACCGGCCCGCAACGCAACTGGGGCGACGTGGCGAACATGTGGCGCACCACCGAGGACATCACCAACACCTGGAACAGCGGGCAGACCAACGGCTACCCGATGGGCATCCAGAACATCGTCGACGTCACCGTGCCGCTGGCCGCCCGGGCCAAACCCGGCGCGTTCAACGACATGGACATGCTGGAAGTCGGCCGCGGCGGCATGACCGACACCGAGATGCGCAGCCACTTCGCGCTCTGGGCGGTGCTGGCCTCACCACTGATCGCCGGCAACGACCTGCGCAACATGAACACCGCCACCCAGACGATCCTGAAGAACGCCAACCTCATCGCCATCAGCCAGGACCCACTCGCCCTGCAAGCCACCCAGGTCTCCTTCGACGGCACCCGCCGCGTCCTGGCCAAACCACTGGCCAACGGCGACGTCGCCGTCACCCTGTTCAACCAGGGCAACACCACCACCACGATCACCACCACCACCACCGCGGTCGGTAAGAGCGGCACCTCGTTCACCCTGCGCGACGCATGGACCGACACCACCTCCACCAGCACCGGCACCATCTCCGCCAGCGTGCCCGCACACGGCACCGTCGTCTACCGGGTCAGCGGGGGCGGCACCACCACCCCGCCGCCCACCCCGACCACGTTCCGGCTGCGCAGCGAGTCGGCCGGACGCTGCCTCGACGTCGACAACGGCGGCACGGCCAACGGCACCGGCACGCTGATCTGGGACTGTCACAACAACGCGAACCAGCAGTTCACCGCCAGCGGCCAGACGCTGCAGGTGCTGGGCAAGTGCCTGGACGTGCCGACCAGCGCGACCACCGGCACCCGGGTGCAGATCTGGGACTGCAACGGCGGCACCAACCAGCAGTGGACGTTCAACGGCAACGGCACGGTGAGCAACGGTCGCTTCCCGTCCCTGTGCCTGGACGTCGACGGCGGCGCCTCCGCCAACGGCACCCGGGTGATCCTCTGGACCTGCCACGGCAACACCAACCAGCGGTGGAGCCGGGCGTGACCCTGCGGCCGGCCGGACGGCTTCCCCGCCGTCCGGCCGGCCGGCCTCAGCGGCTGCCCGCGGCGCGGCGCTTGTTCCAGATGTCGAACGCCACGGCGGCGAGGAGCACCAGACCCTTCACCACCGACTGGATGGACTGGTCGACGCCCATGAGCTGCATGCCGTTGCTCATCACCGCCATGATCAGGCCACCTACCATCGCGCCCACGACAGTGCCGACCCCGCCGGTGACCGCCGCGCCGCCGATGAAGGCCGCCGCGATGGCGTCCAGCTCGAACATGTTGCCCGCCGCCGGCTGGGCCCCGTTGGACCGGGAGGAGTAGATCACCCCGGCCACCGCGGAGAGGAAGCCCATGTTGACGAAGACCCAGAAGTTGACCGTCTTCACCCGGACGCCGGACAGCGTCGCCGCCGGCAGGTTGCCGCCGATCGCGTAGACCTGGCGGCCGAAGACGGTACGGCGGGTGAGCAGGCCGTAGACGAGCACCAGCACGGCCAGCACGATCAGCACGATCGGAAGGCCCCGCGCGTGGGCGAGCTGCCAGGCGAACCACAGGACGACGGCGCCGACCACCACCACCCGGAGGACGAACAGCGGGAACGACTCCACCGGCTGCTCGTGGCGGACCCGGGCCAGCCGGGTCCGGAAGACGCTCGCGGCGTACCCGACCACCGCGAAGACGCCGATGAACAGCGTGAAGGCGTCGAAGCCCTGCCCACCGAGGAGCCCGTTGAGGAAACCGGCGGCGACCCGCTGGTACTCGGCCGGGAACGGCGACAGCGAGATGTTGTCCAGCACCCGCAGCGTCAGGCCGCGGAACAGCAGCATGCCGGCCAGGGTGACGATGAACGCCGGGATCCCGGCGTAGGCGACCCAGAGGCCGTGCCAGGCGCCGACCGCCACGCCCACGGCGAGCGCGGCGAGGATGCCGACCCACCAGGGCATGCCTTCCCGGATGACGAGCACGGCGGAGACCGCGCCGGTCAGCGCCACCACCGACCCGACGGACAGGTCGATGTGGC
The DNA here is from genome assembly GCF_043197045.1 of Micromonospora sp. NPDC049282. Lineage (NCBI taxonomy): Bacteria > Bacillati > Actinomycetota > Actinomycetes > Micromonosporales > Micromonosporaceae > Micromonospora > Micromonospora sp. NPDC049282. Next base: position 527,194 of record NZ_JBICSL010000002.1, read on the forward strand.
CGCCGATGATCACGATGACCATGCCGATCGCGAGCACCAGGATGTAGGAGTACTGGAGCACGATGTTGGTGAGGTTGCCGGGACTGAGCGAGACGCCGTCGGTGAGGACCGCGAACAGCGCGACGATCACCACCAGGGCGATGTAGATGCCGCTCTGCCGCAGGTTGCCGAGGATCAGCGTCCGCGGGTCGCTGGTGCCGGTGTGCAGGGTGGCCGTCGGCCCGGAGTCGGGCTCGGTGACCTTCGGCGAGGTGGAGGGCTTCGTGCTGGTCATCGGACGAGATCCCTGTCCTTGGTCATGAGTTCCATCAGGTTCTCCTGGGTCGCCTCGCCCACCGGCAGCTCCCCGGTGATCCGGCCGGCGGCCAGGGTGTAGATGCGGTCGCACATGCCCAGCAGCTCGGGCAGCTCGGACGAGATGATGACGACGGCCTTGCCGTCCGCCACCAGGCGGTTGACGATCGTGTAGATCTCGAACTTCGCCCCGACGTCGATGCCCCGGGTCGGTTCGTCGAGGATCAGCACGTCCGGGTCGGTGAACAGCCACTTCGCCAGCACGACCTTCTGCTGGTTGCCGCCGGAGAGCTTGCCCACCACCGACATGACGGTCGGCGCCTTGATGTTCATGTCGCGCCGGCCCCGCTCGGCGACCTTGATCTCCTCGTTGCCGTCGATCCAGCCGTTGCGCGCGAGCTTGCCGAGCGCGGCGGCCGAGATGTTGCCCCGCACGTCGTCGATCAGGTTGAGGCCGTAGTGCTTGCGGTCCTCCGTCGCGTACGCGATGCCGTTGCCGATCGCCTCGGCCACGGTCCGGGTCCGCACCTCCCGACCGTTGACGAAGATCCGCCCGGAGATGTCCCGGCCGTAGGCCCGGCCGAACACGCTCATCGCCAGCTCGGTGCGGCCGGCGCCCATCAGCCCGGCGATGCCGACGACCTCGCCGGCGCGGACGGTGAGCGAGGCCCGGTCGACCACCAGCCGGTCCTGGGTGGGGTGGCGCACGGTCCAGTCCTCGATCCGCAGCACCTCGTCGCCGGGCCTCACCTCCCGGGTCGGGTAGAAGGCCGCGAGGTCGCGGCCGACCATGCCGCGGATGATCCGGTCCTGGGTCGCCGTGTCGTCGCCCATGTCGAGCGTCTCGACCGTCCGGCCGTCCCGGATCACCGTGGTCGAGTCGGCGATCGCGGTGATCTCACCGAGCTTGTGGGAGATCATGATGCAGGTGATGCCCTGGTCACGCAGCCGGCGCAGCAGGTTCAACAGGTGCGCCGAGTCGACGTCGTTGAGCGCCGCGGTCGGCTCGTCCAGGATGAGCAGCCGCACCTTCTTGGACAGCGCCTTGGCGATCTCCACCAGCTGCTGCTTGCCCACCCCGAGCTGGATGACCGGGGTCACCGGGTTCTCGTCCAACCCGACCGACCGCAGCAGGGCCGCGGCCTCCGCGTTGGTCCGGTGCCAGTCGATCAGCCCGCTGCGACCGCGGCGCTCGTTGCCGAGGAAGATGTTCTCCGCGATCGACAGGTACGGCACCAGCGCCAACTCCTGGTGGATGATGACGATGCCGCGCGACTCGCTGTCGCGGATGCCCCGGAAGCCGACCGGCTCGCCGTCGAGGACGATCTGCCCGTCGTAGCTACCGGTCGGGTACACCCCGGAGAGCACCTTCATCAGGGTGGACTTGCCGGCGCCGTTCTCGCCGCAGATCGCGTGGATCTCGCCGCGCCGCACGGCGAGCGACACGTCCTGGAGCGCGGCCACTCCGGGAAAGGTCTTGGTGATGTTCCGCATTTCGAGGATGTGATCGCTCATGGAAACCGTCCTGGTCGTGGCCGTCGCGTCCGGAGCCGGCGGACCCGGTGGCGCGGCACGCCCCCGGGTCCGCCGCGCGCTCAGCCGGCCCGTCCGGCGGCGACCTCCTGGGCGGTCAGGTAGCCGGAGTCGATCAGCACCGACTTGATGTCGTCCTTGTAGACGGTCTGCACCGGCAGCAGGAACGCGGGCACGACCTTGTTGCCGTTGTCGTACGCCTTGGTGTCGTTCGCCTTGGGCTCCTCCTTCTTCAGGAACGCCTCGGCGGCGACCACGGCCTGGTCGGCCAGCAGGCGGGTGTCCTTGAAGACGGTCGAGCTCTGCACGCCGTCGTTGATCAGCTTGACCGAGGCGACCTCGGCGTCCTGGCCGGTGATCACCGGCATCTTCTTGGCCCCGCCGCGGTAGCCGGCGTTCTGCAGGGCGGTGATGATGCCCCGGGACAGGCCGTCGAACGGCGACAGCACGCCGTCGACCTTGCTGCCGTCGTTGTAGCTGGAGGTGAGCAGGTCCTCCATCCGCTTCTGCGCGGTCTCCTGCTGCCAGCGCAGGATGGCCACCTGCTCGATCTTCGTCTGGCCCGACTTCACCTTCAGCGTGCCGGCCTCGAAGTACGGCTTGAGCGTGTCCATCGCGCCGTTGAAGAAGAAGTGGGCGTTGTTGTCGTCCAGGGAGCCGGCGAACAGCTCCACGTTGAACGGGCCGGTCGCGGTGCCCTTGGAGCCGTCCTTGTTCTGCAGCCCGAGGCCGACCAGCAGCGCGTTGGCCTGCGCCACGCCGACCTTGTAGTTGTCGAAGCTGACGTAGAAGTCGACGTTCGGGCTGTTGCGGATGAGCCGGTCGTAGGAGATGACCGGGATCTTCGCCGCCGCGGCGGCCTGGAGCTGACCGCTGAGCGCGGTGCCGTCGATCGGGGCGATCACCAGCACGTCCGCGCCCTGGGTGATCATCTGGTCGATCTGCTGGGACTGGGTGGGGATCTCGTCCCCGGCGTACTGCAGGTCGACCTTGTAGCCCTTGGCCTGCAGCTTCTCCTTCACCGAGTTGCCGTCGGCGATCCACCGCTCCGAGGTCTGGGTCGGCATCGACACGCCGATGGTCAGGTCGCTGGGCTTGGCTGAGCTGGTGTCACCGCCGCCACCCGCGCCCTCACCGCTGCATGCGGCCAGGCTGACGGCGATCGCGACGCCGCCGAGCGCGGCCAGAAATCGTCTGCGCACGAGCTTTCCTCTCCCCTACGTACTCCACGAACCGCACAGGTATTCCTCCCGGGGAGTGTTAACGCTCACAAGTTGCACCGTCAACCGATCGGGCGAAATGCGCATGTCTCGGTCTCGTAACAGGAGCGTCGTGGAGAGGGACCGGCAGCGTGCGGGGCGGCGCGACGATCCGTCGTCGCGCCGCCTCTGCGCCGGGTGGTTCAGGAGGCCGTGCAGGTCGGGGTCAGGCCCGACGCGCTGCCGTTGCCCTGGAACCCGAACTCGGTGCTCTGACCGGCCGCGAGCTGGCCGTTGTAGTCCACGTTCGCGAACCGCACCGTGCCGGTGCTGCCGCTGGCGGTCGCGCTCCACGTGTTGGTCACGCTCGCGCCACCGGGCAGCGTCACGCTCACCGTCCAGCCCCGGGTGCCACCGGAACCGGCCGTCACCTTCACCGTGGCCACGAAACCGCCGGTCCACGAGTTCACCGACACCGAGGCCGAACAACCACCCGTACCGGGCGGCGGAGTGGTCGGGCTCGGCGGCGGAGTGGTCGGGCTCGGCGGCGGCGTGGTCGGGCTCGGCGGCGGCGTCGTCGGGCTCGGCGGCGGAGTGGTCGGGCTCGGCGGCGGAGTGGTCGGGCTCGGCGGCGGCGTGGTCGGGCTCGGCGGCGGCGTGGTCGCGCCGGTGCCGTCGAAGCCGAGGAACCGCACCGCCTGGGCGGCGTCGAACGGGATCGAGTGACCGTAGCCCTGGAAGCTGATCGCCTCCACCGGCGCGGTGCCACCGGTGCCGCCGTAGCGGGTCCGGGTGGCGCTGGCCTGCGGGTAGTCCGTCATGCTCGGGGTCTGCGAGACACCCAGCACGTTGGTCCACTGCTTGATCTGCTCACCGAAGTTGACGTAGCTCAGCGTGGTGTCCGTGGTGCCGTGCCAGATCTGCATCCGCGGACGCCGGCCGGTGTAGCCCGGATAGGCGTTGCGGACCAGGTCACCCCACTGCTGCGGGGTCTTGGTGATCCGCCCGCCGGAGCACTCGCTGTTCCACTCCGAGCCGTTGGTGGTGGCGAAGCAGCCGAACGGCACTCCCGACGAGCTGACCCCGGCGTGGAACACGTCCGGGTAGACGCCCGCCATCACGTTGGTCATCATCGCGCCGGACGAAGCACCGGCGACGCCGATGCGGGCCGGGTCGACCGGGTAACGGCTCAACACGTAGTCGATCATCGACTTGAGACCGACCGGGTCACTGCCGCCGCCGCGCCGTAGCGCCTGCGGCGACGACACGTCCCAGCACTTGCTGCTGCGGGTCACCGACGGGTAGATCACGATGAACCCGTAGCGGTCGGCCAACGGACTGTAGCCGGAACCGGTGTGCATCGCCGGACCGCTGCCGGTGCAGTAGTGCAGGACCAGCAGCAGGGCCGGCCGGGCCGGGAGCCGGTCCGGCACGTACAGGTGCATCTGCAGGTTGGTCGGGTTGGTGCCGAAGTTGGTCACCTGGGTGAGCGCGGCGGCGGACGCCGGGCCGGCGGCGGTGACGACGGCGACCGCCGTCGTCAGGGCCGTCGCCAGCACGGCCGCGAGCAGCGCGATCTTCGCTCTCATCGGCGGTTCCTCCATGGTGGGGTACGGACGGAGGCCGCCGGCCCGGCCCACGGTGACGCGGGCCGGACCGGCGGGCGGATCAGCTGGCGGAGCAGGTGGGCGTGAGGCCCGACGCGCTGCCGTTGCCCTGGAACCCGAACTCGGTGCTCTGACCGGCGCCGAGCTGGCCGTTGTAGTCCACGTTCGCGAACCGCACGGTGCCGGTGCTGCCGCTGGCGGTCGCGCTCCAGGTGTTGGTGACGCTGGCGCCACCGGGAAGCGTCACGCTCACCGTCCAGCCCCGGGTGCCGCTGGAACCGGCCGTCACCTTGATCGTGGCCACGAAGCCACCGGTCCACGAGTTCAGCGACACCGACGCCGAGCACCCACCGGTGTTGGGCGGCGGCGGTGACGTGGTGCTCGGCGGCGGCGGGGTGGTCGTGCTCGGCGGCGGCAGGGTCGTGCCCGGCGGCGGCGTGCTGGTCCCGCCGGCGTTCAGCGCGTTCAGCACCGACGTGTACGCGGCCTTCTTGTTACCGCTGCAGTCGAAGAGCAACGCGTTGTCCGAGCCGCGCCACGAGTCGCAGTCCCGCACGCCCCACACCGTGATGCCGGTGCAGCGCGACACCGCCATGCAGGACCGGGTGACCGTGCCGAAGATGTTGGCCTGGTTGCCGCCGGTCATCACGTCCAGCTCGGTGATCTGCACGTCCACGCCGAGGTCGGCGAAGCGCTGGAGGTTGGCCTGGTAGTCACCCGGGATGCCGGTGCCCAGGTGCGACTGGAAGCCGACGCAGTCGATCGGCACGCCACGGGACTTGAAGTCCCGCACCATGTTGTAGACGCCCGTCGACTTCGCGTTGACGCCGTCGGTGTTGTAGTCGTTGTAGCAGAGCTTCGCGCCCGGGTCGGCGGCCCGCGCGGCCCGGAACGCCGCCTCGATCCAGTCGTTGCCGGTGCGCTGGAGGTTGGAGTCGCGGCGCCCGCCGCCACCGCCGTCGGCGAACGCCTCGTTCACCACGTCCCAGGCGTAGATCTGGCCCTTGAAGTGGGTGGCCACCTGGGTGACGTGGTTGATCGCCGCGCTGCGCAGCGCGGTGCCGGACAGCCCCTGCGCCCAGCTCGGCTGCTGCGCGTGCCAGAGCAGGGCGTGGCCGCGTACGCTCATCCCGTTCGCCCGGGCGTGGCTGACCAGCCGGTCGCCGCCGGTGTAGCTGAACCGCCCCTGCTGGGGCTCGGTGGCGTCCCACTTCATCTCGTTCTCGGCCACCACCGAGTTGAACTCACGGTTCAGCACCGTCACGTACGTGTTGTCGGACAGCTTGTTGGTGGCGACCGCCGCGCCGAAGTAACGGCCCTTCTCGGCCGCCGACGCGCGCAGGGTGGTGCCGGCGCTCGCGGTGGGCGCCAGCGCCACCGCCATGCCGGCGGCGAGCGCGCCCGCCAGCAGACCGGTGGACAGCAAGGCTCTCGTGGGTCTCATGCAGGATTCCTCTTCCGGGTTGCAGCGGTGGTGATGCGACCAGCGCGGCTCGCCCGGAGAGCCTGTGCTGCGGATGCCCTGACATCGACTGTGAGCGATAACATCGCTCACGTCAAGTCCGGCGGGTCTAGGGATACACGTCCTCGTGCGACTTGCGGTAGTCCACGATCGCGGCCGTCCGGCCGGTCGCCGCGTGCGTCACCCAGGCCGGATTGCCGAGCAGGGCGCGGCCCAACGCGACCAGATCGAACTCGCCGTCCGCCAGCCGGCGGGTCAGCCCGGACACCGACCCCGGCCCGTCCGGGCGCAGGAAGTCGCGGGTCAGGCCGACCGAGCCCACGGTGATCGACGGCAGCCCGGTGAGGTGTTTCGCCCAGCCGGCCAGGTTCCACGGCGACCCGGCGAACGCCGGCTGCCAGAAGCGGCGCTGCGACGCGTGCAGGACACCCGCGCCGGCGTCGGCGAACGCGGTCAGGATCTCGGCCAGCTCGGCCGGGGTGTCGGCGATGCGGGCGTCGAACGCGCGCTCCTTGAACTGGGAGAACCGCACGACCACCGGGCGGTCCGCCGGCAGGCTCGCGCGGACCGCCCGGACCACCGCGGCCGGGAACGCCGCCCGGCGCGCCGGGGAGCCGCCGAACGCGTCGCTGCGGCGGTTCGTGTACGGCCAGAGGAACTCGTCAAGCAGGTAGCCGTGCGCGGCGTGGATCTCCACCGCGTCGAACCCAACCCGGCCCGCCACCCGCGCCGCGGCGGCGTACGACGCCAGCAGCTCGTCGGTCTCGGCGAGCGTCATCGCGTGCCCGGCCGGCCGCCCCGGTTCCGTCACCCCGGACGGTGTCCACGCCGCCCGGCCGTCGACCGGCTCGCGCAGGCTGCCCAGGTGCCACAGCTGCGCGGCGATCCGGCCGCCCACACCGTGTACCGCCTCGACCACCCGCCGCCAGCCCGCCTCGGCCGGCCCGGGCGTCAGCCGAGGCACGGTGTCCTCGTGGCCGGCGCTGCGGTGATCCACCAGGACGCCCTCGGTGACGACCAGTCCGACGCCCTGCTCCGCGCGCCGCCGGTAGTAGTCGGCGGCCTCCCGCGTCGGCACCCCGCCGGGCGCGCGGTTGCGGGTCATCGGCGCCATCACGAAACGGGTGCGCAACGGCATCCCGGCGACGGTGACGGGTTCAATCAGCGGTGCCACCGGCGATCCGGCGGCCAGGATGGCGGTCATGCCCCGACGGTAGGAGGTGACACCGGTGTCAGGGGCAAGCCGGTTCAGGCCGCGGAGGTCGGGGCGTCGTCCTCGACGGCCATGTCGGTGACGACCTCGTCGAGCACCGCGACCGCGTGGGCGAGCTGCGCCATCTCGGCCGTCAGCCGGGCCCGCTCCTCGCGCAGCCGGTCGGTGAGCCACCGGGTACGGATCTCCGGGTCGGTCACGCAGGGCAGCAGCTCGGACATCCGCCGGCTGCTCAGCCCGGCGGAGAAGAGCCGCTGGATGAGCCGTACCCGCTCGACCGCCGACTCGGCGAACACCCGCTGCCCGCTGGCGGTGCGCACGGCCCCGAGCAGGCCCTGCTGCTCGTAGTAGCGGATCGACCTGGCGCTCACCCCGGTCCGCGCCGACAGCTCCCCGATCCGCATCGCCCCTCCCCGTCCGGCTCCCGCCTCCGTCACCCAGCATGCCAGGCCGGGGAGCGGGTCGGCGGACGACAGGCTGCGGGCCGTCGTCGGAGTGTCCGAAGGGGAACGCGTGACAAGCGTGGCGGTTCGCGGCGCGGCTACGGCCCGCGGCGGTCCGGTGGCATCGACAGTCGTTGACATCGATCGATGTTAACGCGAACATGAGGAACGTCCCCGCCAGGTGGGCAGCGGAAGCCGCCGCGTGGCACGTCGCCGGTCCAGGGCAGACCGGCTCCGCTCGTACGTTCCCGTCCGGACCGGGAGGTCCCCCGTGCGTCTCACCGACCATGCCCGTCGACGATGGGCGTTGACCGCCTCCGCCGCCGCGCTCACGCTCACCGCCGCCGGTCTCACCGGCACCCAGTTCGCCTCCGCGGCCGCCGCCGGCTGCTCCGTCAGCTACTCCGTGTCCTCGTCCTGGTCCGGCGGCTTCGGCGCCAACGTCACCGTCACCAACCTCGGCGACCCGGTCAACACCTGGCGGCTGACCTGGAACTTCACCGCCGGCCAGACCGTCACCCAGTACTGGAACACCGCACTCACCCAGACCGGCGCCGCCGTCACCGCCGCCAACGTCTCCTACAACGGCGCCATCCCCACCGGCGGCAGCACCAACTTCGGATTCAACGGATCCTGGACCGGCAGCAACCCCGCACCCACCAGCTTCGCCCTCAACGGCGTCACCTGCACCGGCGGCGTCAGCACCCCGCCCAGCAGCACGCCGCCGACCAGCACCCCGCCCACCACGCCACCCCCCACCACCCCGCCGCCGCCGGGCAGCACCGGACCGTGCGACATCTACGCCGCCGGCGGCACACCCTGCGTCGCCGCCCACAGCACCACCCGGGCCCTGTTCAGCGCCTACAACGGCCGGCTGTACCAGGTCCGCCGCTCCTCCGACAACACCACCCGCGACATCACCACGCTCGGCGCGGGCGGCGCCGCCAACGCCGCCGCGCAGGACTCGTTCTGCGCCAACACCACCTGCGTCATCACCTGGATCTACGACCAGACGACCCGCGGCAACAACCTCGGCTACCAGGGATCCGGCGGCATCGGGGGCGCGGTGCAACCGGCCGTGGCGAACCGGGAGTCGGTCACGGTCGGCGGCGCCAAGGCGTACTCGCTGTTCATCCCCGGCAACAGCAGCTACTGGCGGGACGGCCACCTGACCGGCATCCCCACCGGCAGCGCCCCCGAGGGCATGTACATGGTGACCAGCGGCACCCACGTCAACAGCGGCTGCTGCTTCGACTACGGCAACAGCGAGACCACCCGTCGGGCCGACGGGGCCGGGGCGATGGACGCGATCAACTTCAGCACCAGCTGCTGGTTCGGCGGCTGCTCCGGCAGCGGCCCCTGGGTGCAGGCCGACCTCGAATGGGGCCTCTACCCCGGCGGCAGCCAGTCCTGGAACCCGAACCAACGCGCCTTCACCAGCAAGTTCGTCACCGCCACCCTGAAGAACAACGGCACCTCCCGCTTCGCCATCAAGGGCAGCAACGCCCAGTCCGGCAACCTCTACACGCTCTACGACGGATCGCTGCCCCCCGGCTACAGCCCGATGAAGAAACAGGGCGCGATCATCCTGGGCAGCGGCGGCGACTGCTGCATCGACAACCGGAACCAGAGCGTCGGCACCTTCTACGAGGGGGCCATGGTGGCCGGCTATCCCTCGGACGCCACCGAGAACGCCGTCCAGGCCAACGTCGTGGCCGCCGGTTACCGCTGAGCGCGACGCGGCCGCCGCCTCCCGGTCCACCCGGGGGCGGCGGCCGTCCCGCCGGACACTGAACGCCGGGTCGACGGGGGCGCTCGTCGAGCAGTTGCACGACGTGCTCTCCCGCCTCGCCGGGTGGCGCCCGGCGCCGGTGCTGACGCCTGTGCGTCACAGTGGTTCGACGTAACCGGCCGAGCCGTGGACCCGGATCCGCTGGCCGTCCCGGATCAGCCGGGTGGCGCCCGGCACGTTCACCACGGCCGGCAGGCCGTACTCGCGGGCGATCACCGCGCCGTGGGTCATCTGGCCGCCCACCTCCGTCACCAGACCGGCGGCGGCCACGAACAGCGGCGTCCAGCTGGGATCGGTGTGGGCGGTGACGAGGATGTCGCCCGGTTGCAGGTCGGCCCGGGCCAGGTCCAGGACGACCCGGGCCCGCCCCTCGACGGTCCCGTGCGAGACCGGCAGCCCGACCAGGGCGCCGCTCGGCACGTCGTCGCGCCGGTACGCCCCGGTGAGGGCCTCGCCGTCCGAGGTGAGCACGCGCGGCGGCGTCAACGTCCGGTGCCACCGGAACGCGTCCCGGCGCTCGCGGACGAGCCGCCCGTCCACCCGCCGCGTGCGCACCGCGTCACGGAACTCGTCGAACGTCAGGAAGAAGGCGTCCTCCGGGTCGGCGAGCACGCCGGCCCGGACCAGCCGGTCGGCCTCCGCCGTCAGCGCCTGCTTGTAGATGAAGTAGCGGCTGATGATGCCGTACTTCGGGTACTCCCGGTAGCCGATGAAGGTCCGCACCCGGTCGATCATCCGCCGGGTCTCGTCGGCCCTGCGGTCGCCGTCCGGCAGCGCCCGCAGCCGGGCCAGAACCTCCTCGGCCTTGCGCTCCGCCGCCTGCCGCCCCCGCTCGAAGCGCCGCCGGGACTCGCCCGGGGCGAAGGTGCGGACGTGGTCGAGGATCAGCGGTACGAGGGTGGCCGGCTGCTCACTCCACCGGGGGCGGGTGATGTCGATCTCGCCGACGCACCGCATGCCGTACCGGTCGAGGTAGTCCTCGACGGCGGCGCGCGCCTCGCTCCCGCCCGCCAGCTTGGGCAGCTCGTCGAGGAAGTCGCCGTCCCGGACCTCGCGCAGGAACGCCACCACCTCCGGATGCGGGCGGATCACGTCGGCGACGTCGAGCAGCGCCAGCCCCATCTCCGAGGTGACGTTGCCGGGGGCGGACAGCGTGAGCGTGTCGGCCGCGTTCGTCTCGCCCAGCCACTCGCCCAGCTTGTCGTTGAGCCACCAGGTGGCCTCCATCCCGGCCATGATCGCCTGGATGTTGACCGGGTCGGTGAGGACCCGCTTGTGTTCCTCGAACGCCTCCGTCAGGAAGTCGAACAGCGCCGGACCGGACCGGGTCCGGATGTCGCGCCGCAGCGCGGCGATGCTGTCCTGGCTGCCCTCGATCAGCGCCGTGACGATGGCCGGTTCCGTCTCGATCGTCGCCGGCGGCAGGCCGGCCGGCGGACCGGCGGGCCCGGCGTCCGGCGGCGTCGGCACGATGTCGCCGCGCTCCAGGATCGTCTCCAGCGCGTCCCGGGTCAGCGGGTCGGACCGCGTCATCAGGTTCAGGAACGCGGCGCGGCCGGCCGGGGTGGCCAGGTGGCGGGTGGCGTCGACGAAGAGCCGGCCGCCGGCGGAGTGCATGGGCGCCATGGCGGTCAGCCGCCACATCGACAGCCCCAGCGGCTTCATCGCGTCGGTCATCATCTGCTGGTGGCCGACGGAGAGGTAGACGTGCTTCTCCCCGTCGTCGACCGCCGGGACCGGGAACAGCGTGGTGATCGGGCGACTCTGCAGGATCTGGAAGTCGCCGTCCGCCAGGGCCCACTCGATGTCCTGCGGGCGGCCGAACCGGGCCTGGATCCGCCGGCCGAGCCGGACCAGCCGCAGCACCTGCGCGTCGGTCAGCGCCGGCTGCTCCTGGCGGGCCGGGTCGACCTCCGCCACCCGCGTCCCGCCGCCCGGCACGGCGTGCACGGCCGCCCGCTTGGCCGCGATCGTCCGGCTCATGATCGTGCCGTCGCGCACGGTGAACACGTCCGGGTTGACCAGGCCGGCGACCAGCGCCTCGCCGAGCCCGAAGCCGGCGTCCACCGAGGAGACCGTCCGGTTGCCGGTGACCGGGTCGGCGGTGAACAGGACCCCGGCCGCGTCCGGGAGGACCATCCGCTGCACCACCACGGCCATCCGCACGGCGCGGTGGTCGATGCCGTTGCGGAGCCGGTAGGTCACCGCCCGCTCGGTGAACAGCGACGCCCAGCACCGGCTGACGTGGGCGAGGACCGCGGCCGGGCCGACCACGTTGAGGTAGGTGTCCTGCTGGCCGGCGAACGAGGCCGTCGGCAGGTCCTCCGCCGTGGCGCTGGAGCGGACGGCGTAGGCGCCGTGCTCGCCGAGGTCGGTCAACGCGCGGGTGACCGCCGCCGCGACGTCGCCGGGAACGGCCGTCTCCTCGACGGCGCGGCGGATCTCCGCGCTGACCGCGCCGATCGCCTCCCGGTCGTCCGGCCCCAGCCCGGCGAGCCGGTCGAGTCGCTCGTCGAGCGCCGGCCCGCCCGCCACGCCCCGCCGGAACGCGTCCGTGGTGACGCAGAAGCCGGCCGGCACGCGCACCCCCTCGGTCCGCGACAGCGCCCCCAGGTGCGCGCCCTTGCCGCCGACGACCGCGACCTGCGTCTCGTCGACCTCGTCGAACCCCACCACGTACCGTCCGGTCATTCCGTGCCCCCGTTTTCCCAGCTCGAACCGCGTCCGGCCGACGATTCTGCGGCACCACCCGGGTCTTGCCACAAGCCCCCGGGTGCGATATACGTTAGAAGTGGCAGGGAGTTCTCTCCCTGCCTTTGCTGTTGCCAGCCGGGCCTTCGCCTCGGCCACCGCCACCACGTCCGTGCCGTTCGGCGGCGGGTCCAGCCACTCCGAGAACCGCCACCCGCCGTCCCGGGCCGCGGGCGTCACCCCGCCGGGCCGGAGCAGCCCGGCGGAATTGTGGCGCTCCCGACCTCGGCCGGTGGCATGGCCGGGACGTCCCGGGGGCAAGACCGACGCGGAGAGCTACGCTGGGAGGCCATTCGGGCAGCGGAATGCCGCTCGTGTCCGTTTTGTCGTCCCGGACAGGTGCCCGACGTGGGCGAGCACGATCAGTTGCGGTGGAGGGAGACCCGGGCGATGACCGGCGCTGGCAGCGACCCGCGGGCACGCGCCGACGTGTTCGCCGTCGACGGTGAGATCGGTCCGGACCTGGCGCGGGTCGACTGGTCGGCACATCCGCTCGGCCCGCCCGAGCGCTGGCCGCAGAGCCTGCGGACCGCGGTACGCATCCTGCTCTCCTCCCGCTTCCCGATGTGGATGGCCTGGGGCCCCGAGCTGACCTTCTTCTGCAACGCCGCCTACCGGCGGGACACGCTGGGCCGCAAGTACCCGTGGGCGCTGGGCCGGCCGGCGAACGAGGTGTGGGCGGAGATCTGGGACGACATCGGCCCGCGCATCGACACCGTGCTGCGCACCGGCGAGGCGACCTGGGACGAGGGGCTGCTGCTGTTCCTGGAGCGCTCCGACTACCGGGAGGAGACCTACCACACGTTCTCCTACAGCCCGTTGCGCGACGACGACGGCGCGCGGGTCGGGATGCTCTGCGTGGTCAGCGAGGAGACCGAACGGGTCATCGGCGAGCGGCGGATGGCCACGCTGCGCGACCTCGGCTCGGACCCGAGCGTGATCCGCACCGAGCAGGAGACGCTGGCCTTCGCCGGCCGCCAGTTGGGGCGCAACCCGTGGGACCTGCCGTTCACGCTGACGTACCTGTTCGACGACGACGGCGACGCGCGGCTGGCGGAGGCGACAGGTGTCGCCGCCGGCCACCCGGCGGCCCCGTCGACGCTGTCGCCCGGCGATGCCGCGGCCCGCTGGCCGGCGAGGGCCCTGACCGAGGGCGAGTCGGTCCTGGTGCCGCTGGACGGGGACCGGTTCGGCGACCTGCCGACCGGCGGCTGGCCGGACCCGCCGACCCAGGCCCTGCTGGTGCCGCTGCGCCAGCAGGGCGGCACGCCGTACGGATTCCTGGTGGCCGGGCTGAACCGCTACCGGGAACTCGACGACGGCTACCGCGGGTTCGTGGAGCTGACCGCCGGGCACGTGGCGACCGGGATCGCCAGCGCCCGCAGCTACCAGGCGCAGCAGCGACGGGCCGAGGAGCTCGCCGAGCTGGACCGGGTGAAGACCGCGTTCTTCTCCAACATCAGCCACGAGTTCCGCACCCCGCTGACGCTCATCATGGGGCCGGTGGACGAGCTGCGTGGCCGGCTGCGGGACGCCGACGAGCAGACCCGCGAGGAACTGGAGGTGATCCGTCGCAACGGGCTGCGCCTGGGCAAGCTGGTCAACAGCCTGCTCGACTTCTCCCGCATCGAGGCCGGCCGGATGCAGGCCCGCTTCGAGCCGGTTGACCTGGCCGCGGTGACCGCCGACCTGGCCAGCGTCTTCCGCTCCGCGATCGAACGCGCCGGTCTGGCCTTCGAGGTCGACTGCCAGCCCCTGCCCCAGCCGGTGCACGTCGACCCGGCCATGTGGGAGAAGGTGGTGCTCAACCTGCTCAGCAACGCGTTGAAGTTCACCTTCGACGGCACCGTCCGGGTGGTGCTGCGCGCCGAGGACGGGCAGGCCGTCCTGCGGGTCACCGACACCGGCATCGGCGTCGCCGAGGACGAGATGCCCCGGCTGTTCGAGCGGTTCCACCGGATCGAGAACGCCCGGTCCCGGTCCGACGAGGGCAGCGGGATCGGTTTGGCGCTGGTCAAGGAGCTGATCGGGCTGCACGGCGGCGCCATCACCGCCAGCAGTACGCCCGGCCGGGGCACCGAGTTCACGGTCCGGCTGCCGTTCGGCGCCGCCCATCTGCCCGCCGACGCCCTGGCCCCGCCCGGCTCGGGCCGGGCCCCGGTCTCCGCCGAGCCGTTCGTGCAGGAGGCGCTGCGCTGGCTGCCGACCGATCCGGCCGCCGAGGTGGTCCCGGACGACCCGGCGCCGGTCGACGGGCCGGCGCCGGCCCTGCCGGGACAGGTCGCGGCCCGGGTCCTGGTCGCCGACGACAACGCCGACATGCGCGAATACCTCACCCGCCTGCTGCGCTCCGCCGGGCACCGGGTGCGGGCCGTCGCCGACGGGCAGGCGGCGCTGGAGGCCGCTCGTACGCACACCCCCGACCTGGTGGTCAGCGACGTGATGATGCCCCGGCTCGACGGCCTGCAACTGGTGGCCGCGCTGCGGTCCGACCCGCGGACCGCCGGCACGCCGGTGTTGCTGCTGTCCGCCCGCGCCGGCCAGGATGCCTCGATCGAGGGACTGGAGGCCGGCGCCGACGACTATCTGGTCAAGCCCTTCCCGGCCGCCGAGCTGCTGGCCCGGGTGCGGGCGAACGTGGAGCTGGCCCGGCTGCGCAACCACCACGCCCGCTGGCGCACCGCGCTTGTCGACTCGTTGCAGGAGGCGTTCTTCGTCTGCGACTCCGACGGCGCGATCGTCGAGATCAACACGGCCTTCACCGACATCCTCGGCTACGGGCCCGAGGGGCTGCCGTACCGGCCGGTGCAGCCGTGGTGGCCGGACCCGGAGGCCGAGCCCGAGGCGCACCGTCAGGTGTCCGCCGCGTTCTCGGAGCTGCTCGGCCGGACGCAGGGCACCTACACCATCCCGGTGACCCACCGTAACGGGCACCGGCTCTGGACCGCGGCCTCGTTCAACCAGGTCGACGACCCGGACACCGGGCGCCGGGTCATCGTGGGCACCTTCCGCGACGTGACCGCCGAGCACTACGCGGTGCAACGCGAGACCGCGCTGGCCGGGCTGAGCATGCGCCTGTCCCAGGCGGACGACCTCACCGACGCCCTGCGCGGGGTGCTGGACGAGATGCGCAAGCTGTGGCGGGCCACCGGCGTGGTCACCGCCGTCTTCGGCGACTCCCCCGCCCCCGACGTCACGGCGACCGACCCGCTGCTGCGCTGGGAGTCGCTGCCGGACGAGCGCCGGCAGGCGTTGCTCGCGCTGCGCGACACGCCGTTGCTGACTCCGGTGGCGACCCGGGCACACGGGGCCGGCATCACCATCGAGCATCCGTACGGCACCATGGCGCTCTGGATCGACCTGGGCGAGAAGCGGCCCTTCACCGAGCAGGACCAGACCCTGCTGGCGCTGCTCGCCGGCCACGTCGGTCAGGGACTGCACCGCGTGCACCAGATCGACCAGCAGCGGGAGACCGCCCTGGCCCTGCAACGGGCGATCCTCGGCCCGTCCCAGCTGCCCGCCGGCTTCGCCGTGCGCTACGCCCCCGCCACGCTTCCGCTGAAGGTCGGCGGCGACTGGTACGACACGGTCGAGCTGCCCGACGGGCGGATCGGGATCGTGGTCGGCGACTGCGTCGGCCACGGCCTGCGGGCCGCCACCGTGATGGGGCAGCTGCGCAGCGCCTGCCGGGCGCTGCTGCTCCAGGACGCCAGCCCGGCCCAGACGCTGATGGCCCTGGACCGGTTCGCCGCGCTGCTCCCGGGCGCGCAGTGCGCGACCGTCTTCTGCGGCGTGCTCGACCCGGCCACCGGCCGGCTGCGCTACTCCAGCGCCGGGCACCCGCCGGCCATCGTGGTGCACGCCGACGGCACGCCCGAGTTCCTCGCCCAGGGCCGCTCCCGGCCGCTCGCCGTGCGCACCGGCCGGGAACGCCCGGAGGCCGAGGCCACGGTGCCGGCCCGGGCCACGCTCATGCTCTACACCGACGGCCTCGTCGAGCGCCGTCGCCAGCCGCTGACCGCCGGCATCGACCGGGCCACCGCCACCATCCAGGAGGGCCGTTCCATCCCGATCGACGCCCTGGCCAGCGAGGTGATGGAGCGGCTCACCCCGGACGGCGGGTACGACGACGACGTGGCCCTGCTGCTCTACCGCCACCCGGGGCCGCTGGAGCTGGACTTCCCCGCCGAGTCGTCGCGCCTGGCCGAGGTGCGCACCGCGTTGCGCGGCTGGCTGGACCGGTGCGGCCTGGCTCCGGCACACTCCTACAACGTCCTGGTGGCCGCCGGTGAGGCGTGCGCCAACGCGATCGAGCACGGCCACCGCGACAGCCCCGGCGGACGGATCCGGCTCCGCGCCGCCGCCACCGCCGACGCGCTGCGGCTGAGCGTCACCGACAGCGGGCACTGGCGGGAGCAGAACCGCCCGGCGGACCCGAGCCGGGGTCGAGGGCTGGTCCTGATGCGTGCTCTCATGGACAGCATCACCGTGACGCCGGGCGCCACCGGCACCACCGTCGACATGCAGGCAAGGATCATTCGATGAGCACGGCCCTGACGCTCACCACCAGCGACACCCCCGACGGCACGCGCGTGCTGGCCGCGGTCGGCGAGATCGACCTCAGCAACGCGGCCGACTTCGGCGCCGCGCTGGACGCCGCGGTACGCCCCGACGGCGATCCGCTGGTGGTGGATCTGACCGAGGTGGAATATCTGGACAGCGCCGGCCTGGCCGTGCTGTTCCCGCACGCCGAGCGCATCGCGCTGGTCGCCAGCCCGCTGCTGGAGCCGCTGCTCACCATCTCCGGGCTGGCCGACCTGACCACGGTGCGCAGCGGCTGACCCGCCTGGGGGCGGCGCTCATCGCGGCGCGGTGAGCTCACCCGACTCGACCAGGTGACGGGCCACGTCGAGCAGCTTGGTGTTGGTGTGCTGGCTGCTGACGACGAGCAGTCGGAACGACTGTTCACCGGTGAGCCGGTGCCGTTCCATCAGGATGCCCTTGGCCTGGCCGATCAGGTCCCGCGTGCCGAGCGCCTGGGTGAGCTGGGTGATCTGCCGGGCGTCGGACATGGCGATCGCGGCGTGCGCGGCGAACAGCAGGCCGACCTGCTCCGACTCGTCGCCGAACGCGTCGGGCGGCTCGGCGTAGAGGTTCAGCGCGCCGAGGTTGTCGTGCGAGACGTAGAGCTGGAACGACAGCATGCTGCCGAGGCCCAGTTCGGCCACGCCGTGGCTGAACCGGGGCCAGCGCGCGTCGGCCCGCACGTCGGCCACCCGCACGGTCACCTCTTCGTACAGCGACGACAGGCAGGGCCCCTGGTTCGTGTCGTACTGCACCTGGTCGACGTCGCACGGGAGCTGGTGGGTCGTGGCGGTCGTGGAGATCCGGCGCCGGTCCCGGATCTCCGAGATGGCGGCGTGGTCGGCGCCGGGGATGGTGCCGACGGCGGCGCCGACGATCGCGTCGAGCGTGCTCTGCTCGCCCTTCTCGTCCTGCAGACGGCGGGCCAGGTCGACGAGCACCAGACCGAGCCGGTCCAGGTCGGGGCCGCCGTACGCCGTCGACGGCAGGCCGCGTTGGTTCGGCTTCTTCTCGCGCATCTGCCGTCCCTCGCCTCCGCTCGGGCGGCTCCGCTCAGCGAAGCCCTCGGAAGTTGTGACACGTACCCGGTTCCCGGGCGATCGAACAGAAAATCGGGCTCAATCGATGTTAACGTTAACGCGACAAATCGTCGTCGCCGGACATTCGTATGACGTTCTGTCCCGGACGACGAGAGTCCTTCCCGGCTGGACCGAGCTTCCAAGCATTGACGTCACCCGATTGAGGCGCTTAACGTCTGATGTCTACGCCGGGAACCACCCACCACCGCGTTCGGAGGGATCGCCATGTCCCGTCCCCACCTCACCCGCCGCTCCCTGCTGGCCGCCCTCGGCGCGGGCGGAGCCGCGGTCGCCGTCGGCGGCGTCGCCCGTCCGATGCCGGCCACCGCCGCCATCCCCGGCCCGTCCAGCTACGCCGAGACGTGGGCGTCGGTCGGCCAGCACCCGGCCGCGCCCGAGTGGTTCCAGGACGCCAAGTTCGGCATCTACTTCCACTGGGGCGTGTTCAGCGTGCCGGCCTTCGCCAACGAGTGGTACCCGCGCAACATGTACAACAACGGCTCGAACGAGAACAACCACCACAAGGCCGTCTACGGCGACCCGTCGGCGTGGCCCTACCACAACTTCATCAACGGGGCCCGGGACAAGGCCGGCAACCTCGTCCAGTTCGCCCCGAAGCTGCGCTCCGCCGGCGGCAACTTCGACCCCGGCGAGTGGGCCCAGTTGTTCGCCGACGCCGGCGCGCGCTTCGCCGGACCGGTCGCCGAGCACCACGACGGCTTCTCCATGTGGAACAGCCAGGTCAACGAGTGGAACTCGGTCGCCCGCGGCCCCCGGCTCGACCTGCTCCGCCTGCACACCGAGGCGATCCGCGCACGCGGCCTCAAGGTCATGGTCGCGATGCACCACGCGTACAACTTCACCGGCTTCTACCAGTGGGCGCCGCAGCAGTCCGACCCGAGCCTGCGCAAGCTCTACGGCCAGCTCGGCACCGCCGCGCAGGAGCAACTCTGGTACGACAAGCTGCGCGAGGTGGTCGACCAGGCCCAGCCGGACATGATCTGGCAGGACTTCAACCTCACCCGGATCAGCGAGGCGCAACGACTGCGCTTCCTGGCCTACTACTACAACCGGGCCGTGGCGTGGGACAAGGAGGTCGTCGCCACCTACAAGGACGGCCTGGACCTGGGCGGCACGGTCTTCGACTACGAGCGCGGCGGCCCTGCCGCGCTGCGCCAGCCCTACTGGCTCACCGACGACAGCATCAGCAGCTCCAGCTGGTGCTACACGGTGGGGATCGGCTACTACTCGCTCAACCAGATGCTGCACTCGCTGCTCGACCGGGTCAGCAAGAACGGCAACATGGTGCTCAACATCGCGCCGACGGCCGACGGCACCATCCCCGCCGGGCAGCGCAGCATCCTGCTCGCCATCGGCGACTACCTGCGCCGCTTCGGCGAGTCCGTGTACGCCACCCGGGCCTGGACGACGTACGGCGAGGGCCCGACCCAGATGGGCGGCGGATCCTTCAGCACCCCGCGCGCCGGCACCGCGCAGGACATCCGGTTCACCCGCAACAAGGCCAACACCGTGCTGTACGCCACGGTCCTCGGCTGGCCGGGCAGCTCGGTCACCATCACCACGCTCGCCTCGAACCGGATCAACCTGAGCAGCCTGGCCGCCGTGCAACTGCTCGACTCCACCGCCGGCAGCTACGTCAACCTGCCGACCCGCACCCAGGACACCAGCGGTCTGCGGATCACCCTGCCCTCGGCCAACGCGCCGTTCAGCGCGCCCGCGTACGTCATCAAGCTGACCTTCAACGGCACCATCCCGGCACTGGGTGGCGGCACCACCACGTGGCAGCGGATCACGAACGCGACAAACGGCCTGGCACTGGACAGCGGCGGCAACGTCGCCTCCGGGTCGCCGCTGAAGCAGTGGACCTGGGACGGCAGCACCAACCTCCAGTGGCAGCTCGTCGACCTGGGCACCGGCTACCACCGGATCGTCAACCGGACCAACGGGATGGTGGTCGACGGCTTCGGCCGGACCGGTAACGGCGTGGCCGCCGGACAGGCGCCGTGGAACGGCGGCGCCAGTCAGCAGTGGCAGCTCACCGACCAGGGCAACGGGCGGTACCGGATCGCCAACCGGGCGACCGGCCTGGTGCTCGACGGCGGCGGCCAGGTCGCCTCCGGCTCCCCGGTCAAGCAGTGGAGCTGGGACGGCAGCACCAACCTGCAGTGGTCGATCACCGCCGTCTGAACGCCCCCGACGGCCTTCCCGGATGATGGAGGCAGCACCATGACCCGTAGGGCTCTCCTGAGCGCGGGCCTCACCCTGATGCTCGGCGCGTCGGTCGCGTCCGCCGCCGGCTGCGGTGACCGTACGGCGGGCGGCGGGTCGGGCGACGCGCGCCCGGTCGTCGGCGTCGACTACCCGCGTTCCGACACCGACTTCTGGAACTCGTACATCAGGTACGTGCCGCAGTTCGCCGGCGAGCTGAAGGTCGAGCTGAAGACCACCAACTCGCAGAACGACATCGCGAACCTCATCTCCAACGCCCAGACGTTCATGAGCCAGGGCGTCAAGGGCGTGGTGATGGCCCCGCAGGACACCGCGGCCATCGCGCCGACACTCGCTCAACTGGACGGCAAGAAGATTCCGGTGGTCACCATCGACACCCGGCCGGACACCGGCAAGGTCTTCATGGTCGTACGCGCCGACAACCGTGCCTACGGCACGAAGGCGTGCCAGTTCCTCGGCACCAAGCTCGGCGGCAAGGGCAAGGTGGTGATGCTCCAGGGCGGCCTCGACTCGATCAACGGCCGGGACCGCACCGAGGCGTTCGGCGAGTGCATGCGCAAGGACTACCCGGGCATCACCGTGTTCGGCGAGGCCACCGACTGGAAGGCCGACGTGGCCGCGACGAAGTTGCAGACCCGGTTCGCGTCCGACCCGGACGTCAAGGGCGTCTACATGCAGTCCTCGTTCGCGCTGTCGGGCACGCTGCAGATCCTCAAGCAGCGGGGCCTCCAGGTGCCCCCGACCGACCCGAAGCACGTCTTCGTGGTCTCCAACGACGGCATCCCGGAGGAGCTGGCCGACATCGGCAAAGGGCTGATCGACGCCACCGTCAGCCAACCGGCCGACCTGTACGCCCGGTACGGGCTGGAGTACGTCAAGGCCGCGATCGAGGGAAAGACGTTCCGGCCCGGCCCCACCGACCACGACAGCACCATCATCCAGGTCCGGGACGGACTGCTCGAGGACCAGCTACCGGCGCCGCTGGTGACCCTCGACGGGGCGCCGGTCGCGGGTCAGCCCACGGCGAAGTTCGACGACCGCTCGCTGTGGGGCAACCAGGCATGAGCACCGCCCCGCAGACCCTCGACGGCGGGCCGGTCGGCGAGCGCCGGCCCGTCGTCGAGGCGGTGCGTGTCACCAGACGTTTCGGCTCGACGGTCGCCCTCTGCGAGGCGAGCATCGTGGTCCGGCCCGGTGAGACGCACGCGCTGGTCGGCCGCAACGGCGCCGGCAAGTCGACGCTGGTCGGCATCCTCACCGGACTCCAGGCCCCGGACGACGGAGCGGTGGCCTTCGACGGAAGCCCGGCGCCACCGCTGGGCGACCGAGACGCCTGGCGACGGCGGGTGGCCTGCGTCTACCAGAAGTCCACCATCATCCCCACCCTCACCGTCGCGGAGAACCTGTTCCTGAACCGGCACGCCCGGGGACGCGACGGGCTGATCCGCTGGTCCCGCCTGCGCCGCGAGGCGGAGCGGACGCTGGCGGCCTGGTCGGTCGAGGTCGACGTCCGACAGCCCGCCTCGGCGCTCTCGGTGGAGCAACGGCAGTTCGTGGAGATCGCCCGGGCGCTCTCCTTCGGCGCGCGGTTCATCATCCTCGACGAGCCGACCGCGCAGCTCGACGGCGCGGGCATCAACCGGCTGTTCACCCGGATCCGGGACCTGCGCGCGCAGGGGGTGACCTTCCTGTTCATCAGCCACCACCTGCAGGAGATCTACGACATCTGCGACCAGGTCACGGTCTTCCGCGACGCGCGGCACATCCTCACCGCGCCGGTCGCCGAGCTGAGCCGACCGGCGCTGGTGGCGGCGATGACCGGCGAGGACGTGGCCATGCCCAGGGCGGAACACCGGCCGCTGCCGGCCGACGCGCCGGTGCTGCTGTCGGTGCGGGACCTGGTCACCTCGTCCGGCGCCGAGCTGACCATGGAGGCCAGAGCCGGTGAGGTCGTGGGCCTCGCCGGCAGCGGCGGAAGCGGCAAGGTCGAGGCCGCCGAGGCGATCGTCGGGCTGGCCCGGCCGGCGGGCGGAACGGTCACCGTCGACGGGCGCGCGCTGCGCCCGGGAAGCGTGCCCGACGCCCTCGCCGCCGGGGTCGGGCTGGTGCCGCAGGACCGGCACCGCGAGGGCCTGGTGCCGTCGTTGTCCATCGCGGAGAACGTCACCATGACCGTGCCGGACCGCATCTCCCGGTACGGGCTGATCTCCCCGGACCGGCGGGACGCCCTGGCCCGGCGGACCATCGCCGACCTGGCGGTCAAGGCGACCGGACCGCACGTACCGGTCGCCGACCTGTCCGGGGGCAACCAGCAGAAGGTGGTGATGGGCCGCGCACTGGCCGGCGATCCGAAGCTGCTGGTCCTCATCGCGCCGACCGCCGGCGTCGACGTGCGGTCCAAGCAGACGCTGCTCGGCGTGGTGGCGGACGTACGCCGTCGCGGCGCCGCCGTGCTGGTCGTCTCCGACGAACTCGACGACCTGCGGATCTGCGATCGCGTGCTGGTCATGTTCCAGGGCCGGGTCGTCGGCGAGCTGGCGCCCGGCTGGAGCGACAACGACCTGGTAGCCGCCATGGAAGGGGTGGATCTCCACCATGTCTGAGACGGTGTCCACCGCCACCCCGTCCCCCGCCGCGCCGCCGGCGCCACCGGCGTCCTCGTCGCGGAGCCTGGCCGTCGCCCGGCTGCGCGACCTGGCGCTGGTGCCGGCGATCGTCGCGGTCGCGATCGTCGGGTGGATCGTCAGTCCGGTCTTCCTCAGCACCGACAACATCATCAACGTGCTGCAGAGCATGTCGGAGATCGCCATCGTGGTCCTCGCGCAGACCATCGTGCTGATCGCCGGCAGGATGGACCTGTCGCTGGAGTCGACGTTCGGTCTCGCGCCGGGCATCGCGGCCTGGCTGACCGTCGACCCCGCGCTCACCCGCGGGCTCGGGCTCGACCTGCTGCCCGGCGCCTGGGCGGTGCCGGTGGTGCTGCTCGTCGGCGCGCTCGTCGGCGCCTTCAACGGGCTGCTCATCGTGCGCTTCGGGCTCAACGGGTTCATCGTCACGCTGGGCATGCTGATCGTGCTGCGCGGGCTGCTCACCGGCATCTCCGGCGGGCAGACGTTCTTCGCGCTGCCGGAGTCGATGACCTACCTCGGCTCGACCAGCTGGCTCGGCGTGCCGGCGTCCATCTGGGTGTCGCTGCTGCTCTTCGCCGCCGGGATCGTCGTCCTCGGCTTCACCCGCGCCGGCCGGGCGCTCTACGCGATCGGCGGCAACACCGACGCGGCCCGCGCGGCGGGCATCCGGACCGACCGGGTGCTGTGGATCGCCCTCGTGGTGGCGAGCGTCCTCGCCGCGCTCGCCGGCCTGCTGATCAGCGGCCGGCTCGCGGCGGTGCCGGCCGCCCAGGGCAGCGGCGCCATCTTCCAGGTCTTCGCGGCAGCGGTGATCGGCGGCGTCAGTCTCAACGGCGGCCGGGGCAGCGTCTTCGGCGCGTTCACCGGCGTCCTGCTGCTCTTCATGATCATTAATGTGCTGACCCTGGCCGGGGTGCCCGCGCAGTGGACCAACTTCCTCAACGGCACGGTCATCCTGGTGGCCCTCGTGGTCTCGCGCATCACCGGCGGCAAGGCACAGACATGAGTCCGTCCGATCCCCAGGAGACCCGGTGAGCGAACGCATCACGTCCGTAGAAGCCATCGACGTACGGTTCCCGACGTCTGTCCAGCGGGACGGGTCGGACGCGATGAACCCCTTCCCCGACTACTCCGCCGCGTACGTCATCTTGCGCACCTCGGCCGGCGCGGAGGGCCACGGCCTGGTGTTCACCGTCGGGCGGGGCACCGAGATCCAGGTCGCGGCGCTGCGCTCGCTGGCGCCCATGGTGGTCGGGGAGCCGGTCGACCGGCTGCTCGCCGACCCCGGCGCGCTGTCCCGCCGGCTGGTCGGCGACAGCCAGATCCGCTGGCTGGGCCCGGAGAAGGGCGTGGTGCACATGGCCGCCGGCGGGCTGGTCAACGCGGTGTGGGACCTCGCCGCCCGCCGGGCCGGGCAGCCGCTGTGGCGCCTGCTCGCCGACCTCTCCCCGGAGCAGGTGGTGGGCCAGGTCGACTTCCGCTACCTGCGCGACGCCCTCACCGAGGACGACGCGCTGGGACTGCTCCGGGCCGCCCGCGACGGGCGCGCCGACCGGGAGCGCCGGCTGCTGGCCGAGGGCTACCCGGCCTACACCACGACGCCGGGCTGGCTGGGCTACGACGACGACAAGCTGGCCCGCCTCTGCGCGGAGGCGGTCGGCGCGGGTTTCCGCCTGATCAAGCTCAAGGTCGGCGCCGACCTGGGCGAGGACGTCCGCCGACTGGGCATCGCCCGGCGGGCGGTCGGGCCGGACGTGCGCATCGCGGTCGACGCCAACCAGGTCTGGGGCGTGCCCGAGGCGATCCGGTGGATGCGCGCGCTGGCGCCCTTCGACCCGTACTGGATCGAGGAGCCGACCTCACCGGACGACGTGCTCGGGCACGCCGCCGTCCGCGCGGCCCTGACGCCGGTGAAGGTCGCCACCGGCGAGCACGCGCACAACGCGGTGATGTTCAAGCAGTTGTTGCAGGCCGGCGCCGTCGACGTGGTGCAGATCGACGCCTGCCGGGTCGCCGGCGTCAACGAGAACCTGGCGATCCTGCTGCTCGCCGCGAAGTTCGGCGTGCCGGTCTGCCCGCACGCCGGCGGGGTGGGGTTGTGCGAGCTGGTGCAGCACCTGGCCATGTTCGACTTCGTCGCGCTCAGCGGCAGCACCGAGGACCGGGCCATCGAGTACGTCGACCACCTGCACGAGCACTTCACCGACCCGGTGGTCGTCCGCGACGGCCGGTACCGCGCGCCGAGCGCGCCGGGCATGAGCGCGGAGATCCTGGCCGGCTCGCGGGCCGACTACCGGTTCCCCGGCGGCGCGCGGTGGACGACGGTCGGCGCGGCCCGCGCATGATCGTCGACGCGCACCACCATCTGTGGCGACCGGAGCACGGGTACGCCTGGCTCGACGCGCCCGAACTGGCCGCCATCCGCCGTCCCTTCACCCCGGCGGACCTGACCGCCGAGCTGGCCGCGTCCGGTGTGGACGGCACCGTGCTGGTGGAGGGTGGGCGCTGCCACCGCGACGAGGCGGCCGAGTTCCTCGGGTACGCGGCCGACACGCCACCGATCCTCGGGGTGGTGACCTGGCTCGACGTCGCGGCCGACGACGTCCCGGCCACCATCGGCCGCCAACGGGAGCTGCGCGGCGGCGACTTCCTGGTCGGGGTGCGCTCCCAGGTGCAGGCCGAGGCGGACCCGGACTACCTGGACCGGCCCGAGGTGCGGCGTGGCCTCGCCCAGGTCGCCGCCGCCGGCCTCGTGTTCGACCTGGTGATCCGCGCCGACCAGTTGCCGGCGGCGGCCCGGGCCGCCCGCGCGGTGCCCGAACTCCGCCTGGTGCTCGACCATCTCGGCAAGCCCCGCATCGACCGGGGAGACGCGGGGCTGCGCGACTGGCGGGACCCGCTCGCCGCGCTGGCGGCCCATCCCAACGTGACCGGCAAGCTGTCCGGACTGGTCACCGAGGCCGCGCCGCGCTGGTCACCGGCCGACCTGGCACCGTTCGTCGAGGCGGCCGTCGACGAATTCGGGCCGGATCGTCTGATGTTCGGCTCCGACTGGCCGGTCTGTCTGCTCCGGTCCGACTACCCGGGGGTGCGCCGCGCGCTGGAGAGCGCGCTGCCGCCGTTGCCGACGCGGCACCGGCAGGAGATCTTCGCCGGCACCGCCGTGCGCACCTACGGCCTGACCGGACCACCGACGTGACCCCGGACGCCGGCCCTCACGCGTCCGCCGCCTTGGCGGCGAGCACCGTACGCAACCACGCCTCGGAGGTGTTCACATGCATCAACGCGCTGGCCTGGGCGAGCAGTTGGTCCCGCGACCGCAGGGCGAGATAGATCGCGTGGTGCTCCTCGATCGTCTGGTGCGCGGCGTTCGCCTCGATCAACCCGCGCCACACCCGGGCCCGCAGCGTGCGGCCGGAGAGCCCGTCCAGCAGCGACGTCAGCGTCTCGTTGCCGGTGGTCGCGACCACGGTGTGGTGGAAGGCGGTGTCGAAGGTGATCAGCTTCTCGGCGTCGCCGGCCGCCGCGCGCATGTCCTCCAGGATCCGGGCCAGCTCGTCGAGCCGGGTGTCGGTGATCCGCAGCGCCGCCAGGCCGGTCGCCACCGGCTCCAGCATCCGGCGTACCTCCATCACCTCGAGCAGCGTGTCGTCGCGCAACAGCTCCACCGCGACGCCGAGGCCCTCCAGCAGCAGCCGGGGGGCGAGGCTGGTGACGTACGTGCCGTCGCCGCGTCGCACGTCGAGCACCCGGGCCGACTCGAGCACCTTCACCGCTTCCCGGACGCCGCTGCGCGACAGGCCCATCTGTGCCGCCAGTTGCGGCTCCGGTGGCAGCCGGGCCCCCGGAGGCAGTTCGCCGCTGGAGATCATGCCGCGGAGCCTCGCGATCGCGTCGTCGGTCAGTGCCATTCACGCCCCCTCCGGATCGGTCCTCGGTGGGCGGTCGCCCCGACCGCGTCACCGGTGGTGCGCCCCGGCGACGCCCCCCACTATAGAGACGTCGGATCTCTGGCCGGGTCGTGGCGGGACCGGCCGAGGGGGGTGTGACCGCGATGCGTTACCGCCCGCTCGGCCGGACCGGCCTGGAGGTGTCGATGCTCGGTTACGGAGCCTCCCCGCTCGGTGGGGTCTTCGGCCACGTCGACGAGCGGGACGGCGTCCGCGCCGTCCGTACCGCCCTCGACCTGGGGGTGAACATCATCGACGTGTCGCCCTACTACGGCGCCACGGTCGCCGAGACGGTGCTCGGCCGGGCGCTGCGCGGCGTCGACCGCTCCGGCTACGTCCTGGCCACGAAGGTCGGCCGGTACGGCGAAGCGGCGTTCGACTTCTCCGCCGCGCGGGTCACCGCGAGCGTCGAGGGGAGCCTGGCCCGGCTCGGCACCGACCACCTGGACCTCGTCCAGTGCCACGACATCGAGTTCGGCGACCTGGACCAGATCGTCACCGAGACGCTGCCGGCGCTCGACGCGCTGCGCGCGGCGGGGAAGGTCCGGTTCCTGGGCGTCACCGGCTACCCGCTGGCGGCGCTCACCCGGGTCGCGGCGGCGACGCCGGTGGACACCGTGCTGTCCTACTGCCGCTACACGCTGCTGGACCGCGCGTTGGCCGACTGCGCACCCGGCTTCGCCGCCCTCGGCGCCGCGGTGATGAACGCGTCGCCGCTGGCCATGGGGCTGCTCTCGCGCCGGGGCGCGCCGGACTGGCATCCGGCGCCGGCGTCGGTGCGGCGGGCCGCGGTGGCCGCGGCCGACCTCTGCGACCGGCGCGGCGTCGACATCGCCCAGGTGGCGCTCAGCTTCGCCGCCGCCCCGCCGGAGTTCGCCACCACCTTCGTCGGCTCGGCGAGCGCCGGGAACATGGCCCGCAACGTGCGCTGGGCGCTGTCCGAGCCGGACCCCGAGCTGCTGCGCGACGTGGAGCGGCTGCTGGCGCCGGTGCTCGGCCACGCCTGGCCCAGCGGCCGGCCGGAGAACGACCCGCCCACCGAGAGGACGTGACGTGCCACGACCAGGCGACACCGAGGAGGCGGCGTGAACCGCAGCGCGCACTACGTCGGCGGGCGGAGCTTCGTCGTCGAGGACACCCCGTCGGTGCCGCCGGGGCCCGGCGAGGTCCGCATCGCCGTGGCGTACACCGGCATCTGCGGCACCGACCTGCACATCGCGCACGGCGCGATGGACCAGCGGGTACGCGTGCCCGCGGTGCTCGGGCACGAGATGTCCGGCCGGATCGCCGAGCTCGGGCCGGGCGTCCAGGCGCACCGGGTGGGCGATCCGGTGACCGTGATGCCGTTGGACTGGTGCGGGCGGTGCCCGGCGTGCCGCTCCGGTCACCAGCACGTCTGCCACCGGCTCACCTTCGTCGGCGTCGACGC
The DNA here is from genome assembly GCF_043197045.1 of Micromonospora sp. NPDC049282. NCBI lineage: Bacteria > Bacillati > Actinomycetota > Actinomycetes > Micromonosporales > Micromonosporaceae > Micromonospora > Micromonospora sp. NPDC049282. The sequence continues at coordinate 555,410 of NZ_JBICSL010000002.1, forward strand.
GCCGGGCGCGATGCAGCGCTCCTGGACGGTCCCGGAGCGCATCGTGGTGCCGCTGCCCGCGGACCTGCCCCTGGCGCGGGCGGCGCTGGTGGAGCCGACCGCGGTGGCCGTGCACGACGTCCGCCGTTCCCGGCTCACCGCCGGCGAGCACGCGGTCGTCATCGGCGCCGGACCGGTGGGGCTGCTCATCGGCTCGGTGGCCCGGGCGGCCGGTGCCACGGTGACGGTGCTGGAGATCGATCCGAGCCGCCGCGCGCTCGCCGCCGACCTCGGGCTCACCACGCTGAACCCGGCGGCGGCCGACGTGGTGGAGGCGATCCGGGAGGCGACCGCCGGGGCCGGCGCGGACGTGGTGTTCGAGGTGTCCGGCTCGGCCACCGGCGTACGTCTCGCCACCGACCTGCTCGCGGTGCGCGGACGGCTGGTGGTGGTGGCGATCCATCCCCAGCCCCGGCAGGTGGACCTGCACCGGGTCTTCTGGCGCGAGCTGGAGCTGATCGGCGTCCGGGTGTACGAGCCCGACGACTACGCCGAGGCGGTCCGCCTGGTGCACGGCGAGCTGGTGCCCGCCGACCGGCTCATCTCCCGGATCGTGCCGCTGGACGAGGTGACGCGGGCGTTCGAGGCGCTGGCCGCCGGCGGGGACGTGAAGGTGCTCGTCGACTGTGGAGGCGGCGCGTGAGTCCGTTCGATCTGAGCGGCCGGCTGGCGGTGGTCACCGGCTGCCGGCGTGGCATCGGCCTGGCCATGGCGGAGGCCCTGGCCGCGGCCGGCGCCGACGTGGTTGGGGTGAGCGCCGCGCTGGAGGAGACCGGCAGCGCGGTGGCGGAGCGGGTGGCGGCGCACGGTCGCACGTTCGTGCCGCGCCGCGCGGACCTGTCCGACCGGGCCGCGGTGCGCGAACTCGCCGGCTGGCTGCTCGCGCGCGGCCCGGTCGACATCCTGGTCAACAACGCCGGCACGATCCGCCGCGCGCCGGCGGCCGAGCACTCCGACGACGACTGGGACCACGTCCTTCAGGTGGACCTCTCCGCGCCGTTCGTGCTGGCCCGGGAGGTCGGCCGGGACATGGTCCGGCGCGGCGCCGGAAAAATCATCTTCACCGCGTCGATGCTCAGTTTCCAGGGCGGCGTGACCGTGCCGGGGTACGCGGCGGCGAAGTCCGGGATCGCCGGGCTGACCCGGGCGCTGGCCAACGAGTGGGCGGGGCACGGGGTCAACGTGAACGCGATCGCGCCCGGCTACATCGACACGGACAACACCCGGGCGCTACGCGAGCAGCCGGCGCGGAACCGGGCGATCCTGGACCGGATCCCGGCCGGCCGCTGGGGCCGGCCGGACGACCTCGCCGGCGTGACCGTCTTCCTCGCCTCCGACGCGGCGGCCTACGTGCACGGCGCGGTGATCCCGGTGGACGGCGGCTGGCTGGCGCGCTGAGCTGAGCCGGCCAGCCGTGTCGCCGGCGGATCAGCGGGCCGACCGCGTCGGCACGTCGCGCCGCCGCGCTGATTCGTCAATGTAACGTTGACGGATGACCCCGGAACTGACCGGCCTGGCCGGGATCGCGACCGCCCGCGCCCGTCTGGACGACCGGGAACTGGAGCTGATCGACCGCGCCCGCCACGACGGCGCCACCTGGGCGCAGATCGCCGACGCCCTGGGGCTGAGCAGCCGGCAGGCCGCCGAGCAGCGCCGGCAACGACTGGTGGCGGCCCGCCGCTCGCGGTTGGGGCGACTCGACCGGGCCTGGTCGGCCGAGGTGGTGGCGCTACGGTCGGCCGTCGCCGACCTGGATCGGTGGATCGGGGCGGACCGGGCCTGGGACGGCCGGTTCCGCCGGGCGGCGCTGGTGCGCAGCACGTCCGCCTCCGCTCTGGACGCCGCGCCGGGACCGCTGTTCGCGCTGGCCGCGTACCTCGTCGGCGACCTGGCCGAGGTCGGACCGCGACTGCCGGCGCCGGCCCGTGAGGCCGCCCGGCGGATCGCGGTCGCCCTGTCAACAGGAGATTGACATGCGTTCACAGCATTGCGTCAGTAGCGCTCAGGAATCGAGGATATGAGCCTTCCCCGCTCAACCTCGGAGGGCTCATGCGCCGCAACGCCGTGCTGTTCGTGGCCATCTCGCTGCTGTCCGGGCTGGGCGGCAGCGCCATGGCGCTGGTCGCCGGCATCTGGGTGCTCGACCTCACCGGCTCCACCGGGCTGGCCGCGCTCGCCGGGCTCTGCGTCTACGCTCCGGTGCTGGCCGGCCCCTGGCTCGCCGGCCGTGCACGCCGGCGGCCGGCCACCGCTCGTCGTCGCCGCGGCGGCGTGCCTGGCCGCCGCGCTGGTCGCGGTCGCCCCGCCCGGGCGGCGCCGTCAACCCGGGTCGGACGCCGGCCGGCGGGACAGGTGGCACGGTGTCGGACACGCTCCCGCGGCCCGGGACGTCCCTTGACCCAACCGGGAACGGCTCGTACTTTGCGCCGATGTGGACCGACGGCACGTTCGCCAATCCCGTGATCGCCGGCTTCCACCCGGATCCCAGCGTCTGCCGGGTCGGTGCGGACTACTACCTGGCCTGCTCCAGCTTCGAGTACTTCCCCGGCGTGCCCGTCTTCCACAGCCGGGACCTGGTGCACTGGGCACAGATCGGCAACGCGCTGGACCGGCCCGGCCAGCTGGACCTGCCGGCGAGCACGCCGTCGTCCGCCGGCGTGTACGCGCCGACACTGCGCCACCACGACGGGCGCTTCTGGCTGATCGTCACCGTCTGCGCGGACGGCGGCGGTAACCTCCTCGTCACCGCCACCGACCCCGCCGGCCCCTGGTCGGACCCGATCCGGCTGCCCGGCGTGCCCGGCATCGACCCCGACCTCGCCTGGGACGACGACGGCAGCGCGTGGTGCACCTACGCCGGCATCGCACAGGTGCGCCTCGACCCGGAGACCGGGCGGACCCTCGGGCCGCCGCGCCGGCTGTGGTCCGGCGCGCCGGGCGCGCAGGCCCCGGAGGCGCCGCACCTCTACCGGATCGGCGAGCACTGGTACCTGCTGATCGCCGAGGGCGGCACCGAACGCGGGCACGCGGTCTCGATCGCCCGCGCGAGCGCGCCCGACGGCCCGTACCAGCCGTGCCCGGCCAACCCGATCCTGACCCACCGGGGCACGAACAAGCCGATCCAGAACACCGGGCACGCCGACCTGGTCGAGGCCGCCGACGGCTCGTGGTGGCTGGTGCTGCTCGGCGTACGCCCCGGCGGCGGCACGCCCGGCTGGCACGTACTCGGCCGGGAGACGTTCCTCGCGCCGGTGACCTGGACCGACGGCTGGCCGGTCGTCGGCGACCTCGCCCCGGTCATGGCCGCGCCGCCGTGGCCCGCGCGGCCCGTGCCGCCGCCGCCCGCACGCGACGACTTCGACGGCGACCGGCTGCACCCACGGTGGATCTCGGTGCGCTCCCGGCCGGCCGACGCCTGGTCGCTGACCGACCGCCCGGGCTGGCTGACGCTGCGGGCGCGCGGCACGTCGCCGGACGCGCCGGACGTGACCTTCGTCGGCCGCCGCCAGGAACACCAGGCGTGCCGCGTGCGTACCCTCGTCGACCCGGCCGCCGGGCGCGGCGGTCTCGCGGTACGCCTGGACGAGCGGCACCACTACGACGTCGAGGTCGGCGACGGCGAGGTGCGGGTCGTCGCGCGGATCGGATCGGTGCGCTCCACCACCGCCACCCGGCCGGCGCCGGCCGGACCGGTCCGGCTCCGGGTCGACGTGCTCGGCCCGGCGCCCGGCGACTGGCACCCGGGCAAGGAGCCCGACCTGCTCCGGCTCGGCGTCGAGCACGCGGACGGGACGTACGACGTGCTGGCCGAACTCGACGGCCGCTACCTGTCGACCGAGGTCGCGGGCGGCTTCACCGGCCGCGTCGTCGGCATGTACGCGGCGGCCGGCACGGTCGCGTTCGACTGGTTCGACTACGAACCGGGGAACCCGGTCGCGGCGGGGTCGTAGCGGTCGACCGGGCCGCACGCGGAGGTCATGCGGCCGTCCCGGCGGTGGCGGCGCGCCGCCGCCGGACGACGACGCCGACCACGTTGAGGGCGGCGCCCCAGAGCAGCGCTGCCGTCGCCCACCGCGCCCACCCCACGCCCCCCGACCCTTCGGCGAGAACCCCCCGCAGGGCCCCGTACGGGGTGAGCCAGTCGCGGGCCGCGCCCAGCGGCGTGAGCAACGCGTACGCCCCGAGCGGCAGCACGATCGTGGCCGGGCAGCCCCACCACGGCCGGGCGATCAGCAGCCCCAGCCCGGTGCCGACGAGCTGCGCGAGCACCTGCGCCGACACACCCGCCACGGCGATCCCGCCGAGATTCGCCCACGGGTCGGGCGCGGTGGACCCGGACACGGCCGGCGCGGCGACGGAGATCGCGTCGCCGGCCAGCCCCGCGGCCACCGCGATCAGCGTCGCTCCGGCGAGCGTGGGCAGCACCGGCGCGCCGGGTGTCCGCCGGAGGTCGTTCGCGAGCAGGACGCCGACGAACGGCAGCGGGACGGAGATGAACGCGTGCACCGGCTCGCCGAACGTGGCGGCGGTGCGCTCCGCCGCCGGGAGCCCGGCCATGAGCGCCACGGCCGCGAGGACCCCGACCCCGACGGTCACCAGCAGCAGGACCCGGCGGCCCCGGGTACCGACCGCACGCCGCAGCGTGCCGACGATCGTCTCGTTCGTTGCCACGTGATCCTCCACATCGTGCGATCGACCCGGTTGACGATCGCCGACGGAACCGCACCAGGGCACGAGCCGGAGGAACCGTCCGCGCCCCTACTTTGGTAGCTACCGCCGTCGCCCGTACCGCCTAGGCTGCCGCCATGGCCGCCGCGCTGTTCGCCCTGCTCGTGCCGGACCCGACGAGCGACCGGGCGGGCGCGCGTCACCGCCTCGCCGACGGCCTGGCGGTCACCGTGGCGCTCGGTTACGGCCTGACGATGCTGCGGATCGGCGACGCGACCGCGGCCGGCGCGGCGATCCCGTGGCCGCTCGACGTGCTGATCGGCGTGCTCTGCGCCGTCCCGTTGCTGGCCCGGCGACGCCGGCCGGTGGCCGTGCTGCTGGCGCTGCTGCCGTTCGGCGCGATCTCGGTGACCGCGACCGGGCCGATCCTGGCCGCGCTGTTCACCGCGGCGATCCGCCACCGGGCCCGGCTGCTGTTCACGCTGGGCGCGGTGCACGTCGGCACCGGCGTGATCTACTTCCTGCTGCAGCACGACCCGCCGTACCCGGTCTGGGTGGACGTCGTCCTGCGCGCGGTGACCGGCGCCGCGGCGATCGGCTGGGGTCAGTTCGTGCAGGCGTACCGGCGGCTCACCGAGTCGCTGCGCTCGCACGCCGCGCGGTTGCAGGCCGAGCAGCACCTCCGCGTCGACCAGGCGCGGCTCACCGAACGGGCCCGGATCGCCCGGGAGATGCACGACGTGCTGGCGCACCGGATGTCGTTGATCAGCCTGCACGCGGGCGCGCTCGAGGTGCGTACCGATGCCCGACCCGACGAGATCGCGATCGCGGCCGGCGCGATCCGGTCCAGCGCGCACGAGGCGCTCGAGGAGCTGCGGGCCGTGGTCGGTGTCGCGGACCGGCCGGAGCCGCCGCAGCCCGGGCTCGCCGACGTGCCGGAGCTGGTGGCCAGCGCCCGCGAGGCGGGGATGCTGGTGGACTTCGCCGACGAGGTGACCGGGGACGATCCGCCGACGATGGTGGGGCGGACGGTCTACCGGATCACGCAGGAGGCGCTGACCAACGCGCGCCGGCACGGCAGCGACGCGAGCGCGGCGATCCGGCTGGCCGGCCGGCCCGGCGATGGGTTGCGCGTCGTGGTGGTCAATCCGTCCGCGCCGGGGAGCGGACGCGCCGGACGGCCGGGTGGGATGGGACTGGTCGGCATCGGCGAGCGGGTGGCGCTGGCCGGCGGCCGGGTGCGGTACGGCGCGGCGGACGGGGAGTACCGGCTCGAGGCGTGGCTGCCGTGGCCGGCGTGACCGGCGCACCCGGCGGCCCGCGCCCCGGCGAAGGGCACCACCGGCGTTCCCGGTCGGGGTGGCATGCTCACCGACTGCCTCATCGACGGCAACCTGCGCGACGGGGTGAGCATCGGCAACACCCGGGGCCCCTACACCGTGCGGGGCAACCGGATCACCGGCAACGGCCGCTTCGGCTACCACCACCAGGATCTCGGCGAGGGCAACCGGGCCGTCGCCGAGGAGATCGTCATCGAGAGCAACGACATCTGGGGCAACAGCCTCGACGGCATCCGCTCCGACCGGCCGGTGCGGGACACCGTCATCATCAACAACCGGCTCCGCAACAACGGCCGTCAGTGCGCGCCGGCCGTCGAGGGCGGCGGCGAGTCGGTCCGCTACACCGAGAACACGCTCGTCGACCAGCACGCCGGCTGGCCGGAGGACGGCCACCGGGGCAAGGTCCTGCGGGTCGACGGGCGCTTCGCGGTGGTCGCCAGCAACGACGAGACGACGCTCGTGCTGGCCCCCAACCGTCCCGGCATCGACAGCGTGTGGAGTGCCGACATCCCCACCCCCGGCACGCCCTACGAGCTGCCGGCGGCGCCGGACGACCGGGCCGGGCTCACCCTGAACGCCAGCTGCGACTCGGTCACCATCCGGGGGAACCTCATCCGGGACAGCGGCTCCGGCACCCAGACCGCCGGCATCTGGATCACCGAACGCGGCAGTTGTCTGAACTGCCGGGTGGTGGAGAACGACCTCGACGGCAACCGCGTGGCGATCCGGGCCGACACGTCGGCCGTGGGTGGGCACTGGGCGAACAACCACGGCGACCAGTGAGGGACGGGCCGCACCCGGGACGGGACGAGCCCCGGTCGATCCGTGACGGATCGACCGGGGCTCATCGGGTGGAACAGGTGGATCAGGACAGGTCGAACCGGTCCAGCTCCATCACCTTGGTCCAGGCGGCGACGAAGTCGGTCACGAACTTCTCCCGCGCGTCCTCGCTGGCGTAGACCTCGGCGAGCGCCCGCAGCTGCGAGTTCGAGCCGAAGATGAGGTCGACCGCGGTGGCGGTCCACTTCACCTGGTCGGTGGCCAGGTCCCGGATCTCGTAGACGTGCTCGTCGGACTCCGACGCCTTCCACCGGGTGCCCGGGGAGAGCAGGTTGGCGAAGAAGTCGTTGGTCAGCACGCCCGGCCGGTCGGTGAGCACGCCGTGCGACGCGCCGCCGACGTTGTTGCCGAGGGCGCGCAGACCGCCGACGAGGACGGTCATCTCCGGCGCGGTCAGGTTGAGCATGTACGCGCGGTCGACGAGCAGCACCTCCGGCTCGGTCTTCTCGCCCGGCCGCAGGTAGTTGCGGAAGCCGTCGGCGCGCGGCTCCATCACCCGGAACGACTCGACGTCGGTCTGCTCCTGGCTGGCGTCGGTGCGACCCGGCCGGAACGGCACGGTCACCTCGACACCGGCGTCCCGCGCCGCCTTCTCGACCGCGGCCGAGCCGGCCAGCACGATCAGGTCGGCGAGCGAGATCCGGGCGCCACCGGCGTCGTTGAACTCCCGCTGGATGCCCTCCAGGGTCTCCAGCACGCCGGCGAGCTGCTCGGGCTGGTTGACCTCCCAGTTGCGCTGCGGCTCCAACCGGATCCGCGCGCCGTTGGCGCCGCCACGCTTGTCGGTGGAGCGGTAGCTCGCGGCCGACGCCCAGGCGGTGGAGACGAGCTGGGCGGTGGTGAGGCCGGAGTCGAGGATCTTCGCCTTGAGCGCGGCGACGTCGGCGTCACCGACCAGCTCGTGCTCGGCGGCCGGCACCGGGTCCTGCCACAGCTGGGCCTCCGGCACCCACGGGCCGAGGAAGCGGCTGACCGGACCCATGTCGCGGTGCAGCAGCTTGTACCAGGCCTTCGCGAACGCCAACGCGAACTCGTCCGGGTGCTCCAGGAAGCGGCGCGAGATCTTCTCGTACGCCGGGTCGAGGCGCAGCGACAGGTCGGTCGTCAGCATCGTCGGCTTGTGCTTCCGCGACGGGTCGTGGGCGTCCGGGATGATCGCCTCGGCGTCCTTGGCGACCCACTGCTTCGCCCCGCCCGGGCTGGTGGTCAGCTCCCACTCGTAGCCGAACAGGATCTCGAAGAAGCGGTTGCTCCACTCGGTCGGCCGGTCGGTCCAGGTCACCTCGAGACCGCTGGTGATCGTGTCCCCGCCCTTGCCGCTGCCGTGGGTGCTCAGCCAGCCGAGACCCTGATTCTCCAGCGGGGCGCCCTCCGGCTCCGGGCCGACGTGGTCGTCGGCGACGCCGGCGCCGTGGGTCTTGCCGAACGTGTGGCCGCCGGCGATGAGGGCGACGGTCTCCTCGTCGTTCATCGCCATCCGGCGGAAGGTCTCCCGGATGAAGTGCGCCGCCGCCAGCGGGTCCGCGTTGCCGCGGGGGCCCTCCGGGTTGACGTAGATGAGGCCCATCTCGGTCGCGCCGACCACGGCCGTCATCTCCCGCTCGGAGGCGTAGCGCTCGTCGCCGAGCCAGGCGTCCTCCGGGCCCCAGAAGATCTCCTCGGGCTCCCAGACGTCCTCGCGGCCGAAGCCGAAGCCGAAGGTCTTGAAGCCCATCGACTCCAGCGCGACGTTGCCGGCCAGCACCAGCAGGTCGGCCCAGGAGACCTTCTGGCCGTACTTCTGCTTGACCGGCCAGAGCAGCCGGCGGGCCTTGTCCAGGTTGGCGTTGTCCGGCCAGCTGTTCAGCGGGGCGAAGCGCTGACCGCCGTCGCCGGCGCCGCCGCGGCCGTCCTCGATCCGGTAGGTGCCGGCGGCGTGCCAGCTCATCCGGATCATCAGGCCGCCGTAGTGGCCGAAGTCGGCCGGCCACCACTCCTGGGAGGTGGTGAGCACCTGGGTGATGTCGCGCTTGAGGGCCTCGACGTCGAGCTTGGCGAACTCCCGGGCGTAGCTGAAGTCGGCCCCCAGCGGGTTGCCCTTGGACGAGTGGGCGTGCAGCACCGACAGGTCGAGCTGGTTGGGCCACCAGTCGCGGTTGGTGCGCGGACGACCGCCGGTCTTCGGAGTCGGTGAGTCGATCGCCGGGTTCTCGCTCTCACTGCCCTGCGCGGTCACGGAGTCGTGCGCGACCGGGCAGCCGGCCGCCTCCTTGGCGTCCACGCCCTGGGCGCTGACGGGCCGGTTGTCCTGGGTGTCGCTCATCTGTTTCCTTCCGAACTGGCGGATCACTGGCCGAACTGGCGGATCAGTGGGCGGTGCGGTCGGTCGCGCAGTCGGGGCAGGTGCCCCAGTAGACGACCTCCGCCTCGTCGACCACGAAGCCGTGGTCGTCGGAGGCGGTGAGGCAGGGGGCGTGACCGACGGCGCACTCCACGTCGGCGATCGCGCCGCACGAGCGGCAGACGATGTGGTGGTGGTTGTCCCCCACCCGTGACTCGTAACGAGCGACGGCGCCGGCCGGCTGGATGCGGCGCACCAGGCCGGCGTCGGTGAGCGCCCGGAGCACATCGTAGACCGCCTGGTGGGAGACCGTGGGCTGGTCCGCCCGGACCAGCGCGATCACGGTGTCGGTGTCGACGTGCGGATGGTCCCGCAGGGCGGCGAGCACCGCCAGGCGGGGCCGGGTCACGCGCAACGAGACCGCCCGCAACTGGGTCTCGAAGTCGGACGTCATGCCATGAACACTAGTCCAGTGTTCTGGAATGAATCAAGTTTCTGTCCGGGTGTGTCCGCCGGCACACGCGAAGGTGGGGGCGCCGCCAGCGCGGCACCCCCACCCGAAGAGATCAGCTCAGCCGGCCGAGCAACTCGCCGTCGGCGTGTTGCTGTTGCCGTTCTTGTACAGCGTGATGCCGAAGTTGTTGCCGTTGCCGTTCGGGCGCGCCGTGAGCGTGCCGCTGGTGCCGCTCACCGACGCGTTCCAGCTGTTCTGGAGCGTCTGGCCACCCTGGGTCTGGATGTTCACCACCCAGTTGCTGCTGCCGCTGACCGAGAACGTCACGTTGAACCGGTCGCCCCACTCCTCGGCCCGGCTGACGCTGACCGTGCAGCCGCCGCCGTTGGGCGGCGGGGTGGTCGGGCCCGAGGTCGGGTTCGGGCTGGAGCCGCCGATGGTGATGTTGGAGTTTCCGCTGCTCTGGTAGCCCTCGGTGGCCAGGATCTGGTAGTCGTGGTTGCCAAGGTTCATGCCGAGCCGGGACCAGGCGCTGAAGTGGTTGCCCGCGGAGATGGTGCCGCCGACCCGCTTCGACTGCCGGACGCTCCAGTACTGGTAGAAGGTCCGGGTGCCCTCGATCGACGGCGCGTTGACCCGCTGGGTGCGGTAGATGTCGTACGTGCCGCCATCCGAGCTGACCGAGCCCATGTAGCCGCTGCCCGGCGGGCGCCAGCTACCCCAACTGTCGACGATGTAGTACTCGATGAGGGGGTTGTGGGTCCAGCCGTACAAAGTGAGGTAGGCGTTGCCGGACGGGTTGAAGCTACCGGAGTACGTGACGTTGCGCGCGGAGCCGGGGTTCCAGCCCTTGCCGGCCACGAAGTTGTTGATGCCGCTCCACTGGGTGCTGTACTGACCGCCGTTCCCCATGGTCATGGAGACGTTGCCACTGTCCTTCCAGAAGGAATAGAAGTAGCCGTTGTTGGTGCCGGTCGAGTTCGACGTGACGGTCGTGTCGGCGTAGGCGGGACCGGACAGGGCCGCAGTGGTGCCGGCGGCGACGAGCGCCACGGCGCAGGCTCCGCCGAGGAGCATCCTGAGGCGTCCGCGCATGCGGCTGCCCGAGCGGACGGGGGCGTCGTTCATGGGCGAGTTTCCTCCCTGTGGTGGCTGGCGCGCGGCCTGTGTCATAGAGGTAGGTCGATGGCCAGTATTGGAGGCGCCGTTCATTGTGTCAACAACTTCCGGAAACATCATGGAAACCGGTAGCGGCACGGCAGTGCCGCCGAAAACACGTAAGCGCTGCTGGATGGCACAGGGAAGCGCTTCGACACCCGGCTTTCCGCTTCAAGGTCCACCTGATGACACATGCCACCGGAATCGGCGACCGAAACTTTCGAAATCTTTCCGGACCAGAGATCAGGACATCGAATGATCATCGAGAACATCGGGTTCACCGCCGGGGCGCACTGCGAGACCACCACGCTCGGCGTGCTGACGCGCCACGTGGGCGTCGAGGCGTCCGAGCCGATGCTGTTCGGCCTCGGCGAGGGGCTGGGCTTCGTCTACTGGGACGCCAAGGCCATGGACCTGCCGTTCCTCGGCGGCCGCACCAGGCCGATGTGCGTCACCCGGGCCGCGGCCGGGCACCTCGGCCTGGAGCTGCGGGTGCGGGAGACCACCTCGGTCCGCAAGGCCTGGCAGGACGTCGTCGCCGTGCTCGACGCCGGGCACCCGGTCGGACTGCAACTGGACTCCTACCACCTCGACTACTTCACCACGAAGGTCCACTTCGGCGGCCACACCGTGGCGATGTACGGCTACGACGACACCCACGCCCTCCTGGTCGACACCGCCCAGCAGGGCGGCGCCGTGACGACCACGCTGGCCAGCCTGGAACGGGCCCGCAGCGAGCGCGGTCCGATGACCGCGCGCAACCTCTCGTACACCCTCTCCGCCCCCGGCGGTCGGCCCGACCTCGACGTGGCCGTGCGGGCGGCGGTGCGGGCCAACGCCGACGCGTTCCTGAACCCGCCCATCGCGAACCTCGGCCACCGCGGCATCGCCACGGCGGCCCGGCGGATCACCGGGTGGCTCGACCGCGCCGCCGACCCGGCCCGCGACCTCCCGCTGGCCGCGACGCTGATGGAACGCGGCGGCACCGGCGGCGCGCTGTTCCGCGCCCTGTACCGCGATTTCCTGGCCGAGGCGGCCACCGTGGTCGATGACGAGGCCGTGCGGCGGGCGCACCGGGAGTACGCCGACATCGTGCCCCGCTGGACCGAGGTGGCCCGGCACCTCGCCGCCGCCGGGGAGACCGGCGACGCCGCGCACCTCGCCCGCGCCTCGACGGTCCTCACCGACCTGGCCGAGCGGGAGCGCGACGCGATGCGGACGCTGGCCACCGTCGAGGCCGGCTGATCGGCGCGTCGACACCGAACCCAGCCGCCGGGCCGTCAACCCGGCGGCGCGCCGCACCTGTCCGCGCGTACGCCGGCGAGCATGTCGGCGGTGGTGTGCGCCCGGACGTCGGGGGCCGGCGCGCCGCCGGCGTGCCGGGCGACGACCGCCCGGACGTGGCGCTCGGCGGGCCCGGCGAGTCCGTCGTAGACGGCCTCGAACAGGTCCCGGGCCGACTGCCGGGGCCAGCCGTCCGGCAGGAGTTCCAGCGGCAGTTGCGGGTCGAGCGTCGGGAACCGCCGGTACGTGTCCATCACCTCGGTGCGCGTGCGCACCGCCGCCGGGCCGTCGACGGACCCGGTCCGCGACGCCAGTGGGGTCCAGCGGCGCAGGAACTCCTCGTACTGCCGGCTGATCGCGACGATGTCCCAGGCCTCGACGGGGGCACGCTCGCCGATCACGTCCAGCGCCGCGTGCCGGCCCCGGAAGACCGTGACGGCGCCCCGGGTGTGCCGGGCCAGCCGCGACCGGGCCGGCGGGGTCAGCTCGTACGGCGAGATCCACAGTCCGTCGTACAACGGCGCGAAGCCGAGCCAGCGGAGCTGTCCGCGCAACGCACGCCGCTGCGCGGCCCGCTCCTGCGGAAGCGAGAACGCGACGACCGTCCAGCACCCGTCCCACGGCTTTCCGTCAGTGGTGGAGGTGAGGATCCAGTGTGCGCCGGCGGAGAGGTCGGCGGCGGCGGCGCGGCTGAGCCGGTAGGAGCTGTTCCGGCCCTGCTGGCTGCGCTCCAGCACACCCCGGCGGGCCAGCCGGCTGATCGCGGTCCGGGCGCCGGCGCTCGTCACCCCGGCCTCGGCGAGCAGCGCCACGATGGCGGCGGACGGCAGCGTGGCCCGGGTGGTCAGGGTGTAGTCCGCCAGGAGCGTCACCGCGACGCCCTGCGGCGAGGGGCCGGCCTGGCGCCGAGGCAGGCGGACCGAGCTCTCCCCGTCGTCGGGATAGATCTCCTCGATGTCGAACGCGCTGGCCACGGGCACTCCGGACTCGCCTCGGGAACGGTGCCTCGACTGTAGACGGAGATCGTCACGGACACGTATCGCGAGGCATCGATTGACACTTCCCGGCCCGACGGGAACACTATCTGCTACCCGACACGGAGCCGGGCAGGGCGCACCACCCACCACCTCAACCTGCACAGGTGATCGAAGGAGTCTCCGTGAAACTCAGAGGCAAGATGCTGCTCGCCGCCGCCGCGACGCTGGCCGCGGCCGGACTGGTGGTCCCCACCGTCCAACCCGCCTACGCGGCGTCGCTGACCGAGGTGACCAGCTTCGGCGACAACCCGGGGCGGATGCGCATGCACGTCTACGTCCCGGACAACCGGCCGGCCCGACCGGCGACCGTGGTGGCCATGCACGGCTGCGGCGGGTCCGGTCCGGGCTTCTACTCCGGCAGCGAGTTCGCCTCGCTGGCCGACCGGTACGGGTACATCGTGATCTACCCGAGCGCGACCCAGCAGGCCGGCTTCGGCAACTGCTTCGACACCTGGTCCGACGCCGCCAAGCGCCGCGGCGGCGGCAGCGACCCGGTGTCGATCGTCTCGATGGTCCGCTACGTCCAGCAGCAGTACGGCGCCGACCCCGATCGGGTCTACGCCACCGGCAGTTCGTCCGGCGGCATGATGACCAACCACATGCTGGCGCTCTACCCCGACGTGTTCAAGGCCGGCGCGGCGTTCATGGGCGTGCCGTACAACTGCTTCGCGAACGCGGCGGACTACCCGCCCGGCAGCAGCCAGTGCACCGGCGGCAACATGAACCGGACCCCGCAGCAGTGGGGTGACGCGGTCCGCCAGGCCTACCCCGGCTACACCGGCCCCCGGCCCCGGGTGCAGCTCTGGCACGGCACCGCCGACAACCTGGTGCCGTACTCGCTGCTCCAGGAGACCATCGAGCAGTGGACGAACGTGTTCGGCCTCAGCCAGACGCCCACCTCCACGGACACGCCGCAGGCCAACTGGAACCGGCGTCGCTACGCCGACGCCAACGGCACCGTCCAGGTCGAGGCGTACAGCATCCAGGGCGCCGGGCACAGCCTGCCCTCCGGGGGCATGGCCGCGGTCGCGATCGCATTCTTCGGCCTGACCAGCACGCCGAGCCCGACCACGTCGCCGACCACCTCGCCGACGCCGACCAGCTCACCGACCCCGACCCCGACGCCGACCACCTCACCCACCCCGACCCCGACCCCGACCACGCCGCCGCCGGGCTCGGGCGCCTGCCGGGTCAGCGTCGACGTCAACGCCTGGAACTCCGGGCTGACGGAGAACATCACCATCACCAACACCGGGTCCGCCGCCGTGAACGGCTGGGCCCTGGCGTTCACGCTGCCCGGCGGTCAGGCCATCACCTCCGGTTGGAACGCCTCCTACTCCCCCGCCTCCGGGCAGGTGACCGCCCGCAACGTCGCCTACAACGCCGCCATCCCCGCGAACGGATCGCTCACCATCGGATTCCAGGCCACCCACACCGGCAACACCGGCAAGCCCGCTTCCTTCGCCCTCAACGGCGCGGCCTGCACCCTCGCCTGACCGGGGCGCGCCTGTTTCCCGGAACGAGTGGTCATCCGGGGCCGGATGGCCACTCGTTCCGGGAACGCGCACGCGGGGACGCGCGGAACGGGGGTGGGCGGGAGGTCACGGGAGGGGGGCGCCTCGGGCGACCGTCCAGAGGTCGTACCACTCCTCGCGGGTCAGCTCCGGGTCGCGCCGGACGGCGTCCCGGCAGGCCCGGATACGGGTCGGGTCGGCGGTGCCGATCACCGGGGCGACCCGCGCCGGGTGCCGCTGGATCCACCACAGCACGATCGCCTCCGGCGTCGTCCCCCTGGCGTCGGCGAGCGCGGCGACCCGCTCGGCCGTCTCCCGGTCGGCCGGCGTCCGCGCGGCGCCGGTGAAGCGCCCACGGGCCAGCGGCCCCCAGGCCTGCAGGCCGATCCGGTGCGCCCGGCAGTGCTCAAGCGTGCCGAGCGGGAAATTCGTCCCGGTGGCCTCCGCCGTGTTCACCAGCACGCCGGCCTCGACCCAGTCGCGCCGGGCCAGGCTCATCTCCAACTGGTTGGCGACCAGCGGCACGTCCAGGGACGCCTGGAGGTGGGCGATCTGCGCCGCCGCCATGTTCGACACGCCGAACTGCCGCACCAGGCCCTGCCGGTGCAGCGTGGTCAGCGCCTCGGCCACCTCGTCCGGTTCGGCGAGCGGGTCCGGCCGGTGCAGCAGCAGGACGTCGAGCACGTCGGTCCGCAGCCGGGTCAGGCTCTGCTCGACGCTGTGCACGATGTGCGCCCCGCGCAGGTCGTACCGGCCCGGCCCGTCGTCGCCGGCCAGGTGGATGCCGCACTTCGTCTGCAGCACCACACGCGAGCGGAGTTCCGGCGCGCGGGCCAGGACCTCGCCGAAGACCGCCTCCGACTTGCCGTTGCGGTAGATGTCCGCGTGGTCGAACGCGGTGACGCCGATCTCCAGGGCGGCCTGGACCGCCGCCTCGGCCGCCGCGATCTCCGGTGCGCCGTACGGCTCGGCGTCCCAGCCGCCGCCCAGCCCCATGCAGCCGTAGATCAGTCGGTGGTCACGGATGTCGGCGCTCGCCGGGGAAACGTGCTGGTCGTCGGCCATGACACGTGGATAGCACAGGACCGGGCCGGCGGCGCGGCGAGGCCGTGGACCGTACTTTTGACCGGTCCGTCCGGCCCGGGAGTTTCCTAGCCTGGTGGCATGACCGAGACGCGTCGACCGGCCAGCCTCCTGCCCGATCTCGGCCTCGCCGTGGTGCTCGCCCTCGGCCTGGCGGTCACCGCCGTCATGATCGCGAACAGCTGGGGCGCCGCGTACACCATCCTCAACGGCGTGGTCGGCGCGATCGTCTGCGGCCTGGCCCTGCTGCGACGCCGGGACCCGGTGCGGGCGGCGGCGGCCGGCCTCGGCGTGGCCGCCGTGGCCGTCCTGATCTCCTTCGTCGCGGACCTGCCGCAGGAGCCCGGCCCGATCACCGGGCTGGCGCTGGCCGTGCTGGTCGGCTCCGCGATCCGCACCCGGCCGGTGCGCCCGGCCGCCGTCGTCGCCGGCGCGGGCCTGCTGGTGATCGCCGGCAGCCTGCTCACGTCGCTGGACAACCAGCACGGCCGCACCGCGGTGACGGTGCTCGACACGCTGTGCTGGCTGGCCGCCGTCGCGGTCGGCCTCGCGTTGCGGCGGGCCGACGCCCGCGCCCGGGCCGCCACCGAGACGGTACGCCGCAACGAGCGCCTGGAACTGGCCCGTGAGCTGCACGACGTGGTCACCCACCACGTCACCGGCGTCGTCGTGCAGGCCCAGGCCGCGCAACTGGTCGGCGCGAAGCAACCCGGGAAGCTGCCGGAGATGCTGGCCGGGATCGAGCTGGCCGGCGCCGACGCGCTGGCCGCCATGCGCCGGGTGGTCGGGCTGCTGCGGGACGCCGACGACGCGGCGCCCGCCTCGCCCGGGCCGGAGCAGCTCACCGACCTGGTGACCCGCTTCGGCCGGCACGGCCCACCGGTGCGCCTGCGGCTGCCCGAGGGCGACCAGGGGTGGCCGCCGGAGGTGACCACCACGGTCCACCGCATCGTGCAGGAGGCGCTGACGAACGTGTCCCGCCACGCCCCGCACGCCGGGTCGGTCACCGTCACCGTCGACCAGGGCCCGGACGAGGTGTCCGTGGAGGTGGTGGACGACGGGCCGCCGACACCGGCCCGGGCCGGCCAGCGAAGCGGCTACGGCCTGGTGGGGATGCGCGAGCGGGTACGGACGCTCGGCGGCACACTACGGGCCGGCCCCCGCGACGGGCGAGGCTGGTCCGTCCGGGCCACCCTCCCCCTCCCGGGCCGGACGCCGCTCCCGGGCCGGACGCCGCGATGAGCATCCGGGTGCTGGTCGCCGACGACCAGGCCATGGTCCGGGGCGGGCTACGGCTCATCCTGGAGGACCAGCCCGACATCACCGTGGTGGGCGAGGCGTCCGACGGCGTCGAGGCGGTCGCCGAGGCCCGCCGGCTGCGCCCGGACGTCTGCCTGGTCGACATCCGGATGCCCCGCCTCGACGGGATCGAGGTGACCCGGGCGCTGGCCGGCCCGGGCCCGCCGGGCCCGCTGCGGGTCATCGTGGTGACCACGTTCGACCTGGACGAGTACGTCTACGGCGCGCTGCGCAACGGCGCGGTCGGTTTCCTGCTCAAGGACGCCGGGCCGGCCCTGCTGGTCGAGGCGGTCCGCGCCGCGCACAACGGCGACGCGCTGGTCTCGCCGTCGGTGACGTTGCGACTGCTCCGGCACGTCGCCGCGACGACCCGGCCGGCGCCGGGCCGGCACGCGCACCGGCTCTCCGCCAGGGAGGTCGAGGTGGTCCGGGCGATCGCGCGTGGGCGCACCAACCGGGAGATCGCGGCCGAGCTGTTCATCTCGCTGAGCACGGTGAAGAGTCACCTCTCCGGCATCCAGAGCAAGCTGGGCGCCCGCAACCGGGTCGAGGTCGCCGCCTGGGCCTGGGAGAACCGGGTGGTCGAGGGCGCCTGACTCAGTCCGCCGGCTCGACGATCGGGCGGCGGAACGGGCTCCAGCCGAGGAAACGCTGATACATCTGCTGCGGGCTCGGGCCGTCGTGCGGGTTCAGGTGGTAGAAGTCGCGCATCGCCTCGAAGAGCAGGCCGGCCAGGTAGATGGTGAGCGCGGCGAGGTTGCGGTCGTACTCGGCCTTGAGCGCGAGCCGGGCGTGCGGGCAGGGCCACGGCGCGCCGTCGGCCCGGCACGCCCACGACGGGCGCAGCGGCGTGTGCGGCACGGCCGTCCCGTAGCCGCGTGGCCGGTCGGGCTCCGGGCCGGGGCCGGGCATCGGCAGTCTCGTCGTGATCACGGAACCTCCTCGGGTCTGGCGGCGTGGACCGGGCTCCGCACCGGTGACAGTGTGGTGAGGAACCGACTACTGTCGACACATGCTCGGCGCGTCCGCGCAGCTCAGGCGGGTGGTTGGGCAGCCGTGGGCGGCCTGCCGCGGTGATCGGGCGACGGTTGGGGAGACGATGGGGAGCGCGACGGCCTACGTGCTGGGTGAGCTGCGCCTGTTCCGGGCGTCGGTGGAGCTGAGCCAGGAGGAGTTCGGCCGGCGGATCGGCTATTCGGGGTCGCACGTCAGCTCGGTGGAGACCGGCGGGCGCGCGCCGACCCGGGACTACACGAAGGCGATCGACGAGCGGTTCGCGACCGGCGGGCGGTTCGAGCGGATGTTGCGCGCGCTCGCCACGCTCGACGCCGACCCGGTGTGGCTGCGGGAGTGGATCGAGGTGGAGCGGGAGGCGGCCACGCTGCGCTGGTTCGAGCTGTCCTACCTGCCCGGCCTGCTCCAGACCGAGCGGTACGCCCGCGCGACCCTGGCCGGCGGCCGGTTCACCCCGGAGGAGTCCGACCGCATCGTGACGAGCCGACTGGGCCGGCAGGCGATCCTGACCGGGCCGCGCCCGCCGCAGCTCATCGCCGTCGTCGACGAGTCGGTGCTCCGCCGGCCGGTGCTCGACGCGCCGGGCCTGATGGCGGAGCAGTTCGACCGCCTGGTGGAGCTGGCCGTGCTGGAACACGTCCAGGTGCACGTGGTGCCGGTCGACGCCGGCATGTACCTGGGCCTGGCCGGGCAGTTCATCATCGCCGAACTGCCCGACGGCAGCCGGGTGATCCACGCGGACAACCAGCTCACCGCGCAGATCGTCGACGCGCCGGCCGACGTTGCTAGGCTCGCCAGGACGTGGGAGATCGTGCGCAACGAGGCGCTCCCCCGCCGGCAGTCCCTCAAGCTGATCAAGGAAGTGGCGAAGTCATGGAACTGACCACCCCTCAGTGGCGGAAGTCGACCCGGTCCGGCGGCAACGGTGGCTCCTGTGTGGAGGTCGCGGACAACCTGCCGGGCGTCGTACTGGTCCGCGACACCAAGGACCGCGACGGCGGCACCCTGCACGTCGACGCCGCGTCCTGGCGGTCCTTCGTGGACCTGGCCAAGCGGATCGGTCCCACCGGCTGACCGCCGGCTCAGGCTAGGGCGTCACCGGGGGTCGCACGCCGAGCCACTGCTCGGCGTCCCAGGCGTGGAACCGCTCCACCTCGGTGAACCCCAGCTTCGCCGCGAGGCGCATCGAGTCGGCGTTCGCCGACTGGGTGGTGAGCACCACCGGCTCGCCGGGCAGGACGCGGTCGAACCACTCGAGCACCGCCACGCACGCCTCCGTCGCGTACCCGAAACCCCACGCGTGCGGCAGGAACAGGTAACCGAGATCGGCCTTCCCCACCGCCGCCGGACGGCGATGCCCGGTGGCGCGCCGGAGCAGGACCCGGCCGATCATCGCCCCGTCGAGGTCGACGACGAAACTCCCCGGCCACTGCCCGGGCACCTCGGGCAGCTCCCGCTCCAGCTCGTCGCGCGACCGGGGGCCGCCGAGGTAGGCGTGCGCCTCCGGCGACGCCAGCAACTCGACGAACGCCGACCGGTCCCGCGCCTCGGGCGCCCGGAGCACCAGTCGCTCGGTGCGGATCGGTGCGGGCGGCCAGGCGACGGGTCCGATTCCGGTCATGCCGACCATCCAAGCAACGCCCGAGGTCCCCGCGCCAGGCGACCCGATCAGCGTGGCGGCGCCGCACCTCTGAGCCATCAGCGTCATCACGTTTCTAGCCTCTCGGACCACCTCTCCTCCCATCCCGGACTCCCGGGCCCGTTCGCACGAGGGTGTCGAGCCGAGGCGGAAACCGCGCGGCGATCCGGCAACGCGTCCGCGTCGGCCTGGACCCCAGCGAGCATCCGCTCGAACGTGCCGTCAAGGGCCCACCTGCGGAAACGGGTGTAGATCGACTGCCACGACCCGTAGCGGGCGGGCACGTCACGCCACGCCGCCCCGGCCCGGCCCGGCCCGGCCCGGATCTTCCACACGATCCCATTGAGCACCCGCCGGTCATCGACTCGAGGCCGACCACCGGTCACCGCCGACGGCAGGTACCTCGACAGCGCTTCCCACCCGACCTCAGACAACTCGTAGCGACGACCCACGCGCTACATCATCCGACACGAAGATTTTCTAAAGACACTGTCTAGGCTGAGATCCGCTCGGTTGCTCGGGCCACGCACCCGCCCGCTACTCCCAGAACCGGCGAATGCGAATACGAATGTTAGTCCGATTCAGATAGATAGAATTGGGCTATTGTCCTGATTCACCCTCATTGGAACACGTGACGTGATGTGGTGGTCAGCGCGCTACATCGGCGCCATGCAGCCGTATCACGCAGGACGCCACTCGCTGGACGCCTCCTGCGAGTAGTACCCACGGAGGGTGTTCTGTGACAGCTCAACCCAAACATCGGCTACGGCGGCGGGTGGTCCTGCCGGCGCTCGCGGCTGGCGCAGCCGCCACAGTGGCAGCCAGCCTGCTGCTCTTCAGCTCGACCGCCGCCAACGCCCAGGAAGCACCGGTCAACCTCGGGACGGCGGCCGACTTCTCCGTCCTGGCCGGGGCGGAGCCCACCAACACCGGCCCCAGCTTCCTGGCCCAGAGCCTCGGGCGGTTCCCCGGAAACACCGCGTCCGGCTTCGGCACGGCAACCATCGGCGGCGAGGTGCACCTCGGCGACGCGGTCGCCCTACAGGCTCAGAGCGACCTGACCATCGCCTTCAACGATGCCGCCGGCCGGACCCCGTTCACCAACCTCCCGGCGGAGCTGGGTGGCAACACGCTCAACGAAGGGGTCTACCGGATCGGGGCGGCCCAACTGACCGGACCCTTGACGCTCAACGGCCAGGGCGACCCGTCGGCCGTGTTCATCTTCCAGGTGGACTCCTCGCTGACCACGGCGTCAAACAGCAGCGTCGTCCTGATCAACGGGGCGTCGGCCTGCAACGTGTTCTGGAAGATCGGCAGCTCGGCGACGATCGGCACTGGCACCACCTTCGTGGGCACCATCATGGCTCAGGCCGCGATCACGATGGCCACCGGCGCGACCCTCCAGGGCCGCGCGCTGGCGCGCACCGCCGCCGTCACCCTCGACACCAACGTCATCACCGCACCGATCTGCGCCGGGCCGACGGGCCCGCCCGGACCCACCGGCCCGCCCGGCCCGTCCGGCCCGCCTGGCAGCCCGGGAGCACCCGGCAGCCCCGGCGCGCCCGGCAGCCCGGGAGCACCCGGCAGCCCCGGCGCGCCTGGCAGCCCGGGAGCACCCGGCAGCCCTGGCGCGCCCGGCAGCCCGGGAGCACCCGGCAGCCCGGGAGCACCCGGCAGCCCGGGAGCACCCGGCAGCCCGGGAGCACCCGGTAGTCCGGGAGCACCTGGAGCCCCTGGCGCACCCGGTAGTCCGGGAGCCCCCGGAGCGCCCGGCAGCCCCGGCGCACCTGGTCCGTCCGGACCCCCCGGAGCGCCCGGAGCGCCCGGCGCACCCGGCAGCCCCGGCGCGCCGGGCAGCCCCGGCGCACCCGGCAAACCTGGTGGTGGCGGCAAGCAACCTATCCTGCCGGTCACCGGCGGCGGCGTGGTCCCGGCCATGACCGGCGTCGGAAGTGTGATGGTCGTCCTGGGCGCGGTCGTGTTCTTCCTCGCCCGACGTCGACGCCTGGAGTCCTGATCGTGGCCCGGCCGGTGTGATCCCGGCCGGGCCACCTCACGTCGTGGGGGCCCCCCCCCCCCGGGGGGGGGGGGGCCCCGGGGGGGCCGCGGGGGGGGGGGGGGGGGGGCCCCCCCCGGGGGGGGCCCCCGCCCGGCCCCCCCCCCGGGGGGCGCCCCCCCCCCGGGGGGGGGGGCCCCCACGACGTATTCGCCATGGAGGGTCAGCCGGTGAGCCCCAGCTCGCGCATGACGTCGTCCTCGCACTCGTGCGAGAGGTAGAGCAGGATCTGTGGCCGGTCGCCGTCGCAGCGCACCACGTGGGTCTGTGCGAACCGCGCGCTGCCGGCCTTGCCCTGCGGCGGCGTGAAGTCCAACGTCCACTCGGTCGGTACGAGGACGTACCCCGGTGCGAGATCGAGAACGTCCAGGACCGTCACCTGGGCTCCGGTCAGACCAAACTGCTCGGTCATCGCCGTGTGGCGTTCGTCGAGAGCGGCCCGGTACCCGACGTCGTTGATGACGGCCGCCGCCCCGCCCGGGTCACCCTCGATGTACGTCTCGGCGTAGCTCGCGGCCACGGCACCGTTGTCGCCGGCCTCGACGGCCCGCGCGCAGCCGTGCAGGAAGGCGATGATCTGGTCGCGTACCGGTGTCTCCGTCGACTTCATCCTCGGTCCTCTCAGTTCCGCGGCCGTCAGTAGGCGAGGATCCGCCCGTCCTCACCGACGGGGCAGCCCGCTCAGCCAGACGTCCAGCTCCGCCGGGGAGCGCAGCGACACCACGGGCGGCGCGGACGGATCGGTCTGCCAGGCCCGCATCCGCCGGCGGCCCCGCCGCTACGACAAGACCGCGACCTCGTTCCGGGCCATCGTCACTATCGCCGCGCTACTCCAATGGTGGTAAACCTTTGAAGACACGGCTTAGCTCGGGCGACGCTGGATGCGGCGGAACGCGACCGCCGCCAGCAGCGCGGCCAGCAGCAGATAGAGAGCCGACTCCAACCACTGGAACGACCAGTACCGGCCGACCGGCTGGTAGGCGACGTCCACATGCAGGTCCTGGTCGGCCAGGCACGTCGCGGTGTCACCGAACGGCCCCTCCGCCGCGCCGGACCTCGGCGGGTCGGTGAAGCACCTGTCGAAGACCTTCGCGTCGAGCGACTCGCCGGTGCGGGTACGCAACTCGCTGACCTCGGTGACCCAGGCGTCCGGCACGGCCAGGCCCCGCACCACCGGCGCGCCGGTGATGCTGCCCAGACCGCGCGCCTGGTTGATCGCCGACGCCGTCATCGGCAGCGCCACGTGCTGCGCCGGCAGCAGGTGCGGCCGGACCAGGTTCGGCACCAGGAACTGGAGGACCACGAAGACCAGCGCGGTCAGCGCCATGGCCGGCACGGTACGGCGCACCAGCAGCCCGATCAGCACGCCGAGCACGACCGCGAGCGCCGCGTACGCCACCGGGGCGAGGTTGCGGGCGCCGAACAGGACCGTGCTGAACCGGTTGTCCGCCACCCGGTCGACCGGGCTCATCGCCCAGGTCACCAGCCCGGCGGCGACGCCCGTCACGGCCATCGCGGTCAGCCCGACCACGGCCAGCTTGACGGCGAGCCAGCGGCGCCGGGTCACGCTCTGGTTCCAGACCAGCCGCTGGGTGCCGGCCTCCAACTCCCGGGCCACCAGCGGCGCGCCCCAGAACATGCCGAGCAGGCCGGGCACCGGCCCGAGCAGCGCGGCCAGATAGAGCGAGGTGTTCTCGTAGTCGACCGCGAGCTGGCCCAGCCGGGGGCAGTCGGGCAAGCCGGCGCACTGGGCCCGGTAGCTGTCGTAGGCGTCCCGAACGTCCAGGCCGAGATGTACGACGTAGGCGGCGAACAGCGCCAACGCCACCACGCCGACCAGGGCCGGCACCCGGAACTGTCGCCAGGTGGTCCAGATCATCGGTCGCCCTCCCCCGCCGCCCGGGTCAGGTAGCTCAGCACCAGCTCCTCCAGCCCGACCGGCTCCACCGGCCACGGCAGGCGCGGCAGCGGACCGTCGACCCGCACCACGGCGTGGCTGTGCCCCTCGGTGTGCCGCGTCGACAGCACCTCGACCCCGGCCGGCAGCCGGTCCAGCTCGCCGCGCGGGGCGACCAGGCGGTGGTGCCGGGCCAGCAGGTCGGCCACGTCACCGGCGACCTGGACCCGGGACGCGCCCAGCACCACGAGGTGGTCGCAGACCCGTGCCACGTCGCCGAGCAGGTGCGAGGAGAGGATCGCACTGGCGCCCAGCTCGGCCACCACCTCCATCAGGTGGCCCAGGAAACCGTCGCGGGCCAGCGGGTCCAGCGCGGCGGCCGGCTCGTCGAGGATCAGCAACTCGGGGCGCTTGGCCACGGCGACGGTCAGCGCCAACTGCGCCCGCTGCCCGCCGGAGAGCCGGCCCGCCCGCTGCCCCGGATCGAGCCCCACCCGGGCGATCCGCCGCTCGGCCAACGCCCGGTCCCAGGACGGGTTCAGCCTCGCGCCCATCCGCAGGTGGTCGGCGACCGAGAAGCCGGCGTACACCGGGGTGTCCTGGGCGACGAACCCGACCCGGGCCAGGTGCGCGGCGTCCGCCGCGGGCGCGGAGCCGAGCACCCGCAGCGTGCCGGCCGTCGGCGTGGTCAGCCCGCAGGCGAGGTTCAGCAGGGTGGACTTGCCGGCGCCGTTCGGGCCGACCAGGCCGACCATCCGGCCCCGGGGCAGGTCGAGGTCGCAGTCGGACAGGGCCGGCCGGCGGCCGTACCGTTTGGTCAGGCCCCGGGCCTGGAGCGCGAGATCGGTTTGTGGCATGGCCTCGATCCTGCGGATCGGGGCCGGCGCCGGCATCGGCCCGAAGGAGGGCCGGCCGGCGCGACCGCCGTACTTCTGGCCGGTTTCGCGGTCAGGTCGACGTGGAGAGGGTGGTGACCAGCACGACGCCACCGCAGCAGAGCGGCAGGATGACCGCCAGCGCGACAAGCATGATGCTGTAGTTCGACCACATGCCGAACCGCGTCACGTCAGCGCCGTGGCCGTCGTGCACCCGGTTGCGCCAGCCGCCGAAGCGGAACGACAGGTGGTGCGCGGCGCCCGGCTGGGCCACCACCGACGTGGTGACGATCGGCACGCCCAGGAAGTCGGTGTACCGGACGTCGTGCGGGCCGGCCGGGACCGCGATGTGCCAGGTGCCCTCGCCGGGGATCGGCACCGACTGCCGGTCGATCTTGAAGCGGCTGGTGGTCGGCACCGGCACCAGGTAGGGCCCGCGGTTCACCGAGACGACGAGCACCGCGTAGCCCGGCGGCGGCGCGATCGGATGGGGATACGCGACGAGCGGCGTGACACCGCCGGGCATGGGCGGGTACGGCTGCGGGGGGAGGTAGGACACGGCTGCCGATTCTGGCATGGCCGCGCACGCCGCCGGATCGGGAATCCGGTCAGGGCGCTCCGGCGCCGGCAGGGATGCTGCCGCGAACGTGCGTGTCGTACCTGGTCGAGGCGGTGATGCAGGCCATGGCCGCTACCGTGTCCAGATGGCCATGTCCTCGCATCTCGCCCGGCTGCGGGCCTTGATCGGCCACGACTTGATCCAGATGCCGTCGGTGTCGGTCATCGTCGTCGACGATCACGCACGGCTCCTGCTGGTGCGCCATGCCGGGCTTCGGGACGGGTGGGCGGTGCCCGGTGGCGCGGTCGACATCGGCGAATCCCCGGTCGATGCCGCCAGGCGTGAGATCCGCGAGGAGATCGGCATCCGGATCAGCGAGCCGCGGCTGCTGGACGTGCTCGGCGGCGCGGACTACGAGGTGACCTACCCCAACGGCGATCGGGTCGCCTACGTCACCGCCGTCTACCGGGCGGGTGTCGCGGACGGGACGCCGGCCCCCGACCATGACGAGATCAGCGAGCTGGGCTGGTTCGCCCCGCCGCAGCTCCCCGAGGTCAGCCTCAACCGGTTCACCCGGGCGCTGCTGCGGACCACCGGCCACCTGGCCGGGTGACGGCGACGACCACCCCGGGCCCAACCGTCATCGGCCCATTCTGACCCACCTCATGCGTAGGGTCGGGGCATGGTCACCGTAGCCGACGTCCGCGCGCTGGCGCGGACGCTGCCGCGCAGCAGTGAGCACCTGATCCGGGACCGCGTGAAGTTCCGGGTCGGCGCCATCGTGTACGTCGCGTTCTCCCGCGACGAGACGACGATGGGCTTCGGGTATCCGAAGGAGGAGCGCGAGGGGCTCATCACCAGCGACCCGGATCTGTTCTTCCTGCCCGGTGCATCCGACCAACGCTTCAACTGGGTGTGCTGCCACCTCGCGCGGCTCGACCACGGATACATGACCGAATTGGTGACGGAGGCGTGGCGCCTGGTCGTGCCCAAGTTCCTCGCTCGGCAGCGTCTCGGCGGCTGACCGGGCTCGAGGGCCTACCGTCGTCCGTCGTGGACGGCGGTGAAGTTGTGCTCACGACGCGGCCGTCGGTGCCCCGTCGCGACGATGCGGCTGGCCAGGACCAGCCAGAGAACGAACAAGTGCCGGCAGGTCGCCATGCACGAGGGGAAGGCCGCCGAGCTCGTGGATCTCGACCCACGCCATGTCGTCGTGCTCGTCGGGCGCACAGTTGGTCGGAGAACCGACCCAGTCTCCGACGTGCCAGACGCACAGGTGAACGGCGTTCTCCCCGCTGCCGGCGCGCAGGTCGCCCAACCGTGACGAGGAGTCCGCCACGATCCGCACACCGAGTTCCTCGTGCATCTCACGCGCGAGCGCCTGCAGCTCCGACTCACCCGGGTCGACGTGCCCTCCGGGCAGATCCCAGAGATCCGGATAGGCCTGGCGGGTCGGGCTGCGGTGTACGAGCAGGACCGCGCCGTTCTCCACGAGTGCGCCGGTGACCACGAGATGCATGCCGGGATTGGAGCACGGGGATGCGACAAGCCCGCGGCAGGAGATGACGCAGGCAACTCACGCCATCCCGCTCGTCATCCAGCGCGCGATGCCGGCCAGCACGTCCGCGCTGGCGGAGGGGGCGAGCACGGCCAGTTCGGCGCGGGCGCGCTCGGCGTGCTCCACCATCCGCCGGCGGGCTCCCTCGATCGCGTCGACGTCGTGGAGCAGGGCGGCGACCCACTCGACGTCGCCGGGACCCGCGCCCCGCCGGTGCAGCACCGCCATCAGCTCGACCCGGTCGGTGTCGGTGGCCGCGTCGTACGCCAGCAGCAGTGGCAGCGTGGGGCGGCCGTTGTTCAGGTCGCTGGTGGCCGGCTTACCGGTCTGTTCCGGGGTGGCGACGTAGGACAGCAGGTCGTCGCGGATCTGGAACGCGATGCCGACGTGCTCGCCGTAGCGGGCGAGCGCGGACGCCACGGCCGGCTCCGCGCCGCCGAGCAACGCGCCGATGTGGCACGCCGCGCGGAACAGCGACCCGGTCTTGAGGCGGATCATCTCCGGATACCAGCGGGCGCCCGCGTCGAGGTCACCGACGAGCCCCGCCTCGATCGACTGGCCCCGGCACAGGTCCTGCCCCGCCTCGGCCAGCGCGGTGATCGCGGCGACCGCGTGGCCCGGTGGCACCGCGGCGTCGCCCTCCATGATGGACCGGAAGGCGGTGAAGATGAGGTGGTCGCCGGCGACGATGGCGTCCGGGATGCCGAACGCGACCGGGACCGCCGGACGGCCGCGGCGCAGCGTGTCGGCGTCGATGATGTCGTCGTGCACGAGCGTCGCGACGTGGAGGTATTCCGTCCCGAGCGCGGCGGCGAGCACGTCCCGGGGGGACCCGCCCACCGCCTCCGCGGCGTGCAGCGTCATCATCGGGCGGAGCAGCTTGCCGGCCGGCAGCAGCGCGTACCGGACGATCGCGGTTAGCTGGTCGGTGGTCTCCGGCCAGCGGCGGCCGAGTTCGGCGTGCAGCAGCCGTCCCGATTCGCTTCGGGCGAGGTCGTCGATGAAGGGCGGGTATCGCGTGAAGCCAGCAACCGTCATGACGCGTCGGCCCTTTCGCGAAGGCTCGGCTAGTCGCCAGGCGCGACGTTACCGGCCGGGATTCCCGCGAACAACATCGATAAACGCACCGATCCATGGTCGCTGGCCAATGCGATGACGATATTCTTCGGCAAAGTGGCCGATGGGCAGTCAAATGCACCAATGATCAGGCGCACCGCCGGGTAAGGGACGCGAACTCCATCAGCGTGAGCCCGTCCGTGCCGTGCCCCCAGGCCAGGGGCGCGGTGCCGGCTCCCGGCCCGGCGATCGGAACGGGGACCCGCGCCTGGGCCGTCTGCGCCAACACCGGCCTGTCGGAGGAACCCGCATCGCCGCGTGTCAACGTCATTCCGGACCACTACGCTGCGTCCATGCGGGACACCGTACGGGTCTGGGTGGTTCCGGTCGACGCGTCACCGGCGGAGCTGTCCCGCTGCCACGCGGTGCTCGACCCGGCCGAGCGTTCCCGTGCCGCGGCGCTCGGCACCGCGGCGCTGCGCGACCGGTTCACGGTCGCGCACGGCGCGCTGCGCGTCCTCGCCGGCCGGGAGGCTGGCGTCGCGCCGCAGGCGCTCGTCTGGCGTCCCGGCCGGTACGGCCGGCCGGCGCTGACCGGACCGCACGCCGGGCGGCACACCAGCCTCTCCTACTCCGGTGGCCTCGTCGCGGTGGCGCTCGGCGTGGGCCGCCCGGTCGGGGTGGACATCCAGCACCATCCGCCGGGCCGGGATCCGGTGTCCCTGGCGGGGCGCTTCTTCCATCCCGAGGAGGCGCGGCACGTCGCCGACGGGGCCGACGCCGGGCAGCGGGCCGACCGGTGCACCCGGCTGTGGGTACGAAAGGAGGCGGCGGTCAAGTCGGCCGGGGCCCGGCTCTGGCCCCACCTGGCCGTGCCGGTGCACGCGGGCGACGTCGTGGAGTGCGCCGACCCGCCCGGCGCGCACCGCCTCGCCGACGTGGCGACGCCGCCCGGCTACCGGATGGCGGTAGCCCGGGCCGGCGACGCCCCGTACGTGGTCGAGTTCCATTCGTCGACACTCGCCGATGTCCTTGCCCTGATGGCTCCATCCTGGAGCGCATGCTCCGGCCGGCCACGCCGATCACCGAGCAGACCCAGCTGATGGACGGGCTGGGTCTCAGCTCGCGCAGCGCCAACCGCAACGCGGCGGCGGCCCGGGCACCGCTTTGCGCGGTTCGTTCCCGCCGGACCACCCGACGCGCTGCCGGCCGATACCGTGAGTTCACGTCATCGACCCTGCGAGGTGCCGGCATGAGCGACCCGTCCACCGCCTCGATCGTCTCCACCCCGCCCGCCACCATGCCCACCGAGGCCGGGTCCGGCGCGCCCACCGACGCCGGCGTGCCGGAGAGCGCCAAGCAGCAGAAGCCCCGCGGCCTGCTCAGTGACGCCTGGCTCGACCTGCGGCGCAAGCCGCTGTTCTGGATCTCGGCGGCGTTCATCCTGCTCTTCCTCGTGATGGCCGCGTTCCCCTCGCTGTTCACCTCCGGCGACGCGGTCAACGGCGCGCTGGAGCGCAGCCGGGTCGAGCCGTCCTCCTCGGCCTGGTTCGGCTACGACGTGCAGGGCCGCGACGTCTACTCCCGGACCATCTACGGCGCCCGCGCGTCGATCGTGGTGGCCGT